>NZ_LMKI01000012.1:0-506042 GCF_001421425.1 Pseudomonas sp. Leaf15
GCCTGCATGCGGATACTACTGATCAGACTAAATGCCATGCTGCGAGACGGTACAGAATGGCGCTGACGGACGGTAGGTTAAGACAGTTGCTCCCACAGTTGATCTGCATTCTCATGCAGGCACTCGTTCAACTGTGGGAGCCGGGCTTGCCCGCGATAGCGATAGTTCCGACACCACAAATCCCGAGCCGGCCCTAGGCTCATGTTCACAATTCTTCCTTTTCCCGCCCTTCGATGAGTTTTTTCAATCGAAGTCAGGTGGCTGTGCGCGCGTTTATCAGCTACCATTTTCGCAAATGAACATTAATGTTCGAATTCAAAGACGAAAAGATCGCGAGGCCAGCCGATGAACCCTTCCACCTTGCCTGCTCCACCGCTTGCCGAAGTCTATGACGTTGCCGTAATTGGCGGCGGGATCAATGGCGTCGGCATTGCAGCAGACGCAGCCGGGCGCGGTTTGTCGGTATTCCTTTGCGAAAAGGACGACTTGGCCAGCCACACCTCTTCGGCCAGCAGCAAGCTGATCCACGGTGGCCTGCGTTACCTCGAACATTACGAATTCCGCCTGGTACGCGAGGCGCTGGCCGAACGTGAAGTGCTGCTGGCCAAGGCCCCGCACATCGTCAAGCAGATGCGCTTTGTATTGCCGCACCGCCCGCACCTGCGCCCGGCGTGGATGATTCGCGCGGGCCTGTTCCTGTACGACCACTTGGGCAAGCGCGAAAAACTCGCCGGGTCCAAGAGCCTCAAGTTCGGCCCCGACAGCCCGCTGAAGAGCGAAATCACCAAAGGCTTCGAATACTCCGACTGCTGGGTCGATGACGCACGCCTGGTTGTGCTCAACGCCATGGCCGCCCGCGAAAAAGGCGCACATATCCACACTCAGACCCGTTGCATCAGCGCACACCGCAGCAACGGCATGTGGGAAATGAACATGGAACGCGCCGATGGCAGCCTGTTCTCGATCCGCGCTCGCGCCTTGGTGAACGCCGCCGGCCCGTGGGTCGCCAAGTTCATCAAGGAAGACCTGAAGCTGGACTCGCCTTACGGCATCCGCCTGATCCAGGGCAGCCACCTGATCGTGCCGAAACTCTACGAAGGTGCGCATGCGCACATTCTGCAGAACGAAGACCAGCGCATCGTCTTCACTATTCCGTACCTGAACCACCTGACCATCATCGGCACCACCGACCGTGAGTACACCGGTGACCCGGCGAAGGTTGCGATTACCGAAGGTGAAACCGACTACATGCTCAAAGTAGTCAACGCGCACTTCAAGAAGCAGTTGAGCCGCGACGACATCGTGCACACCTACTCCGGCGTGCGCCCGCTGTGCAACGACGAATCGGACAACCCGTCGGCCATCACCCGCGACTACACCCTGTCACTGTCTGGCGGTAATGGTGAAGCGCCGATCCTGTCGGTGTTCGGTGGCAAGTTAACCACCTACCGCAAGCTGGCCGAGTCGGCGATGGCGCAACTGGCGCCGTTTTTCACGCAGATGCGCCCAAGCTGGACCGCCACCGCGAGCCTGCCGGGCGGCGAAAACATGACCACGCCAGAAGCCTTGTCCGAAGCGATTCGCGCCAAATTCGACTGGGTGCCCAGCGAGATCGCACGCCGTTGGTCTACCACATACGGCAGCCGTACCTGGCGCTTGCTCGAAGGTGTGCAATCGCTGGCTGACTTGGGCGAACACCTGGGTGGCGGCCTGTACACCCGCGAAGTCGATTACCTGTGCGCCGAAGAATGGGTGACGCAACCGCAGGACGTGCTGTGGCGCCGGACCAAGCTGGGCTTGTTCACTACACCGCAAGAGCAGGACAACGTGCAGCGTTACCTGTCCAAGGTTGAGCAAAACCGCGCAAAGATTGAAGCGGCCTGATCGCAGGCAGTGACAAGAAGCCCCTGTACCGCAAGGTTCAGGGGCTTTTTTATGTTGCCAGTGCCTGCGATTGCATCACCTCGGCTCAACTAAAGACCGAGGTGCCTGCATCGCAGCGGTGCGACGATTCGACAAGCCAGCTCCCACAAAAGCCCCGCTCGGAATACCTTGCTGAGCATTCGGTTTTCCGAACGCTACACCCCACCCCATTCGGTTTGCCGGACCGAACCGTTATAAATCCCTCGTAACACAAAGTTAATCTCCTTATAAATCAATCAAATAACCTTTTATTTCCGGTATGGCACGACTCATGCTCTACACTCCCTGACGATTGCCTGAGGCGCCTTAGGAGCCGTCATGGGCATTCGCAGTACAAAGAGAGCCGCTAAGCCGGCTTCATAAAAAAAACAAATGTCGAGGAAGTATTGATGCGCATCGTTCCCCATATCCTGGGCGCAGCTATCGCTGCTGCTCTGATCAGCACTCCAGTTTTCGCCGCCGAACTCACCGGCACACTGAAGAAAATCAACGACTCCGGCACCATCACCCTCGCTCACCGCGACAGCTCCATTCCGTTTTCCTACATCGCGGATGGCTCGGGCAAACCCGTGGGCTACTCCCACGACGTTCAGTTGGCTGTGGTTGAAGCCCTGAAAAAAGACCTGAACAAGCCCGACCTGAAGGCCAAGTACAACCTGGTGACTTCGCAGACTCGTATCCCGCTGATCCAGAACGGCACGGCGGACCTTGAGTGCGGCTCCACCACCAACAACGCCGAACGCGCCCAGCAAGTTGATTTCACCGTCAACATCTTCGAAATCGGCACCCGTCTGCTGGTCAAGAAGGACAAGGATGGCAAGCCGTCCTACGCTGACTTTGCCGACCTGAAAGGCAAAAACGTCGTGACCACCGCCGGCACCACGTCCGAGCGCATCATCAAAGCGATGAACGCCGACAAGCAGATGGGCATGAACGTCATTTCCGCCAAAGACCACGGCGAATCCTTCCAGATGCTCGAAAGCGGCCGTGCCGTTGCGTTCATGATGGACGACGCTCTGCTGGCCGGCGAAGAAGCCAAGGCCAAAAATCCGAAAGACTGGGTCATCACCGGTACTCCACAGTCCTTCGAAGCCTACGCGTGCATGGTGCGTAAAGACGACCCGGCCTTCAAGAAAGCCGTGGATGACGCCATCGTCGCCCTGTACAAATCCGGCGAGATCAACAAGATCTACAGCAAGTGGTTCGAGAGCCCGATCCCACCAAAAGGCCTGAACCTGAACTTCCCGATGAGCGAAAAGGTTAAGGAGCTGATCGCTAACCCAAGCGACAAGCCAGCCCCTGACGTAAAAATCTGATACCTGACTAAGCTTATGTCCTGAGGGAGCCAACCCTCCCTCAGGCGTCTGTTACTACCTGCTGGCTTTAATGTGGAACACTCGACCTGGCGGTTTTCGAGCCGATCGCGTGTGCCTGGCGTTCACCGTCAGGCGGGAAAGGATCTTCCCCAAGCAGGTGCTTGTACATCGATCGATCTCGAGGGGAGACCCTAATGAATTACAACTGGGACTGGGGCGTGTTCTTCAAGTCCACTGGCGTGGGCAGCGAGACTTATCTCGACTGGTACATCGCCGGTTTGGGCTGGACCATCGCCATCGCTGTCGTGGCATGGATCATCGCCTTGTTGCTTGGCTCCATTCTGGGCGTCATGCGCACCGTGCCAAACCGCCTCATAGCGGGCATCGCGACCTGTTACGTGGAACTGTTTCGTAACGTGCCGCTGCTGGTGCAGCTGTTTATCTGGTACTTCCTGGTGCCCGATATGCTGCCGCAGAACCTGCAGGACTGGTACAAACAAGACCTCAACCCGACCACCTCGGCCTATCTGAGCGTTGTCGTGTGCCTGGGCCTGTTCACCGCCGCCCGTGTGTGCGAACAAGTGCGTACCGGCATCCAGGCGCTGCCACGTGGCCAGGAAGCTGCGGCGCGCGCCATGGGCTTCAAGCTGCCGCAGATCTACTGGAACGTGCTGCTGCCCCAGGCCTACCGCATCATCATTCCGCCGCTTACCTCGGAATTCCTCAACGTGTTCAAGAACTCCTCCGTGGCGTCCTTGATCGGTTTGATGGAACTGCTGGCGCAAACCAAACAGACCGCCGAGTTTTCGGCCAACCTGTTTGAAGCCTTCACCCTGGCCACGTTGATCTACTTCACCTTGAACATGAGCCTGATGTTGCTGATGCGTGTGATCGAGAAGAAAGTCGCGGTGCCCGGCCTGATCTCCGTGGGGGGTAAATAATGGACTTCGATTTCAGCGGTATCATCCCCGCCATCCCGGGCCTGTGGAACGGCATGGTCATGACCTTGCAGTTGATGGTCATGGGTGTGGTCGGCGGCATCGCGCTGGGTACGGTCCTGGCGCTGATGCGCCTGTCGTCCAGCAAACTGCTGTCACGCCTGGCCGGCGCCTACGTGAACTACTTCCGCTCGATCCCGCTGCTGCTGGTGATCACCTGGTTCTACCTGGCGGTGCCGTTCGTGTTGCGCTGGATTACCGGCGAAGACACCCCGATCGGTGCGTTCACCTCCTGCGTCGTGGCCTTCATGATGTTCGAAGCCGCGTACTTCTGTGAAATCGTGCGGGCCGGCGTGCAGTCGATTCCCAAGGGCCAGATGGGCGCAGCCCAGGCGATGGGCATGACCTATGGCCAGACCATGCGCCTGATCATCCTGCCCCAGGCGTTCCGCAAGATGACCCCGTTGCTGCTGCAACAGTCGATCATCCTGTTCCAGGACACCTCGCTGGTCTACACCGTGGGCCTGGTGGACTTCCTCAACTCCGCCCGCTCCAACGGCGACATCATCGGCCGCTCCAATGAGTTCCTGATCTTCGCCGGTGTCGTCTACTTCATCATCAGCTTTTCCGCCTCGCTGCTGGTCAAGCGTCTGCAAAAAAGGTTTGCCGTATGATCTCTATCAAGAACATCAACAAGTGGTATGGCGACTTCCAGGTGCTGACCGATTGCAGCACTGATGTCAAAAAAGGCGAAGTGATCGTGGTGTGCGGCCCATCGGGTTCGGGCAAATCCACCCTGATCAAGTGCGTCAACGCGCTGGAACCGTTCCAGAAGGGCGACATCGTGGTCGACGGCACCTCCATCGCCGACCCGAAGACCAACCTGCCCAAACTGCGCTCGCGCGTGGGCATGGTGTTCCAGCACTTCGAGCTGTTCCCGCACCTGACCATCACCGAAAACCTGACCATCGCGCAGATCAAGGTGCTGGGCCGCAGTAAAGAAGAAGCCACCAAGAAGGGTCTGCAACTGCTTGAACGCGTTGGCCTGTCGGCACACGCCCACAAGCACCCGGGCCAGCTCTCCGGCGGTCAGCAACAGCGTGTGGCCATCGCCCGCGCCCTGGCCATGGACCCGATCGTCATGCTGTTCGACGAGCCGACCTCGGCACTCGACCCGGAAATGGTCAATGAAGTGCTCGACGTGATGGTGCAACTGGCCCACGAAGGCATGACCATGATGTGCGTGACCCACGAAATGGGCTTCGCGCGCAAAGTGGCCGACCGCGTGATCTTCATGGACGCCGGCAAGATCATCGAAGACTGCCCGAAAGAGGAGTTCTTCGGCGACATCAGCGCCCGCTCCGAACGCGCGCAGCACTTCCTTGAGAAAATCCTGCAGCACTAAAAAGCAGCACTGTTCTCCCTGTGGGAACCGGGCCTGTGTGGAAAACGGCTTGTGTGGGAGCTGGCTTGCCTGCGACAGCATCACCTCGGTGCAAATGATACACCGAGGCGCCTGCATCGCGGGCAAGCCCGGCTCCCACACAGTCAAACTGCCCACACAACCGGTTTCACAGCAGGGCTGACAGCGCTGGTTGACCCAAGGCATCTGTGATGAAATGCGACCCCAACCAATTTCGCGCCGCACCGCCATCACTTGCCGTGAAACCTCGTCTGATTCGCCAACTGTTCCTGCCGCCGTTGATCATCGCCCTGATGGTCGGCCTGGGTTACATCGGCTTCTGGGTCAGTGAGTACTATGGCATCCGCACCCTCAGCGACAACGGCGAGCGCCAGCTGGAACTGCATGCCCGCACCGTCGAAAGCGAACTGAGCAAATACACCTACCTGCCCAGCCTGTTGGAGCTCGAATCCAGCGTCTCCAGGCTGCTGGCCGACCCGAGCCAGGAAACCCGGCAAACGGTCAATAGTTACCTCGAAGGCCTGAACCGACGCAGTCGCAGTCGGGCCATCTACGTGATGGACACCACCGGCCGCGTACTGGCCACCAGTAACTGGCGCGATGCCGACAGTTACCAGGGTGAAGACCTGTCCTTCCGTGCCTATTTCCAAAATGCCGTGCGCGGCCAGCCCGGCCGTTTCTATGGCATTGGCAGCACCAACGGCGAACCCGGTTACTACCTGGCCCACGGCCTCGAAGAGCACGGCAAGATCATCGGCGTGGCCGTGGTCAAAGTGCGCCTTGAAGCCCTCGAAGAACGCTGGCAGCGCGCGCGTCTTGAAGCCTTTGTGAGCGACGAAAACGGCATCATCATCCTTTCCAGCGACCCGGCCCGGCGCCTCAAGGCCGTGCGCCCGCTGAGCGATGACACCAAGGAACGCCTGGCCCACAGCCTGCAATATTACTGGGCAACGTTGAACGAGCTGGAGCCGTTGGCCCGCGAGCGACTCAACGAAGGCACCGAGAAGCTCACCTTCCCGGCCAACAGTGAAGTGGTCAACGACGAGCGTGAAGTCAGCTACCTGGCCCAGACCCGCCCGCTCAGCGACACGCCGTGGAACTTCACCCTGCTGACCCCGCTTAACGACTTGCGCCGCGCCGCGATCAATCAGGGCATTCTGGTGGCGGTCGCCTTTGGCCTGGTCGCGTTCCTGCTGATCGCCTGGAACGAGCGGCGCAAAGTCATCGCCACCCGCCTCGCCGCGCGCGAAGCCTTGCAGGAAGCCAACAGCCAGCTGGAACGACGGATTGCCGAACGCACCGCCGACCTGCGCGCCAGTAACGAACGGCTCAAGGGCCAGATCCGCGAGCGCCGCCAGGCCGAAGAAACCCTGCGCCGCGCCCAGGATGAACTGGTGCAGGCCGGCAAGCTGGCGGCCATCGGCCAGATGTCGACCAGCATTGCCCATGAATTGAACCAGCCGCTGGCGGCATTACGCACGCTGTCGGGCAACACCGTGCGCTTCCTCGAACGTGGCGCCCTCGACACCGCCAGCGCCAACCTCAAGACCATCAACGAGCTGATCGACCGCATGGGCCGCATCACCGCCAGCCTGCGCTCATTTGCCCGGCGCGGTGATGACCAGGGCGAAGCCAACCTGGGCAAAGCCGTGGACGCCGCCTTCCAGGTGCTGGGCGCGCGCCTGGACGGCTTGCCGTTGACCGTGCACCGCAACTTCGCCCCCGCCCAGCTGCAGATCGACCAGACCCGCCTGGAGCAGATCCTGGTCAACTTGATCGGCAACGCGCTCGATGCGATGCAAGCTCAGCCGACACCCGAGCTATGGTTGGACGGCCAGGGCGCCGACGGTAAATACCGTCTGCACGTGCGCGACAATGGCCACGGCATCGACCCCGAAGCGCGCAAACATTTATTCGAACCGTTCTTCACCACCAAACCCGGCGAACAAGGCCTGGGCCTGGGCCTGACCCTTTCCGCCAGCCTGGCGGCGGCCACCGGCGGCAACCTCGCCGTGGAACACCCGGCCAGTGGTGGTACTGCCTTTGTCTTGTGCCTGCCGTTGGTGGGCACCCAAAAAGCTGAGTCGACATGATGAGTACCGATCCTAAAGACCTCACCGTTCTGATCGTCGAAGACGACCCCCATGTGCTGCTCGGCTGCCAGCAAGCCCTGGCGCTGGAAGACATTCACAGCGTGGGTGTGGGCAGCGCCGAAGAAGCCCTCAAGCGCATCGGCGAGAACTTTGCCGGCATCGTCATCAGCGACATTCGCCTGCCCGGCATCGACGGCCTGGAGCTGCTGACCCGCCTCAAGGCCCTGGATAAAAGCCTTCCGGTGGTGCTGATCACCGGCCATGGCGATATCTCGATGGCGGTCGGCGCCATGCGTAACGGCGCCTACGACTTTATGGAAAAACCCTTCTCCCCCGAACGCCTGGTCGATGTGGCGCGCCGCGCCCTTGAGCAACGTGGGCTGGCACGGGAAGTCTGGTCGCTGCGCCGCCAACTGGCCGAGCGCGACTCGCTGGAAGGCCGCATCATCGGCCGCTCGCCCGCCATGCAGAACCTGCGCGAGCTGATCGCCAACGTCGCTGACACCTCGGCCAACGTGCTGATCGAAGGCGAAACCGGCACCGGCAAGGAACTGGTCGCGCGTTGCTTGCACGATTTCAGCCGGCGCCACGACCACCAGTTCGTAGCCCTGAACTGCGGCGGCCTGCCGGAGAACCTGTTCGAAAGCGAAATATTCGGTCACGAAGCCAACGCCTTTACCGGCGCGGGCAAGCGGCGTATCGGCAAGATCGAACACGCCCATGAGGGCACGCTGTTCCTCGACGAAGTGGAAAGCATGCCGATCAACCTGCAGATCAAGCTGCTGCGCGTGTTGCAGGAGCGCACCTTGGAACGCCTGGGCTCCAACCAGAGCGTGGCGGTGGATTGCCGGGTGATTGCCGCGACCAAATCCGATCTCGACGAGCTGAGCCGCGCCAGCCAATTCCGTAGCGACCTGTACTACCGCCTTAACGTGGTGACCCTGGAACTACCACCGCTGCGCGAGCGCCGCGAAGACATTCTGCAGTTGTTCGAACACTTCCTGCAGCAGTCCTCCTTGCGTTTTGACCGCAGTGTGCCGGAGCTGGACAACCAGACCGTATCGACCCTGATGAGCCACGATTGGCCTGGCAACGTGCGCGAACTGCGCAACGTCGCCGAGCGCTTTGCGCTGGGCTTGCCGGCCTTCAAGAAAAGCGGCGCCAGCAGCAGCAATCACGGCCTGGCCTTTACCGAGGCGGTGGAAGCCTTCGAGCGCAACCTGCTCAACGATGCCCTGCAACGCAGCGGCGGCAACCTTACCCAGGCGAGCCTGGAACTGGGAATGGCCAAGACCACGCTGTTCGACAAGGTCAAGAAGTACGGGTTGAGCCACTGATGGACTTACTCCTGAAAGCCGCCCTGGGCGCGGCGGTGGTGCTGATCCTGGCGGCGCTGGCCAAGACCAAAAACTACTACATCGCAGGGCTGGTGCCGCTGTTTCCGACCTTCGCGTTGATCGCGCACTACATCGTCGGCAAGGGCCGTTCGGTGGACGACCTGAAGACCACTATACTGTTTGGGATGTGGTCGATCATTCCGTATTTTGTGTATTTGGCGACGCTGTATGTGATGGTCGACCGCATGCGCCTGGAGGCGTCACTCGCCGTGGCGGCGGTGGCATGGCTGATGGCGGCGACCGTGTTGGTGAGCGTGTGGGTACGCGTCCACGCCTGACACACCGCAAACTGATCGTTCCCACGCTCCGCGTGGGAATGCCGCTTGTGACGCTCTGCGTCACGCTTCGGGACGCGGAGCGTCCAGGGCTGCGTTCCCACGCAGAGCGTGGGAACGATCGGCATCAAACACTTTCAGCGGATGATCTTCTCGACCTGAATCCCCAGCTTTTTCAGCCGATACCAGAAGCTCCTCTCGGAAATCCCGATCTTCGCCGCCGCCGCAGCCTGCACGCCGTTGCTCTCGTTCAGCGCTGCCATGATGTAGGTTTTCTCGACTTCAGCCAGCGCCGCATCCAGGTCGGCAGGCACGCCCGGTGTGTCGCCCAGCAGCGCCGTAACGCCGTCCTCGGCAGGCTTGGATGCAAACAGGTAAGCCGGCAAGTCAATGTCTTCGATCACCGGGGAAGCCGCCACGATGGTCGCCCGCTCCACGCAGTTTTGCAGCTCACGGATATTGCCCGGCCAGTGGTAGGCCGCCATCGCCTGCAACGCCTCGGGGCTGAAGCCGGTGATGCGTTTGCCCGCAGTAGCACTCAGGGTCTGGGCGAAGTGGCGGGCCAGGGGCACGATGTCTTCGGCGCGCTCGCGCAGGGCCGGCAAAGGAATCGGGAACACATTGAGGCGGTAATACAGGTCTTCGCGAAACTCTTTATTGGCCACCGCATCCAGCAGGTTCTTGTTGGTGGCGGCGATCACGCGCACATCCACCTTGCGCTCGCGGGGGTCGCCCACCGGCTCGATCACGCGCTCCTGCAAGGCCCGCAGGATCTTGGCCTGCAACGCCAACGGCATGTCGCCCACTTCATCCAGAAACAAAGTGCCCTGGTCGGCCTGCATAAAGCGCCCTACCCGGTCGGCCACGGCGCCGGTAAAGGCGCCTTTGCGATGGCCGAACATCTCGCTTTCCAGCAAGCCTTCGGGAATGGCCGCGCAGTTGACCGCCACGAACGGTTTGTCGGCGCGGCTGCCATGTTTATGAATCGCTCGCGCGACCATTTCCTTGCCGGTGCCGCTTTCGCCGGTCAACAGAATGGTCGCGTTGCTGTCGCGTACCGAATCGACCGCGTGCAGCACCTGGCGAAACGCCGGGCTGTCGCCCACCAGGCTGTCGAACTGCGCATGGTGATCCAGCTCGGCGCGCAGGCGCGCGTTGTCGCGCATGATGTCGCGAAACTGCAGGGCCTTGGCCACGGTGATGTCCAGCTCGTCGATATCGAACGGCTTGGCAATGTAGTCATAGGCGCCGTTGCGCATCGACTGCACGGCGTTTTTTACCGTGCTGTAGGCGGTCATCACGATCACCGGCAACTCCGGGAAGCGCACTTTTATCTCGGCCAGCAGCGCCGGCCCGTCCATGCCCGGCATACGCCAGTCGCTGATCACCAGGTCGATGTCCTCCTGCTCCAGCACCTTGAGCGCGTGCAGGCCGTTGCCGGCGGTAAAGACCTGAATGCCATTCTGGCTCAAGGCCGATGACAGCAAGTCGCAGAGCTTGGGCTCGTCGTCGACTACCAATACGTTATGCGTCATGAACTTCCTCATCGTCGCCGTCATCTTCGCCATGGGCCGGAATGTACAGGCTGAAGGTGGCGCCGGCATCTTTCTCACTGGCACATTCGATGCTGCCGTCGTGACTTTCCATGATCGAATAGACTTTAGCCAGCCCCAGGCCCGTGCCCGAGGCCTTGGTGGTGACGAATGGTGTGAAGATGCGCTCGATCATATCGGCCGGAATACCTTGGCCGGTGTCGGCGATGCTGATCACCGTATTGCCGTCCACGCTGCGAATGCCCAGGGTCAGGCGCCCACCTTCGGGCATCGCGTCGATGGCGTTGAGGATCAGGTTCAGGCAAGCCTGCTTGAGTTGCTTGGCATCGGCATAGATTGTCGCGCCGGGCGACTGGTCATCGATGTGCGCATCGATGTTATGGGTGGCCAGTTCCGGGCTGCAAAAGCCGAGGATTTCTTCCACCACCGGGCGCGCCGCCTGCAACACACGCAGGGGCGGATTGGGCTTGGCGAAATCCAGAAACTCGGTGATCAGGTCGTTGATGCGGCTGACTTCGCTGATCACGTATTCCAGGTGGCGCTTGTCGGTGTCCGGCAGGTCAACTCGGCGGTGCAGCAATTGGGTGGCGGTCTTGATGATGCCCAACGGGTTGCGAATCTCGTGGGCCAGGCCCATGGCGACTTCGCCCAACGCATGCAGCCGGTCGCGACGGCGCAGCTGGGCTTCAAGGTGATGCAACTCGCCCAGGCGCTCGGTCATGTGGTTGAAGGTGCTGCTCAGTTGCGCCAGCTCATCGCCGCCGGTGACCAACACGCGATGCTCGTAATTGCCCGAGATCACCGCGTCAACGCCCTGGGACAAATCGCGCAGCGGTTTGGTCAGGCGGCGTGACACCAAGACACCTGCGCCCAGGGACAACGCCGAACTCAGCAGGAAAATCAGCACGAACAGGTTGCTCTGGTTCACCAGCCCCACCAGGCTGGTGTGGCGCAACAGGCCGCTGAAGATCACGCCTTGCAGGTCGCCGGCATCATTGAAGATCGGCCAGTACAACCCGCTGTAGTTATTGGTGAACTGCTCGCTCGGTTGCTTGGTGGCGCGCATGGCGGTTTCGACATTCTTCGGGATGCGCGAAGGGTGGTTTTCAAAACGCTGGGTCGAGAAGATCTCGGAAAACCCTTGAGGGTTGGCCAGGTACAGGCGCAGGTCGAGGGAGTGCACATCGGCCACGCTGGTGAGGAAACTGCTGTCCAGGTACGTGGCCACCAGCAGCAGGTAATCGACGCCCTCCTGGGTGGTTTCGAATGTGGAGACCACCAGGCCCGTGGTCACGCCGGCCACTTGCACGGTCTGCAATACCGCGTTGCTGGTCAGGTTGATCTGCTTGACCACATCGTCGGCGGCGGTGCTGAACACCACTTTATGGTCACTCACGCGAATCAGCGCGACCACATCGATATCGGTGGCGTCGGCGATGTCGGCGGTCAGGCGGTCATGCTTGGCCGCTTGCTTGCTCGACGGCGGCGCGGTGTAGCGCAGGAACAGTTTGGCCATGCGCGCGTTGTCATGCAGGATGTCGCCGATTTCGTCCTTGACGATCTTGGTCGACTCTTGCAGCCAGATGCGCACGTTGCTGTCGAAAATCTGCGACAAGGTGGTCGCCGCCAGTTCGGCCGCGATCATGGTCGGGATAACGCTGACCAGCCAGAACGCCAGCACCAGCTTGCGCTGGACGCTCCAACGCGAAATGGCAAAGGGGCGGGCTTTTTGGCGGGTCTTGGTGATCATCAGGTTTCGCTTATCGCAGCAGCCATGGCAGGGTCGGATCGATCCGGTCTTATATACATTTTCACGAGCTTGAGCACGCTGTTGACCAGCCGGTTACGGTGACGGAAGAACATGCTGTTGCCCTGGAACTCACAGCCCAGGCGCAGCTTACTGGCATAGCCCTCCTGACCGCACTCGTACAGCGGGATCTTGTGTGCAATACAGTAGTCGACATTGGTCAGCCAGTAGCGAAAGTACAAACTGTATTCACGGGTAAATTCACGGTCATGCCCGAAAAACTTATCGACCAGGCGGTGCTCGTCCAACAGCACCAGGTTGAACGCTACCAGCCGCTCATTAACCCAGTAAAGAGCACAGACCGCACGCCCTTGCAGCCGTTCCAGGATGCCGGTGAAGTAACTGGCCGGCAGGCGTTCGAACTGCAAATCGGCGCGGCTGAGCGTGTCTTCGTACAGGCGCATCACCTCGGGTAACACGTCATCAATGGTGTACCGCCACTCAACCCGCGGGCCCGGCGCACGCAATTTGCGGCGCAGGTCTTTGCGGGTCGCCTTGCACAGCGAGCCCAGGTAGGCGTCCACCGAGCCGTAAGGCACCGTCAGCCAGCCACTGGGTAAGCTTGGCATGCTCTGAAAGCCCGCCTGGCGGCAATTGTCTGCCCAGTCGAGGTCATGGGTAGGCACGTCTTTGACCGCCACCAGGCCAATCCCGAAGGTATTGGCGTCCTGGCGGGCGGCCTCCAGCAAGTGCTTGATCAGCAGCGGGCGCTGCTCCTGGGGCACGTGGCTGGCGATACCTGCATCGCAACGCTCGGCCACCGGCGAGCCGATGGCGTACAACTGCAAGCGCAAAACACCCGGCCACAGTCGCTCCAGGCGCTCGGTAAAGCGCTTGCCGGCGCCCGACACCGTGGTGTCGAGGCGATAATAAGTGATGAACGCGGCGGCCACGGCCACCAGCGTTTCATCGTCGTAGACGGCCAGGTAACGCCACTTGAAATCATCGATCGCGGCGTTTTCCACGGCAACGTAAAAATCCCAATCCTCCAGGGCTGCGGGAAAGCAGTCATTCCAGGCGCAACGCGGGATGGCCCGGATAGTCGAGAAGGCTTGGGCGGTAATCACGTCTAGTCCTTAGGCTGATGCCCGCTGTCGATAATCCACGGGTGCCTGTACAGCCGGGGCGGCGTGTTGCTCGACAAATTCTGCGCTCAACTCGATCACCCGCCGGTATTGCAGGTCGACGGTGATCATGTGGTAGCAGTTATCCAGCAGAATCTTGGTCACTGGGCCACCGAGGTGGCGTTCCACGTAATCGGCATTCCAGCGGCTGGTGATGTCGTCCTCGATGGAGTGCAACACCAGCGCCGGTACCTTGACCTCGGGCATGCGCTTTTTGACCACGGCGTTCATGCGGTGCAACTCGCGCACCGTGATGCCTTCCATGGTCAGCAAACCGGCCTCGCTGCTTTCGCCTTCCTTCATCTGACGCTCGACGATCGCCCGCAGGCGCTCGTTCTTGATGCCGTAAGGCGGCTTCTCTTCGAAGCGGCAGATGTGCACGCCGAACGGGATCTTCATCAGCAACGGCGTCAAAAACGCCAGCTTGTTAATGCTCCAGCCGTCGTACTTCAAGGTGGTCGAATACATCAACAGCCCGGCCACTTGCCCTGGGTGCTCGGCAGCCACATACATGGACATCACCGCGCCCATGGACAAGCCACCGACAAACACCTGCTCGTGGCGCTGCTTGACCTGCGCAAAGGTCTTGCGCACGCCTTCGTACCAGTCCAGCCAGCCGGTGGCCTGCAGGTCGCTGTTATCGCCGCAATGCCCAGCCAGCGTGGGCACGTACACCGTGCAATTACCGGCTTTGGCCAGGCCTTTGGCGACCTGGCGCAATTCCGTCGGGGTGCCGGTCAGGCCGTGGATCAACAGGATCCCGACCGGACCTTCACCGAGAACGAAGCCGGCATCACCCTCGCCGAGGTCGATCCCAACGCTGTTCACCGTTTAGTCGCTCGCACCAGCAATTGCTCGAGCAGCTTCAGGCCCAGGTCGATTTCCGGGTAGCTGATTTCCAGGGACGGTGCCAGGGTGATCACGTTTTTGTAGTAGCCGCCCACGTCGAGGATCAGGCCGAGTTTCTGGCCATCCACGATCATGTCGCCCTTCATGCCTTCTTCGACCATGTAGTCCAGGGTCGCCTTATCCGGCGTGAAGCCATCCGGGCCGCAGATTTCGCAGCGCAGGGCCAGGCCCAGGCCGTCGACGTCGCCGATGATCGGGAAACGTTTCTGCAGGTCTTGCAGGCCTTCCAGGAAGTATTTGCCCTTGGCCATGACCATCGCACCGTAGTCGACTTCGCTGGTCATCTTGAACATTTCCAGGCCTACCGCCGTACCCAGTGGGTTGGAAGCGAAGGTGGAGTGGGTCGAACCTGGCGGGAACACCGTCGGGTTGATCAGCTCTTCACGGGCCCAGATGCCGCCCAGCGGGTTGAGGCCATTGGTCAGCGCCTTACCGAAGACGATCACGTCCGGCTGCACGTCGAAGTGTTCGATCGACCACAGTTTGCCGGTGCGGTAGAAGCCCATCTGGATCTCGTCGGACACCATCAGGATGCCGTGCTGATCCAATACTTGCTTCAGTTCGCGGTAGAAGTTCATCGGCGGGATCACGTAGCCGCCGGTGCCCTGGATCGGCTCGACGTAGAACGCTGCGTATTCGCACTGGTTGGTTTTAGGGTCCCAGACGCCGTTGTATTCGGTCTCGAACAGACGCGCGAATTGCTGCACGCAGTGGCTGCCGTACTCTTCTTTGGTCATGCCTTTAGGGCCGCGGAAGTGGTACGGGAACGGGATGAAGTTGGCGCGCTCGCCAAAGTGGCCGTAGCGGCGACGGTAGCGGAAGCTCGAGGTGATCGACGAAGCGCCGAGGGTACGGCCGTGGTAGCCGCCTTCGAAGGCGAACATCAGGCTCTTGCCGTTGGAGGCGTTACGCACCACTTTCAACGAGTCTTCGATCGACTGCGAACCGCCGACGTTGAAGTGCACGCGACCGTCGAGGCCGAATTTGTTCTTGGCGTCGACGGCGATCATTTCCGACAGCTCGATCTTGCCTTTGTGCAGGTACTGGCTGGCGATTTGCGGCAGGGTATCGATCTGCTGTTTCAGCGCGTTGTTCAGGCGCGGGTTGGCGTAGCCGAAGTTAACGGCCGAGTACCACATTTGCAGGTCGAGGTAGGCCTGGTCTTCGGTGTCCCACACGTAAGAGCCTTCGCAACGGCTGAAAATACGTGGCGGCTCGATGTAGTGAACGGTGTCGCCGTAGGAGCAGTATTTGGCTTCTTTATCCAGAAGAATCCGGTCTTCGGCGGTAGCGATACGAATATCAGACATGGTGGAAGAGTTCCTGATTTTCAACAGAGAGGTCGGCGGCAAAGGCGCCGGAGTTAGCGGCGATGCCTTGTGGCAAAGCGGTCAGCAATGCGGGCAATTCGGCAAAGGTGTCGAAGCGCGCATGGGCAATGTTGTTGGCTTCGCAGTACTTGGCGAGGCTGCCTTTGGCGAAGACGAAGTCGGCGCTTGAGGCCACGCACATGTCGGACTTGCCGTCGCCAATCACCAATACGCGCTTGTTGCGCGGGGTGGATTTGCACTTGCAGTTGCCGGAGGCGGCGCGGCAGGCATCGCTGGAGTACGGGAAGTCGATGCGCCAGCTGTTCTGGTCGACCTGGCGCAGGCGGTTGGCGAGGATCGGCAGCAAGGTCACGTAGTTGCGCGACAGGATGCGCGCGATGCCTTGCTCGATGCCGTCGCTGACCACTTCGATGGTCGCGCCCAGGCCCATGACGTGATCGACGAAGTCCGGGAAGTCCGGGTCGATCTCCACGCTGTCGAAGTACGCCAGCAGTTCAGCCGGGGTGGCTTTGATCAGCGCCAGTTGACGGCTCAGGCATTCGCGGGAACCGATATGCCCATCCAGCCATTCCTGTTCGATGGTTTCCCACTCAGGGCCGGCGAAGCGCTGGAGGACGTTGTCGATGACGTCGGTGGGGGTGATGGTCCCGTCGAAGTCGCACACGATATGCCACTGGATCATTGCGTTTACCTTGAGGAGTAGCGCTCTGTGCGCTTGTGCCAAGGGGTATTGCAGAGACTGTGCCAACAGGCCAAAGCCCAGCGGGGCTGGGGTTTTGGTCGATATGCAGGGGGATTTGTGTCGCAGGAGCTACAATTTTTGTAGCTTGCTACAAACAAGATGAGTGCTTGCGTCAGGGAGGCGCTTCGCGCGTGAATGCGCGCAAGTTCAGATAAGGAAACGCTCCATGTTCAAGGTTACTTCTGCTGTATTCGCCGGCTTGCTGGGGCTGTGGGGCTTTTCCAGCACGGCATGGGCCGAAGGCATTACCGGCGAAGTCGGCGCAGGCGTCAGCTACCAGCCCCATGACCCGACAGGCAGCCGCTACGAAACCCGGCCGATTCCCTACTTCGATCTGGACTGGGGCAATGTGAGCCTGGGCACCGACGACGGCCTGACCTGGAGTGCACTCAATACCAACGGTTTCACCGCCGGCCCGTATATCAATTACCTGCCGGGCCGTACGGCTGATCGCTCGCTGCGCGGCTTGCGGGATGTGCCGGACATGGCCGAAGTCGGGGGGTTCGTCCAATACGCACCGGCCGAGTTCTGGCGCGTGTACGCTCAGGTCGGCCAGGCTGTCGGCGGCCCGCGTGATCAGAGTGGTGTGTTGGGCAAGGTCGGTGGCGAACTGGGCTACCCGCTGGGCGGCGGCATTATCGGCAGCACCGGCCTGATGGCGCATTTTGCCGATGCGCGCCAGACCCAGGCGTTTTTTGGCGTTGACGATAAGGAGTCAGCGGCATCCGGCATTCGCGCCTATAACGCCAGCGCGGGCTTTCAGAACCTGACGCTGACCCAGAGCTTCGAATTCCCGCTGGCGACCCATTGGTCGCTGTTGACCAGCGCCAGCTGGACACACCTGGTGGGTTCGGCGGCCAACAGCACAATCGTCAAGGAGACCGGCAACGTGAACCAGGGCCAGGTGCAGACGGCGATCAGCTACAAGTTTGACTGACCCTGTGGGAGCTGGCTTGCCTGCGATAGCCACCGTGGTCTGACTGACAGACCGAAGCGCCTGCATCGCAGGCAAGCCAGCTCCCACACAAGCCTAGTGCGACAGGAAGATTTATCGGCGCTCAGGCCTTGGCTTCCTGGATGATCTGGCGAATCGCGCCCACAAAGGCCTCCACCGGCTGCCCACCGCTGACCGCGTACTGGTCGTTGAACACGATGGTGGGTACTGAAGTCACACCGCGTGAAATCCACAATTCTTCCTGCTCACGGACTTCGGCAGCGTATTCGTCGGACGCCAGAATCTGCGCCGCACGCTGGATATCCAGCCCGACGCTCTCGGCGATGATCGCCAGCGTCGCGTGGTCGGACGGGTCTTTCCCATCAGTGAAATACGCCTTGAACAGCGCTTCCTTGAGGTTGTACTGCAACCCTTCAAGCCCCGCCCAATGCAGCAGCCGGTGCGCGTCAAAGGTGTTGTAGATGCGGCTCTGCCCGTCCGTGCGAAAGGCAAAGCCCAGCGCCGCGCCCATGTCGCGGATACGCGCACGGTTGGCCTGGGACTCTTCAGCGGTGGAGCCGTATTTTTCAGTGATGTGCTCGACGATGTTCTGCCCTTCGGCGGGCATCTTCGGGTTCAGCTCGAACGGCTGGAAATGAATCTCGGCCTGCACCTCGCTGCCCAGTTGGTCGAGGGCTTCGGTCAGACCGCGCAGGCCGATAATGCACCAGGGGCAAGACACGTCGCTGACGAAATCGATTTTCAGGGGAGTACTCATGGCAGGCAACCTCGCTGGCAGTATTAATGCGCCGTAAAGGTTGCACGATACACCAACTTCACAACACCTTCGAAGGCTCGCCCAGGTCAATCTGCGCCCAATGCGCGGCATCTTCGCGATGGGCTTTGAGGTAAGGCAGCACTGCCGTCAACAGTGGCGCCTTGAATGCTTCCTGAAAACGGTGGGCCATGCCCGGTATGAGCTTCAGCTGGCTGCCCTGGATATGCGCGGCCAGGTGTACGCCGTGCATCACCGGCAACAACGGGTCGGCGGTGCCGTGCACCACCAGGGTCGGCACGCGCAATTGGTTAAGCAAGGGCACGCGGCTCGGCTCGGCCAAAATCGCCATGATCTGGCGCTTCACGCCGTCCGGGTTGAAGGCGCGGTCGTAGGACAGCGCAGCCTGATGCAGCAGCGCCTGGCGATCATCTTTCACGTTGGGGCTGCCCAGGGCGGCGAGTAAATCGGCTTGCTGTTCCAGCGCCACTTCACGGTTCGGCGCACTGCGCCGCGACAGCAACTGCACCAACGCGGCGTTGGGCGCCGGCAGGCCTTCGGCGCCGGAGCTGGTCATCACCAGGGTCAGGCTTTCGACCCGCTGCGGCGCCATGGCTGCCAGATGCTGGGCGATCATGCCGCCCATGCTTGCGCCCAACACGTGGAATTGCTGGACCTGCAGCGCGTCCATCAAGCCCAACGCATCGTCGGCCATGTCGGTCAGCGTGTACGGCGCCGCCACCGGCAAACCGAGTTTGTAGCGCAGCACTTCGAACGTCAGGTTGGCGCTGGCGGGCGCCTGGCGCCAGGTGGACAGGCCAACGTCACGGTTATCGTAGCGAATCACCCGAAAACCCTGTTCGCACAAGGCCACCACCACTTCATCCGGCCAGTGGATCAACTGCCCGCCCAGGCCCATGACCAGCAGCAACGCAGGGTCGGACGCTCGGCCGATACTCTGATAGGCGATGCTGACTTTTTCCACGTCGACCGTTTGGGTCGGGACATTGACATCACATCGAGAAGCCGCAAAGGACGGCAGGCCGAACAATAGAGCGGCCAGTAAACACCACACGCGCATGAAAAACACCGAAACGCAGAACCCCAGTAGAGCGCGAGTCTGATGAAGTTTGTTCAAGCGCGCTGCCACAGTTGCGTGACAGTTTGATGAAGTGCGCCCAACGGTCATGGTCGACATGACCGGTAACATGAGACAAACTCACGCGATATCTCTTCATCACAAATTATCTTCATGGAGCGCCCGTGCTCGAAATCCGCCACCTCAAGACCCTGCACGCGTTGCGCGAAGCCGACAGCCTGGTCGAAGCCGCCGAACGCCTGCACCTGACGCAATCGGCGCTGTCCCACCAGTTCAAGGAGCTGGAAGAGCGCCTGGGCATGCCGCTGTTCGTGCGCAAGACCAAGCCGCTGCGCTTCACCAGCGCCGGCCTGCGCCTGCTGCAACTGGCCGACGCCACCCTGCCCTTGCTGCGCGGCGCCGAACGCGACATCGCGCGCCTGGCCGGTGGCACCGCCGGGCGTTTGCACATGGCCATCGAGTGCCACAGCTGCTTTCAGTGGCTGATGCCGACCATCGACCAGTTCCGCGATGCCTGGCCAGAGGTTGAGCTGGACCTGGCCTCAGGTTTTGCCTTCGCGCCGCTGCCGGCCCTGGCCCGTGGCGACCTGGACCTGGTGGTGACCTCCGACCCGCTGGAACTGCCGGGCATCACCTATGTGCCCTTGTTTACCTACGAAGCCATGTTGGCCGTGGCCAACCAGCATGCGCTGGCGAACAAGTCGTATATCGTGCCGCAAGACTTGCTCAGCGAAACCCTGATCACCTACCCGGTTGAGCGCGACCGCCTGGACATTTTCACGCGGTTCCTGGAACCCGCTGACGTGGAACCGGCCCAGGTGCGCACCTCGGAGCTCACGGTGATGATGATGCAGCTGGTGGCCAGCGGCCGCGGCGTGTGCGGCATGCCGCATTGGGCGCTGCATGAATACAGCTCGCGTGGGTATGTGAAGGCCAAGCGTTTGGGCGAGAAGGGCTTGTTTGCGACGTTGTATGCGGGGATTCGGGCGGACATGCTGGACGCGCCGTATATGCGCGACTTCTTGCTGACCGCCAAGGACACCTCGTTTTCGACCCTGGATGGTGTCAGCGCCGTGCGTTAATCAGGCACAAATGAGGACTCTAATGTGGGAGCTGGCTTGTCGAATCGTCGCACCGCTGCGATGCAGACACCTCGGTGTGTCAGGTACACAGAGTTGATGCTATCGCAGCGGTGCGACGATTCGACAAGCCAGCTCCCACACAGAACTATGGTTCCCCTATGGAATTTCAGGCGCCTTTGAGTTCACGCCACATGTGGATCTTGTCGAAATATTCGATCCCCACCCGCACCGCCAACGGCTCCAGGCCGTATTGAATAAAACCGCAGCGCTGGTACAACGCGAACGCGGCGTCGTTGCCGGCGGTGACGGTCAGTTGGATCAGTTTGACGCCGGGCTGGTGGCGCGCCGCACTGAGCGCCGCCTCCAGCAACTCACGGCCCAGGCCCCTGCGCTGATAAGCCTCGGTCACGAACATGCCGAACAGCGTGACTTTGTGCCGGGCCTTTTCCCGGGGTTCGAAGGCCAGGCCGACAATGCCGGCCAAGGTGTCAGCCGCGAACGCGCCGAGTACCCGGTCCAACGGATTGTCCAGGCGCTTTTCCCACCAACTCATTGGCATCCGCGCGCGCTCGGCGACGCTGGAGGTAAACGCTTGGGGATAGGCGCCGTAGGCCTCAAGCATCAGCGCTCGATATGCCTCGGCGTCGTGGGCACCCAGTGGGCGAATCAGCATGCGGTGAGTGAAGCTCGGTAAAACGGCAGGATCAAATCCCGCGTTAAAGGCGCCAGGTGCAAGCCGCCGTCACCGGCCGGGTCGATCCAGCGCACTTCTTCAATCTCGGCAGCGGGCGTCACCGGCACATCAATGTGCACCTGGAACAGCTCGGCGTGCACCGTGAAACCCGGTTCGTTGGCGGCAGGCGCCGAGAACTGGCCCAAGTACACGGCGTCACTCGGTTTGATACACAGGTTCAGTTCTTCGTACAGCTCACGGGCCAGCGCCTCGGCGGGTTGCTCACCGGCGTCGATCTTGCCGCCGGGCTGCATGAACGCCTGGGTGCCACGTTTGCGTACCAGCAGGGTTTGACCGTCGCTGCCGATCAGCAGGGCGGCGGCAATTCGAATAGTGGAAATGCTCATGAAAGGATCGGTGTCTCTTCAGGTTGTTTGATAAATACGCTGTATTTCGCGCCTTCCATCGCCTCGAACGCGATCAGCTTGTCCACCAGCGGCAGGTTCAACACCTTGCCGGCGTTCAGCAACAGCATGCCGTTATCGGCATTGAGGTTGCGCGCCAGCACCATGCCGGCTTCCAGCTCTCGGGTGGAGAGGACCTTGACGTTGGGGTCGCCCAGGGTCACATCGCTGAGGAAGGCCGCGCAGGCCTGCACGAAGTCTTCCACCAGTTCCGGATCGTAAAGGCGCCCGGCGTACTTGCGGATATACAGCAACGCTTCGTCGCTGTTCAGATGCCGTTCAAGGATCAAGCCTTTTTGCAGTTCGATGAAGTCCACCGCCAGTTTAAGCAGGCGCGAGCCGGGCGGGATCGCATCGCCCTTGAGGTGATCGGGAAACCCCGTACCGTCCCAACGCTCCTGGTGGTGGCGAATGATCCGCGCCGCATCCTTCATGGGTTCGAGGGTCATCAGCAGCGATTCGCTCTGGGTCGGGTACTCGCGGTACAGGCCACGGTCGGTGCTGTGCAGCTTGTCCGACGGCGCAACCATCATGCTGTCGCTCCAACTCAGCTTACCGATGTTGTACAGCGCAGCGGCCATGGTCAGGTCGCGGGTGCTGGCTTCGTCGATGGACTGGGCCGCGCAGTAAACCCGCACCAGTTCGATCAAGGCGCGGTTGGTCTGTTTGTCCTTGGGCAAGCGCAGATTGGCCAACAGCGAAAACACTTCGGTACCGGTCACGTAGCTGCGTTTGAGCTCGTCGTAGGCCAGATCGAGCATGTCGGCGGTCTGTTGCAGCTCGCTGGTACGGGCTGCCACGCGTTTTTCCAGGTTGGCGTTCAACACCTTGAGCTGATCGTTCTGCTCATGGGCCAGGCGCTCCAGGCGCTGATGCTCCAGGGCCTGGCGCAACACCAGCGGCAGTTCTTCGTCATTCCAGGGCTTACTGATGTAGCGGTGAATCTGCCCTTCGTTGATCGCCTTGATGATCGTCGCCAGGTCAGCATAGCCGGTCAACAGGATGCGGCTGGTAGCCGGGTACAGCCGGTGCACTTCAGCCAGCAATTGCGCGCCGTCCATGCCGGGCATGCGGGCGTCGCTCATCACCAGGTCGATGGGCTGGGCCGCCATGATCTCCAGGGCCCGGGCGCCGCTGCCGGCGAGCACGACATTGAAAGGGTGGCCGCGCAACAGCCGGCGCAGGCTGTTGAGGATCGACTCTTCATCGTCAACCAGCAGAATCGTGGGTGGGGTCGCAAGTTGTTCGTCCATGGTTACTGCGCCTTAAAAATAAACGTAATTGAGCTGAATTGAACCCTGATATCCCGCCGCATTTCTGCGCTTGATGCACGTAGCCACGCAGCTGATTTGACGCCAATTGGCCGTCGATATCAAGGGAACTCAACTATGCTGTCTCAACCGGTACGTACTCCTCCCGGATGTCAAACCAAGGAAGGAAGCGTTATGCCATCGAACTTGTTGCCAATACAAAGTGCGCCATGAACCCGGACTCAGGGCGGGCCAACCGACGCATTCTGATCGTGGATGACACGGCGTCTATCCACGAAGATTTCCGCAAGATTCTGTGCGCCAACCCCCACGATGCCCCCTCACTGGACAGCCTGGAAGAAGCACTGTTCGGCACCGAGGTGCCGGTGCGCCAGACGTTTTTGCTGGATTCGGCCTATCAGGGCCAGGAAGCCCTTGCCCTGGTGAACAAGGCCCTGGCGGACGGTGCGCCCTACGCCATGGTGTTTATCGACATGCGTATGCCACCCGGCTGGGATGGTCTGCACACCATCGAACAGTTGTGGAGCGTCGACCCCAACCTGCAGATTGCCCTGTGCACCGCCTATTCCGATTACTCCTTTGAGGCCATCGAAGCGCGGTTGAAGTACAACGACCAGTTACTGATCCTGAAAAAACCCTTTGACCACCTGGAAATCCGCCAGATGGCCAGCGCCCTGACCTGGAAATGGCAGCTCGCCCAAGACGTCGCCCTCAAGGTGCGGAGCCTGGAGCGCACCATTGAAGAACGCGTGCAGGAACTGCTCAAAGTTTCGCACCTGCTGCAATACGACGCGCTCACGCAGTTGCCCAACAGCACCTTGCTGGGTGACCGCCTGACCCAGGCCATCGCCCTGGGCCGACGGCATGACACACAACTGGCGGTGATATTTATCGGGCTGGACCGCTTCAAGCGCATCAACAATGCCTTGGGGTATCCGGTGGGCGACGAGGTACTCCAGCAGGTCAGCCAGAGCCTGGTGGCGACGGTACGAGGCTCGGATTCAGTGTTTCGCTACGTGGCCGATGAGTTTGTGATTCTGCTCAACGATATCCAGCACCCGCAACAAACCCAGCATATTGCGCAAAAGTTGCTCACGGCCGTGCGCGCAACCCGCCACCTCGCCGGTCACGACCTGAGCGTCACCGCCAGCCTCGGCATCAGTATTTACCCCAATGACAGCAGCACCGCGGTGGAACTGATCAAACATGCCGAAACCGCCATGCACACCAGCAAGGAGCGCGGCCCGGGTGACTTCAGCTTTTATACCCAGACCATGAACCTGCGCGCGCAACAGCAACAGGGCCTGGAAAGTGCGATCCGCCAGGCCCTGGAGCGTGACGAGTTTGTGTTGCACTACCAGCCGAAACTGGAATTGAAAACCGGCAAAATCGTCGGTGCTGAAGCCCTGATACGTTGGTTTGAGCCGCGCTGGGGATGGATCAGCCCGTCTGAGTTCATTCTGGTGGCTGAAGACAGTGGGCTGATAGTGCCCTTGACCCAGTGGGTGCTGCGCCAGGCCTGCGAGCAAGGGCAAGCCTGGCGCGCCATGGGCTTGAGCCCGTTGTGCATCTCGGTAAACGTCTCGGCCATCGACTTTCGCCAGCGGGACTTTACCGACAACCTGGCCGAGATACTTACACAGACCGGCCTGCCGCCTGCCCAGCTGGAGCTGGAAATCACCGAAAGCGTGTTAATGCAGAATGTCGACGACACCGTTGCCACCTTGAACACGATCAAGGCCATGGGCGTGCGTCTGGCCCTGGATGACTTCGGCACCGGTTACTCCAGCCTCAGCTACCTGCGGCGCTTTTCCATCGATGTGCTGAAAATCGACCAATCTTTCGTGCACGGCATGAGCGTAAATAGCCAGGACGCCCAGCTGATCAGCGCTATCATCGCAATGGGCAAAAGTCTGAACCTGAGCATCGTTGCCGAAGGCGTGGAGACCCTCGAACAACTGAACTTCCTGCAAGCTCAGCGGTGCGAAGAAGGCCAAGGTTTTCTATTCAGCAAAGCCGTGCCCCCAAAGGATTTTGCGCAGTTGATGCAAGCCGGTCACCCTGCCCTGATGCCCGATCAATAGCCGATTGCAAGGAGTGCTCGCTTGAACGATGTATCAACCCACGGGCTCATCCTCACCTTATGGTTAAGCGCGAGTCTGCCACTGGCAGCCGCACCGCTGGACGAGGCACTCAAACCCTTGCCGGACGTGCCGACGCTGGACCCGGCCAAAGTCGAACTGGGCCGGCAACTGTTCAATGAGCCGCGCCTGTCAGCCAACAACACACTGTCCTGCTCCAGTTGCCATCGCCTGGCGTCCGGCGGCGGCGACGACAAGCCGTTTTCGATCGGTTTTGACGGCAAACCGGTAGAGGTCAACACCCCATCGGTGTTCAACGCCAGCCTGAACTTCAAACAGTTCTGGAATGGTCGTGTCGACACGCTGGAGGCGCAAGTCGAACACGCGGTCATCAGCACGGCAGAGATGGGCAGCGACTGGAAAACCGTGGTGCAGAACCTCGCCGCCGTGCCCGCCTACCAGAACGCATTCCAGCGGACCTATCCCGATGGCGTCACTGCGGCCAATGTGCAAAACGCCCTGGCCACCTATGAGCGCACGCTGCTCACGCCCGATTCGAGATTCGACCAATACTTGAAGGGCAATACAGAGATCCTCACCCTCAAGGAAAAGTACGGCTACCAGCATTTCAAAGATTACGGCTGTATCGCCTGTCACCAGGGAGTGAACATCGGCGGCAACATGTTTCAAAGATTCGGCGTGATGGATGACTACTTCACGGCCCGCGGCAACCCGGTCGAGTCAGACCTGGGGCGTTACCTGTTGACCAAGGATGAAGAGGACCGCTATGTGTTCAAGGTGCCCAGCCTGCGCAATGTGGCGGTCACCGCGCCCTACTTTCACGACGCTTCGGCCAAAAGCCTGGAAGAGGCCGTGGACGTAATGTTCAAATATCAACTGGGGCGCACTCCGACCCAGGAAGACAAGGACCTGATCATCCTGTTTCTCAAGACCCTGACTGGCCAATGGGCGGGCAAGCCGTTATGAGCCGACTGCCGAGCCTGTCCCGCCGCCGTACCAGCCAGCTGTTGCTGGGGTTGATGACCCTGCTGCTGGCCTCGACCCTGATCTTTTTGTACCTCATGTCCTCCCGCGACCAAACGGCCAGCTACACCCAGTCACGGGACCTGATCCGCCAGCTCCAGCAACTCAATGCGCAATGGGACAGCGAAGTGCTCAAGGCCCGGATCTCGATTACCCACAACTACGATCCGCTGGTGACACCGCTCACCGAAATGACGCGCATATGGGCCGAGCTGGGCAGCCGCGACACCTACCACAACACCGCCGACCGGCCCCTTTGGCGCGCCACCCAGCAAGCGTATCAAGCCGCCATCCAGGAAAAGGCGCGGCTGGTCGACCAGTTCAAATCCCACAATGCGGTGCTGCGCAACTCGCTGGCGTTTCTGCCGACCGCTGAAGACGAGATCCAGGCCCAGTTCAGTCGTATTGACGATGGAAGTCGGCAGCAACTGCAAAGCGTGGCCACCGACACCTACGACCTGCTGCTCAGCAGCCTGGAGTTCGCCCAGGTCACCAGTGACGATCGCGCCGCCGATATTCTGGTGGGCCTGGGCAAGCTGAAAGTCAACAAGGAGCGCCTGCCCAGTGAATTCCAGGCACCGGTCGTGATCCTCAGCAACCACATTTCACTGATCCTGCGCGAGCAGCCGGTGGTCAACAGCCTCCTCGAACGAATTGCCGCAGTGCCCGTGGCCGAGCGCCTGGATGACTTGACCACTCACCTCAACCAGGACCAGCAGGCGGCCGACCTCGTTGATCATCAATACCACCGCTACCTGTTGATTTTCTCAACCTTGCTGGTGGTGTTGCTGCTGTACCTGGCGGTACGCCTGTTGCGCAGTTTTGCCGAGATCAACCGGATAAATCGTGCCTTGCAGGCCGCCAACGAAACCCTGGAACACAGGGTGGAGCGGCGCACGCAACAGCTCAAGGACGCCCAGAGCGAGTTGATGGACAGCGCCCGCCAGGCAGGGATGGCGGAAATCGCCACGAACGTGTTGCACAACGTTGGCAACGTGCTCAACAGCGTGAACATTTCCGCCGATCTGGTGGCGCGCCAATTGCGCAACAGCAAGGTCCAGGGCCTGGGCAAAGCCATGCAACTGATCAACGCGCATCAGGGCGACCTGGGCACCTTCCTCAGCGAGGATGAAAAGGGCAAATTGCTGCCGGGCTACCTGAACCAGTTGGTCGAAGCGATTGCACTCGAACAGCAAGGCATGAGCGAGGAACTGACGCAACTGAGCAAAAGCGTTGACCACATCAAGGACATCGTCTCGACCCAGCAATCCTATGCCGGCGCCTCCACACTGCTCGAACCCGTCAACATCAGTGCGTTGATGGAAGACGCCCTGCGCATGAACGCCGGCGCTTTGAGCCGTCATCACGTCACGGTGGTCAAGGAGTACGCCCAGGTACCGGAGATTCTGGGCGACAAACACCGACTGTTGCTGATTATGGTCAACCTGATCAGCAACGCCAAGTACGCCATGTCCAACCTCAGTGACCGGCCACGGCAAATGACCCTGACCGTGCAACCGGCGGCTGACGAGACCCTGAAAATCAGTGTAAAGGACGATGGCGAAGGCATACCCGCCGAGAACATGACCCGGATATTCACCCACGGCTTCACCACGCGCAAAGAAGGCCACGGTTTCGGCCTGCACAGCTGCGCCCTGGCCGCCGTGGAAATGCACGGCCAACTCAGCGCCCACAGTGATGGGCCAGGCCTTGGCGCAGTGTTTACCCTGACGATTCCTCTCACCCTTGCCGGAACTGCCCCATGAACCAGCCTCCCAACCGGCGCATTCTGCTGATTGATGACACACCGTCAATTCATGAAGATTTTCGCAAGATTCTGATGCCGAGCGTGGCCTCCAACTCCGCACTGGATGACCTGGAGTCAGCGCTGTTCGGCGACGCCGCCACGCCTCAGGCTCAGGCATTCGACCTGCATTCGGCGTACGGCGGTGAAGAAGGCCTGGGTTTGCTGACCACGGCCATGGCAGAACAACGGCCCTACGCGCTGGCTTTTGTGGACATGCGCATGCCCCAGGGCTGGGACGGCGCGAAGACCATCGAGGCATTGTGGAAGGTCGACCCCGACCTGCAAGTGGTGGTGTGCACCGCGTACTCGGATTACTCCTGGGAGGACCTGCTCTTTCGCCTGCACGCCCATGACCGTTTGCTGATCCTGAAAAAACCCTTCGACAACATTGAAGTCCAGCAAATGGCCAACACCCTGGCCAACAAGTGGGACATGGCCCGTCGCGCCGCCTTGCAAACCTTGCACCTGGAACAGTTGGTGGAACAACGTACCCAGGCGCTGCAACTGGAAATCGACGAGCGCAAGCACTTGGAAAGCCAGCTGGTGCAGTCGGAAAAGCTCGCTTCACTGGGTCAGCTTGCCGCCGGTGTCGCCCATGAGATCAACAACCCGGTAGGCTTCATTTCGTCCAACCTCAACACCCTTGATGGCTACTTTAACCAGCTGCAACAGATGCTTGAAGCTTATCGCAACAGTGAGGAAATAATCGCATCGCAACCACAGCGCGACCAGCTCAAGGCCTTGCGCACTACGTTGGAGCTGGACTTTCTCAAGGAGGACATCCCGATCCTGATCCGCGAATCCAAGGATGGCATTGGCCGCGTGGTGCAAATCGTCAAAGACCTGAAAAATTTTTCGCGGGTGGACAACGACCAGACCTGGCAATTCTCCAACCTGCAACAAGGCATTGATTCGACGCTGAACATCGTCGCCAGCGAACTCAAGTACAAGGCTGATGTGGTCAAGCACTACATGCCGCTGCCGGACATCGAGTGCCTGGCGTCGCAGCTTAATCAAGTGGTGATGAATCTGGTGATCAACGCCGCACAGGCCATGGGCCCGGAACGCGGCACCATTACCATCAGCAATGGTGTGGAAGGTGAGAACATCTGGCTGGAAGTGGCGGACGACGGCTGTGGGATCGCGCCGCAAACCGTGCAGAAGATTTTCGACCCCTTCTTCACCACCAAACCCGTCGGCGAAGGCACCGGCTTGGGATTGTCACTGTCCTACGGCATCGTCAAGAAACACCAGGGCTCAATCTCGGTCAGCAGTGAACTGGGCAAGGGCACGACCTTTCGGGTGGTATTGCCGATTCGGCAAACGACGGCGTAGGGCACGCCGTCGAGTCTGGGTTATGCATCCGCTTTTTTTGAGCTGGACCCAAACGAAGCGAAACGCTTGTTGAACCCGGCAATCCGGCCTTCGACCTGGGTCTTGCGCTGCTGGCCGGTGTAGATCGGGTGCGAGGCGCTGGACACATCGAGCGGGATGTACGGGTAAGTGTTGCCGTCGCTGTGTGTATGGGTGCGGTCGCTGTCGGCGGTGGAGCCGATCAGGAAGAACACGTCGGCGGCGGTGTCGTGGAACAGCACGGTGCGGTAGTCGGGATGGATACCAGCTTTCATAAAGCCTCCGGGGCGTCTGGATGCAATTTAAGTGTTACACAGTAACATAAATCATGCACCCAAACGAGAACCGATTGCAATAAGAATAGGCCGACTGCTTCTATGCCACTTCCTGAAAGTCCATTTCCGGCGGTTGCCTTGAGAAACCGCGGGTGAGGAAGCCCAGGTACACCAGGCCAATCGCCAACCACACCGCGCCCAGGTAAATCGCCAGGTGATCGAGGCTGACCATCAGCCACAGGTCCGCCAACAGGCCGATGGTCGGGAAGACCAGGAACAGGATCACCTCACGCACACCGCGCGCTTTGGCGCCGATCCAGTAGTGAAAGATCACCGACAGGTTCACCAGGCTGAACGCCAGGAACGCACCGAAGTTGATGAACGAAGTCGAGGTGGTCACGTCGAGCTTCAAGGCCAGCAGGGCCACCACCGCACACAACAGGATGCTGTTGACCGGCGTGCCGAAGCGCGCATGCAAGGTGCCGAAGAATGACTTGGGCAACACGCCGTCACGGCCCATGGCGAACAACAGGCGCGAACCGCTGGCCTGGGCCGACAGCCCCGAGGCGAACTGGCCGACGATCAGGCCGATCAGGAAGATCGACACAAACAGGTCACCGCCCACGTTGCGCGCAATCTCATAGGCCGCCGAGTCCACATCGGCAAACTCAAACGATGGGTGGGCGATCTGCACGAAGTACGACACACCGACGAAGATCAGCCCGCCGATCAAGGTGATCAGCATGATCGCCCGTGGGATGGTGCGGCGTGGGTCGCGGGTTTCTTCGGTGAGGGTACTGACCGCGTCAAAGCCCAGGAACGAATAACAGGCGATGGCCGCGCCGCTCATGATCAGCGGCATGTGCATCTGGCCGTTGAAGAACGGGGCGATGGTCCATAGCGGCTTGCTTGCGTCACCGCCGATGTAGTGGATGCACAGCGCGACGAATGCGATCAGCACTAGAAATTGCACCAGCATCAGCAGCGCGTTGATGCCGTTGGCGAGCTTCAAGCCGATGATATTGATTGCCGTGGTGATGCCGATAAACGCCAGCACCCACACCCACTGCGGCACCGTCGGGAACGCCGAATGCAGGTACGCAGCGCCGATCAGCCAGATGGCCATGGGCAGGAACAGGTAGTCGAGCAACACCGCCCAACCGGCGATAAAACCCAGCTTGGGGCTGATAGCCTTGCGCACATAGCTGTAGGCGGAACCGGCCACCGGGAAAGCCTGGGCCATGCGCCCGTAGCTCATGGCAGTAAAGAACATCGCCACCAGCGCCGCGAGGTACGCGGCCGGCACCATGCCGCCGGTGGATTGCGCGAGGATGCCGAAGGTGCCAAGCACAATGATCGGCGTCATATACGCGATGCCAAACAGCACCACCGACCCTAACGACAGGGTGCGTTGCAAACGAGCCATGAGCGATTCTCCGCTGATTTATTAGATTTATGGCAGAACTGAAGTCGGTGAAGCAGGAGTCATTTTTCTTATTGATCGTCCCCACGCTCCGCGTGGGAATGCAGCCCAGGACGCTCCGCGTCGGCTCTTGAACATCGTGACGCGGAGCGTCACCTCAGGTATTCCCACGCAGAGCGTGGGAACCATCATCAGGGCTGGGGAATCAGCAATTCGCGCGCCCCATCGCCGTGCTCAATCACTTCGCCGGGCAATTTCAAGCGCTGGTCATTGAGGTAGCGGTAGTCCTTGCGTGCCGCCACCAATTGGTCGAGATCCAACTCGACGGTGAATTGCCCTTCCTCACGCCCGGCTTCAAACAGCAAGGTGCCGATCGGGTCCACCAGCGCGCTGCCGCCGGCGAACAACAGGTCTCCGTCGCCTTCTCCGACCCGGTTGACCATCAGCGCAAACGCCTGGTTTTCCTGGGCGCGGGCCATGATCGCGGTGCGGTGCGTGGGGCCGTAAGGGTCCATGTTGCCGTTGGTGACGATCAGCAGTTCGGCGCCCAACTGCGCCAGGGCGCGGGCGGTTTCCGGGAACTCGATGTCGTAGCAGATCAGCAGGCCGACGCGCACGCCGTTCCACAGGCACGTGGTGTAGCGATCACCCGGGTTGAACACGCCGCGATCCGAAGCCCACAGGTGGGTCTTGCGATACCGCAGGGCGATGCCTTCGGGGGTGATCAGCAAGGTGGTGTTATAGAACTGGCCATCGTCGTGCTCGGCCATGCCGATGACCACGGCAATATTGCGCGCACGGGCCGCCTGGATAACCGCGTGTACGGTGGGGCCGTCTACCGGTTCGGCGATCGCGGCGACGGTCTCGGCCGACGGGAAGCCCATCAGGTGGGTTTCCGGGAAGACGATCAGTTGCGTGTCGGCGGCGCACGCAGCAATGGCCGCTAAGGCGCGCTCAAGGTTGTAAGCTGTACCGTTATCGCGGCCTGCCAATTGGGCAAATTCGACCTTCATGGGTATTCCTTGTTCTTTATCCGTGCCGCAGTATGCGCAGCCAACACCGGCCAGGGAATTACGCGGCCGGGGTAACCCGATAGGGGTAGATTGATGAGCATGACGCTGCAAGACATCGCCTGGCACCGTTCGGTGGGGCAAATGATAGACGCCCTGGACCAGCCCAACTTCTGGACCCAGCTGGTGCGGCTGTTGGACCAGTACGTGCCGTCCGACAGTTGGGTGGCCTTGCTGTTCAGCAGTGACCACCGCCCGCTGGTGTTCGCCGAATGCCCAGGCGCCGACGGCGCGCCGGACCCTCTGTTCCAGGACTACCTCAACGGCCTGTACCTGCTTGACCCGTTCTACATCGCCAGCCGCGAACAGGCGCGCACCGGCCTGTTGCGCCTGGCGGACGTGGCGCCGGAGCATTTCGAGCTGACCGAGTACTACCAGCGCTACTTTCGCCTGAACGTGGTGGCCGATGAAATCCAGTTCAATTGCCACCTGCCGGACGGGCGCACTCTGTGCCTGTCGCTGGGGTCAAAACAGCGTTTTGACCCACAGCAAATTGCCCTGCTGTCACTGATCCAGCCTTGGGTGGTGAGCCTGCTGCGCCAGCGCCTGCCCCATGAACTGAACCAGGTGAGCGCGCCGCAACCGCCGATTCAAAATGATGATTGGGGCGCGCAACTCACCGCCCGCGAGCTGGATGTAGGCCGCTTGATGCTCAGCGGTTGCTCCAGCAAGGAGATCGCCCGCAAGCTGGAAATCTCGGTGGAGACCGTGAAAGTCCATAAGAAACACATGTACAGCAAGCTGGGGATCAAATCCCAGTCGGAGCTGTTTTCGATCTTTCTTCAGGCGCAAAACGCCTGACCATTTGTCTGAAACCGTTGATGAGCTGTTATTTCTGACAGTAGACGGGTGTACCTGCGCACCGAACACTCATGGGCATCTTTCGGCCAGCGCTGACAACCATGCCCACTCGCCTCTTGCTGCTATTGCTGAGCTTTTCGTCCTTGATCGCAACCGCCCAGGATGATGTTGTCGAACGCCTCCTGGCGCAAATGACGCTGGAGGAAAAAGTCGCCCAACTCAGCCTGCTCGGCATCAAGGAGACGCCGACCGGCACTATTGTTGATCAAGACGGCTTGGAAGAACGGCCAACGTTAACCGTCGGTTCGGTCATCGGAGCCTACGGTGCCGAGCTGACCCGCACGCTGCAAGCACAGGCCGTGCAAGGTTCGCGCTTACATATACCGCTGCTGTTCACCCTTGATGTTATCCATGGCTTTCACACCGTGTTCCCGGTGCCTCTGGCGGAGGCTGCGGCCTGGGACGCTCAACTGACGCAACGAAGTGCCCGCGCGTTGGCCGTTGAAGCCACCGCCAGCGGTGTGCACTGGACCTACGCTCCCGTAGTCGACATAGCGCGAGACCCACGTTGGGGACGCGTGGTGGAGGGTGCTGGTGAAGACCCGTTTCTCGGCTCGATCCTGGCGGCTGCGCGAGTGCGCGGCTTTCACGGTTCAGGCCCGCCTGATACCTCGTACATGATGGCTACCGCTAAACACTTTGTTGCCTATGGGGCTGGCGAGGGCGGGCGGGATTACAACGTCGCCGATCTGTCGGAACGAACCTTGATGGAGGTCTACCTGCCTCCGTTCCAGGCGGCCGTAGCCGCGGGCGTTGACGCAATCATGCCCGCTTTCAACGAGGTCGCCGCCACTCCCACGCACAGCAACAAGGCCTTACTGACAGGGCTGTTGCGTCAGAAGTTGGGCTTCACCGGTATTATCGTCAGCGATTACTCCGCCATAGAGGAACTGATCCAGCACGGCATCGCCCGCACCCCATCCGATGCGGCTTGGCTAGGCTTCAACGCTGGCGTGAATATCGAAATGGCCAGCCAGACCTACAGGCAGCACCTGCCGACGCTCATACGCAACGGCCAGGTTTCAATGGCAGTCGTGGACGAAGCCGTGCGCCGCGTACTCAAGGCCAAGCAGCGTCTGGGACTGTTTGAAGACCCTTACCGTTACAGCAACGTAAACCGCGAAGCCAATAGCCTGCTAATACCGCAGCACCGTGCTCTCGCCCGTGAGGCGGGGCAAAAGTCCATTGTATTGTTGAAAAACAACCACCAACTACTGCCTCTCTCAAAGAAACTGGGCAGGCTGCTGGTCGTCGGAAGCTTAGCCACAGATGCCGCCGCCACGCTCGGGCCAGCATCTTGGCCCGGCACTTCAGAAAATGCGGTAACCCTCCTGCAAGGTATAAAAAACATCGTATCCAACGACACTGATGTGACCTACCTGCCAGGTGCCTCCCCCGTCAGCTCAGACACTCAAGGTATCGCGGCCGCCCAAAAGGCCGCCCGCGACGTCGACGTGGTAGTGGCAGTACTGGGCGAAAACGCCGAGCAGAGCGGCGAAGCCCATAGCCGCGCCGAACTTGGCCTGCCCGGTGCCCAGGATGCGTTACTGCGAGCACTGCTGGACACCGGCAAACCCATAGTGGTCGTCCTGATGAATGGTCGCCCCTTGGTGTTTTCGGATACCGTTCAACAGGCCCCGGCACTGCTTGAAACCTGGTTTCTTGGCAGTGAAATGGGGAATGCTGTGGCGGATGTGCTATTTGGCGACGTAAACCCCAGCGCCAAACTGCCTATCACCTTCCCACGCAGCGTGGGGCAGATTCCCATTTACTACGCACACAAAAATACGGGCCGCCCCAACAGCAACGCCGACGGTTTGCCGGACATTTTCAGTTCCAACTACATGGATATCAATCACGCGCCAGCCTACCCATTTGGCTTTGGCCTGAGCTACACCACGTTCGCCTACTCTAAGCCTCGGCTCAGCGCCCAGCGGTTGGCGTCCCACCAGTCGTTGACCGTCGAGGTCACCGTCACCAACACCGGCAAGCGTGCAGGCGACGAAATCGTCCAGTTGTACCTGCGCGATGACGTCGCCAGCGTGACCCGCCCGGTCCGACAGCTGCGCGGGTTTCGCAAAGTGCATCTGGCCCCCGGCGAGGCGCAGAGCGTGACGTTCACCCTCGATCAAAAGGACTTCGCCTTGCTGGATTTGAACCTCTCGCCCGTGGTCGAAGCGGGCACCTTTACCGTCTTCGTCGGGGCCGACTCGACCGCCACCCACCAGGCGCAATTCGAGGTCACCGATAGCCGCCAGTTGTCTATTCCGGGCCAGTCTGTCCCACCGGTGCAGCCAAACTGATTATTCCCATAGGTTGTCTATGGTTTCCCTACAGGCGCAGAATGGCCGATCGACCTGTAGAGTTGAACCTGAGGAAAAACCGTATGAGCCTGTCGTTGCTAAGCCGTTACGCCTTCTTTGCCGTGTGCGTCATTTTTACCCTCGCCAGCCTCCCTTTTATCCAACATGAATGGCTGTGGCCCATCACCGTGGTCACCGGCGTCCTCAGCCTGATCGGCCTTTTCGACCTGCTGCAAAGCCCCCATGCGGTACGCCGCAACTACCCGATCCTGGGCAATATCCGTTACCTGGTGGAAGCCATCCGCCCGGAGATCCGCCAGTACCTGCTCGAATCCGACAGCGACGCCCTGCCCTTCTCCCGGGCTCAACGCTCGCTGGTCTACTCGCGCGCCAAGAACGAAACCGCCGACAAGCCCTTTGGCACCCTGATCGACGTGTACCAGTCAGGCTTCGAGTTTATCGGCCACTCCATGCGCCCGGCGCCGCTCAGCGACCCCAGCGCCTTTCGCGTGATGGTCGGCGGCCCGCAGTGCACCCAACCTTACTCGGCCTCGGTGTTCAACATCTCGGCCATGAGCTTCGGCTCGCTGAGTGCCAATGCGATTCGCGCGTTGAACCAGGGCGCCAAGCTCGGCAACTTTGCCCATGACACCGGCGAAGGCAGCATCAGCCCCTACCACCGCGAAAACGGCGGCGACCTGACCTGGGAACTGGGCAGCGGTTACTTCGGCTGCCGCACCAGCGACGGCCGTTTCGACCCGGAGCGCTTTGCCGTGCAGGCGCAGAACCCGCAAGTGCGCATGATCGAAATCAAGATGAGCCAGGGCGCCAAGCCCGGCCACGGCGGCATCCTGCCCAAGCACAAAGTCACCCAGGAAATCGCCGAAACGCGCGGCATCATGATGGGCGAGGACTGCATCTCGCCGTCGCGCCACAGCGCGTTTTCCACACCGATCGAGATGATGCAGTTCATCGCCCAACTGCGTGAACTGTCCGGCGGCAAACCGGTGGGCTTCAAGTTTTGCCTGGGCCACCCATGGGAATTCATGGGCATCGCCAAGGCCATGCTCGAAACCGGCATCCTCCCGGACTTTATCGTGGTCGACGGCAAGGAAGGCGGCACCGGCGCCGCGCCGGTGGAGTTCACCGACCATATCGGCGTGCCGCTGCGTGAGGGCCTGCTGTTTGTGCACAACACCCTGGTGGGCCTGAACCTGCGCGACAAGATCAAGCTCGGCGCCAGCGGCAAGATCGTCAGCGCCTTCGATATCGCCAGCGTGCTGGCCATCGGCGCCGACTGGGCCAACTCGGCGCGCGGCTTTATGTTCGCCATCGGTTGCATCCAGTCGCAAAGCTGCCACACCAACAAATGCCCGACGGGCGTGGCCACCCAAGACCCGCTGCGCCAGCGTGCGCTGGTGGTGCCCGACAAAGCCCAGCGCGTGTTCAACTTCCACCGCAACACGCTGCACGCCTTGGCGGAAATGCTCGCTGCGGCCGGCCTGGATCATCCCTCGCAACTGTCGGCCAAGCATTTGGTGCGGCGCATGTCGGCAACTGAAATCAAACTGTTCTCGCAGTTGCATGTGTTCCTCAAGCCTGGCGAGTTGCTCACCGGCGAGGTGAACGGCGAGTTCTATTCGCGCATGTGGCAGATGGCGCGGGCCGATAGTTTTGAGCCGCATGAAGTCGCCGCTGCGTAAGGAATGCCTGCCATGTTGAAAGTCATCGCTGAAGATTTTATCCAGCCTGAACACCTGGACACCGTGCGCGCGTGGTACACCGAACTGGTGGAGAAAACCCGCCAGGAACCGCTGTGCATCGCCTACGATCTGTTTGTCGATCAAAACGACCCAGGGCACTTCATCTTTATCGAGCAGTGGCCCGACCAGGCGGCGCTGGACGCTCATTGCCAGACCGAACACTTCACCCGGCTGGTGCCGAAAATCAACGAGCACCAGGCCAAAACCTGCCGTGTCTTGCTGATGGACGCGTTCTGAAAACACTTACTCCCCGCTGAACCGGACCACCGACGGCATCGTTGAAACAAGGAGCTTCACATGCCGTTATTCGACTTCAGCGCCATTGCCGCGCAACTGCCCGAGAGCTGGAAATCCAAGTGCCTGGGCCAGGTCGGCCCGGCGCGGATCAAGGTGTTGCGTATGGATGAGCAGGCTTATGAGGAGGAAACCCATGATTACAATGAGGGGTTGCTGGTGATCGACGGTCAATTGCGCTTGAGCGTCGGTGATCAGGAGATTCGGGTGAGCGCCGGGCAGATGTACTTTGTGGAAGCAGGGGTTGCACATGCCGTAGCTGCTGGGAGCCATGGCACGTTGGTGATAATCGATACGTAGGTAAACCGGCATCGCTAAAGCGCTTGGTAAAGACGCAGCTCAAGGTCTCCCGCGGGCAAATAGTCGATCGCCTGCCTCTTACCACGGTAAGGGTGATGTACGTCCAGGCTTGGATTGCCAGTCACCCACCACACTCTGCGAGCGCTGTTAGGCTCACCGTCAGGGTCGACCAGGAAGTGCTCATCCCAAGTATCTAACATAAGTGTTAATGCTCCATACCCATTTGGCCGACTCAGCTTTTCTCTGCCAAAGGATTCATCCAACAGATACAAGGCTTTATCGGAACCATTATAAAAAGCTGCGCTAAAATAAAAAAAGCCACCTCCCACCACAACCATATCGGTCTTCTGCTGATGATCACGAATGTAATTAAACACCTGTTCCATACGTACTACTTGACCGCTTTTTACATAGCCAACTTCACTTTCTTGGTTGTAAATGGCATTTAACCCAATCAGTTCCAAACCTATAACGCAAAAAAACAATAGTGCGGACACTGCCGCATGCGTGCGTCTGAGACCCACTATCGCACCCGTCAGTAGCAAGGGCAGCCCAGCAGCGGAAAAAGCCACATACCGCTCCAGATAAGCTGGCATTAACAATGAAAGGCAAAACAGCACGAGCATAGGCACAAAAGAAAAAAACGTCAGCAGAATGGAGAGCCGATACTGGGTCCTGTCCTGAAAAACTACCCATCCAGTCGCCACCATCATTCCTATGGGTACCAACCAGTACCCTACCCGCCAAGCCCCTTGTGGAGATAGCAACGTAAAAAACCGCCACACCGTGTTCGGTAAAGTATAAAGGTTGCCTACTGCCAACCACGCCACATTGCCGACCTCTTCTATTTTCGCGTAGTGCCTTATTAAATCAAACAGACTAAATAGCCAAGGTACATAAGCAACAGCTACCAGCGCATTACACATCCACCACACGTTGCTTGTAACGTGTGGTGCCTTCACTGAGGGATGTACCCGTAGCACAATCAAGTACAGCCAATGTGCCAAAGCAGCAAGCACCGCGTAATAGTGTGTGTAAAGTGCGGCCGTCATACACAAGGCATACAAAAGGCAATAACGATATTGCGCCGACTTTCTCATCCAATAGATCAATGCAAGTGTCGCGCCCATCAGAAACATAGCTTCCACTGCGTACATTCGGGCTTCCTGGCTCAATCGAACCGACATCGGTAACAAAGCCAGAAACAGCCCGAACACCAATGATGCTCGAGAACCGAAGACGCTGCGCGCCATCAGCACTCCCAGGGGGACCGTCAACGTGCCGGCGATGGCACTCAGACTCCGGATCGATAATGGTGTTTTTCCAAACACCTCCATCCAACAGTGAAGCAACAGGTAATAGAGAGGTGGGTGAACATCTCTTCCGGTGTGAAACCAGATCGCTTCAGGTGACAACGCGCTTATCCAGACACTAAAGGCTTCGTCGTACCAGACATAAGCATCCGTGATCGCGTAAAACCGAATACCGGCCGCGAGTACAGTGATCAACAGTAATATCGCAAAATACCTTGTACCCTCTGTCCTAAGCTGAGTCATCGTCCGCTCCCTGACGCGCGCGCCGGGCGGTCATACTGGATAACATCCTTCACCACATACCTGGGCCGATGCTTGGCCTCCATATAAATCCGCCCCACATACTCCCCCAATATCCCAATCCCGATCAGTTGCACCCCGCCCAAAAACAAAATCGCCGTCATCAGCGACGGATACCCCGGCACGTCATTGCCGAACAACACTTTGTCGACGATCAAAAAACCCGCATAAACCAACGCCACCAGCGAAATACACCCACCGATATAACTCCAAAGCCGCAGTGGCAGGGTGCTGAACGAGGTGATGCCGTCCAGCGCCAGGTTCCAGAGTTTCCAGGCGTTGAACTTGCTCTGGCCCATAGTGCGCGGGGCGCGGTCGTATTCGACGATGGCCACGGTAAAGCCGGCCCAGGACAACACGCCTTTCATGAACAGTTGCTGCTCGGGCAGGGCCTTGATCACGTCGACTACCTTGCGGTCCATCAGCCGGAAGTCGCCGACGTTTTCCTCGATGTGGGTGTAGGCGATGCGGTTGAGCAGGTGGTAGAACAGCGAAGCAGTGTGGCGCTTGAGGTAACCGTCACTGGCGCGGTTGCGGCGTTTGGCCAACACCACATCGGCACCTTTTTGCCATTCGGCAAGCAATTGCGGAACGACCTCGACCGGGTCTTGCAAGTCCACGTCCATGGGCACCACCGCGTCACCCGTGGCGTACTCCAACCCGGCGAACAAGGCGGCTTCCTTGCCGAAGTTGCGCGAGAAGTTGATCAACCTCACGTCGCTGTCAGCCATGGCGAGCGCGTGCACCCGTTCGGCGGTGCGGTCGGTGCTGCCGTCGTTGATAAACACAATCTCGACCGTATGTTTGCGCAACAAAGGCTCCTGCCGCGCCGCGCGGTAGAACCCATCCACGGCCTGCTCCTCGTTGTACAGCGGCACCACCAGCGAGACTCTCATTGTTCACGCTCGCGAAACACCACCCAGCGCGACAGTAAAAACCCGCATACCAGACTGACCAGCGAAAACACCAGCACGGTGACCATGCCCGGCACGCCCCAGCGATCGGCCAGCCCGCCCACCACCAGGCTCAAGCCGCCCATGCACAGCATGAACAGCCCGTAACGCGGCAATGAGGGCGGCATGGAAAAGGTGTAAAGCGCATTCATGTAAAAGGACAGCGACGCCGCCGCCGCGAAGGCAAGAAAATTGCTCGCCGCCTGGCTCATCTCAAACGCGGTCCTGAACACAAAAAACAGCTGCCAATGGATCACCGTATTGGCGATACCAATGACCGTGTAGCTGGAGAATCCCTTCCATACTCGGCGCATAAAGTTGTCCTGTGGCGGCTGGCCCAGCAAGCCATGACGCGCCCACGGCGTCTACTGTCAAAGTTGACAGGTAGCCCGCCCGCCGCATTGAGACATTCAGTAATACCCAGCCTTTGCAATTGCTTACAAATACCGCCAACCTGCGCGCGCCCGACGTGCGGCGTGTGACAACACGCGCATTCGTCTGTCATGACTTAAACCATTGCCCAAGAGCCCGCTGCCATGCTGAACGGACGCGACCCGCGCATCGATTTTTTTCGGGGCCTGGCGTTGATCTTTATTTTCTGGGATCACGTCCCCCACAACCCACTCGGCCAGATCACCCTGCGCAATATCGGTTTCAGCGATGCCGCTGAAGTGTTTGTATTCCTTGCCGGTTATGCCTCAGTGCTGGCCTATGGCAAGGTCTTGCAACGCGAAGGTTACTGGATGGCCTGCCTGAAGATCCTGCGGCGCACCTGGGTGCTTTACGTGGTGCATATCTTCTTGCTGGCGATGCTGATGGGCATCGTGTTCTTCGCCAACAGCCATGTAGAAACCCGCGACCTGGTGCAGGAGATGGGCCTGACGCACTTTGTCACCCAACCACAGCAAGCGTTGGTGGATGAATTGCTGCTGCGCTTCAAGCCCAACCTGATGGACCCGTTGCCCTTGTATATCGTGCTGCTGGCCGGCCTGCCGCTGGTGTTGCCGTGGCTCTTGCGCAAAACCTGGTGGGTGGTCGCGGGTTCGATGGCGGTGTACCTGCTGGCGCCACACCTGGGTTGGAACCTGGCAGCGATTGCCGACGGGGTGTGGTACTTCAACCCGGTGACCTGGCAGTTCCTGTTCGTGCTGGGCGGCGCGGCGGCGATTCATGGGCAACAACCCCGCGCGCAGGACCATCGGCCACTGCTGCGGCAGCCGCTGTTCATGATGGCCGCGACCTACGCATTGATGGCCGGCGTGATCACGATCGGCTGGCGCTGGCCCGAAGTGCATGACGCACTGATGCCGCACGCGCTCAGTGAACTGTTGTACCCGATCAGCAAGACCGACCTGTCGCCGGTGCGTCTCCTGCATTTCCTGGCCTTGGCCTATGTCACCGCCAAACTGTTGCCGGGGCGTGCCTGGACGCAAAACTGGCTGGCACAGCAGTCCTGCCGGATGGGCCGCTTTTCGCTGGAAGTGTTCTGCCTTGGCGTGTTGTTGGCGCCGCTCGCGGACATGGTCAACGCCATGGCCGGCGATGCCTTTGCCATGCAAATTTTTACCGCACTTGTGGGCGTTGCCTTGATGGCGGTGTTGGGCGCCTGGCTGGAGTTCAACAAACGGCTGGACCAATCGACACGCATGGCCGTCGCCTGAAAACAAAAAGCCCCGATCAAGGGGCTTTTTGTTGTGCGCCAGGCCGTCAGGCTACGGAGCGTGCCGCAGCATGGGTCGGCTGCAACTTGAACACGTAATACAGTACCGTCAACAGCACCAGGAACGCAGGCCCTACATACAGCGCCACCCGCGTATCCGGGAAGTACGCCATCAGGCCAACCACCAGCAGCAGGAACGCCAGCGCCAGGTAGGAACTGACCGGGTACAGCCACATGCGGTACTTGAGGCTCGCCGCTTCGGCCGGGCTCAGGCCCTTACGGAACTTGAGCTGGGCGAGCAGGATCATCAGCCAGGTCCAGATCGCGCCGAAGGTGGCGATGGAGGTCACCCATACGAACACCTGGTCAGGTACCAGGTAGTTGAGCAACACGCCCAGCAGCAGGGCAAAGATCGACAGCAGCAGCGCCTTGCGCGGTACGCCATTGCTGGAGGTAGTGCCGAAAGCCGCCGGCGCCTGGCCGTTCTGCGCCAGGCTGTAGAGCATGCGCCCGGTGCTGAAGATACCGCCGTTGCAGGACGACAGCGCGGCGGTGATCACCACGAAATTGATGATGCCGGCGGCGGTCTTGATGCCCAAACGTTCAAAGGTCATCACGAACGGGCTGCCCTGGGTGCCGATCTCATTCCAGGGGTAGATCGACAGGATCACGAACAGCGCGCCGACGTAGAACAGCAGAATGCGCCAGAACACCGAGCCGATGGCGCTGGGGATGGTCTTCTGCGGGTTACGTGCTTCACCGGCGGTGAGGCCGATCATCTCGACGCCCAGGTAGGCGAACATCACCATCTGCAAGGACATCAACACGCCCTGCACGCCGTTGGGCATAAAGCCGCCGTGAGCCCACAGGTTGGAAATACCCAAGGCCACGCCGTCATTGCCGAAGCCGAATGCAATGATGCCGACGCCACCGATCACCATCGCAATAATCGTGACGATCTTGATCAGCGCGAACCAGAATTCGAACTCACCGAAGGCTTTGACGGCGATCAGGTTGATCGTGCCCATGCTGATCAGCGCCGCCAGGGCCCAGATCCAGCGCGGTGTGTCGGGGAACCAGACGCCCATGTACACCGCCACCGCGGTGATCTCCGCGACACAGGTCACCAGCCACAGGAACCAATAGTTCCAGCCGGTAAGAAAGCCCGCCAATGGGCCGAGGTAATCCTGGGCATAACGGCTGAACGAGCCGGCCACCGGGTTGTGCACGGCCATCTCACCGAGGGCTCGCATGATCACCAGAATGGCCAGGCCACCGATGATGTACGAGAGCATGATCGCCGGGCCGGCCATCTCGATGGCCTTGGCCGAGCCGAGGAACAGGCCCACACCGATGCAGGCGCCGAGGGCCATCAGACGGATATGCCGTTCACCCAGTTCACGTTTGAGCGGGCCGCCTTGAGCGGTCTCGCCAGGGGGCAGTGGTTTGCCGACAGGCATAGGGAAACAACCTCATTTTGTTATTGGTTTGTCCGTCGAGTTTCCAGGGTGCAGGCCGGTAAGCCTGTGCCCTTGTCGAAACCGGGGCCGCCTCATGGACGGGCCCTTCTTGCCGGGCAAGATCAGCGGGACGTGCAGTATAAAAAGCCGAGAGCAGGGTCTTTCACTATAAAAACCATACAATTCAGTGAAAGACCCGGCTAAAAACCCACTTTACAGGAGCATCTTACCTGCGTTGAGCGACAAAACGTCGCAACCCACCCTGCATTCACACAGCCTCCAAGAAGATTCCCACCCCCCCATCACAATTCCCTCACAGCTGTCGCCCAGCGACTAAGCTTCAAGCAAGTCCGATCAATCTGCATGCAGGGATCAATCGACTATGGGCGCACTGTGGCAAACCGAATCGACCAAGGCTGCGAAACTACAAGGCAGTTCGGACCCAGCGCCTTTACCCAAAAATAAACCCAGGCCCCGTTACATACGTCGCCTGTTCTGGCTGATTGTGTTGATGGTGCTGGTCACTCTGGGGTTCGCTGCCGCCAAAGAGATACGCACCTCCGCCCTGCAGGCGCGGCAGTTGAGCCGCCTGGCCCACGACCTCACCTACCGGCTGGAACCCGGCCCCAGCCAGGCGATGGTTTACCCCGGCGCCGGCCCGTTCGACCGCCGCTTGGGCTACAGCGACCTCGGCACCTTTTTGCCGCGCCTGCTCAAGCGTGGTTACGTGATCCAGTCCCAGGTGCAGTTTTCGCCAGCGCTGATGAGCTACGCCGGCCAGGGTCTTTTCGTGCCCTACCCAGAGAAAATCCAGGCCGGGCTTTCCATCACTGACTGCCGTGCCTTGCCCCTGTATCAGTTCGAATACCCGCAGCAACTGTACTCAAGTTTTGCCGCCATCCCGCCGCTGGTGGTCAACAGCCTGTTGTTCATCGAGAACCGTGACCTGCTCGACCCCGCCCAGCCCCAGGCCAACCCGGCGGTGGACTGGCCGCGCTTTGCCATGGCGGCCTGGTCACAAGTCGCGAAGGTAATGCACCTGCCCGGCCAGAGTGCCGGTGGCAGTACCCTGGCCACTCAGCTGGAAAAATACCGGCATTCTCCCGACGGCCTGACCTTGTCCGGCAGTGAAAAATTACGCCAGATGCTGTCCGCAGGAGTGCGCGCCTACCAGACCGGGCCAGACACCCTCGTGGCACGCCAGAACATCGTGCGCGACTACCTCAACAGCGTGCCGCTGTCCGCCGTGCCGGGGCATGGCGAAGTGCATGGCATGGCCGAAGGCTTGCGCGTGTGGTACGGCGCCGACTTCAAGCAGGTGAACCTGGCCTTGAGCAGCACCGAAAATGATGCGGCCCAGGTGGCGCAACGTGGCCTGGCTTTGCGCCAGGTGCTGTCGTTGATGATCGCCCAGCGCCGGCCGTCTCATTACCTGGCCAACGGCCGCGAAGAACTGGCGCAACTCACCGACAGCCACCTGCGCCTGCTGGCGCAGAACGCCGTGATCGACGCGCCGTTGCTCAAGGCCGCCCTGGCGTCCCACGTCACTTACCGTGACTGGCAGCAACAGCCGACCGTGCAGCCCATCGACACCAACAAGGGCATCAGCGTTGCGCGCAGCCGCCTCGCCGCCCTGCTCAACCGGCCGCTGTACGACCTCGACCGCCTGGACCTGGCCGCCACCAGCACCCTGCAAGCCGAGCTGCAAAGCCAGGCCACCGACTACCTCAAGCAACTGGCCGACCCGGCCTTCGCCGGCAAAATGGGCCTGCTCGGCGAGCGCCTGCTCACACCCGCCAGCACGCCCCAGGTGCGCTACAGCTTCACCCTGTTCGAACTGACCCGGGACGGCTCGCGGGTGCGCGTGCAAACCGACAACACCGACCAACCTTTCGACATCAATGAGGGCAGCAAGCTGGAGCTGGGGTCCACGGCCAAGCTGCGGGTGCTTACCACCTACCTGCAAATCATCAGCGAGCTGCATGATCGCTACGCCGCACAAACGCCCGCCGCGTTGAAAAAAACCGAAATCGCCGAGCAGGACCGTATCAGCCGTTGGGCGGTTGATTACCTGCTCCAGAACCCCGACAAGTCCCTGGCCAACATGCTCGATGCCGCCCTTGATCGGACTTACTCGGCCAACCCCAACGAAGGTTTTTTCACCGGCGGCGGCCTGCACCACTTCCACAATTTCCGTAACCAGGACAATGGCCGCAGCCCGTCGCTGCGAGACGCCTTGCGCGAGTCGATCAACCTGCCGTTCATTCGGTTGATGCGCGACCTGGAGCGCTACGTCACCTACGCGGGCCCCAACAACAGTGCGCAATTGCTCAAGGATGATGACGACCCACGGCGTCAGGAATACCTGGCCCAATTCGCGGATCGCGAAGGCACCACCTTCCTGCTCAAGTTCTGGAAGAAGTACCAGAAAAAAGACACCCAGGCGCGCCTCGAGACCTTTCTTGACGGGCTGCACCCCACCGCGATTCGCATGGCGGCCGTGCACCGCTACCTGTTTCCCGAGGCTGACCAGGACACCTTCAATCGCTTCGTGCGCTCACACCTGGTGAATGCCAAAACCAGCGACAAACTCACCGACGAACGCCTGCAGCGCCTGTACATCGACTACGGCCCAGGCCGTTATGATTTGCCTGACCAGGGCTACATTGCCAAGGTCCACCCGCTGGACCTGTGGCTGCTCGGTTACCTGCTCAACCACCCTGACGCGACCTTCAGCGAAGTGGTCAAGGCCGGCCAGTTCGAACGCCAGGAGGTCTACAGCTGGCTGTTCAAGAGCCGCCATCAAAGTGCGCGTGACAGCCGCATCCGCACCATGCTGGAGGTCGAGGCGTTCCTGGATATTCACCAGCGCTGGCAGGCGGTGGGTTACCCGTTCGACCACCTGGTGCCGTCGCTGGCCACCGCGATTGGCAGCTCGGGCGATCGCCCCGCCGCGCTCGCCGAACTGATGGGCATCATCCTCAACGACGGCGTACGCGGCAAAGTACTGCGCATCGACAGCCTGCACTTTGGCGCCGATACGCCTTACGAAACCCGCGTGGTCAACACGCCCGATGCGGGCAAACGGGTGATGCCGTCCGAGGTCGCTACCGCGTTGCGCGGCGCGTTATCGCAAGTGGTGGACGCGGGCACGGCCAAGCGTGTTTCCGGCAGTTTCGTGCAGGCCGACGGCACGCCGATGGCCATGGGCGGCAAGACCGGCACCGGCGACAACCGCATCGAAGCGATGGGCGCCGGCGGCCGGGTGATCAGTTCCAAAGCGATCAACCGCACCGCCACGTTCGTGTTCTACATCGGCGAGCGCTACTTCGGCACCCTCACCGCCTTTGTGCCAGGCAGTTCGGCGCAAAACTTCACGTTCACCTCGGCACTGCCGGTGCAGGTGCTCAAAGGCATGGCGCCGATTTTGACCCCGTACTTGCAAGGCAGCGGCACCCTGCTGTGCCACGGGGCATGACCGAAGCGCCTGGGGTGAAATGTGTGGGAGCTGGCTTGCCTGCGATGGCGGTGGTGAATTCACTATTGCTATCGCAGGCAAGCCAGCTCCCACATTTAATTTTTAGCGCTGGCAACACTGATCCCCTGTGGGAGCTATCGAGCTTCAGCGAGGCTGCGAAAGCACTGGGTCAGGCACCTTGTAGTTCCCCTGTGCCGCCGATTTCGCGGACGGCAAAGGGCATGCCTCAAGGCGCCGGAAAGTCAAACAGCAGGTGCACCGTGCCGTAATACTCGCCGCCCTTATAGCCGTCTTCCGGTTCAACGGCGGTGATTTCCAGCTCAGCGCGACGGCCCGAGCGGGCTTCATCGGCGCTGATCACCAGGGTTGAATCAAGGGTCAGCGGCACTCGGTTGAACAGCACCTGCAAATCGATGCGGTTGCGGCCACTTAACAGGTAGGGCGTGTCGCCCAGGCGCGCCGCCACGCCGCCATTAATGTTTTTCACATCGAAGTTCTTGCGCAGGCGGCCCAGCCGGGCAGTCGCCAGGTCCCAGGCCAGCACTTGGTCGTGGCCCATCCAATCAGGTTCGGAGGGCAGCACATAGGCTTCATGGATCGGGATGCTGACCGACACATCAAAGCTTTGGCGTTCCTGGAACGCCTGCGCGCGATCGCCAACCAGCACAGGCGCCATCAGTACCGCCAGTACCGTCAGTTGCTTGAACATAGTCATCACCCGTTACTGTTGACCGTCATCGGTTTTTTGCTACGGCCCTCGATCATCTGGAAGCTGAATTGGCGTTCGGGCTTTTTCTCGAACACCAGTTGGCGACCGGGCAGGATGTGGTGCTTGGTGGTGGCTTCACAGTCGGTTTTTTTCGCCACTGCGCAGTCGCGGAACTCATCGAGCACCACCACGCTGTTGCCCGCGTTGCGCAGGGTGTATTGGCTGGCGGTCTCGTTGATCTGCGTGTCGAAGCGGGTGTCTTGCGGACGCACGAAAAACACCGTGCCGTAGCCGGCCATGACGTTGACCCCGGCCGCCAGTGCGTCCTTGTACTCGGCACGTTCCTGATCGGTGACGGCAAAGTCATCTTCCTTTTCCGGCACCACCGGAATGAAACGCACGCGGAAATAGCGCTCGCGGTCGCGCTGGCCCATATACAGCAAGCGCGTGCCCTGGCGCCCGCCGGCCGGCACGATCAGGCGTGCGGGGCTGGCCATCAGGCCGTCACGGTTGGTGGTGCTGCCCTTGGCGTCGGTCATCGACGCAACGGGCACTTCCCTGGAGGTGCCGTCGGGGTTGTAGACGATCTCCAACACGTTGACCTTGATGAACGCGGTGCTGGTGCCGCCGTTGTACACGCGCTTGAGGTAGGAACTGCGATCGCCTTCGAGGTAGTCGTAGACCACGCCGACATTGATCGCCGGCCCCGCATAAACCGTCAACGACACCAGCCACAGCCCCACCGATAACACTGCATGTTTCATGTTTGATTACGCCTTGATAATTGAACGTCGCCCACTGTTCGTGAGCGGCGGATGCCACCTAGACTTCCGAATCCCAGATCACCGTGACCAGGCCCGAATAAGTGCTGCCCGGCTGCTCGAGCATGCTTTTCACATCCTCTCGCTCGACCTCAAAGTGCAGGGTGCCGGGGCGGTTATTCACGTAGTGCCGGGCCTGGAACAGCTCGGTGCCCGAGCCGTCCAGCCGCAGGGGCAACTTGTTTACCGCCTGGCCGTATTGGTCGTTCAAACCAAAAGGCAGGCTGACGGCCATCTGCAACGGCACCTCATCCCCCGCGCCATTGCGCAAGCCGCAGGTGTTGCCAATCGCCAGACCACATTCGAGCTTCATCTTGAAACGCCCACTGGCGAAGATGTTGAAGGTCTGGTCGCGGAACAAACGTGAAGGCTGGCGCCCACGATTGAGCCAGGCCTGCCAGCCGCCTTCGGGCAATAGCTCGACACGGTTGCCGCCGGGTGGGAGGGTCACCGTGAGGATATGTTCGACCGTCAGGGTGAAATTGAACGTAAGGGCGTTATCGACGGGAATCATCGCGTCGCCGAAATCAATGTCGCCGCTCGGCCCCATGCTGTAGGTAATGCTGCCCTCATACACACCGGCGTCCATACCCAAGGGGTTCGGGGTCTTGAGTTCATAGCCATACTCAAGGGTGGAGTAGCTCATCCACTCAATGTCGTAACCATTGGTCACGCTGCAGGCCCCGGCATTTTCCGGCACGATCCAGAAGAACAACGCATAGGATCTCGACGCCGCCAGGTAATTGATCGGCATACAGGGTGCAGGCGCCCCATACCAGTAGCGATCCCACGGAGCGTCCCTGGTCCCCCAGGCCGAAACCGCTGGAAGATTCCATCGACCACCAATCCCCGCTATACGCATCTGCACCGTTTCTACTCGGCCGGTATCCCTGTGGGTCACTTGCAGGTCGCGAAACGCCGAAGGCACCTTGAAATAAGCACTCTTGCGCGGGTCGTCGGGGTAGGCCGCAATCGGACCGTTCGAAAAGGCCCTGAAACTGCTGTTACGGATGCTGAAGGTATTGACCGCCTCGCATTTGGCCGGCACATGCCACGGGCACAAACCACTTTGCGGCGTGGTGTTCTTGAACGTGTTGCTCATCGGGTTTGTAGGGTCGGGGCGAAACACCGCGGTGATCTCCTCGACGAATGCGTGCGCCGACAGGCTCATGCCGCCCAGCGCCAGTGCCAATGCACACAGCCCCAAGCCTTTTACAGTTGCGTTAATCAAGGTCATACAATCCTGTCCATGCCATCAACCAGCGGTTTGGGGGGTGTGGACCGCTTCTGCGAGCGTGTCCTTGGTGCAGCGCAAATCGCCGATCATCAGCACATCGCTTTCGCTTGGCGCATTGGCCGGGTCCAGACGGAACTGGCAGAGCAACTGGTTCTGGTAGCGCACTTGCAAGGTGGGTGAGCTGGCGCTCATTTCCATCGAGAAGAACCCGTCCACTTCGCTGACCCCGCGGCTGGCGTGGTTGATCACGTGATGGCCCCTAAGCGGCGCGCCGTGTTCGTCCAGCAGGCGGCCGAGCACGCTGACGGTTTTCATCACAGTGATTTTTTGGTAGTCGACGCCGCCCTTGTTCAGGTGATAACTGGCGCGGGTCGGTTGAATACTCGCCGCAGGCGGGTGATTGCCTTCGAAGTCGAAGCTCACGCTGCTGCTCTTGTAAGCCGAAACCGGCACGTAGTTGCGCCCCGGCCGCAGGAGCGCTCCGCCGCCACCGAGGTCGTCGGCGCGCAGGGCGATCTCGTCGAGGTCGGTTTCCACGTCGATGATCATGCCCGCCCCGTTGCCCTGATACTGGCTGCTCAGCAGCATCTGGCCGGCGCCGGCAACGAAGGTGCTGTTGAGGTTCAAGCCGCCGCTCAGGTCGCCATTGAACGAACTGCGCTGTACAAAGCCGTCACCGCTGACCGCCGCCGTATTGAAGCTGGCCATGCCCGACAGGCCGACGCCATAGGTGTCGGTGATCGCCGTGGCCGAGACGCTTTGCAGCAAGTGGTCGGTGAGGTCCTGGCGCAACGTGACCGAGGCGTTGTTGTCACGCCCGCCATCCCGGGCAGTACGGGTGCCGATGCTGCCGGAAATCTGCCGGCCTTCGGTGCCCAGGTTGACGCTGACGCTCACGTCCACGCCGCGGTTGCGCGCGTCATTGGTGCCGGCGCTGCCGGGCCGGTCGAACACCGAGAAGCGCCAGTTGGCATCACTGCCGAACAGGTTGTCGTGACGGCTCCAACCCAGGTCAATGCCGGCGCCCTCCACATTGCCTTCGCTGTGGGACAGGCGCATGTTCAGGGTGTTTTTCGCATCCAGCCGGTGGTTGACCGACAACGCCGTGTTGCTGGCCTCGCCGACGAAGGTGTTACGCCGCAGGCGTGTGCCGTCAGGCAGGGTCTCGTAAGTGTCGCGGGTATCCAGCCAACTGCGGTTATGGCTGAACACCAGGTTGGTCGCCCCCAAGGTATACACCCCTTGCAGGTCCATGCCGGTGCCGTGTTCCTGGGTCTGGTAGAGGTTGGCGTACACGCTGGTGTTGTTGGCCACCGTCCAGTCCGCCGAGCCGCCATATTGGAGTTGTTCGCGGACCTGACGGGCCGACAGGCCGAGGATCACCCGAGGGTGCACCAGGTAGTTGAGCGACGCACCAGCGGTCATCGCGCCGGAGGCTTGTTCGTCCCAGTTGCTGAACAACCTGGTTTCGCGCCCGGCGAACAGGTTATAGCGCCAACGGTCTTCGGCGTTGCGCCAGTTGCTGGGTTTGTAGACCAGCTCCTGGGTGGTGCTGGTGGTGAGGCCGTCTTCCACCAGGCGCACTTCCACTTCATAAATACCGCCGGGCAAGGGCCGGGTGTCGAGGGTTTGCAGGCCGGCGGAAACCGCCTGGGTATTGATCAACAGGCCGTTGCGGTAAATCTCCACCGCCGCCTGGCGGTTGGCGGTGACATAGATCGGGTACACGCTGGGCTTGGCGTTATTGATGGCCAGGCTGTCGGAGCTGCCATACATCAGGCCCAACGCAGTGTCGGGGCTGGCGCCGAAGCTGCGCAACTGGCGGGTCAGGCCATCGGAATTGGGGGTGAAGTGGCCCAGGCGGAAAAACTGCCCTTCGAGTTCTCGCTGGGTGTACAGCTCGTGGATCGCATGGCGCATGGGCTCGTCATCGCCGCTCTGGCGCGCCAGCTGCAGGTTGAACACCTGGCTCCAATTGCCCAGGCTGGAGCTGGCTTGCAAGCCGTAGCGTCCGCCGAGGCTGTCCGCCTGGCCGCCGTTGAGGTTGAGCTGGTTGTTGATGATCAGCCCCAGGCTGCCGCCATTCGGCTGCTCATAGAAGCGTGGGATGTCGCTGCTCAGTTCGGCGTTTTGCGTGAGGATCGACAACTGAGAGCTTTCCAGGTTGTAGAACACCGAGAGCATTTTTTCCGGGCAGGACTGGGTACACGCGCCCAACGCCACACCTTTTTCCAGCAGCGCTTGCCAGGTATCACGGGTGGCGGCCGGGACTTTGCTGTCGCCGGTGTCAGTAAACTCCAGCAAGGTGACGCGGTCATCACGGGACAAGACGATGAGGGCCTCGCCGAGCAATTGTTGGTCAAGGTCTACGCGCACCGCCAATGGCACATCGAAAAAATGATCAGTAAACCCGGCGGGCAAGCCTTGCGCCTGGTTAATCAGACTGCCCGGGGTTGAAGCGCCCAGGGAGGCAGGCGCAGCCAGGGCACTCGTACACATCGACAGCGCAAGCGCAGCCGCGATAGGCGTCATCGGGAACATGAACGGAACACTCTGAATGCCAAAAAACGGAGAAGGAAAACCAGGCCGGCAGACCGAGGAGGGAAATCAGCCGACCTGAAAGCAAACGCCCGGGGTTATCGGGTATTTTTTGGCATCAAAGCGTTGGCAGTACGGCGTCGAATACCACCGGCATTACGGCGGTGTAGGAACCGCGCTGGGTCGCGGAAGGCTTGGCCGCGCTGATGCGCATCTCGGCGCCGATACCTGGGGTGGAGTCGGCTTCGTTGACCACTTCCTGCGGTGCGCCGGTGAGTGTCACGCCATTGAGGGTGGTGGTCAGCGCGATGTTCTGCGCAGCATCACCGTTGAACAGTACGGCCGGGCCGCCTTCGATGTAGGCGTGGACCGAGCCGTTGGTGTTCTTGATGTCGTAGATGGCACTCAGGGGCGCCAGCTCACCGCTGACCAGGTTGTAGCTCATGGTTTCGTCACGGCCCCAGTTCGGGTCACGCGGCTGGGCGTGGAACACGGTGGTCGGGATGTTTGCCTTGAGGTTGACGGTATGGCTGGCTTCGCCGGCAGCAAAAGCTGCAACCGAGGAAGACAGCGCCAGAACAGCCAGGGGAACGGCAACAGCAAACTTCTTGAACATGGCATTTACCTGTAGTTAGCAACATTGATTGATTCATTGCCGAGTAAATACTCGACAACGAAAGCGCGCAGTAAGCGGGTTGAGCCAACCACGCCAAACAATGATCAACTTAACTAAACAACCGGTATGCAGGCTGCTTCGCATAGCGTCGTAGCCACAGGAAGCAAGGGTCGCGGGAAAAAGATGGCATTTTGCCAAAACTTTAAAAGTTACCGTAAGAATAGGACTACGTGATTAAAAATCCAACTAATGAATGGGCCGTAAGAATCAGACTACACGAAGTTATACCACCGGAAAATCAAGGCACACACGGCAAAACCGAGTAGTTAACCTAATTAAAGTTATAACTCTAAACTTATTAATCGTCTATACAACCTATCCGATTTTGGGCAACACCTTCTTCGCATACGGGCGAGGTTTGACCGTTGGTCGCCGCGTGCTTTCGTCGTCTTAAGATATATCTTAAGTTATATCTAAATGTGAAAGAGGATAGAAAAATGCGACACGAGCATCGCAGCGAATTTGAAAAACGCGGTGGCCGCGGCCCTCGGGTATTTGCCCCTGGCGACCTGAAGCTGCTGCTGCCGGCCTTGATCGCCGAGCAGCCCTGCCATGGCTATGACCTGATCCGCCAGATCGAAAGCCTGTTCGACGGCGCCTACAGCCCCAGCCCCGGTGTGATCTACCCCACGCTGACCTTTCTGGAAGAAAGCGAGTTGATCAGCGGCGACGCCGAGAGTGGAAAAAAACGCTACACAATCACCGACGCCGGTCGTCTCTTCTTAAGCGAGCAAGCCGTTGCCCTGGAAGGCGTGCGCATGCGCATTGATGTCAGCAAGCGCTCGCTGCGTGGCCATGACCGCCCACCGCAAATCCACGAAGCGGTGCATAACCTGCGCCACGCCTTGCATTCGCACCACGGGCGCTGGAGCCCGGAAGAAATCGTTCGTGTCGCGGCGCTGCTCAACGGCACCGCGCAAGCCATTGCCGACGGGAAAAACCAATGAATACTCAAGCTATCCATCGCGTTACCCACGAAATCAAACGCCGCCGCCTCGAAGTACTGCGGGTGGTCGACATCACCCCACGCATGCGCCGCGTCACCTTGGGCGGGCCGGAACTGGCAGGTTTTATCAGCCTGGGCAGTGACGACCACATCAAGCTGCTGTTCCCGCAGAACGCCGCCGAGCAGGCTGCGCTGGAAAGCCCGACGTTCAACATCAAGGGCGACGGCCCGCAACCGGCCATGCGCGACTACACGCCACGGCGCTACGACCCGAGTATCGGCGAGCTGGATATCGACTTCGTGCTGCACGGCGATGGCCCTGCCTCTACCTGGGCCGAACAGGTGCAAGTCGGCCAGCACCTGTACATCGGCGGGCCGCGCGGCTCGATGATCGTGCCGGACATCTTCGACAGCTACTTGTTGATCGGTGATGAAACCGCGATCCCGGCCATCGCCCGTCGCCTGGAAGAATTGCCGGCCGGGCGCAAGGTGTTGGCGGTGATTGAAATCGCCAATAACGCCGAACGGCAGCCACTGAACAGCGCCGCCGATGTAGAGGTGATTTGGGTGGTGCGCGGCCAGGACGACCTGCTTGAGACAGTGCGCAGCCTGAGCCTGCCGGGCGGCTCACTGTTCAGCTTTGTCGCGACGGAAACCAAGCTGTCGCGCCAGGTACGCCGCGTGTTGCTGGACACGCACCAGGTCAATGAGGCGTTCCTCAAGGCCGTGGGTTACTGGCGTGCCGAGGGCAGCGAAGAAGAATAAAGCCCTCAAGCCCACTGAAGATCCAATGTGGGAGCAGGCAAGCCAGCTCCCACATTTTTACGCTGCCCGTTTAAGAACTTTGTCCAACCCCACCACCGCCAACGCAATCAGCACAAACCCCGCCAAAATCCCTCCGGCATTCACGAACACCTGTGGATAACCGAGGCTGTCCACATCGATGAATGGGTACTGATACTGCCCCAGCAGATGCCCGCGCAGCAGCACATAGCCGAAGTACACCAACGGGTAGATCACCCAACCGCCAATGTGTTTCAAGCGCAACGTGCCCTTGGGCACACACCGCCACCAATAAATCACAAACAGCACCGGCAGCACGTCGTGCAGCAACTCGTCGGCGATAAATTGAAAGCCGGTGGGGCTCCACAAATGCCGTAGCAACAGGTTGTAGGCCAGGCTCACCACGACGATGCTCGTAGCAATAGCGCTGCTGACGGTGGGCGCCAGGAAGAAGCGCTTGGCCGCCGACTCGCGATTGACCAGCGCATAGCTCAACACCACGACCACCAGCGTGTTGGTCAGCACCGTGAAGAAACTGAAAAAGTTGATCAGCCCGCCCAACAGGCTCGCGCCGGCCTCCCAGCGTGAATGGAAAATCAGGTATTGCTGAATCGCCAGCCCTGTCCAGCCAGCCAGCGCCGCCGTGGCCACGTACCGCTTCATAGCCTCAATCCAGCGGACGTTTGGTACGCATCAGCTTGACGTACAAGCCTTCGACTTTCTCCCGCGCCCACGGTGTTTTGCGCAGGAAGGTCAGGCTCGACTTGATGCTGGGGTCGCTCTTGAAACAGCGCACATCTATGCGTTCGGCCAGACCGCTCCATTCGTAGTGCTCCACCAACGTGGTGAGCACGTGCTGCAGGGTCACGCCGTGAAGTGGGTCGTTGCTTGTCGCGGTCATGCCAGGCCTTTTGCAAAATGAGGAAACACAGCCGCGCACCTTAGCCGACAGGGCGTAGCGGTGGAAGCACTGCATTGAATATAGCCCCTGGGAAAAAGTTCCCCTTTTCAGGCAAAAAAGAGATGTTATATTGTAACGATACTTATCAAAGCCGATACCGTTTTAAGCCTTCTCTTTTCTGTGCCTTTTACCAAGGAATGTTTGATGTCCCTCTCCTCTCTGTGGCGCTTGACCCCGCTTGCCGCCGCCCTGTTGATCGGCTCCGAAGCCCACGCCCTGGAACTGCAACCCCAAGTCATCACCGGCAACCCCTTGGGCAGCGAACAACTCGCCTCGCCCACCACGGTGCTCGAAGGCGACGACCTGACCCTGCAGCAAAAAGGCAGCCTCGGCGAAACCCTGAACAAGCAGCCGGGCGTGTCGTCGTCGTACTTCGGCCCAGGCGCCAGCCGCCCGATCATTCGTGGCCAGGATGGCGACCGTATTCGCATCCTGCGTAACGGCGTGGGCGCGCTGGATGCCTCGTCGCTGTCCTATGACCACGCCGTGCCACTGGACCCGATCAACGTCGACCGCATCGAAATCGTACGTGGCCCGGCGGCGCTGTTGTACGGCGGCAGCGCCATCGGCGGCGTGGTCAACACCTTCGACAACCGCATTCCCACCGAGGCGATTGAAGGCATCCACGGTGCCGGTGAACTGCGTTACGGCGGCGCCGACACCACCCGCAGCAGCGCGGGCAAACTGGAAGCCGGCAACGGCACCTTTGCCTTGCACCTGGACGCCAATGCGCGGGAATTCAACGACCTCAAAATCCCCGGCCAGGCCCGCAGCCGCCACGCTCCGGAAACCGAAGACGGCCCCGGCAAAAATGGCCGGCTGGGCAACAGCGACGGGCGCCAGGATGGCGGCGCGGTCGGCGGTTCCTACACCTGGGACGACGGTTATGCAGGGCTTTCCTACAGCAACTACGACAGCAACTACGGCTCACCCGCCGAGCAAGACGTGCGCATCCGCATGAAGCAGGATCACTACGCCTTTGCGTCCGAGACCCGCAACCTGCAAGGCCCGTTTACCTCGGTGAAACTTGACGCGGGCTACACCGATTACGAGCACCGTGAAATCGAAGGCGGCGAAACCGGCACGATCTTCAAGAACAAGGGCTATGAAGCCCGCGTTGAAGCGCGCCACCAGCCGCTCGGCCCGTTCGAGGGCGTGGTCGGCGCCCAAGTGACGCGCAATGAGTTCTCGGCACTGGGCGAGGAAGCCTTTGTGCCGCAGACCGACACCAACGCCGGCGCGCTGTTTATCCTCGAAGAGATGCAGGCCACCGAGCGCCTCAAGCTCAGCCTGGGCGGGCGCGTGGAACACACCAATGTCGACCCGAATGCCAAGGGCAATACGCGCTTTGCCGGTGCCGATAAATCCAATGACTTTACCGCCGGCAGCCTGTCGTCCGGCGCGGTGTACAGCCTCACACCCGTGTGGTCGCTGGCCGCGACACTGGGCTACACCGAGCGCGCGCCAACCTTCTACGAGCTGTATGCCAACGGCGCCCACGTCGCCACCGGCACTTACGAGCTGGGTGATGCCAACCTGAAAAAAGAGAAAGCCGTGTCCAGCGACCTGGCGCTGCGCTTTGACAATGGCACGCACAAGGGCAGCTTTGGCGTGTTCTATAGTCGCTTCTCCAACTACATCGGCTTGCTGGGCACTGGCCGCACGCTGAACGATGAAGGTGAAGAAGACGCGGGCGGTATCCCGCAATACAAATACTCCGGCGTGCGTGCACGTTTCGCCGGCTTCGAAGCCCAGGATCACTGGAAACTCGGCGAAAGCGCCTACGGTAAGTTCGCCCTGGAGCTGTCGGGCGATTACACACGCGCCACCAACCTGGACACGGGCGAAGCCTTGCCACGTATTGCGCCGCTGCGCCTGAACAGCGGCTTGCTGTGGGAGCTGGACCGCTGGCAGGCGCGGATCGACGTGGAACACGCTGCGGGCCAAGGGCGTGTGCCGGATAACGAAAGCGGCACCGACGGCTACACCACCTTGGGCGCCAGCGCCGGTTACCACTTCAATGTGGGTGGCAGCCAGTGGCTGGCGTTCGTCAATGGCGAAAACCTCACCAACCAGACCGTGCGTTATGCCAGCTCGATCCTGCGCGATATCGCCCCGGCACCTGGGCGCAGCGTGCAATTCGGCGTGCGCACTACCTTCTAGAAAGCAGCGCAACTCCTCTGTGTGAGCCGGTTTCTGTGGGAGCTGGCTTGCCTGCGATGGCATCAACGCTGTGTACCTGATGTACCGAGGTGTCTGCATCGCAGGCAAGCCAGCTCCCACAGACCCTAGGCTTTACAGGCATTCCTGCAGCGACGTTCTGTCACTGTTACCAGATCTGAAATGATGCATCTCTCTAATTACGCTTTCTCAAAACGAGAAGGCGCTTTATCCTTGCCGCAACAAACTGAAACGTTTCACGCCTGCGGTCGATCCCATCTTGCCAAATGTTCCCTGCCTTGAAGACAGCGCTGTCTTAAACCGACCCGCGCGTGGGATTCAATCGCCCGCCTGTGGATAAATGACTTATCCCCAGAAAAACCCAAATTAACGCTGAACCTAGCCCGCGCCGAATCGTCATCTACAGTGAAGCACGGGGTTACATAATTCCAACGTCACGGAGAAACACACTATGAGCACTGATGGTGCTTCAAGCCCAAGCCGCCTATTGCCCAGGCTGCTAGGCGTCTTGCTGCTGATCATGGGGCTGGCCTTGCTGGCCGGCGGCGTCAAGCTGAGCATGCTCGGCGGGTCGCTGTACTACCTGCTGGCCGGTATCGGCATCGCCCTCACCGGCGTGTTGCTGCTGGCTAACCGCCGCGCAGCGCTGGGCCTGTACGCGCTGGTGCTGTTCGCCAGTACCGTGTGGGCACTGTGGGAAGTCGGCCTGGACTGGTGGCAATTGGTGCCGCGCCTGGCCCTGCTGTTCGCCTTGGGCATTGTCTTGTTGCTGCCGTGGTTTCGCCGTCCGTTGCTGCGTGGTCAACCCGCGCCACTGGGCACTGGTGCGCTGAGCGTAGCCGTGGTGCTGGCCGGTGCTGCCGCCCTGGCCAGCCAATTCACCAACCCCGGTGAGATGGTCAGGACCGGCCAACTGGACCGCGACGCCGCGCCTGGCATGGCCAGCGCTGCACCGGCCCAGGCCGATGGCGACTGGAATTCCTATGGCCGCTCGGCCTTCGGTGATCGTTACTCGCCACTGGCGCAGATCACCCCGGAAAACGCCCACAAGCTGGTGCCGGCGTGGACCTTCCGTACCGGTGACATCCCAGGCCCTGGCGATCCCGGTGAAACCACCGCAGAAAACACCCCGCTGAAAGTCAACGGCATGCTCTACGTGTGCACGCCGCACAGCCAGGTGATTGCGCTGGACCCGGACACCGGCAAGGAAATCTGGCGTTTCGACCCGAAGATCAGCAGCCAGGGTGCCGCGAACTTCAAGGGTTGGGCGCACATGACCTGCCGTGGCGTGTCGTATCACGATGACGCCGTCTACGCTTCCGAACAAAGCCCGACCGGCAGCGCCAGCACTGCACCCGTCAGCGCCGTCTGCCCGAAACGCATTTTCGTACCGACAGCCGACACCCGTCTGATCGCCCTGAACGCCGACACCGGCAAGATGTGCGAAGACTTCGGTGACAAAGGCCAGGTCGACCTGCGTGCCAACATCGGCAGCTTCGCCCCCGGCGGTTACTACTCCACCTCGCCACCGGCCGTGACCAGGAACCTGGTCGTGATCGGCGGTCACGTGACCGACAACGTCTCCACCGACGAGCCTAGCGGCGTGATCCGTGCGTTCGACGTGCACACCGGCAAACTGGTATGGAACTGGGACAGCGGCAACCCGGACGACACCACCCCGTTGGCCGAGGGCAAGACTTACACCCGCAACTCGCCGAACATGTGGTCCATGTTCAGTGTCGACGAAAAACTCGGCATGCTCTACCTGCCGATGGGCAACCAGATGCCTGACCAATACGGCGGCGACCGTACCGAAGACTCGGAAAAATACAGCGCCGGCCTGACCGCTCTGGATATCGACAGCGGCCACGTGAAATGGACCTTCCAGTTCACCCACCATGACCTGTGGGACATGGACGTGGGCGGCCAGCCTTCGCTGATCGACATCAAGACCGCTGACGGCGTCAAGCCAGCAGTCATGGCCTCGACCAAACAAGGCAGCATCTACGTGCTGGACCGCAGCAACGGCAAGCCGGTGGTACCGATCAACGAAATCCCTGTACCGCAAGGCGCAGTGGCCGGTGATCACACCTCGCCGACCCAGCCGAAGTCCGACCTCAATTTCATGCCGCCGCCGTTGAAAGAACGCGACATGTGGGGCGTGACGCCGTTTGACCAGATGCTGTGCCGTATCGATTTCAAATCCATGCGCTACGACGGCCCATTCACCCCGCCATCGCTGCAAGGCTCGATCGTTTACCCGGGCAACTTCGGCGTGTTCGACTGGGGCGGCATCTCGGTTGATCCGGTGCGTCAGATTGCTTTCGTGAACCCGAGCTACATGGCGTTCAAATCGAAACTGATCCCGGCGGCCGACATTGCCAAGCAAGGCCCACGCGTCAGCGAAACCGAAGGCGTGCAGCCAAACAAAGGCGCGCCGTACGGCGTGATCCTCGAAGCACTGCTGTCGCCTTTGGGCCTGCCGTGCCAGGCGCCAGCGTGGGGTTATGTGGCGGCGGTCGACCTGACCAACCACCAGACCATCTGGATGCACAAGAACGGCACCGTGCGCGACAGCTCGCCGGTTCCGATCCCGCTGACCATGGGCGTGCCTAGCCTGGGCGGTACGTTCACCACCGCCGGTGGCGTCGCGTTCCTCAGCGGCACCCTCGACCAGTACCTGCGTGCCTATGACGTTAAAAACGGCAAGCAACTGTGGGAAGGCCGCCTGCCAGCAGGCGCGCAGACCACTCCGATGACCTACACCGGCAAGAACGGCAAGCAATACGTGCTGGTCATGGCCGGCGGTCACGGCTCGCTGGGCACCAAGCAGGGTGACTATGTGATGGCGTTCAAACTGCCGGATTAAGCTGAACCGGCGGTAAAACAAAGGCGGCTACCTTCACGGGTAGCCGCCTTTTTTGTGCCCTGTGAGGCTCCAATGTGGGAGCTGGCTTGCCTGCGAATGCGGTCTTTCGGTTAATGCATCAGGTGACTGACACACCGCTATCGCAGGCAAGCCAGCTCCCACATGAATGCCTCATAGCACCACCCGCTCGCGGCGCATCCACCTCTCAAACGCCATGGCATTCAACGGCCGACTGATCAAGTACCCCTGCGCCGTGTCGCACTTCCACAGCCTGAGCAACTTGAGGCTGGGCTCGAATTCCACGCCTTCAGCCACCACCTTGAGCCCCAGGTTATGGCTCATTTCGATGGTCGAACGCACGATCACGCCGTCGCCACTGGCGCTGTCGAGGTTGCGAATAAACGACTGGTCGATCTTCAATTCCTGCACCGGCAAACGCTGCAATTGCGCCAGCGATGAATAGCCGGTGCCAAAGTCATCCACCGACAGGCTGATGCCGCAGCCACGCAGTTGTTCCAGCACACTGAGGGCCTGTTGCGGGTTATGCATGATCGCGCTTTCGGTGATCTCGAAAATCAACTGCTCAGCCGCCACGTCGTATTGCATCAACAAGGCCGTGACGCGAACGGCCAAGTCATCATCGGCCAGGTCGTCCACCGAAATATTCACCGAAAGCTGAATAGGCAAACCGCGCTGCGACCACTCGGCCATCTGGCGGATCGCTTCCTCAATCGCCCACAGGGTCAGGCTGCCCATGCTGCCGGTGCGCTCGGCCAAAGGAATGAATTCGGCGGGCGAGACCTGTCCCAGGGTCGGGTGCTGCCAGCGCAACAAGGCCTCAGCCTGGCGCACATGGCCGTGCTTGAGGTCGAGCTTGGGCTGGTAACACAGGAACAATTCGCCCTCGACCACCGCCCGGCGCAGGTCGCGGATCAGGGTGATCTGGCGCTGGTGTGCAAGGTCGCGGTCTTGCTGGTAGATCTGCAAATGCCCCGGCAGGCTCGCCGCATCATGCCGGGCAATGGCCGCGCGGCTGATCAACTCTTCGACCTGCTGGCCGTCGGCGGGGTACGCGGCAATGCCGATGCTGACTTCATGGCGCACCTCGTCGTTGCCGATGCGCTGGGGTTCGGTGAGCAGCCCGTAAAGGCGGTCGGCGCGGGCAACGGCGCGGTCGATCTCGGTGTTTTCCAGCAACAGCAAAAACTCACTGCCGGCGATGCGCGCCGCGGTGTCGCTGGCCAACAGGCTCAGGGACAGGCAGCGGCTGGCCTCACGCAGCATTGCTTCGACGCCCTGAGGGCCGAAGCCTTCGTTGATCACCCGGTAGTTTTCGATCCCCAGGTACAGCAGCACCACCGGCCGCCGCGCACTGATCGCACTGCCCAGGCGCTCCATGGCCAAGGCGCGGTTGGGCAAGCCGGTGAGCGGATCATGCAGGGCGTTATGCGCCAATTGCCGTTCGCGCACAGCGATGCCTCTTTGCATGGCGTTGAAGGCGCGGGCCAGCAAGCCGAATTCATCGTGGCTGCGCACCCGCACCGGCGTGCGGTAGTCACCGGCGCCAATACGTTCAGCGGCCTCCACCAGGGCAGTGAGCGGGCGCGACACACGCCGCGCCAGAAACAATGCGGCCACCAGCGACACCAGCAGCACCGCCAGGGCGATGCCGAGGAACTGCCGGTCCAGCGGCGCAAAGGATTCCAGCGCATGATCCAGCGGGCTTTGCAGCAACACGCGCACTTGATCGCCATCGCCGGTGTTGGCCAGCGGCAACACCTGGCTCAGTACACGTTGCCCGTGGAACCCATTGATCTGCGCCTCAGGGTTGGGGTGGCTGTCGCGCATCAGGCTGATGACGGTGTCTTGATAGGCCTCAGGCTGAGTGCTGAACAACTGGCCGGCGCGGCCGTCCTGCTCACTGAGGAACGACACTTCAAGGTTGCTCATGGAACGCAGTTCATTGGCGAACAGCTTGTCCATGGGGAAGCCCATGACCACGCGGGCGATAGGCTGCGGGTCGAGCACCTCGTCCTGCACCAGCAAATAGGGCTGGCCGTCCATGGCGACGATGAGCATTTGCTGGCCACTGCGCCGCGCATGACCCAGGGCCTGTGCATAAGGAAACTCCGCGCCCTGTACCAATACCGGCAAGGTGCTGACCATCACCTTGCCATCCAGGCCGAGCACAAACACCTCGGTGGAGTGGATACCGGTGCCATGCCGGCGCAACGCAGCCAGGATCGAATCGGCCTTGGCGTCGATCACCGCTTGCTTGAAAGGACCGTCCACGGTCAGCCAGTCCAACCCGTATTGCAGGCGGCGCCCGCGCAGGTCCAACAGGCGTTCAAAGACTTGGATGCCCGTGCTGAGCTGAACCTGGGCCTGGTTTTCCACGGCGCGGGTGGTGGCAACCTTGACCGCAAAGTAAGTGGCCGCCACCACCACCAGCAACAACAGCGCCAGCACCCCGGCGATACGGGTCTGGAACGTGTGGCGCCACCGCATGGCCGACCCCTGCGGCTGCGTTCGCCTCTCTGTGCCGCTGGGTCCCTTGGTCATACGCATCCCTGGCGAAGCTGATCTGACGTCAAAAAAACATCCATTTAAATTGAATAGTTGTTTTAAGCAGATTAGCTGGGACTTGGGATAAGTACACCCAATTGGGACGGGGACTTTAACGCCATTTTATTGGCGGAACAGGCGCGTCAAGCGTGGGACGCGGAGCGTCCGAGGCTGCATTCCCACGCGGAGCGTGGGAACGATCCGGCTTAAACGCTGCGGGCGCGCATAAAGTCGCCCCAGCGGCGCACCAGGTAGTTGTGCTCATCCATCACCGAGTTCCACACCGCGATATGCCCCATGCGTTGCTCGTAGGAGCCGCCATCACGCACCTCACCGATGTCGATCAACGGCAACCCGTCACTGCCAAGCAACTCCTCGCGGGCCGGCAGGCCGGCGTACCAGTAATCCCACTCGGCACTGCTCAAATGGTCGCGGGTGCGCGCCGGGTTGCCGATGTAGTAACCCTGGCGGGCCATCATCGCGCCCGGCCAGCCGGACAACCACCAATTGAGATAGGCATACGCCGCATCCAGCACCGGGCCCTGGGCATGACGCGACAACGACAAGCCGCCAAACCAGGCGCGATAGCCTTCACGCGGCACCGCCAAGCGGTACTTCACACCCGCACGGTGCAGGCGCATCAAGGTCGGCGACCACAGGCTCTGGATATCGATGCTCGGGCTGAGCATCAACTGCGCGGCTTCTTCATCATCGGACCAGAACGCGGCGAAGTGCCCTTCCTTCTGCTTGCGCACCAGGATGTCGGCCAGCACATCGATCTCTTCGATGCTCATGTTGCCGATGTCCTTGAACCGCGCCAGCCCCGCGCCCTGCACGGCCAGCGCCGCATCCAGCGCGCCAATCGCCGCGTCACTTTGCAACGCGGTACGCGCGCGCCAGGCCGGGTCGAGCAGCCAGCCCCAGCTTTCATTGCCGTGGCTGAAGCCGTCGGGCAAACGCTCGGGACGGTAGGCAAAACTGTCGGCATTGTGGGTCAGCGGCAGCATGCTGATGCGCTCGGTCACTGTGCTGCCGAGGCTGCCGTCGTGCTGCACGAACAGGCGCTCACTGGGCACGCTGCCGCTGCCCAGGCGGTCGCTGGCCGACAGCCGGCCGCGCTTGGGCAGGTCATTGATCTCATGCCACAACGCAATACGCCGTGTGTCGATGGGCTGGATCGCCCGCGCCGGCCACACGAAGTCGACGTTGTGGAACCACTGGTCGTACAGGTCGTAACTTTCGGGTTGCATCACCGCAATGCGCTGGGCCTGCGCCACATCATGTACCTGGTACACCAGGCGGATGCCCAGCTCCTGTTCGGCGCGCACGCGCAGGCATTCCAGCAAGGTCACGGAAGTACCAAGGACACGCAGTGTGATCATCCCGCAAACCGCCGCGAGAACACCTCAAACGAGCGTCGCAACAGCGCCGGGTCGAGGCCACGCAGGATAAACACCAGGCGTGACTGGCGGTCGGTGCCTGGCCATGCAGGCAAATGCACCGGAGCATGCAGGCAATGCTGCACGCCATGAATGACGATAGGGGCCGAGCTGGCATTCACGTTGAGCAGTCCTTTGACGCGAAGGATTCGTTCGCCGTGGCATCTTAACAGCATCGACAACCACACCCCGAAGCCCACCCAATCCAGCGGCTGCTCGAACGTCAGGCAGCACACCTGGGCATCGCCGTGGCTTGCCGTGGTGGTGCGGTGCAGTTGCCAGCGGCTGACTTCCGCCGCGGGTTCGGCGCTGCGCAAACCTTCGCCGAGCAACAGTTGGTCGCCACTGTGAACCGCCTGGGTATCAAGGATCGGCGTACCGGCATTCAGCGCCTGCAAATGCGCACGGAGCGCGGTGCAATCGCCGGCCAGGTCGGTTTTGCTCAGCAGCAATCGATCCGCCGCCGCCACCTGGGCCAGCCATTCCGGGTGCAGGCGCTCCTGCAGTTCGGCGTGGCTGGCATCGACCAAGGTGATCACCAGGCCAATGTGAAAACGCCCACGCAGTTGCACGTCGTTGTTTAATGTCGCGAGGATCGGTGCCGGGTCGGCCAGGCCGGTGGTTTCCAGGATCACGCGTTTGAAGGCCGGGATCTCACCGCGCTCACGGCGTTGCAACAGGCCGAGCAGCGCGTCTTTCAATTCGCCGCGAATCGAGCAGCATACGCAGCCGCTGGGCAGCAGCACGGTGTCTGGCGCGACCTCTTCCACCAACAGATGGTCGATACCGATATCGCCGAACTCATTGATCAACAGCGCGGTATCACCGAGGCTTTCGCCTTGCAGCAAACGCTTGAGCAGCGTGGTTTTGCCACTGCCGAGGAAGCCGGTGATGACATTAAGGGCAAGGCTCATGACGACTCCAGATGATCGAGCACACGGGGGTCAAGCGGGTCCAACGGGCGACCTAGCATGCTCTCCGCCGCCTGCCAGAGTTGATCCAGGCCACTCGCCAGCGCCTGTTTGCCGGTAGCGCCCAACAACAGGTAGGACGCACCCTGGAAGTCTTCGACCTTGAGCCGGAACACCGCCAGCACCTGATTGATCGCCGCAATGCGGCGCAGGCGCTCGCGGCGCCTGGGCAGCTCATCGCCCAAGGGGTCGCTCCAGTGCAAGTCTTCACCGAGCAAGCCGCAGAGTCCGCACATGTTTACACCTCACTCATGGCATGACATCGCCGGAGTTAGGGCCGAGTGTCTGGCCGACAAACAGGTTGCCACCCGGCTCGCTGGCGAGCAGCACGGCGGTCGGCGCCACCTCATCGGCCAGGCCGAAGCGGCCCAGGGGCAACTCGGCGGCTTTGGCGCGCTTCCAGTCTGCGCTGATGCCGCCCACCAACGGCGTCTCGATCGGGCCGGGTGCGATGGCATTGACCAGCACGTTGTCCTTGGCCACTTCCAGCGCCAGGGATTTGGTGAAGCCGATCACGCCGGCCTTGGCTGCCGCGTAGTGGGTCAACTCGGCGCCGCCCTTGATGCCCAGTTGCGAGGCCACATTGATGATGCGGCCCCAGCGCTGCGCGAGCATGTGCGGCAAGGCGCGCTGGCTGGCGACAAACACACTGGTGAGGTCGACGCGCAGCATGTCGTTCCACATCTCGATGGAGAGGTCGACGCAGCGTGCCTGGGTGAGCATGCCGGCATTGTTGACCAGAATATCGATGCCGCCGAAGTGCTCGACGCAACGGTCGACACTGGCCTGGGCGCCTTCAACGCTGCCGACATCGGCCAGGCATTCGACCACCTCGGCACCGAGGTTGCGGCAGGTGATCGCGGTTTCGGCGAGGCTGGCGGCGTTACGGTCGGCCAGCAGCAAGCGTGCGCCCTCGGCGGCGTAGGCACGGGCGATGGCGGCACCGATGCCGCTGCCGGCGCCGGTGATCACGGCACGACGGTGAGTGAGTTGATTCATGCAAAACCTCCAGTTGAACACCATCCCCTGTGGGAGCTGGCTCGCCTGCGATAGCGGTGGGTCAGTCAATACATGTGTTGCTGACCCACCGCTATCGCAGGCAAGCCAGCTCCCACATGTTTAGATCGAGTACCGTCAGTCGGGCCAGCGCACAGTTAAACCACCGTCGATGACGATGCTTTGGCCAGTCAAATAGCTCGACGCCTCACTGGTCAAAAACTGCACCAGCGACGCCACCTCATCCGCCCGCCCTACCCGCCCCAACGGAATCGCCCGTGCGGCCTTGGCCAAGCCTTCAGGCCCCAAAGAGTTCTTCGCATCCAGCGACTGCGGCGTCTCGATCAACCCCGGAATCACCGCATTGCAGCGAATGCCCAGCGCCGCCAACTCCACCGCCAGCGAACGGCACAACCCCGGCACACCCGCCTTCGCTGCTGCATAATGGCTATGCTCCTGCCAGCCATACACACCGCCGGCAATCGATGAAATCGCCACCAGCGCGCCGCCCTCTTTCATGTGCCGGCTTGCCGCGCGAAAGGTGCGCATCACCCCCGTCAGGTCGACATTGAGCATCTCGTCCCACAGCTCATCGGTCATCTCCAGCAACGGCGCACGGCGCAGCAAGCCGGCGTTGGCCACGGCGTAATCGAGGCGGCCGAAGTGCTGCACGGCGGCCTCGGCCAGGGCGTCGACCGAGGCACTATTGCCCACGTCCAGCGGCAACATCAGGCATTCGCCGCCGGCGTCTTTCACCAGGGCCACGGTGGTATGTGGGTCATGGGGATCGGCCGGGAAATACCCGCCAACCACCACCACGCCGCTGCGCGCATACGCCACGGCAAGGGCTTGACCGATGCCGCTGGCGGCACCGGTAATCAAGGCAACTTTACGGCTCATCTAACACTCCTTACTGAACGGTTTCCGGGCGCACATGGCGGGCGGCAAACATCAGCGCGCCGGACAAGAAGCACGGCAGTGCGCCGAACCACAGCGCGGCGGTCTGCCAATCACTGCCGGCGGACAACACCTGGGTGGCGCCAAACCCTGCGACCACTGCACCAATAGGCCCCATGGCATGGATGATCGCGCCGCCGGTGGCACGGATGCTGGTCGGGAAACTCTCGCTGATAAAGAACAACGCCGCCGAGTACGGCCCGATCAGGAAGAACAGGCCCAGGCTGTACAGCCCCACCACCATCGGCATATTGCTTGGGCCAAACAGCATCCCGGCAAACGCCAGGCCGCCGAGCATCCAGCCCAGGCCGATAACGTTGCGGCGGCCGATCTTGTCGCCCATCCAGCCGTGGGTCAGGTAACCGCAGTAGCCCACCAGGTTGGAGAGCACGAGGATGATCAGCGAGTTTTCGAACGAAATATGGTGCACGCTGACGATCACCGAGGTGCCGAGCACACTGAACACCTGGATGGCTGCCCAGTTGAGCAACAGCGCGGCGCCGATGACCAATGTGGCGCGCCGGGCCGGCCCACGGAAGGCGGCTTTAAGGCCAGCCTTGCTGTGTTCGTCGTAATCGACGCCGTAGGTCACGGCGACGTTTTGCGCTTCTTTTACCGCGCCGCTTTTTCGCAGTTCGCTGATGCGCTGATGGATCTGGAACTGCGGGCTCTCCTTGAGCTTGCGCGCCATGATCGCGATCACGATGGCCGGGATCGCTGCAAAGATGAAGCAGCCCTGCCAGCCGATAATCGGCAGCAACAGCGCGGTCAACCCGGCCGCGATCAACGCGCCCACTGGCCAGCCGCCCTGCACCAGGCTGTAGATAAACCCACGGCGCTTGGTCAGTCGCGGGTCTTCCGAGGCGCCGTACAACTCGCTCAGGTAGGTGGCGTTGACGGTTTCCTCGGCATAGCCCAGGCCGCCCAGCGAACGAATCAGAATCAGCGGCGACTTGCCCCACGCACCGCCAATCGCGGTGAGCGCCGAGCACAGTGCGGAACCTGCCACGGTAAAAATAATGCCTTTGCGCCGGCCCAACTTGTCCACAACCGGGCCAATCGCAAAGGCGACCACCGCCGTGCCCACCGCCACCCATGTTGCGATTTCAGCTTGCTCCACTTCACCCCAGCCAAAGTGCCGGCCGATCTCCGGCAGCAAGGTGCCGAACAGAATGAAGTCATACACCGCAAACACCCAGGCGAAAAACGCGATCCAGGTGGCAAAGCGTACCTCCCGGGACGTCAGTTGCCGGGGTTTCCAGCCAGTCAGGTCAAGCTTGTTATAGATGGACATAATCGCGCCTCGGGGGGATGGGCAAAGGGGTCAGGTACGCGGTTGGCGGCGGATAAAGTCGTCGGCAATTTCGTCAAAGGTGACGAAGCGCACGCCGGCATGGCTCTGGATGTGTTCGATCAGGCGCTCGAGCATCAACAGCACTTGCGGGCGGCCGGACACGTCGGGGTGGATGGTGATGGTGAACACCGCGTGTTCGTGTTCGCGGTAGACCCAGTCGAACTGGTCGCGCCACATCTCTTCCAGGTGACGCGGGTTGACGAAGCCGTGGCTGTTGGGGGCTTTTTTGATGAACATCATCGGCGGCAGGTCGTCGAGGTACCAGTTGGCCGGGATTTCCACCAGGTCGGTTTCTTCGCCGCGCACTAAAGGTTTCATCCAGGTATCCGGGTGCTGGCTGTAATCGATCTTGGTCCAGCTGTCACCCTTGCGCACGTAGTACGGGTGGAAGTCGTTGTGCATCAGGCTGTGGTCGTACTTGATGCCTTTTTTCAGCAGCAGCTCGTTGGTGACCTTGCTGAATTCCCACCAGGGCGCGACATAACCGGTCGGGCGTTTACCGGTGACTTGGGTGATCAGCTCGATGGATTTATCGAGGACGATTTCTTCCTGTTCGGCGGTCATTGCAATCGGGTTTTCGTGGCTGTAGCCGTGCACGCCGATTTCGTGACCGGCATCGGCCACCGCCTTCATCTGCTCGGGGAAGGTTTCCATCGAGTGGCCGGGGATAAACCAGGTGGTGCGCAGGCCGTAGCGCTCGAACAGTTTGAGCAGGCGCGGCGCGCCGATTTCACCCGCGAACAGGCCGCGGGAGATGTCGTCCGGCGAGTCTTCACCGCCGTAGGAGCCGAGCCAGCCGGCGACGGCGTCTACGTCGACGCCAAATGCACAGAGAATGTCTTTAGCCATGGTATGTCTCCTTAAAAATTCAGGGTGGTTTCGACCGCCAACGCGGCCCTGAGCAGGCGCGCGTCTTCGCCACTCGGCACGCTGAGCAGCAGGCCGGTGGGCAAGCCCAGGGCATCACGGCCGCTGGGCAGGCTGACGCCAGGCATGTCGAGCAAACTGCCGGGCATGGTCAGGCGCAAGGTGGCGAGGTTGGTTTTAACGAACAGCTCGTCGTCGGCTTGCAGCGGTGCCAGCGCCGGGGCGACATGGGCGACCGTCGGGGTAATGAGAACGGCACCGTCGAGCTCATCGACCAGTTGGAGTTGCAAGCGGCGGCGCGCGTCGATCAGGTGCAGCAATTGGCTGGCGGGCAATTCACGTGCGGCCTCCAGGCGCCGGCGTACACGCGGGTCGAGTTGCTCGGCATCGCTGCTGTCCAACAGGTTTTCGTGCAGGGCAAAGGCTTCGAATGAGCCGAGCCAGCCGTCCTGCTTGATCAGGTTGAGGGTGGCCTGGAAGGTGGCTGATGCGCGCACCTCGATCAGCCCGCCGGCGGCCTTGAGCTGGTCCACCGCGCGCAGCAGGTTATTGCGCACGGCAGGCTCGATGTCTTCCAGCGCGCCTTGCTCAAGCACAAAACGCTGGCCCTTGAGGCTACGGGCGACGTGCTGTTGCGTGCGGCCGTTGAGCAGGTCGTCGATGACCAGCGCATCGCGCACGCTGCGGGTCAGCGGGCCGAGGCTGTCGAGGGTGTGTGCCAGCGGGAATACGCCGTCGCGGCTGTAGCGTCGACAGCTGCTGCGATAGCCCACCACGCCATTGAGCGCCGCGGGGATGCGAATCGAGCCGGCTGTGTCGGTGCCCATGGCGATGGGCACGATCCCCGCCGCCACCGCGACCGCCGAGCCCGACGATGAGCCGCCGGGGATACGCGGTTGATCGCTGCCACTGGGGTTATGGGGCGTGCCGAAATGCGGGTTCAGGCCCAGCCCGGAATACGCCAGTTCGCTGAGGTTAGTCTTGCCGATGCTGACCATTCCGGCGCGGCACAACAGCCCCACACTGGGCGCATCGATCAAGGCCGGCGCAGCGTTGCGGCGATAGGCAGCGCCTGCGGTGGTGATGCTGCCGGCCACGTCGAACAAATCCTTCCAGGCCAGTGGCACGCCGTCGAATAAGCTTAAGGGCTGGCCGGCACGCCAGCGCGCGGCTGCCGCCTCGGCCTCACGGCGTGCGCGCTGGGCGGTCAGGGAAATAAACACACTGGGCGCCATGCTCGCGTGGACGAGTGCCTGTTCCAGCGCCTGCACCGGGTCGTTGCGACCGCTGGCAAAGTCCTGGGCCATTGAGGTGGCGTCTGACATTGAGATGACCCCCATAAAACGTACATATTAATAAAATGTACATTTTACAAAGGCAGATTTCGTGCCAATCTCTTTAAGTGTGTTGTCGTGCTCGTAAGGTTTATCGCCAACAACTGCAGGATAGATGGTTTTGCGCTTTGCAAAAAAAAGTGAGGTGAGTGATGCGACTAGTCACAATTGAAATAATGTATCTTTTATTAATAAATACATTTTTGTGCGAAAAGTAACGTTTTTCTCCTTCCGGCCCCAAAAAAGTGCCATCACTGTGGCGCGGAGTGACAGGCTCATCTATGAGAGAATCCCCGGCCACTTTCCTACACGCCCAAGAGAACACGATGAAAGCAGTGTCCGCCTCGGCCTCCCGTTACGCGATGATTCACCAGCTGTTGCGTAACGCGATCGTCAACGGCACCGCGCGCAATGGGCTGGTGCTGCTGGAAGCGCCCTTGGCCGAACTGTTCGGTACCAGCCGCGTGCCGGTGCGCAAGGCTCTGGACCTGCTGCATGATGAGGGCCTGATCTGCCGCTTCAATGGCCGGGGTTACTTGATCAACCCCAAAGGCCTGGCCATGGAGCCGCTGCGCTTGCCCCTGAGCCAGGCGCATCTGGGCCTTGATGGCGAGGCTGAGTGGGTGGATACGCGGCCGCTGGGTGAGCGGATCGTCGAGGAAATCGGCGCGGCGCTGTCCACCTGCATCGCTTTTGGCCATTACCGCCTGGACGAGCAAGCCGCCGCCGACCACTACGGCGTCAGCCGCGCCGTGGTGCGTGAAGCGCTGATGCGCCTGCGCGACCGTGGCCTGGTGGAAAAAGAACCCTACTCCCAGTGGCTGGCCGGGCCATTGACCGCACGGGAAGTCACCGAAGACTACGAATTGCGCGCCTGCCTGGAACCCGAGGCGCTGCGCCAGAGCGCGCCAAACCTGGACCGCGAGCTGCTCGAAGCGATGTTGCAGCGCGTGCTGGACGCCCAGCAAAGCCCGCACTGCAGCCTGGAAACCATCGAGCAGATCGAAGAAGACTTGCACCAACGCTGCCTGGCGGGCTTGCAAAACCGCAAGATCGCCGCGCTGATCCGCCAGGGCCAGAGCCCGATGATCATCAGTCGTATTTTTTACCGTTTACTGGGGATCGGCGCAGATCCGGCCATGCTCGCCGAACATCGCCTGATTCTGGAGTTGTTGCTGCATGGGGCATTTGACGCGGCGGCGCTGAATTTGCGCGAGCATTTGCAGCGGGCGCGGCAGCGGATGTTGCAGCGGCTCAAGGTGCTGTCGGTGTTACCGGAGCAGCCGCTGCCGGCCTACCTGCACAAAATCAGCTGACTTCACTCGATCTGAAATGTGGGAGCTGGCTTGCCTGCTCCCACATGGGTTCAGCGGTGCTGGCGGAAATTTCATGCAATATGTTGCTATCTCACGCCTACCATTGAAACCACCGCCACCCCGCCCCATCTAACCTGCATACTTCCTTATGCAGGTGCCCCATGAGCGACCAGCAAGAATTCCCGGACATCGACCTGAACGATTACGCCGACCCCGAAAACGCTGAACACGAAACCTCGTCCAACACCGGCCTGGCCCTGCCTGGGCAAAACCTGCCGGACAAGGTCTATATCATCCCGATCCACAACCGGCCGTTTTTCCCGGCGCAGGTATTGCCGGTCATCGTCAACGAAGAGCCGTGGGCCGAAACCCTGGAGCTGGTGAGCAAATCCGACCACCACTCGCTCGCGCTGTTTTTCATGGACACGCCACCCGAAGACCCGCGCCACTTCGACACCTCCAGCCTGCCGCTGTACGGCACGCTGGTGAAGGTGCACCACGCCAGCCGCGAAAACGGCAAGCTGCAATTTGTCGCCCAGGGCCTGACCCGCGTGCGCATCAAGACCTGGCTCAAGCACCATCGCCCGCCGTACCTGGTGGAAGTCGAATACCCGCACCAGCCCACCGAGCCGACCGATGAGGTCAAGGCCTACGGCATGGCGCTGATCAACGCGATCAAAGAACTGCTGCCGCTCAACCCGCTGTACAGCGAAGAGTTGAAGAACTACCTCAACCGCTTCAGCCCCAACGACCCGTCGCCGCTCACCGACTTCGCCGCCGCGCTCACCTCGGCCACCGGTAACGAGTTGCAGGAAGTGCTGGACTGCGTGCCCATGCTCAAGCGCATGGAAAAAGTGCTGCCGATGCTGCGCAAGGAAGTTGAAGTTGCGCGCCTGCAAAAAGAGATTTCCGCCGAGGTGAACCGCAAGATCGGTGAGCATCAGCGAGAGTTCTTCCTTAAGGAACAACTCAAGGTCATCCAGCAAGAGCTGGGTTTGACCAAGGATGACCGCAGCGCCGATGTCGAACAGTTCGAGCAACGCCTGGTGGGCAAAACGCTGCCGACCCAGGCGCAGAAACGCATCAGCGAAGAAATGAACAAACTGTCGATCCTGGAAACCGGTTCGCCGGAATACGCGGTCACGCGCAACTACCTGGACTGGGCCACTTCCGTGCCGTGGGGCGTGTATGGCGAGGACAAACTCGACCTCAAACACGCACGCAAGGTGCTGGATAAGCACCATGCGGGCCTGGACGATATCAAGAGCCGTATACTCGAGTTCCTCGCGGTGGGTGCCTATAAAGGCGAAGTCGCCGGGTCCATCGTGCTGTTGGTGGGCCCACCGGGTGTGGGCAAGACCAGTGTGGGTAAATCCATCGCCGAATCCCTGGGCCGGCCGTTCTACCGCTTCAGCGTCGGCGGCATGCGCGACGAGGCCGAAATCAAGGGCCATCGCCGCACCTACATCGGCGCCCTGCCGGGCAAGCTGGTGCAGGCGCTTAAAGATGTGGAAGTGATGAACCCGGTGATCATGCTCGACGAGATCGACAAGATGGGCCAGAGCTTCCAGGGCGACCCGGCGTCGGCGCTGCTGGAAACCCTGGACCCTGAGCAGAACGTCGAATTCCTCGATCACTACCTGGACCTGCGCCTGGACCTGTCCAAAGTGCTGTTCGTGTGCACCGCCAACACCCTGGACTCGATCCCCGGCCCATTGCTGGACCGGATGGAAGTGATTCGCCTGTCGGGCTATATCACCGAAGAAAAAGTCGCCATTGCCAAGCGCCACTTGTGGCCCAAGCAGCTGGAAAAAGCCGGCGTGGCGAAAACCAGCCTGAGCATCAGCGACGGCGCCCTGCGTGCCTTGATCGACGGTTATGCGCGGGAAGCCGGGGTGCGTCAGCTGGAGAAACAGCTGGGCAAACTGGTGCGCAAGGCGGTGGTCAAGTTGCTGGATGAGCCGGCCTCGGTGATCAAGATCGGCAACAAGGACCTGGAGAGTTCATTGGGCATGCCGGTGTTCCGCAACGAGCAAGTGCTGTCCGGCACCGGTGTGATTACCGGCCTGGCCTGGACCAGCATGGGCGGCGCAACCTTGCCGATTGAGGCGACGCGCATCCATACGCTCAACCGCGGCTTCAAACTCACCGGGCAGTTGGGTGAAGTGATGAAAGAGTCCGCCGAGATTGCCTACAGCTACATCAGCTCAAACCTGAAGTCGTTTGGCGGGGACCCGAAGTTCTTCGATGAAGCCTTCGTGCACCTGCACGTGCCGGAAGGCGCCACACCCAAAGACGGCCCGAGCGCGGGTGTCACCATGGCCAGTGCGCTGCTGTCGCTGGCGCGCAACCAGCCGCCGAAAAAAGGCGTGGCCATGACCGGCGAGCTGACCTTGACCGGGCATGTGCTGCCAATTGGCGGCGTGCGCGAGAAGGTGATTGCGGCGCGGCGTCAGAAGATTCATGAGCTGATTTTGCCGGAGCCGAACCGTGGCAGCTTTGAGGAATTGCCGGACTACCTGAAGGAAGGCATGACGGTGCACTTTGCCAAGCGTTTTGCGGATGTGGCGAAGGTGCTTTTCTGATAGTTCTCTAGTGCCGAACTGGCCCCTGTGGCGAGCAGGCTTGCCCTGCGTTGGGCTGCGCAGCAGCCCCAGTACTGACGACCTCATTCTTTCTGAAAGAATGGGGTCTTTTTAATTGGGGCCGCTGCGCAGCCCAACGCAGGGCAAGCCTGCTCGCCACAACAAGCCGTCTCGCCACAGCGGCAGCAGTTTTCTGCTTGTCACACCTTGTCTCATCTTCGGTTATGCTCGCCCTTCGTCGTGAATGAACGGAGCCCCCATGACCGCTGCCCGCCTGTTTCTCCCCTTGAGCCTTGCCCTGCTGGCCGGATGCGCCAGTGCCCCCAAGCAAAACGTCAGCGTGGATAACCAGAGCGCCTGCCCGCTCCAGCTTAAAACCGGGCAAAACCTGATCCTTACCTTGCCGAGCAACCCCACCACCGGCTACCGCTGGGCCATCCAGGATTCTGCCGGCGGCGTGTTGCGCGCATTGAGCCCGGAGGTTTACAGCAGCAGCGAATCCGGTGTGATCGGCGGCGGCGGCCAGTCGACGTGGCGCTTCCAGGCCTTCGCGGCGGGTCAAGGCCGTTTGCGCCTGACGTCCCAGCAACCCTGGGAGCCGGAAGCCGAACCAGCCGAAACCTTCGACTGCGCCATTACGGTGAACTGATATGCCATGGCTGATCCTCGCGCTGATGGGCGCCGGCACCTTTATCTATGGCCTGACCACCCACGCCACCTTGTTGTGCCTGTTGGTCAAACCGCTGCCGGTGCTGGCACTGCTGGGCTGGTTGCATGATGCGCCGCCCACCGACTATCGACGCTGGATCAGCCTGGGGCTGATTTTTTCCCTGGTCGGCGATGTGCTGCTCGCCTGGCCGGGTGACCTGTTTATCTTTGGCCTTGGCGCGTTCCTGTTTGCGCACCTGGCGTATTTGAAAGCCTATTTCAGCGATTGCCGCCGCCTGGCGGTGTTGCCCTTGGTCTTGGCGCTGGCGGTCGGCGCGATTTTGTTGAGCATCCTGATTTCCCACGGCCTGGGCGACTTGCTGGTGCCCGTGGTGGTTTACGCGCTGGTGATCAGCGCCATGCTCTGGCGCGCACTCGCGCGGCTGGGCAGTGAGGTGCCGAAACGCTCGGCCTGGCTTGCGGCAGCGGGGGCAGTGTCGTTTGTGTTTTCCGACACCCTGATCGGCATCAATCGGTTTGTGCTGGCCTTCGATGCGGCGCCGTATTTGCTGATCATCACCTACTGGCTCGGCCAGTGGGGCATCACGGCCTCGGCTTTCCATCAGACAACCCGCGCACACGAGGGCCAACTTGGCTAAAATGCCGGCCTTTCCCCCCTCGTCGCCGGAACAACCGTGAGCAAAGAACCCGATCGCCTATTCGCCCAGCCCCTGCCCCAGGTGCCGGACTTCGCCTTTAACGAGGACGTGGTGCGGGTGTTCCCGGACATGATCAAGCGCTCGGTGCCGGGTTACCCGACCATCGTCGAGAACCTCGGCGTGCTCGCGGCGCAATTTGCCCAGCCGGGCAGCGTGCTCTACGACCTCGGTTCGTCCCTTGGCGCAGTGACCCAAGCCTTGCGTCGCCATGTGCGCACCGACGGCTGCCGAGTGATTGCGGTGGATAACTCCGCAGCCATGGTCGAGCGTTGCCGCGAATACCTCAACGGCCAGGATTCGATGTTCCAGGAGTTGCTGCCGGTTGAGGTGATCGAGGGCGACATTCTCGCGCTGCAATTCCAGCCCGCGTCGGTGGTGGCGTTGAACTTCACCCTGCAATTTATCGCGCCCGACCAACGCCTGGCGTTGCTCGGGCGTATCCGCCAGTCGCTGCTGCCAGGCGGGGCGTTGATCCTCTCGGAAAAGCTGCGTTTCAACGATCCGGAAGAACACGCACTGCTCACCGACCTGCATATCGCCTTCAAACGCGCCAACGGCTACAGCGAACTGGAAATTGCCCAGAAGCGCAGCGCCATCGAAAACGTCATGAAGCCCGACAGCCTCGAAGAACACCGCGAACGCCTGCTGGCGGCCGGGTTCTCGAAAGTCGTGCCGTGGTTCCAGTGTCTTAACTTTGCCTCGTTGATTGCCTTGCCATGATTGATTTGTCCCCCCTTGCCCGCCACTTGGTCGGCACTCCTCTGGCCGTGTGGGCCCAGGGCCTGCAAGCGCAGCTCGACAGCAAGATGGAAAAGGGTCATGGCGACCTGGAGCGCTGGCAGAGTGCGCTGGACGCACTGCCGCAGATCCAGCCCAGCGACGTCGATTTGCTCAATGGCCTGACGCTGGATACCGATTGCGACGACGCTACCCGCGCGCAAATGCACACCGCGCTGATGGGCCTGAGCCCGTGGCGCAAAGGCCCGTTCAACCTGTTCGGCGTGCACGTGGACACCGAATGGCGTTCGGACTGGAAGTGGTCACGGGTGGCGCCGCACCTGGATTTGAAGGGCAAGCGCATCCTCGATGTGGGTTGCGGCAACGGCTACTACATGTGGCGCATGCTCGGCGCGGGCGCCGACAGCGTGATTGGCGTGGACCCGAACTGGCTGTTTTTCTGCCAGTTCCAGGCGGTGCAGCGCTACTTGTCCGAACCGAAGGCCTGGCACTTGCCGTTCCCGTTTGAAGACCTGCCGTCGAACCTGGAAGGCTTCGATACGGTGTTTTCCATGGGCGTGTTTTATCACCGCCGTTCGCCGATCGAGCATCTGCTGGCGCTCAAGGACACCCTGGTCAAAGGCGGCGAGTTGGTGCTGGAAACCCTGGTCGTGGACGGCGATCAGCAGCAGGTGCTGGTGCCGGAAGACCGCTATGCACAGATGCGCAACGTGTGGTTCCTGCCATCGGTGCCGGCGCTGATGCTGTGGCTGCGCCGCGCAGGCTTCAGCGATGTGCGTTGCGTGGATGTGAGCGTGACCACGGTTGAGGAACAGCGTGGCACCGAGTGGATGAAGTATCAGTCGCTGAGTGATTTCCTGGACCCGGAGGATCACAGCAAGACCATTGAAGGGCTGCCGGCGCCGATCCGGGCGGTGATTATCGCCAAAAAGTAGCCCCAGACAGATCGTTCCCACGCTCCGCGTGGGAATGCAGCCAGGGACGCTCTGCGTCCCAAAGCGTGACGCAGAGCGTCACAAGAGGCATTCCCACGCGGAGCGTGGGAACGATCACTGACGAGCTCTGCGGGCCTTGAAGAATTCACTTAGCACCGTGCCGCATTCTTCAGCCAACACCCCGCCTTCATACAGCACCCGGTGATTCAAAAAGCCCTGGGTAAAAAACTGCCCCTGGCTTTGCACAATCCCGGCCTTGGGTTCGAGCGCGCCGTACACCACCCGTGCGATGCGCGAATGCACAATCAACCCGGCGCACATGCTGCACGGTTCCAGCGTCACATACAGCGTGCTGCCCACCAGCCGATAGTTACTGATCGCCTGTGCGGCGGCGCGGATGGCGACCATTTCGGCATGGGCGCTGGGGTCGTTGCCGCTGATCGGGCAGTTAAAACCACGGCCGATGATTTCACCGTCCTGCACCAGCACCGCGCCCACAGGCACTTCGCCCAGCACGGCGCCTTGGGCGGCAAGGGCCAGGGCTTCGCGCATGAAGTGCTGGTCACGGCTGCGGTCGATAATCGCAGCGGGGCGAATCTGGCGCATCACGCCACCTCGATGGCGGCCATCAGGCCGGTTTCCATATGGTCGATCACGTGGCAGTGAAACATCCACACGCCTGGGTTATCGGCCACCAACGCCACGCGGGCACGCTCGTTTTTGCCGAGCAGGTAGGTGTCGGTGAAATACGGGATCACCTTGTGGCGGTTCGAGGCGATCACCTTGAAACTCATGCCGTGCAGGTGAATCGGGTGCTGGTACTGGGTCATGTTCTTCAATTCGAAAATGTAGCTCTTGCCCTTTTCGAGCTTGGCAATCGGGCGGTCGGCGCAGGTCTTGTCGGTGATGTCCCAGGCCTTGCCGTTGATCTGCCACAGGCTCGGCGGTTTGCCGTCATCCACCGACACGCTGCCGACCCACTCGAAATTGAAGTTGAGTTTCTCGGCATTGGCCAGGTCCGGCTCGGCAATCGGGTTGGCAGGCAGCGCTGGCGGCCATTCGCTCGGCGCGTCGGTATTGGCGACTGAACGGAAGGTGCCCAGACGCACCGGGCCATTGCGGATGGAGAGTTCTTCACCGGCAGGCGGTGCCTTGATCGCCAGGCAAATGCGCATGCCCGAGCCTAGCCAGTATTCCTTGCCCAAGGGGCGCGGCTCTATAGGGTTGCCGTCCAGTGCGTAGATCTGCGCTTCAACGTCGGGGATGTTGAGGCGATACGTCAGGGTGTTGTCGAGGTTGAGCAAGCGCACACGAGTGATCTGCCCGGCAGGCAGGTCTATCACCGCCTGGGACACGCCATTGATGGTCGACAACCGCCCGGCCGTGCCGCCACGCGCGGCTTCACGGGGCACACTGAAGGCGACGAATGCGCCCTCTTCGTCCACGTGCCAGCTTTTCAGGCTCAAGGTGCATTCGTGTTTGAAACCGGTGGGCTCGCGCTCTTCGACAATCAGCGGGCCGACCAGGCCACGGCCGAGTTCTTCGCTGCTGTTCACGTGCGGGTGATACCAGTAGCTGCCGGCGTCGGGCACGCGGAATTTGTAGTCGAAGTATTCACCGGGCAGTACCGGCAATTGTGAGACGTAGGGCACGCCGTCCATTTCCAGCGGCAGGCGAATGCCGTGCCAGTGGATGGTGGTGGCGACCGGCAGGTGGTTGATAAAACGCACCCGCAGCCACTCGCCCTGGCGCACCCGCAACTCGGTGCCTGGCGCCGAGGGGCCGAACGCCCAGGCTTCGGTCTTGTGGCCGGGCACCAGTTCCACGTCCAACGGTGCGGCGATCAGCTCGTAATCGTGGCCCGCTTGCGCCTCGGCGACTTTCCCCAGCCAGTAGCGATAGGCGCCACCGGCACCGACGCCCACGACGGCCAGGCCTGCCAGGCCACCCAGGATTTGTCGACGGGAAAAGGATCGGGACACAACAACCTCACGTATCGGCCGCAGGCCAGAGGCCCGCAAAGGGAAGATACGATACACCTGCATCGGCTAAACAGTAAGGCTTCGCATTGCCGCATGGCGAAAACGCAGATGAAGACTCTAAAGATTTCCTGTGGGAGCTGGCTTGTGTGGGAGCTGGCTTGCCTGCGATAGCATCACCTCGGTAAAACTGAAAAACCGAGGCGCCTGCATCGCGGGCAAGCCCGGCTCCCACACAAGCCCGCTCCACAGGAGATTTCCAGTGTCTGATCAGTGCTTGGCAGCCGCCAGAATCAGGGTTTTCATCTCGGCAACCGCGCCTTTGAAACCGACGAACAGCGCATGCGCCACCAGCGCGTGGCCGATGTTCAGCTCGTTGATGCCCTTGATCGCGGCCACGGCTTCGACGTTGTGGTAGTGCAGGCCATGGCCGGCGTTGACGATCAAGCCTTCACTGAGGCCGCACTTGACGCCGTCGATGATGCGCTGCAGCTCCTCGGCCACTTCGGTGGGCGTGGTGGCATCGGCGTAACGGCCGGTGTGCAGTTCGATCGCCGGCGCGCCAACGCGACGCGAGGCTTCGATCTGGCGCTCGTCGGCGTCGATGAACAGTGACACTTCGCTGCCGATCTTCGACAGGCGCTCCACCGCCGCCTTGATCCGCGCTTCCTGGCCGGCCACATCAAGGCCGCCTTCGGTGGTGAGTTCCTGGCGGGTTTCCGGCACCAGGCAGATGTGCGCCGGGCGGATGCGCTCGGCGAACGCCATCATTTCTTCGGTGACGCCCATCTCGAAGTTCATGCGGGTTTGCAGCACGTCCTTGAGCACCAGTACATCGCGCTCCTGAATGTGACGGCGGTCTTCGCGCAGGTGCACGGTGATGCCGTCGGCGCCCGCTTCTTCGGCGTCCAGCGCGGCCTTGACCGGGTCGGGGTAACGGGTGCCCCGGGCCTGGCGCAGGGTGGCGACGTGGTCGATGTTGACGCCAAGAAGAATGCGATTGCTGGTGGTCACGGAAGCGCTCCTGAAAAGGGAAAGAAACGCTGCACAGCATACACGGGGTTGTCAGGGCTTTCGAAACAACTCGCGACTGACCAACGGGCGCCCGCCCAGATGCACGGCCAGCGCCTGGCGCATCAAGCGTTTGGCAGCGGACAAGGCGCCTGGCGCCGTCCAGTCCGCTTCGCTCATGGCCAACAGTTCGGTGCCCTGAAACAGGCCCGGTTGCAGCAGGTACACGCGCTCAAGCCCGGCGTCGACTTGCAGGCGGTACATGCCGTCGGCGGCAATGGGATCGCCGTGCAGGTCATTGCTCAGTTCGAAGCCGTAGCCCAAGTCATCGAGCAGCCGCCATTCGAAGGCGCGCAGCAGCGGCTCCAGCGGGCGACCTTCGGCCAAGGCCAAAAGCGTGGCGGCATAGTGATCGAAGACAGCGGGGTGCGGGTCTTCGGCGGGCAGCAGGCGGATCAGCAGTTCGTTGAGGTAAAGCCCGCTGAACAGCGCTTCGCCATTGAGCCAGGCCGAGGTGCCGACGCTTTCCAGGCGGCCAACGTTTTTCAGCTCGCCCTTGCCACGAAACTCCACGTCCAGCGCCACAAACGGCCGTGCCAGCGTGCCCGCCTTGCCCCGCGCACTGCGCAACACCGCGCGCAAGCGGCCTTGGGGCGTGAGGAAATCCACCAAAGCGCTGGTCTCGCGGTAGGCGCGGCTGTGCAGGACGTAGGCGAGTTGGCTGGGGGGTGGGGTTTGGGACATGCAAGTCTCTTCGCAGAACTTAAGAACAGCGACAAACCAATGTGGGAGCGGGCTTGCCCGCGATGCAGGCACCTCGGTCATTCAGTTGCACCGAGGTGATGCTATCGCAGGCAAGCCAGCTCCCACACAAGCCAGCTCCCACAGAGATACTGCGGGGTGTTACAGGTCGCCGTAGCCCAGGGAACGCAGCGCGCGCTCATCATCGGACCAACCACCTTTAACCTTTACCCACAGGTTAAGCATGATCTTGGAATCAAACAGCAATTCCATGTCCTTGCGCGCTTCGGTGCCGATGCGCTTGATGCGCTCGCCCTTGTCGCCAATGATGATTTTCTTCTGACCATCACGCTCTACGAGGATCAACGCGTGGATATGCAGGGTTTTGCCCTGCTGCTTGAACTCTTCGATTTCGACGGTGATCTGGTACGGCAGCTCGGCGCCCATCTGGCGCATGATTTTCTCGCGTACCAGTTCGGCGGCCAGGAAGCGGCTGCTGCGGTCGGTGATCTGGTCTTCCGGGAAGAAGTGCTCGTTCTCCGGCAGGTGCTGGGCGATCACGCGTTCCAGTGCGTCCAGGTTGTGGCCGTGCTGGGCCGAAATCGGCATGATCTGGGCGTTCGGCAGTTGTTCCTGCAGCCAGCTCAGGTGCGGCATCAGCTCGGCCTTGTCTTCGATGCGATCGGTCTTGTTCAGCGCGACGATCAACGGGCCGGTGACGTACTGCACACGCTCCAGAACCATCTGGTCTTCGTCGGTCCACTTGGTGCGGTCGACCACGAAGATCACCACGTCGACGTCTTTCAACGCCGCCGAAGCGGTTTTGTTCATGTAGCGGTTCAGCGCCTTCTCGCCACCTTTGTGCATGCCTGGGGTGTCGACGTAGACCGCTTGCACGGTGCCTTCGGTCTTGATGCCCAGCATGTTGTGGCGGGTGGTCTGCGGCTTGCGCGAGGTGATCGCCAGCTTCTGGCCGAGGATGTGGTTCAGCAGCGTGGACTTGCCCACGTTCGGGCGGCCGACGATGGCAACATAGCCACAGCGTGTTGCGGTTGAATCAGTCATGGCCATTCTCCACGCCCAGGGCAATCAGTGCTGCAGCGGCCGCTACCTGTTCGGCAATACGACGACTCACACCCTGACCTCGGCTTTTTTCATTCAATAAGGTGATTTCACATTCCACGAAAAACACGCGGCAATGGGGTTCACCCTGGATATCCACCACTTCGTAGCGTGGCAGTTCGCAACCACGCGACTGCAGGTATTCCTGCAGGCGGGTCTTGGGATCTTTGTTGGTGTCGACCAGCGTCAGGCTTTCGATCTCCGACGCCAGCCAGGCGACGACGCGCTCTTTGGCGGTCTCCATGCCTGCATCGAGGTAGATCGCACCGATCAACGCTTCGAGGGCATCGGCCAGGATCGACTCGCGGCGAAAACCACCGCTTTTCAGTTCGCCGGAACCCAGGCGCAGGTACTCGCCCAGGCCGAAACCACGGGCCAGCACGGCCAGGGTCTCGCCTTTGACCAGTCGTGCACGCAGGCGTGACAGCTGGCCTTCGCGCGCTTGCGGGAAACGCTCGAACAGCGCCTCACCGGCGGCAAAGTTGAGGATGGCATCACCGAGGAATTCCAGGCGCTCGTTATTGCGCCCTGCAAAGCTGCGGTGTGTGAGGGCAAGGACCATCAATTCCTGGTCCTTGAAGGTGTAGCCGAGCTGGCGCTCGAGACGGCTTAGAGAAACGCTCACGGTTTACCCATATCTGTTTGGTGGCACCGGCGGCCATCGACGATTGACGCAGTGTTCAAATTCAAATCCTGATTGGTACAGCAAGGGGTTTGGCCAATGATTGTCCCAACCCCAGAAAAGCATTCGGCGCTGTGTTCACAGCGCCGCCTGTATTACTTGATCAGCCCGACCCGCGAGAAGTTCGGCAGGTGGCTGAGCTTGGGTTCCGGCCAGCTCATCCAGACCGCAAAGGCCTTGCCGACAATGTTCTCGTCGGGAACCATGCCCAGCAGGTCCTTGGGAATATTAGGGTCATCCCAATACCGGCTGTCGTTGGAGTTGTCGCGGTTGTCGCCCATCATGAAGTAGTGCCCGGCCGGCACTTTCCACTCGGTGTCGGGCGGCGAGCGGTAGCGGCTCATTTCCTTGCGGATCTGGTGCTCGACCGCGCCGAGCTTTTCCTGATACAGCTCAGCGCTGCCCAGGGTGTTCGGCTCGGTGCCGATCAACTTCTCGGCTACCGACTCACCGTTGACGAACAGGCGCTTGTCGCTGGTGTAGCGAATCACATCGCCCGGCAGGCCGACGACACGCTTGATGTAGTTGACGTTCGGGTCGCTTGGGTAGCGGAACACCATCACATCGCCGCGCTGCGGATCACCGACCGGGATGACCTTCTTGTCGAGCACCGGCAGGCGGATCCCGTAGGAAAACTTGTTCACCAGGATGAAGTCGCCCACGTCCAGGGTGGGTTTCATCGAACCCGAAGGGATCTGAAACGGCTCCACCAGGAACGAACGCAGCACCAGCACGATGAACAACACCGGGAAGAACGACTTGCCGTATTCAACCAGCAAAGGCTCTTTGTTCAGTTTCTCGATCGCCACCGCATCGGGCTGGCTGACGCTGCCCTGATACGAGGCGATCGCCGCCCGCCGACGCGGGGCGAAGAACACCAGATCGAGCAACGCCAGGAGTCCGCAAACGGCAACGGCGATGACCAGCAACAGCGGGAAATTTAGTGACATAGGACCTAACTATCCAACCTGAGCACTGCAAGGAAGGCTTCTTGTGGAATTTCCACGTTGCCCACTTGCTTCATGCGTTTTTTACCGGCCTTTTGCTTCTCAAGCAGCTTGCGCTTACGGCTTACGTCACCGCCGTAGCATTTGGCCAGTACGTTCTTTCTGAGTGCCTTGACGGAGGTCCGTGCAATGATCTGCCCGCCAATGGCGGCCTGGATCGCGACATCGAACATCTGGCGCGGAATCAGTTCTTTCATCTTTTCGGTCAACTGGCGACCTTTGTAGTGCGCATTGTCCTTGTGCACGATCAGTGCCAGTGCATCCACCTTGTCGCCGTTGATCAGCACATCCAGTTTCACCAGATTAGCCGATTGGTAACGGTCGAAATGGTAATCCAGCGAAGCATAGCCGCGACTGGTGGATTTGAGACGGTCGAAGAAGTCCAGAACCACTTCGTTCATCGGCAAATCGTAGGTCACCTGCACCTGGGTACCGAGGAACAACATGTCGTGCTGCACGCCACGTTTTTCGATACACAGGGTAATCACGTTGCCCAAGTGCTCCTGCGGAACCAGGATATTGGCCCGCACGATCGGCTCGCGCATGTCTTCGATGGAGGACAGATCCGGAAGCTTGGACGGGTTGTCGACGTAAATCGTTTCACCGGTTTTCAGCGCCAGTTCAAAAATAACCGTTGGCGCCGTGGTGATCAGGTCCAGGTCGTATTCGCGCTCAAGGCGCTCCTGAATGATCTCCATGTGCAGCATGCCCAGGAACCCGCAGCGGAAGCCGAAGCCCAGGGCGTCGGAGCTTTCCGGGGTGTACTGCAACGACGAGTCGTTGAGGGTGAGCTTCTGCAGCGCTTCGCGGAAATCTTCGAAGTCGTCGGAGCTGACCGGGAACAGGCCGGCGTAAACCTGCGGCTGGATGCGTTTGAAGCCCGGCAGCACGTCGACGTCAGGGGTGGAGCTCAAGGTCAGGGTGTCACCCACCGGCGCACCGTGAATGTCCTTGATGCCGGCGATGATGAAGCCTACTTCACCGGCCTTGAGGTCGGTGGTAGCAGTGTGTTTCGGGTTAAATACACCGACGCTGTCCACCAGGTGGATCTTGCCGGTGGATTTGACCAGGATCTTGTCGCCCTTCTTCACACGGCCGTGGCGCACGCGTACCAGGGAAACAACGCCCAGGTAGTTGTCGAACCAAGAGTCGATGATCAACGCCTGCAGCGGATCTTCGTAGTTGCCGGTAGGCGCAGGAATGGTCTTGACCAGGCGCTCGAGCACTTCGTCAACGCCCAGGCCGGTCTTGGCGCTGCACTCGACGGCGTCGGTGGCGTCAATGCCGATGATTTTTTCGATTTCTTCTTTAACGCGGTCAGGATCGGCCTGGGGCAGGTCGATCTTGTTCAGTACCGGCATGACCTCAAGGCCCTGCTCGATCGCGGTGTAGCAGTTGGCCACGGACTGGGCTTCAACGCCCTGGCCGGCATCGACCACCAGCAAGGCACCTTCACACGCCGCCAGCGAACGGCTGACTTCGTAGGTGAAGTCAACGTGGCCTGGGGTGTCAATGAAGTTCAGCTGGTACTTGATACCGTCTTTTGCGGTGTAGTACAGGGTAACGCTGTGGGCCTTGATAGTGATGCCGCGCTCGCGCTCGAGGTCCATGGAGTCCAGTACCTGAGCTTCCATTTCACGCTCGGCAAGGCCGCCGCACATCTGGATGAATCGATCGGCCAGCGTCGACTTACCATGGTCAATGTGGGCGATGATGGAGAAATTGCGGATATGACTCAAATCACTCACGGATCAACACTCAAAAAGGCTGCAGGCAGATTGCCCGCTGAAAAATAGCCGGGAATTGTACCTGATGCTCGGGCCGGGCGTCATCTTTGCTGACCAGAACAAAAATGCCCCGCTCACAGGAGCGGGGCATTTTTTGTGCATAAGCGCGGTATCAACCGGCCCGGCGCAACAGCCAGAACCCGGCCACGGCACAAATAGCCGTGGGCACCAGCACCGCAAACAGCGGCGAGAACCCGAATACCAGGCTCGACGGCCCAAGCAGGTCCTGGGCGATGCGGAAGGTAAAGCCCACCAGCACGCCGGTAAACACCCGCTGGCCGAGCGTTACCGAACGCAGCGGACCGAAGATGAACGAAATGGCCATTAGCACCAGTGCGGCGGTGACCAGCGGCTGCAACACCTTGACCCAAAATGCCAACCAGTAACGGCCGTTGTTCAGGCCTTGATCCTTGAGGTAGTGGATATAACTCCACAAACCGGAGATCGGCAGGCTTTCCGGGATCATCACCACGGTATTGAGCAGTTCCGGCTTAAGGGCAATGTCCCACTGCTCGGACGGCACATTGATCACTTCGGTGTAGGCCTTGGTGCCCTGCCCCACATTACGGAAATACGTCGTGGTGACATCGTACAGCTGCCATTTCCCCTCGTCGTACTGCGCACGCTTGGAGAAACTCGACGTCAGCATATGCCGCTCTTTGTCGAACGTGTAACGCGTCACCCCCACCAACAAACCGCCAGGCTGCACGGCGTTGATGTGGATAAACTCATCACCCTGGCGGTGCCACAGGCCGTGCCTGGCGCTTTGCGCATCTCCCGAACCCTGGGCCAGGGCGCGATTGGCCTGGGCCGTGGCTTCGGTCGGTGGCGCTACGTATTCACCGATCAACACACTGCACGCCATCAGCAACAGCATGGGTTTCATGACCGCCCAGACGATGCGACCGATGGAAACGCCCGCCGCGCGCATGATGGTCAGTTCGCTGCTGCTGGCCAGGCTGCCCAGGCCGATCAGGCAGCCGATCAGTGCCGCCATCGGCATCATGTCGTAGAGACGACGCGGTGCGGTCAGCGCCACGTAGCTCAATACGTTGGTGACCGTATAAGTGTCGGTGACGTTGCCCACTTCATCAATAAAGGCAAACAGGCAAGCCAGGCCAAGGATGATGCCCAATACCGCCAGGATGGCGATCAGTACGCTGCTACCAATGTAGCGGTCGAGCTTAGCCACGAGCCAACTCCTTCAGGCCACGACGGCTCTTCATTTTCAAACGGATAGGTTCCCAGTAGAGCAGCCCCAGGCCGATCACCAGGAAGATCCCGTGCACCCACCACAGGCCCAGGGTTGGCGACAGCTTGCCCTTCTCCAGGGAGCCACGGGCGGAAATCAGGATGGTCAGGTAGGCCATGTACAACAGGATTGCCGGCAACAGCTTGAGGAAGCGGCCCTGGCGCGGGTTGACGCGCGACAGCGGCACGGCCATCAAGGTCACGATAAACACCAGCAGCGGCAGCGAGATCCGCCATTGCAGCTCGGCGACGGAGCGCAGCTCGGGATTGCCGATCAGCGATAGCGTCGGCAGTGCGTCGCGGTCGGTGACCTCTTCACTGATGTCAGGCTTAGCCAGCATTACGCCATAAGTGTCGTATTTGACCGCCCGATAGTCCGCCATGCCAGGGCTGCCGTCGTAACGATAGCCATTTTCCAGGATCAGGTAGCGGTTGCCGTCAGGACGTATTTCCTGGCGCCCGCTGTTGGCTACCAGAATCGAGATACCGCGATCTTTCTGGTTCAGGCCGAGGTTTTTCTGCGAGATGAACACGCCGCCCAGGTTAGAGCGGTCGTCGGTCATGGTTTCGGTATAGGTGACCCGCGTGCCGTCGTTGAGCGCCTGGAAGCGCCCGGGCTCGAGGGTATCGAACTCGGTCATCGCGTCCTGCTTGTTCAGCAGCAACTGGAACTGCATGGCCCCCTGGGGCGCCAGGCTCATGCTCAACCAGGCCACCACCAGGGCAACGCCGGTGGCCGGCACCATGGTCATGGCCAGCAGGCGCTGTTGGCTCATGCCAGTGGCCGAGAGCACGGTCATTTCACTTTCAAGGTAAAGCCGGCCATAGGCCAGCAGGATGCCGAGAAACAGGCCAAGGGGCAGGATCAACTGCAGGAAACCCGGCAGGCGAAAGCCCATGATCAGGAACAACGCGCCTGGATCCAGGGCGCCCGAGGCCGCCTGGGCGAGGAATTTGACGAAACGACCACTCATGGTGATGACCAGCAATACCGCACTCACGGCACTCAGGGTCAACAGGACTTCGCGGGACAGATAACGGAAGACGATCAAACCAGACACTCCAGGGTTGTCAGGCTAAGGCGGCCAAACAAGCAAGCATACCGAGTCGACCCGCATGCACGGGCCGGCTAAAAAGATTGCGCATTATCCTGTGATTGGCCGCGCCTGTCACGGTGCTTGCTCATGCGCGTGCACAAAGCGTGCTGCAAGGGTTGTCAGGCTGCTCTGGCGAGGTTCAAACTGCGGCCTTTGTCGCGGGCGGTTTACAAAGCTGCCAAGCATCAAAGCCTGCGTACAGACGCCAGGCTCACAGACCTTAAATAAGGGACCCGAAAATGGAATTGGTTGTAAAAAGCGTTAGCCCCGAAACGTTGAAAACCGCCACCCTCGTGGTCGCCGTCGGCGAAGGGCGCAAGCTCGGTGTCGCCGCCAAGCAACTGGACGAACTGAGCGGCGGCGCCATCAGCGCGGTCCTCAAGCGCGGCGACCTGGCCGGCAAAGTCGGCCAAAGCCTGCTGCTGCAAAGCCTGCCCAACCTTAAAGCCGACCGCGTATTGCTGGTGGGCGTGGGCAAGGACGCCGAACTGGGCGACCGCCCGTTCCGCAAGATCATCAGCGGTATCCTCGCCACCCTTAAAGGCCTGGGCGGTACCGATGCGGCACTGGCCCTCGACGAAATCGTTGTAAAAGGCCGCGACAGCTACGGCAAGACCCGCCTGCTGGCCGAAAGCCTGGTGGACGGCGGTTACGTCTTCGACCAGTTCAAGAGCCAGAAGGCCGAACCGCGCGCCATCAAGAAAATCACCCTGCTGACCATCAAGGCCGCCCAGGCTGAAGTCGAGCGCGCCGTTACCCACGCCACCGCCATCGCCAACGGCATGTCGTTTACCCGCGACCTGGGCAACCTGCCGCCGAACATCTGCCACCCTACCTATCTGGGCGAACAAGCCAAGGCGCTGGGCAAAGAGTTCAAGGGCCTGAAGGTTGAAGTGCTGGACGAGAAGAAGATCAAGGAACTGGGCATGGGCTCGTTCTATGCCGTGGGCCAGGGCAGCGACCAGCCGCCACGCCTGATCGTGATGCAATACAACGGCGGCAAGAAGTCCGAGAAGCCTTACGCGCTGGTCGGCAAAGGCATCACCTTCGACACCGGCGGCATCAGCCTCAAGCCGGGCGCCGGCATGGACGAAATGAAGTACGACATGGGCGGCGCCGCCAGCGTGTTCGGCACCCTGCGCGCCGTGCTGGAGCTCAAGCTGCCAATCAACCTGGTGTGCATCCTGGCCTGCGCCGAGAACATGCCGAGCGGTGGTGCTGCACGCCCGGGTGACATCGTCACCACCATGAGCGGCCAGACTGTCGAGATCCTCAACACCGACGCCGAAGGCCGTCTGGTGCTGTGCGATGCCCTCACCTACGCCGAACGCTTCAAGCCACAGGCCGTGATCGACATTGCCACCCTGACCGGCGCCTGCGTAGTCGCCCTGGGCGCTCACACTTCGGGCCTGCTGGGTAACAACGACGAGCTGATCGAGCAACTGCTCAGCGCCGGCAAGGCTGCCGACGACCGCGCCTGGCAACTGCCGCTGTTCGACGAGTACCAGGAACAACTGGACAGCCCGTTCGCCGACATCGCCAACATCGGCGGCCCTAAAGCCGGCACCATAACCGCCGCCTGCTTCCTGTCGCGCTTCGCCAAGAACTTCAACTGGGCGCACCTGGACATCGCCGGTACGGCCTGGACCAGTGGCGGCAAGGATAAGGGCGCCAGTGGCCGTCCGGTTCCCCTGTTGACCCAGTACCTGCTGGATCGTGCCAAAGCCTGAAACTGAAAATTCCGGGGTGGCCTGCATGGCGCCCCGGTCTCAGGAACCGCAATGACCCAAGTCGACTTCTATATATTGCCCAGCGCCGATCCCTCTGCGCGCCTGGACTTTGCCTGCAAACTCACCGAAAAAGCCTGGCGCATGGGCCACCGTATCTATCTGCATTGCAGCGATGCCGCTCAGCGTGAAGACCTTGACGCTCGCCTGTGGCGCTTCAAGGGCGAAAGTTTCGTGCCCCACGGCCCCGCCGAGTCCGAACCCGAAGGCCTGATTGTGCTGGGTTTGGGCGACAACTGCGGCGATCATCATGACTTGCTGGTTAACCTCGACCTGAAAGTACCGGCCTTTGCCAAGGCGTTTGCCCGCGTGGCGGAAGTGGTGGTCGAAGACCCGGCTATTCGTCAGGCTGCGCGGGAGAGTTTCCGTTTCTACCGCGAACAGGGCTATCCTCTGCAAGATCACCGGCTACAACGACTTTGAGCACACGATGGACACTCCAAACCCGCTAAAAAAAGACGACCACTTGCTGGACGACCTGGAGTCGATCCGTCAATTGCTTGGTGATGATGAGTTGCAACCGCCGCTGCTGACCCACTCGGTCGAGAGCGAGGTACAGATACCGCTGTTGTTCGACATGGTCGGTGGCAAACCCGCCGCACCTGAGGCTGTCGCGCCGGCACCCGCTGCAGAACCGGCACCCGCCGCTGAAAAAGCGCCCGACGCGTTGCTGCTGCACCTGGACAACGAACTGCGTGCCGCTGCGCAATTGATCATGCAGGATGTGATCGACGACTTTGCCCCGCATATTGAAGCCGAGATCAAACGGCGGATGGATGCGCGGATGGAGCGGCTATTAAGCCAATACCAGTCCTGAGCCTTACTTAGATCCCTGTGGGAGCTGGTTTGCCTGCTCCCACACTTGCTCAACATACATCTCTAGCCCGTCTTCGCCTCGCCCTGCGCCTTATCCCCCGTTATACTTGTCGGCTTTCCTGAATTAATGCCAACTAGGGTCCCGCCGCGCATGGATAAGACCTACCAGCCGCACGCCATTGAAACTTCCTGGTACAACACTTGGGAGTCCGAGAATTATTTCGCCCCACAAGGTGCCGGCGAGTCCTACACCATCATGATTCCGCCACCGAACGTCACTGGCAGCCTGCACATGGGCCATGGCTTCAACAATGCGATCATGGATGCGTTGATCCGTTTCCGCCGCATGCAGGGCCGCAATACCCTGTGGCAACCGGGCACCGACCACGCCGGTATCGCCACGCAAATGCTGGTGGAACGCCAGCTGGAAGCCACCGGCCAGAACCGTCACGACCTGGGCCGCGAGAAGTTCCTGGAGAAAATCTGGGAATGGAAGGACCAGTCCGGCGGTAACATCAGCCGTCAGATCCGTCGCCTGGGTTCGTCTGTGGACTGGAGCCGTGAGCGCTTCACCATGGACGACGGCCTGTCGGAATCGGTGAAAGAGGCCTTCGTACGCCTGCATGAAGACGGCCTGATCTACCGCGGCAAGCGCCTGGTCAACTGGGACACCAAGTTGCACACGGCAATTTCCGACCTCGAAGTGGAAAACCACGACGAGAAAGGCTTCCTGTGGAACCTCAAGTACCCGCTGGCCGAAGGCGCCAAAACCGCCGAGGGCAACGACTACCTGATCGTCGCCACTACCCGTCCGGAAACCATGCTCGGCGACGCCGCCGTTGCCGTTAACCCGAACGACGAGCGTTACCAGGCGCTGATCGGCAAATTCGTTGAGCTGCCGCTGGTTGGCCGTCGTATCCCGATCATTGCGGACGACTACTGCGACCCTGAATTCGGCACCGGCTGCGTGAAAATCACCCCGGCCCACGATTTCAACGACTACGAAGTCGGCAAGCGCCACAACCTGCCGCTGCTGAACATCTTCGACAAAAATGCCGCCGTGTTGCCGGCCTGCCAGGTGTTCAACCTGGACGGCACGCTGAACGACAGCATCGACGGCAAGATCCCGGCCGAATACGCCGGCCTCGACCGTTTCGAAGCGCGCAAGCAGATCGTGGCCGCCTTCGACGCCGCCGGTTTGCTGGTAAGCGTTGACGACCACGGCCTCAAAGTGCCGAAAGGCGACCGTTCCGGCACCATCATCGAGCCGTGGCTGACCGACCAGTGGTACGTGTCCACCAAGCCGTTGGCTGAGCCTGCGATTGCTGCCGTGGAAGACGGCCGCATCCAGTTCGTGCCTAAACAGTACGAAAACATGTACTTCTCGTGGATGCGTGACATCCAGGATTGGTGCATCAGCCGTCAACTGTGGTGGGGCCACCGCATTCCGGCTTGGTACGACGAGTCGGGCAAGGTCTATGTCGGTCGCGATGAAGCCGAAGTGCGTGCCAAGCACAACCTCGGCGCAGACATCGCCCTGCAACAGGACAACGACGTACTCGACACCTGGTTCAGCTCGGGCCTGTGGACCTTCTCGACCCTGGGCTGGCCACAGCAGACCGAGTTCCTGAAGAAATTCCACTCCACCGACGTGCTGGTTACCGGCTTCGATATCATTTTCTTCTGGGTTGCCCGGATGATCATGCTCACCATGCACTTGGTGAAGAACGAAGACGGTACGCCGCAAGTACCGTTCAAGACCGTGTATGTGCACGGCCTGGTACGTGATGGCCAGGGCCAGAAGATGTCCAAGTCCAAGGGCAACGTCCTGGACCCGCTGGACATCATCGACGGCATCGACCTGGAAACCCTGGTGCAAAAACGCACCTCGGGCCTGATGCAGCCAAAGTTGGCCAAGAAGATCGAGAAGCAGACCCGCGACGAGTTCGCCGACGGCATCGCCAGCTACGGCACCGACGCCCTGCGCTTCACCTTCTGCTCGCTGGCGTCCACCGGCCGCGACATCAAGTTCGACATGGGCCGCGTCGAAGGCTATCGAAACTTCTGCAACAAGATCTGGAACGCCGCGCGCTACGTGCTGGATAAAGGCGAAGACTGCGGTCAGAACGGCGAAGCCGTCGAACTGAGCCTGGCCGATCGCTGGATCATCTCGCAGTTGCAGCGCACCGAAGCCGAAGTGACCCGCCAACTCGACCAGTTCCGTTTCGACCTGGCCGCACAGGCCTTGTACGAGTTCATCTGGAACCAGTATTGCGACTGGTACCTGGAACTGTCCAAGCCCGTGCTGTGGGACGAAAACTCGCCGATCGAACGCCAGCGCGGCACCCGCCGCACCCTGGTGCGCGTACTCGAAGTGGCGCTGCGTCTGGCGCACCCGTTCATGCCGTTCATCACCGAAGAGATCTGGCAGCGCATCGCGCCGCTGGCCGGTATCGAAGGCAAGACCATCATGCTGCAACCTTGGCCGGTGGCCAATGAAGCGCGCATCGATGAGGCGGCTGAAAGCGATATCGAATGGCTCAAGACCCTGATGATGGGCACGCGTAACATCCGTGCCGAAATGAACATCGGGCCGGGCAAGCCGTTGGCAGTGTTCGTGAAGAACGCCAGTGCCGAAGATCAGCGTCGCCTCACCGAGAACGATGCGCTGCTCAAGAAGCTGGCGAAGCTGGAGTCGATCACTGTGTTGGCTGCCGGTGAAGATGCGCCGCTGTCTGCCACTGCATTGGTTGGCGAGATGGAAGTGCTGGTGCCGATGGCAGGTTTGATCGACAAGGGCGCGGAGCTGGCGCGCCTCGACAAAGAAATCGCGCGCCTGCAAGGCGAAGTGCAGCGAGTGGGCGGCAAGCTGTCCAATGCGGCGTTTGTCGACAAGGCGCCGGCTGAGGTGATCGATAAGGAGCGTGCCAAGTTGGCTGAAGCGGAACAGGCTTTGGGCAAACTGGCCGAGCAACATGCGCGGATTTCCAGCCTTTAAACTGGAACCTGTGTGAAAAAAGAGACCTTCGGGTCTCTTTTTTTTGCTCTTTGTGGGAGCTGGCTTGCCTGCGATTCAGTCGACTCGGCCTACCTGCCAGACCGAGCTGATGCCATCGCAGGCGAGCCAGCTCCCACATTTGACCGAGTTGTCTTGAGAATGTGTGACAATACCCACCACTTTGAGCCCACACCAGAATCAACATGACCGCCCCCAGCACACCCAAACCTCCGCGCAAGAAGCCTAAAACCGCCGCCCCGGCCAACCCCGTCGCGCCGCGCAAAGAGGCTACCTTGCACCCGCGCAACCGCCACACAGGCCGTTACGACTTCCCGGCGCTGATCAAGACCACGCCGGAACTGGCGAAATTCGTGATCATCAACCCGTATGGCAAAGAGAGCATCGACTTCGCCAGCCCGGACGCGGTGCGGGTGTTCAACCGGGCACTGCTCAAGTCGTTCTATGGCATCCAGCATTGGGATATCCCGCAGGATTACCTGTGCCCGCCGGTGCCGGGGCGTGCCGACTATGTGCACTTCCTCGCCGACCTGCTGGCCAGCGTCAACGACGGCAAGATTCCGCGCGGCTCCATCGTCAAGGTGCTGGACATCGGCATGGGCGCCAACTGCGTCTACCCGCTGATCGGCTATATGGAATACCGCTGGAATTTCCTCGGTTCCGAGGTCGACCCTATCGCGGTGGCCGCGGCCAAGGCCATCGTGCAGTCCAATGACCTGAGCAAGGTCATCCAGCTGCGCCAGCAACCCAACCCCAAGCAGATCCTGCTGGGCTTGCTGGAGCCGGGCGAGCGCTTTGACCTGACCATGTGCAACCCGCCCTTCCACGCGTCCATGGACGAAGCCACCAAGGGCAGCGAGCGTAAATGGCGCGCCCTGGGCAAGGCCGATCCCAAGCGCAAGCTGCCGGTGTTGAACTTCGGCGGTCAATCGGCGGAGCTGTGGTGTGAAGGCGGCGAAGCACGCTTTGTGACGCAACTGATCGCCGAGAGCGCGCATTTTGCCCACAAGGTGCTGTGGTTCAGCACGCTGGTGTCAAAAGCGTCGAACTTGCCCGCGATCGAGACAGCCCTGAAAAAAGCCGGCGTGCTGGAAAGCCAGGTGGTGGAGATGTCCCAGGGCCAGAAGCAAAGCCGCTTCGTGGCCTGGACCTTCCAGACCAAGAACGAGCAACAGATCTGGCGCCAGCGCTGGGTTCGCGACTGACAAATCGCAGGCAACAAAAAACCGTGCCCGGATCGCTCCGAGGCACGGTTTTTTTTGCTGCGTCTTACTTGTTAACAGCGTCGGTCAGGCCTTTGGCCACAACCAGCTTGATAACTTTCTTGGCAGCGATTTCGATGGCAGCGCCAGTCGAAGGGTTACGGCCAGTACGGGCTGGACGCTCGGTCACTTTCAGTTTGCCAACGCCTGGCAGAGTGATTTCGCCGCCGTTTTCCAGCTGATCAGCAACAACTTGGCTCAGTTGGTCCAGCAGAGCGCGCACGGTAGTTTTCGGTGCGTCTACTGCTTCAGCCAGGTCAGCGATCAGTTGGTCTTTAGTAATAGCCATTGTGGTGTTCCTTCCCTATCAAATTCATATGGATTGCAGAGTGCAGTGTCAGCCGTCGAGCCCGACCGTCATGGCCTGGCACCCCAGGCCTACAACCACGGAGATCGGGGTTATAGATGCTTGAAACGGGGATTGGTTCGACCTGACAGATGCTGAATGCACGCTTAACGCCGAGACTTGGCGTAAGACGGGGCAAAACTAGCACAGAGACGGGGAAATATCCGCCTCAACATACCCATTTGGTCAGCTTTATCGCTCTAAACCGTGAAAAAAAGGCATATGGGCCGTCGGAGGTCGTCCAAAACCGCCTTGCAGGCGCGTCTTGACCAATGGGTGCGGTACACTGGGCGACTTTTTGGGGAGGCCCACCGCTCCCCTTCAACCAGCCGAGAAGCCTATGCCGATCCGTCATTGCATTGTTCACCTGATCGACAAAAAACCCGACGGCACACCTGCAGTTCTGCATACCCGCAATTCGGAGCTGTCCGAATCCGCCGCCATCGAGAACATGCTGGCCGACCTCAACGAGAGCTATAACGCCAAACAAGGCAAGGCCTGGGGTTTCTTCCATGCCGAGTCCGGCGCGCACCCGTTCAGCGGCTGGTTGAAGGAGTATTTCGACGGTGGCCAGGATTTCACCACCTTCAGCCGCACGGCGGTCGAGCACCTGCAAAAGCTGATGGAGGAGTCCAACCTCTCCACCGGCGGCCACGTGCTGTTTGCCCACTATCAACAAGGCATGACCGATTACCTGGCCATCGCCCTGCTGCACCACAGCGAAGGCGTGGCAGTGACCGATGAGCTGGACGTGACCCCGTCGCGCCACCTGGACCTGGGCCAGTTGCACCTGGCGGCGCGCATCAACGTCTCCGAGTGGCAGAACAACAAGCAGTCCAAGCAGTACATCTCGTTTATCAAAGGCAAGAACGGCAAGAAGGTCTCGGAGTACTTCCGCGACTTTATTGGCTGCCAGGAAGGCGTCGACGGCCCGGGCGAGACCCGCACCCTGCTCAAGGCCTTCAGCGACTTTGTTGAGAGCGAAGACCTGCCGGACGAGTCCGCCCGCGAAAAGACCAAAACCCTGGTGGACTACGCCAGCAGCCAGGCCAAGCTTGGCGAGCCGATGGGCCTGGAAGAACTCTCGGGCTTGATCGATGAAGATCGGCCAAAAGCGTTCTACGACCATATCCGTAACAAGGACTACGGCCTGTCGCCGGAAATTCCGGCCGACAAGCGCACCCTTAACCAGTTCCGCCGCTTCACCGGCCGCGCCGAAGGCCTGTCCATCAGCTTTGAGGCGCACCTGCTGGGTGACAAGATCGAATACGACGAAGCTGCCGGCACCTTGATCATCAAGGGCCTGCCGACCCAACTGACCGACCAGCTCAAGCGCCGTAACTGATGCTGGGCGGGGTACTCAAGAAAGTCCTGTTGGTGTTGCTGGTGGTGGTAGTCATCCAGCACTGGGGCAAGATCGAGCGGCTGTTCAACCCCTCGCAGGTGGTTTCGGAGCAGGTACGCGCCTCGGCGCACGTGGTGCTCTACTCCACCGAGTGGTGCGGCTACTGCAAGCAGATACGGCGTTTTCTGGATCAGAAAGGGGTACCGTACCGGGCGTTCGATATCGAGAAGGATGCCCAGGCGCGCAAGGCGTATGAGGCGCTGGGCGGCGGCGGGATTCCGTTTGTGGAGGTCAATGGCACGCTCATTCGCGACTACAACCCGGATGCGATCATGGCTGCCTTGAAGTAACCCCGCCGTTGCAGGAGCCCGTTTGTGTGGGAGCTGGTTTGTGTGGGAGCTGGTTTGTAGGAGAGCTGGCTTGTGTGGGAGCTGGCTTGCCTGCGATAGCATCACCGCGCAGTAACTGACAGACCGAGTTGCCTGCATCGCAGGCAAGCCAGCTCCCACAAAAAGCCAGCTCCCACATAAGCCCGCTGCCACAATGAGTTCTGCAGCGTCTTTAGAAGTTGGCTTCCAACGACACCATCGCCGTGCGCTCCTCGCCCACGTTGTAATACGCCGTACTCGGCGCCAGCCCATTGACCGGCGCCGAGTTGAACGACACGGTACGCGCCGAGCTCAGGTATTCCTTGTCGAACACGTTAAGCATCGACAGCCGCAGGGTCGCAGACTTGATCACCTTCTTGTCCACCGGCAAGTAGATACCGGCATTCAAGTCCACCACCGTGCGCCCGGCGATTTTTTCGTCGTTGGTCAAATCGCCGTAGAAACTGCCGACGTATTTGCCCGCAACGTTGCCATAGAAACGCGAGTCGTCGTAGCCAAACACCAGGTTGAACATGTTTTCCGGGACGTTGGCCAGTTGCTTGCCGGCGGTGGGCAACAACACGTTCTTGCTGAGCAGATTGTCTTTCTGTTCAGACTGGGTGTAGGTGTAGGACGCGTAGTAGTTGAAGTGATGCGGCAACAGCCCGCTCCACTCCAGCTCCAGGCCTTTGTTGTCGACTTTGCCGACGTTGATTACCGCGTAGTCGCCGTTGAGGTCGGTGGTCGACAACTGGCGGTCCTTGAAGCTGATGTAGAACAGCGTCGCGCTCAACGCAATATCGTCTTCGGTGAAGCGCCAGCCCAGTTCCTGGTTCCAGCTCAACTCGGGCTTGAGGCTTACCGAGTCGCCCTTGTTGTACAGCACGTAGTTCGGCGGCGTGCGCATGTTGCGGGTGACGTTGTAGAACGCCTGGTTGCTCTCGTCCACTTGGTACTTGGCGCTGAAGCTCGGCAGGAACTGGTGGTAACGGGTGTTACGTTTTTCCGGTTTGTCGTACAGGCTGCCCAGATTGTTGCCGTCGCGCTCGACGTACTGGTAGGCCACGCCGCCGACAAAACTCAGGTCTGGCGTGGCTTGCCAGCTGTCCTGCACCCAGAGCTTTTGCGACGGTGTGATGGTGTAGTAATGACGGCCTTGTACCGTAGCGCCGTTCTTGTCGACCACCTGCCCGCCGCCGTTGTAGTCGCCCCACACATCATCGGGTGCGCCTTCGCCGTTGATGCCGATAAACGGCTGGCTCTGGCGCTGGCGTGCGCGCTCATACCAGTAGCCGTAGTCCAGGCTATGTTCTTCGTTGATGTCCCACTTCATTTTGGCGGTGACGCCCGGGCGCCAGGTTTCGGTCCACGAAGGACGGTAGTAGTTGAGCGATTTGAGGTTGCTCAGGTCGTAGTTGCCAGCCTTGTCGGACTTCGGCCCCAGGTTCGACGCGGTCTGGCCGCTGAAGCTGCCACCGTTGGCCCAGTAGTAATAGGGCGTAACCGTCAGCGCCAGGTTGTCCTGCAGCTGCCAGCGCTGGGTGAGCGTGGCGTTGACGCTTTCGAAGGGGTTGCGGTTGAGCTTGTAGGAAGACGACAGCAAACCGGACTTGTACACCGGGGTTTCCGAGTAATCCTTGCGCCGCCCGTCGGTGTCGAACTGCGACTTGCTCAAGGAGTTGTAGTTGTAGTTTTCCTGGTTGTTGTACTTGATCGTGGCCAGTGTGGAGTTGCCGCTGCCGTCTTCAAACAGGCTGCTCCACTCGACCTTGTCGCTGCGCAGCGTGCCTTTGCCGCGCCACTTGTCGCCTTCCAGGTGCGAGGCCGAGACCCAGGTCTTGAGGCCGCCGAAATCGCCGGTATTGACCCGCACGAAGGTCTTGCGCAAGTCGTTGGCGCCGACGATTTGTTTAGCAAATACCCCGGCCTCTTTAGTCGGCCGGATAGTGATCATGCCGATGTTGCCACCGCTGGAGCCGATGTGCGGGCCGTCGGCTTCTGAAGAACCCTGTGTCGCGAATACTTCCGCAAGGTTTTCCGGGTCGCCCAATTGGTTGGAATAGACGCTGTAGTTGCCCGAATCGTTGATCGGCACGCCATCGACGGAAACCCCGATCTGGTCGGAGTTCATGCCGCGCATGGTGAAGTTGGTGCCGCTGGTGCCACTGGCGTCATCACTGGAAACGTTGATGCCCGGCGTGTATTTGAGCTTGTCGATGGCGTTGGCGGTCGACGACATCTGGTCCATGGCTTCCTTGGTCACCGTCGACCGCGCTTTGGCACTTTCTTCGCGGATCATGTGGCCGTTGCCCAGGGTCTGTTTGCCGGCAATGTCCACCGAGCCGACGTCCTGTGTGGTGTCTGCCAAAACCAATGGCGCAAAGCTACCTAGGCCCGATGCAAAAAGCAGGGCAGAGAGTGTGTTGATCTTCACAAGTAGATCCCTTACGTGCATCTATCTGTTGTTATGGAGGGCGGTACTGGCTGTCAGAACCGGGTGAACGGCGACGCCAGTCTTCCTGACCACCTGCTCAGGAATCCGAGGATGATCCTTGGCGCGTGTAACGGTTTGGTGACAGGTTTTGGCAATTAGGATGAAGGTTAAGTGAAGGATCTACAGGCAGCGTGATACCAGGCCTGTAACTGTCGGCAGGAAATGATCGCGAGGAAAATAGTTGTAAAAGAAGGTGGCCAGCAAACCGCTCGTGTCTAGCGCAACACAATCATGCGGCCTAAAACCGTGTGCTGTTCAAACCCCAGCACCGCCTGCAGGGCATTCAAAACCGCCACTGGGTCCTTGCTCGGAAAACTGCCACTGACACGCTTGGCGCCCATCTCGTCGTTCAGCAACAGAATGCGCCCCGGATAATAACGGCTCAGGTCCTTGACCACGTCAGCCAACGGCGCCTTGTAGTAATTGAGCCAACCGTCACGCCAGGCCAGGCGGGATTGACTGTCGACCGCGTGCATCGATTCGGCCACACCGTCGGCGTAAGCCACTTGCTGGCCTGCGGTCAGAATTTGCTGTTGGCCCTGCCTGGATGGCGTCACGCCAACCCGACCGGACAACACCGTCACCTGCGCGCCAGCCGGTTGCAGGCGCACTTCGAACTGTGTGCCCAACACCCGTGCTTCGCCGCTGCCGGCCTCGACCACAAAGGACTGGCCGGTGTGGGTCACGCTGAAAAAACCGGCACCGCGACGCAGCTGGATATGCCGCTCACCGTGGCTGAAATCCACGGCGATGGCGCTGTCGGCATCCAGGGTTACCTGGGACTGGTCGGCCAGGGTCAAGGTCTTGACCTCACCCGGCGCGGTCACGTAATCGGCGCCCAAGTCATCCACCCAACGCGACGGCTGCCAACCGGCGCCCATCGACACCATCACCAGCAGGCACGCGGCCATGGCCAAGGCGCCGGACCAACGCAAGGTGCGCGAACGTTTGGAGCTGTTCATCGCATTGAGGTAACCCTGCAAGGCCAAAGCGTCTTCGCCTGCCAGCGTGCGCGCCGGTATTTCGCTCAACTCCCACAGCACCTGGGCCTGGGAATAGGCCTCGACGTGGGCAGGATCGGCCCGCAACCAGCGGCTGAAGATGGCCTGGTCGCCACTGCTGGGCTGGTCGTGCAACAGGCTCAGCCAGTCGAGCGCGGCCTGTTCCTGGGCGGGCGTGGGAGTAACGTTCACGGTGCTTTCCCTGGCGTGCGTGGGGGCAATGGTTCGCGAAGGCTGGCCTTGCAGGCTTCGAGGGCACGCATCATATGTTTTTCCACGGCGCTTTGGGACAAGCCCATGGCCCTGGCGATTTCTGCGTACTTGCGGCCGTGGATGCGGTTGAGCAAAAAAATCTGCCGTGTGCGCTCCGGCAGGCTGCGCAAGGCGGCTTCGACATGGCGCAGATCATTGCCCGCTTCGAGCGCCGCCTGGGGTTCGGAGCCCTGATTGTCCTGCTGCTCCGGCAGCCAGCCTTCGCTGCTGCGCACACGGGCGCCTTCGCTGCGCAAGTGGTCGATGGCGATGTTGCCGGCGCAACGCAGCAAGTAAGTGCTGAGCTCTTCGACCTGCACCAGCGGGCGGCGCCAGAAGCGCAGGAATAGATCCTGTACCAAATCCGCCGCCGTGGCGCGACACCCCACCCGGCGGCTGACCAGGGCTTCCATTTGCGAACGCTGGGACAAAAATACCTGCAAAAAATGCGCACGCCCACCTGCCGCATCGGTGTGCGGGCTGTCCTGGGATTCGGGTGGCGTGCTGATCATCATCACCGGCTCAGATTAAGGCGAAGGCTGCGACAGGGCTGGCCAGCAGGCCGGCGCCCGCCAGGATCAGGGCCAACCTTGGTCGATACGGCAACAGCAACACCAGCAGCAGCGCGCTGAGCATCAACACCGCGCACCACTCCACCAATCCTTGAGCCCAGCCTGAAGCGGCGACGGCGGGCCAGATCGACACGCCCAGCAACAACCAACCGGCCAGGCGCAGGCTTGAACGCCGCGCGGGCGATGGCTTGCTGTGCAGCAACTCGCCGTGATGGCGGTCGGTGGCCAGGCACAACGCGGTAAACCCGGCGTAGCACATCAACAGGGCAAGCAGCATTCAGTGCGCCTCCTGCTTGAGCGTGATTGCGCGCACGCGTTCGGCCTTGGGTTGCGTGCGGTGCTGCATCTTCCACGCCGCCCAGGTGAGGAAAAGGCCACTGGCCAGGCAGGTCAGGTCGAAGCCGGCCATGGCCCAGTCACCCTTGGCCAATGAGGTGCCCAAATGCTGCGAGGTGGTCAGCGCGTTGAGCAAAGGGATCGCCACAAACAGCAGCGCAGCGAAGCTCAGTTGCTCAACCCAAGCCTGGCGACCACGGCGCAATACAGCATGTAGCAAGCTCAGGCCCCAAACGATAAAGAAGGTTTGTATTTCCCCATCGGAACGTTCGGCGAAACTCACCGGCAACAGGCGGTTGGCCCAGAAAAACGCCGCGATGGCGATCACCAAGCCAGACATGCTGGCGATGTTGAGCACGTCCACCAGCCGCAGTTCAAACGGCATCACCCCGGTTTTAGCGTGCTTGAGCTGGCGCTTGCCCAGCCAGATCACCAGGCCGGTGCCGATCATCGCCGTGCCCGCCAGGCCGCAGATAAAGTACAGCCAGCGCAGCACCGGGCCGGCGAAATGGCCCATGTGCAGGCCATAAAAACTGCCGCCAATCGCCGCGGGCAGCGATTGTTCGCCACTGACCCGCAGCAACTCGCCGGTGGTGCCGCTGAATGACACGCTGCTGCCAAAGTCATGCACCACGCGGTCGGAGCCGGCCCGGATCACATTCACCGATGCATTCACATCGCCAGGGTTGTTGACTGCCAAACGGCCCACATGCCCACCGGCCCATTGCGTGCGCGCCTGCTCGTACATCGGCCATAACGGCAGCAACTTGCCCGGCTGGCCGAGCGCCGGTGCATTGTCAGTATTGGGGAACACTTCATTAAAGAACGCGCGGCTGTCGTTGCCGTACGAGGCGAGGATCGGCGCGGGCATCACCATGCTCATGAAGATCACCAGGCTGCTGTAGGTGATCATCAGGTGAAACGGCAGCACCAGCACACCCACCGCGTTATGCCCGTCGAGCCAGGAGCGCTGGCCCTTGCGCGGGCGGAAGGTGAAGAAGTCCTTGAAGATTTTCTTGTGGGTGATGATCCCGGTGATGAGCGCGACGAACATCACCATGGCCGCGATGGTCGACAGCCAGCGGCCCCACGGGTAAGGCATTTGCAGCTGGAAGTGGAAGCGATAGAAGAAATCGCCGCCCATGGTTTCGCGAGCTTGCACGGGCTGAGCGGTGACAGGATCGAGGACTTTCTGGATGAAGTTGCCGCGTTTGCCGGGGTCGACTTTGTCTTGCCACATCACCGACAGACCAGGGTCACGGCTGTTGGGCAGGGTGATAAACCAGCGCGCGGCGTTGGGCGCCTGTTGCTGCAGATAGGTTTGCGCAGCGGCAAGGCTGCGCGCTTCATCCAAGGGATACGCCTGCACTTCGGGCTGCATCCAGTGGGTAATTTCGTCCTTGAAATAGGCCAGGGTGCCGGTCAGGAATATCGCAAACAGCAGCCAGCCGAAGATCAGGCCGGCCCAGGTGTGCAACCAGGCCATCGCCTGGCGAAAGCCCTCTTTCATGTGCGTGCCATCCAAAAACCCACGCCCGCCAGGGTGGCAAACAACGCGCTGGGCAGCATCACGCCAAACCAGGCGCGCGAGGCTGTGCGGCAAGCGAAGCACCAGATAACGGCCAGCAGATAGAACACGAACGAACTCATCATCCCGGTGATCACCGCATCGGCGCGCGAGGTGGGCATCCACAGCGCCAGGCACACGGCGGCCAGGGACGCCATCAGATAGCCGCCAACCACGGCAGCCAGCGCACGCGAAGTGACGGCGAGGCGGTAGGTGACGGGCAGTGAGGGTTTGCTTTTCATGCGGGAGACGCCAGATTCATCAGCGCGCAATATTAATGATAAATATTCTCATAAGCAAAAGAGAACGGATGAATCACCTGCCCGCATGGATTGCCGAATGCGTATCACGCCCCTTACAATGCGAACAATTCTTGTTCTCTAAAGTACATTGATACTTTCGGAGTGAACGCGTTGCAGCCGTCCAACACCGTCGAAGTCCTGTACCACGACCATCACCTCTGGCTTACCGGCTGGTTGCGACGCAAGCTCGGCTGCCCGCAAAGCGCGGCGGACCTGGCGCAAGACACCTTTATCCGCGTGCTTACCGCTCGCGAAGCCCCCACGCTGATCGAACCACGCGCCTTCCTCACCACCATAGCCAAGCGCGTGCTGTGCAACTTCTACCGCCGCCAGGATCTGGAACGCGCTTACCTCGACGCCCTCGCGCAGATGCCCGAACACGTGGCGCCCTCGGAAGAAGACCGCGCCATCATCCTGCAAACCCTGGTGGAGCTGGACCAACTGCTCGACGGCCTGCCCGTGCAGGTCAAGCGCGCCTTCCTGCTGGCCCAGCTCGACGGCCTGACCTACGCACAAATCGGCGCCGAACTGGGCATCTCCATCGCCACGGTCAAGCGCCACCTGAATAAAGCAGCCATGCGCTGCTACTTCGCCCTATGAATTTTTCCACGCAAGTGGCCGAACAGGCCGTGCACTGGCTGATGGAAATGCAGCAAGGCGCGCTTAACCCACGTCAGCAAGCGGCGTGGCAGCACTGGCTGAATGCCCACAGTGAACATCAGCGCGCGTGGGACCATATCCAGCGCGTCAACCAGCGCCTGCGGGGCATGCCCTCGCCTCTCGCTCACGCGGCGCTGAACGCGCCGCAATCGAATAGCCGACGCCAGGCCCTGAAGCTGTTGCTGATTCTCGGCGCGGGTTCGGCCGCCGCCTGGGGTTTGCGCCAACAGCATATTTTGCCGCCGCTGAGCGCCGACTACCGCAGCCCCATCGGCGAACGTCGCAAGGTGCAGTTGGCCGATGGCAGCCAGTTGCAGCTCAATACCGGCAGTGCGGTGGATGTGCATTTTGATCGGCAGCAGCGCCTGATCCGCGTGCTCGAAGGCGAGATCCTGTTGACTGCACGCGTAGGCGATACACCGCTGCGCGTACTCACCGGCCAGGCTTTGCTCAGCAGCCAGGCCGCCCGGCTGAACGTGCGCCAGTTCAACGACCATACCCAACTGGCGGTGTTCGACGGCCACGTCGAGGTGATGCCCAACAGCTACAGCGGTTTGCCGTTGACGGTCGAGGCCGCGCGCCAGGTCAATTTCACCCGCAAAGGCTGGGACACACCGCGCCCGACCGACGCCAACAGCGGCGCGTGGGCCGACGGCATGCTGGTGGCGGCGCATATGCGCCTGGAAGATTTCCTTACCGAGCTGGGCCGTTATCGTCGTGGCCAACTCAACTGTGACCCGCAAGTGGCGAACCTGCTGTTGTCCGGCAGTTATCCATTGGCCGACAGCGAGCGCATTCTCGACCTGCTGGAAGTCAGCCTGCCGGTCAAAGTGCGGCGCTTTACCCGTTACTGGGTGACGGTCCAGGCACGTGCCTGAAACTTTTTTCGATAACCGTGAGCCGTTTTCCACACCTCGCGTGACAGAGAAGGAAAGCCACCTTGATCCTTCCTTCTCAGGACCGCACGTCATGCCCCAGCAGCCGACCCTTCTCGCCCGCACCTTGCGCCAACTGTTACTCGGCGCCAGCCTCAGTTTCACCGTACTGCCTCAGGTGATGGCGGCCGAGGCCAAGCCGTATCACATCGCACCGGCCTCGTTGGAAGCGGCGCTGAATCAGTTTGGTCGCGAAGCTGGCGTGCTGATTTCTTTCGGCTCCCAAGTCACGGCCGGCCTGCAGAGCCGTGGTTTGTCGGGCAATTACAGCGCCGACGAAGGCCTGCAAAAATTGCTGGAAGGCACCGGCCTGCAAGCCCGCGCCGAGGGCGACAAGGCCTACAGCCTGCAACCGGCCAGCGCGCCTGCGACCGTGGAGCTGCAAACCTCCAGCGTGGTCGGCGACTGGCTTGGCGATGCGGCGCAAACCAATGTGTTCGAGCACCCCGGCGCCCGTGACGTGATTCGCCGCGAAGAGTTCGAACGCCAAGGCGCCACCCAGGCCCGCGATGTGCTCAACCGCATTCCCGGCGTCAACGCCCCGGAAAACAACGGCACCGGCAGCCATGACATGGCGCTGAACTTTGGCATCCGTGGCCTCAACCCACGTCTGGCCTCGCGCTCTACCGTGTTGATGGACGGCATCCCAGTGCCTTTCGCGCCCTATGGCCAGCCGCAGCTGTCCTTCGCGCCGATCAGCATGGGCAACATGGACGCAGTCGACGTGGTTCGCGGCGGCGGTGCCGTGCGCTACGGCCCGCAGAACGTCGGCGGCATCGTCAACTTCGTGACCCGCGCAATCCCGGATGCGCCCACCGTCAAAGGTGGCTTGCAGACCGAGACCAGCCCGTCCTCCAGCCATGACGGCTTCAAGACCACCGGCAACCTGCTGGCTGGCGGCACTGCCGACAACGGCCTGGGTGGCGCAATCCTGTACTCCGGCACCCGTGGCGGCGACTGGCGCGAAAACAGCAACACGCGCATCGACGACCTGATCCTCAAGGGCAAATACCAGCTGGACGACGCCAACAGCTTCAACGCCATGGCGCAGTACTACGAAGGCCAGGCCGATATGCCCGGCGGTTTGAACGTCAAGGACTACAAAGCAGATCCGTACCAGTCCACCCGTCCTTACGACAAGTTCTGGGGCCGCCGCACCATGTTCAACGCCGGCTACCGCTACCAGGAAGACCGCCGCGAATTCACCGCCAACACTTTCTTCACCACCACCTTGCGTAATGGCTACCTGGACCAGGGCAACTTCCTCTCGTTGTCCCCGCGCGAATACTGGGTACGCGGCCTGGAAACACGCTTCGCCCAAGGTTTCGACCTCGGCCCCACCAGCCATGAAGTGGGCGTCGGCTATCGCTATATCAGCGAAGCCGGCCACGAGATGCGCTACCGCACGCCGATCAGCGCCAACCAGCAACTGCCCAACACCAACAGCCGCAACGACCGCGACACCCGTGGCGCCACCGAAGCCAACGCGTTTTTCGTCGATGACCGCATTGATATCGGCAAGTGGACCATCACGCCGGGCGTGCGCTACGAGATGATCGAATCCCAGCAGACCAACAACCTGAGCAACGTCAAATACAAAGGCGACTACAACACCGCGCTGCCGGCGTTGAATGTGCTCTATCACCTCACCGAAGACTGGAACCTCTACGCCAACACCGAAGGTTCATTCGGCAGCGTGCAATACAGCCAGATGCCCAACCGCGTGAGCAGCGGCGAAGTGAAACCGGAAAAAGCCCGCACCTGGGAACTCGGCACGCGCTACGACAACGGCAGCCTGCGTGCGGAGATCGGCGCGTTCCTGATCAACTTCGACAACCAGTACGACAGCAACCAGGCCAACGACACCGTGATCGCCCGTGGCGAAACGCGCCACCAGGGCATCGAGTCGAGCATCAACTACGCCCTCGACGGCTTGAGCCCGGCGCTTGCGGGCTTTGACGTGTACGCCACCTACGCGTACGTGGACGCGACCATCCGCGAAGACGGCCCGAACAAAGGCAACCGCGTGCCCTTCTCGTCCAAACACAAAGGCACCCTGGGCGTGGGTTATACCGAGGGCCGCTGGAAGCTCAACCTCGACAGCAGCTACCAGAGCAGCCAGTTTGCCGACAACGCCAACACCCAGGCGGAAACCGCAGACGGCGCCAACGGACGCATCCCTGGCTATATGCTATTCAGCAGCCGCGCGGCGTATGACTTCGGCCCGCAATTGCAAGACTTGAACGTGGCAGTCGGTGTGAAAAACATCTTCAACAAGCAGTACTTCACCCGCTCGTTCGATGACAACAACAAAGGGAAATATGTGGGGGAACCGCGCACCGTGTACGTGCAGACCTCCATCGCGTTTTAGGTACCGGCGAGGCGGCGAAGGCGGTGGCACAAGCGAAACATAAGTTGTCTGACCTACCGCTTTCGCAGCCTCGCTAAAGCTCGACAGCTCCCACAGGGGATCAGCTGTGTTGGTTAGATCTCAGTTCGCAGGGCCATCGCGCCATACACCAATCCCGCCAGCAACAAAGATCCAATGTGGGAGCTGTCGAGCCCCGGCGAGGCTGCGAAGGCGGCGGCACAGGCGAAACATAAGTTGTCTGACCCACCGCTTTCGCAGCCTCGCTAAAGCTCGAGAGCTCCCACAGGGAATCGGCTGTGTTGGTTAGATCTCAGTTCGCAGGGCCATCGCGCCATACACAATTCCCCCCAGCGACAAAGCTCCAATGTGGGAGCTGTCGAGCCCCAGCGAGGCTGCGAAAGCGGTGGCACAGGCAAAATTAAGCTGCCTGACCCACCGCTTTCGCAGCCTCGCTGGGGCTCGACAGCTCCCACAGGGGATCGGTTGTGTTGCTGAGGTTTCGGTTTGCAGGGCCATCGCGGCAAGCGCAAATTTCCCCATCAACAAAGTTCAAATGTGGGAGCTGTCGAGCCCCGGCGAGGCTGCGAAGGCGGCGGTACAGGCGACATATAAGCTGCCTGACCCACCGCTTTCGCAGCCTCGCTAAAGCTCGACAGCTCCCACAGGAAATCGGCTTCGTCGTTTAGATCTACATTGGCCGACTCTAACTGCCTGCCAGGCAACTCGGGGTGCCGGCCACCAAGGCGTCGATGGCGCAGCGTGTCTTGGCCGGCATGTGTGCGGCTGTCGGCCAGATCACGTGGATCGGCGCCGGCTGGTCGCGGTGGTTCGGCAGTACCGCTTCCAGTTGCCCGCGCAGTACGTAGTGCGCAATCAACCAGCTCGGCAACCAGGCCAGGCCCACGCCCGCAATCGCGGCATCGGCCACGGCCTGGAGGTCGTCGAGCATCAACAGCGAAGGCACACCGGGGCGCTGCGAGGTATTGCAGCGGTAGGCAATGCCTCGGTGGGCGGCGAGGTCGTCGATAGCGTTGATTGGCCCGACCCGCTGCAAATAGGCCGGCGAAGCCGCCAGGCCAACCGATTGTTCGCCCAGGCGACGTGCACTCAGGCGGTCAGTGTCCGGCAGCGGACCAATACGCACGGCCACGTCGAAGCCTTCCTGTGCAAGATCGATCAACCGGTCAGAGAACGAAATCTCGATCTCCAACGCCGGGTATCGGTCCATCAACCCCCACAACGCCGGCGCCGCGTAATGATGACCGAAAGCCAAAGGCAAGCTCGCCCTTAAACGCCCGCGTGGCTGTTGCCGGCCGCTCTCCAGCACCGATTCGGCAGCTTCCAGCTCTGCCAGCGCACGCAAACAATGTTCGTAGTACGCCTGCCCGTCTTCAGTCAGACGCTGGCGGCGGGTGGAGCGCTGCAACAGGCGAGTTCCCAAGCGCGCTTCCAGGCGCGCCAGGCCTTTCCCCACGGCCGAACGCGTAAGGTTCAGTCGTTCGGCAGCCTCGGTCAGGTTGCCGCTCTCAACGATTTGCAGAAAGAGCTCAACACCATCAAAACGCGGAGTGGCCATGCTTAATTGTCGCCCTTAATTCCCTTATCAAAGGAAAACTTATCACGAATAAAGAATTCTGCTCCCGCGAGAATAGCGCTCTCCCCCAAACAAAAGGAATATCCCATGCCGCCCGCCGCCGCCGTATCCGCCCTCAGTGCCCCGCGCACCGCCAGAGATGGCCTGGCACTCACCGCCGTGTGCCTTGTGGCATTGATGTTCGGCCTGGAAATCTCCAGTGTGCCGGTCATCCTGCCGACCCTGGAACAACAGCTGGGCACGGGTTTTCAGGATGCGCAATGGATCATGAACGCCTACACGCTGGCCTGCACCAGCGTCTTGATGGCGGCGGGTACGTTGGCCGACCGCTTTGGACGGCGGCGCATGCTGGTGTTGTGTTTGTGGTTGTTTGGATTGGCTTCGCTGGCCTGCGGGCTGGCCAATGATGCCTCCACCTTGATCGCGGCGCGCTTCGTTCAGGGCGTGGGCGCCGGGGCGATGATGATCTGCCAGTTTGCGATTCTGTCGCACCAGTTCCGTGAACCCGCTGCTCGGGCACGCGCCTTCGCGATATGGGGCGTGATCGCAGGCGTGGGCCTGGGCTTCGGGCCGATGGTCGGCGCATTGATTCTGGCGGTCGCGGACTGGCGCTGGGTGTTCCTGGTGCATGTGCCGCTCACGCTGCTGACCTTTCTGCTGCTGCGCATCAGTGTGCAGGAATCCCGCGACCCGGCCAGCCATCGGCTGGATATCGCCGGCATGCTGACCTTGACGCTGTCGGTGTTCGCCCTGGTGTATTTCATCACTCAGGGCAGCGAAAACGGCTTCAGCAGCCCGGCGATGCTCGGCTGGGCCGGCTTGTCGCTGGTCGGGCTGTTGCTGTTCATCGTGGTTGAGCGACGCAGCGCGCACCCGATGTTCGATTTTTCGGTGTTCCGCATCCAGCGCTTCAACGGCGCGCTGATGGGGTCGATCGGCATGAATTTCAGTTTCTGGCCCTTCATGATCTACCTGCCACTCTACTTCCAGGCCGGCCTGGGCTACGACACGCTGACCACCGGCGCGGCCTTGCTGGCTTATACGCTGCCAACCTTGCTGGTGCCGCCGCTGGCGGAACGCCTGGCCCTGCGCTACGGCGCCGAACGTATTATCCCGCTGGGCCTGGGTTTGATGGGTGCAGGGTTTATCACCATGGCGGCAGTCAATGGCGCGCAGCAGCCGAGTATCGTCTGGGTGCTGTTCAGTTGCGTGTTAGCAGGCGTGGGACTGGCGCTGACCAACTCACCGACCACCAACACCACCACCGGCGCCGTATCGGCTGACCGTGCGGGCATGGCCTCGGGTATCGATCTCAGCGCGCGACTGATCACCTTGGCCCTCAACATCGCGTTGATGGGGCTGGTGCTGCTGCTGGGCATTGGTCACCACCTCTCCAGCCTGCTGCCTGCCACCACGGCGCTGGATTGGCCGGCTATCAGCCAGAACATTGCGGCGGGCAAACTGGATGCGCTGGTACTGGCGCCTTCAGACGCCCAGGCCGCACTGCGCCACGGCGCCGGCTGGGCCATGCTGTTTGCGGGGTTGGGTGCGTGTGGGCTGGCGATCTTGAGCCGGTACTTCTTCCAGCAGCGCCGCTAAACGAAAACGGGCCTGCAGATGCAGGCCCGTTTATTGGGGTTGAAAAAACACTCAGCTATCAGCTGTTAAGCGCAGCCTGTTCGTTTTCCAGAAATTCCTCTTCCAACTCGGCCTCGTCGGCCTTGGTATCCGGCAGGCTCTGCCCTGCGGCGCGTGGTTTGCCGCGCAGTTTGCCGTACAGATGCTCCAGCGCATGCTCAAGCTTGGTGGCCGCGCCATCGATCGCCTGTTCCAGCGTATCGGCCTTGTGCAGGACCGACAGTGGTTGATGGCCCTTTGGCCGTGCTTCCAGACGGCAACTCAGATCGTGGGGGCCGGGCTTATCGCCGTTTTCATCTTTCAGATAGACCTCAACGCGGGTCAGGTCTTCTTCATAACGTTCGAGCGTGCTCTCAATGGTAGTTCGTACCCACTCCTCCAGTCGGATGCTGCTTTCAATATGGTTATCGCTATTGACTTGGATTTGCATAGTTCTTCCCTTATTTCAGCTAGCTCGCGAGAGGTCACAACTGCGACACCGGGGTGGTGAAACCATGACCTCTTGATTACACAATTGAGCACTGCGAAGAACATTTCAACCCCTTTGCAAAGATAAATCCCACATTACAAATTAACCCTGACGACGAGCAAAAACGCTGTTAGGGTGGGGAGTTAGTTACATCTTCTTACGCCAAGCGAACCTTATAATTGCCCCTCTCCCAACGGGTGCAATCCGCGAAAAATCCCCGCTTCCTCTACCAGCCAGTCATGCACCGCACGCACGCCCGGATGGCTCAACGCGCCCGGCGCATACAGCAGCACGTAACGTTTGTGGTTGGGCACGGCCAGGCCGAAGGGCACGATCAAGGTGCCGCGCTCCAGTTCATCGTTAAGCAAGGTGCGCCGCGCAATCGCCACGCCCATACCGGCGATGGCGGCCTCGATGGTCAGGTGGTTGCGGTTGAAGGTGTGGCCGCGTCGCACGTCGGCGTCGTGATAGCCGATAGCATTCAGGTAAAACTCCCACTCGGCGTATTCATAACTCCCACGCCAGGCGGTGATGTCGTGCAACAGCGGAAAATGCACCAGGTCCGCCGGGCCATGCAACGGCGGCCTCCCGCGCAGCAGGCTCGGCGCGCACACCGGAAAGATCTGTTCATCGAGCAGGGCTGTGGATAACAGGCCGGGGTAGCTGCCGTCGTTCAAGTCGATGGCCAGATCGAAGTCGCCCTCGTGCAAGGCGATGCTGCTGTCTTCGGCGACCATGCGCAGTTGGATATCCGGGAAGCGCTGCTGCAAACGCGGCAAACGCGGGGTCAGCCACTTGCCGAGAAACGACGGGATCGAGCGCAAGCGCAAAGTGCCGCTGATCATCCCCGCGTCCAGCCGCTGCAATTCCGCATCGATGCTGCCGTAGGCCTCGCCGACGGTCGCCGCCAGCCTTTGCCCTTCCGCACTCAGCTCCACGCCACGGGCACGCCGATGAAACAGCCGAAAGCCCAGGCGCTCCTCCAACTGACGGATTTGCTGGCTCACCGCCCCCGGCGTGATGTGCAGTTCTTCGGCGCAGCGGGTAAACGACAAATGCCGCGCGGCGCAGGAAAACACGTGCAGCCAGACGTAGGTCTGGCCATGGAGAGGGCGAGTCATAGCGTTTAGTCCTGCTAAAGGGTGTCTTAGGATAATTCGTTGGTCAGTGCCGATCCAGAGGCTCAGTATCGCGCCAATTCCGCCTGCTCTACAAAACATGGCAGCGATTTCTACTCCATTGCTTGTAAGGCTTTAGCATGGCTATCAGTGTTTTCGATCTATTCAAAGTGGGCATCGGCCCGTCCAGCTCCCATACCGTCGGCCCGATGCGCGCAGCGGCGACCTTCGCCCAAGCCCTGGCCGACCAGCAATTACTGGCCGATACGCGACGTATCGAAGTGCGCCTGTACGGCTCGCTGTCCGCCACTGGCGTGGGCCATGCCACCGACCGCGCCAGCGTGATGGGGCTGATGGGCGAATGGCCAGACACGGTCGACCCCACGTCGATCAATGCACGCATTCAGCAATTGCGCGAATCCGGCCGACTGCTGCTTGCCGGCAAACAGGAGATTGCCTTCAACTGGCACACCGACCTCCTGCTGCTCGACGAAAGCCTGCCCTACCACCCCAACGCCATGTCCCTGCACGCCTATGGCGAAAACGGCCTGCTGAGCGAGCAAACCTATTACTCGGTGGGCGGCGGTTTCATCATCGAAGCGGCCGAAGCCGCCTCGGGCATCGCGCCTGCCAGCGACGTCGAATTGCCCTACGACTTTTCCAGCGCCGTCGAACTGCTGGCCTTGTGCAACAAGCACGGCCTGCGGGTTTCCGAGCTGATGATGGCCAATGAACGTGCTTGGCGCAGCGACGAAGAAATCCGCAGCGGCCTGCTGCATATCTGGTCGGTGATGCGCGAGTGCGTGGAGCAAGGCTTGCGCGATGAAGGCATCTTGCCAGGCGGCCTCGACGTGCCACGCCGTGCGGCGAAATTGCACCGCAGCCTGCTGGAAATCGGCAAACCCAACGTGATCACCTCCACTTTGTCGGCGATGGAATGGGTCAACCTGTTCGCCCTCGCCGTCAACGAAGAAAACGCCGCCGGCGGGCGCATGGTCACCGCGCCGACCAATGGCGCGGCAGGGATCATCCCGGCCGTGCTGCATTACTACATGAAGTTCAACGCCGATGCGTCGGATGACGATGTGGTCAATTTCTTCCTGGCGGCTGCCGCCGTCGGCATCCTCTGCAAGAAGAACGCTTCGATCTCCGGCGCCGAAGTCGGCTGCCAGGGCGAAGTCGGCTCGGCCTGTGCCATGGCCGCCGCAGGCTTGGCCGATATCCTCGGCGCCACACCGGAGCAACTGGAAAACGCTGCCGAAATCGGCCTGGAACACAATCTCGGCCTGACCTGCGACCCGGTCGGCGGCCTGGTGCAAATACCGTGCATCGAGCGCAACGCCATCGCGGCGGTCAAGGCGATCAACGCCACGCAAATGGCCCTGCGCGGTGACGGCAAACACTTTATTTCCCTCGACCGGGTGATCCGCACCATGCGCGATACCGGCGCCGACATGCATGACAAATACAAAGAAACTTCACGGGGCGGCCTGGCGGTCAGCTGGGTGGAGTGCTGACGAGCACTGCTACCCGCCCCCTACGTGAGCCCGCGCAAAAATAATAACGAGGCAATATCGATGACTGATGTACGTACACCTGCCGCTGAAAACCCTGCTGTTGCTGTAGATAACGCTTTAGGTAACACCGTTACCACCGGCTGGACCAAACACGATACCACCTGGATGCTCGGCCTCTACGGCACCGCTATTGGCGCCGGCACCTTGTTCCTGCCGATCAACGCCGGCGTTGGCGGCTTCTGGCCGCTGATCGTGCTCGCATTGCTGGCCTTCCCGATGACGTTCTTCGCTCACCGTGGGCTGACGCGCTTTGTGCTGTCGGGCAAATCCGGTGACATCACCGAAGTGGTCGAAGAACACTTCGGCGTCGGCGCGGGCAAGCTGATCACGCTGCTGTACTTTTTCGCCATTTTCCCCATCCTGCTGGTGTACAGCGTGGCGCTGACCAACACCCTCAGCAGCTTCATGGAGCACCAACTGCACCTGGCCCCGCCGCCTCGGGCGATTCTGTCGCTGGTGCTGATCCTCGGCCTGATGGCCATTGTGCGCTGCGGCCAGGGCGTGATCGTCAAAGCCATGAGCGTGCTGGTGTACCCCTTCGTCGCCGCCCTGCTGTTGCTGGCCGTAAGCCTGATCCCCAACTGGAACGGCGCGTTCTTCGCTTCCGCCAGTGAAGGCATGCCGTTGCCGCTGTTCTTCAATACCCTGTGGCTGGCGATCCCGGTGATGGTGTTCTCCTTCAACCACTCGCCGATCATTTCTGCCTTTGCCGTCGACCAGAAGCGCGTCTACGGCCCACAGGCCGAACGCAAAAGCAGCGGCATCCTCGCCACCGCCCACGGCATGATGGTGCTGACGGTGATGTTCTTCTGCTTCAGCTGTGTGCTGGCCCTGTCGCCGGCTGACCTGGCAGCCGCCAAGGCGCAGAACATTTCGATCCTGTCGTACCTCGCCAACCACTTCCAGACGCCAGTGATTGCTTACGCCGCGCCGTTGATCGCGCTGGTGGCCATCACCAAGTCCTTTCTCGGCCACTACATCGGCGCCAGCGAAGGCTTTCAGGGTTTGATCGTCAAATCCCTGCGTGGGCGTAACCGTTCGATGTCATCCAAAGGGCTGGAACGCTGCACCGCGCTGTTCATGGTGCTGACCTGCTGGGCCGTGGCGACCTTCAACCCAAGCATCCTGGGCATGATCGAAACCCTGGGCGGGCCGATCATCGCGTGCCTGCTGTTCCTGATGCCGATGTACGCGATCCGCCGCGTGCCCGCTCTGCGCCAGTATTCGGGCCAGGTGTCGAATGTGTTTGTGGTGCTGATCGGGTTGATTGCGCTGTCTGCGATCGTTTTTTCGGTTTTGCCCTGAAATCGAACACAACCCATGACAAATGTGGGAGCGGTCTTGCCCGCGATAGCGGTCTTTCAGCCAGAAATTATTCTGCTGATACACCGCAATCGCGGGCAAGCCCGCTCCCACATGGGTAATGCAGCGCCTGGTAGAGCGCTATACGGCACGCCCCTTGCTGTACAGCTAACGAGGCAAACGGACCTTGTGAAACCTCAGCGACGGAGTGGCCGGTGGTCAGGCAATGCGAACTTAACCAGACACCGGTCGTCAATGACTGCATGTTCTTATCAGGCGGTAACGCACCATGGACAATCCTTTTCAGATCATCACTGACACCTTCACGCCCACCTACCGCGTCAACCTGAGCATCCAACGGCTCGACGGCAGCATCATGCTCACCCTCTCGGACGAGACGGGGGTGGTGGCCAAACGCATGATCAGCGCCGAACAACGCAACGACCCAGAGCGGCTCAAGCGCCTGGTGCAGAGCATTCAGTTCGGCATTGCCATTGAGCAGGGCCACAGCGCCATGGAGATTCTGGCGGTGATGACGGACGGCGACAGCCACAAATTATTGCAGCCACCGCCTACCCGCACCCTGCCGTTCAGCGTCGGGCTTTAAAGCTCGCCCTTCTCGGTTTCCAGGCTCGCCTCGCCCTTGCGACGCGGGCCTTCGACCTTCACCGACGGGAACGCCGACGAAGCGTAGCGCACCACCAGAATCGAGAACGCCAACAGCAGAATGCCGCCGCACAGGTAAATGATGCCGACGTCCGGCGGGTTGTGGTGGGAGACGTTGGAGATCAGCAGGCGCGTCAGCGCCGTGATCGCCACGTAGATCAGAAAGCGCACGGGCATGTGGTTGGTCTTGAAATAAATCCCGACCATTGCGCCCAATTCCAGGTAGATGAACAGCAGCAAGATGTCATCGATCTTGATGTGCCCGTTCTCCAGCATCCCCAAAAACTCCATCACCGCCGCCCAGGCTGTTACGGCACCAATGGCGAACAGCGCCAGGTAATGGAACGTCTCGACGAACAGATTGCCCAGCGACTCGGCCAGCCCATGGACTTGCTGACGCAGCTTTTCGGCCCAGTTGATTTTCACGATGATGCTTCCTTAGGTCGGCTCGACCGGATAATGCGGGGTGGACGTGACGGTTGTTCTGCATGCAGAAAAAAGGCCAGTGGCAGGTAAGTGAGAAGATGCCTGCAGGATATGAGGCACAAGGCCAGGATATAGATCGTTCCTACGCTCTGCGTGGGAACGATCGCAAGGCAAACCTGTATTTACGGGCTACATTAAAAAACTACTACCCAAACCCCGTGGTTTGGCTTACCCTTTTCACTGTATATGAATACAGTAGTCGCAAAAGACAACTATCGTGAAGGCATGTGAGGTGGTGAATGGCCGTCGAAGTGGTATACCGCAGCAGCCGAGATCTGGAGCGTTTGTTCATGGATAAAGCCGAAGCTGACCGTCATGACAAGATGCTTGAACTCGCTGAGTTGCTGGCAGAAGTGTTGCAAAAAGCCGTGCCGTCCCTGAGCGAGCAGCAGGTGGAGGAAGCCGGGATCTACATGGCGAAAAATCGCGATGTGTTTGCCAAGGCGTTCAAGAGCCAGCCGGACGCATTGTCCGAGTTGCTGAACCCGGCGGCAGAATAAAGCCCGAATTGAACAGGCCCTGAATCATTGATTCAGGGCCTTTTTAATGCCTGGGCTATTTGTAGAGCAGGCGCTCTGCCAACTCGTCCGCCACCCGCGCGGGTGAACGTTTTTCGGCTTGGGCGTGGGCGAAGATTTCGGTGAGGCGCGTGCCGATGTTGGACAGGTGTGCGGTGATGGCGGGCAACTCGGTGCCGGCGTGTTTGAGGGCGACGTAGATCAGGCCACCGGAGTTGATCACGTAGTCCGGGGCGTAGAGGATGCCGCGCCCTTCCAGTTGGTCGGCAATGTCCAGGGTGGTCAATTGCGCGCTGGCGGAACCGGCCACGGCGGCGCAACGCAGTTGGCCGACCGTGTGGCGGTTGAACACCGCGCCGACACCGCACGGCGCCAGAATGTCACACGGCGTGCTGAGCAACGCATCATTGGCGATGGGGTGTGCGCCGAGCTGGTCCATGGCCAGTTGCACCTTGCCATGGTCGATGTCGCTGACCAGCAGTTCGGCACCCGCCGCGTGCAGTTGTTCGGCCAGCGCAAAACCGACATTGCCCAGGCCCTGGATCGCGACGCGCAGGCCTTCGAGGTTGTCACTGCCCAGGCGCGCCATGGCGGTGGTGCGGATGCCAGTGAACACGCCCATGGCGGCATGGGGCGCCGGGTCGCCTGCGGCCGTGGTGCTGGTAACGAAACGGGTGTGTTGGGCGATGCAGTCCATGTCGGCGACCGATGTACCGCTGTCGATCGAGGTGACAAAACGGCCGTCGAGTTTTTCGATACAACGGCCGAACGCTTCAAATAACGCCGCGCGGCTTTCCACGTGCACGGGGCGGATAATCACCGCCGTGCCACCGCCCACCGGCAAGCCGGCCAGGGCGGCTTTGTAGCTCATGCCTTGGGCCAGGCGTGCGGCATCGGCCACGGCACTTTCATCGTCTGGGTAAGCAAGATAACGGCAACCGCCCAAGGCAGGGCCGAGGCGGCTGTTGTGGATGGCGATGACGGCCTTTAACCCGGTGACCGGGTCGATGCTCAGGTGCAGCGATTCAAGGCGGGTGCTGTGCATAAGCGCAAACATCAATGGGCTCCCGAATCACTTCTGGTAGAGGCCCCAGTATAGGCCTGCGGTGGAAAACTGCTGAATCACACTGGAATAAGCCGCCAGGTTTCATAGGCATCAGGACATAAGCCCGCAGGACATTTCCTAAGTTACTGGACGAAAATTCACAGCAAGGCTAAAACGTGGGCATCCGCCGGAGAATGCAATGAATCCCCGCACAGCTTTTTTCGCCTGCCTGGACCGCTCACCGCCTGCGCTGTTTGAAGCCGCGCTGTGGATGGCGGCTGAACACGATCCGAGCGTGCAACCCCTGCTGATCCTGCAAGACCTGACACTGCTGCAACAACAGGTCAGCGTAGGCATGCCCATGCTACCGGCGGATGAACTCGGTCAGCCGTTGCTGCGGCGCATGAATGACCTGGGGTTTGCCCAGGATGATTCCACACCGCTACGCCCCACCGCCGCGCTGCTCGACAAGGTACTGCTGCGCAAACGCGGCCAACCCTTGGCCATGGGCCTGATCGCGCTGGAGATGGCGCGACGCCTGGATATCCCCATGGCCGGGGTGAACTTCCCGGGCCATTTCCTTTTGCGCGTGCCTGGTGCCGATCACCTTCTGGACCCGTGTGGCGGGCGGCGCCTGTACCCCAACGACTGCCGCGAGCTGTTGCACCGCCAGTACGGGCCAAACCTCAAGTTGCAGGCCGAGCACCTGCACACCGCCGAACCGCGCGCGATCCTGCAACGGCTGTCACGTAACCTGCGCCAACTGCACCTGGCCAATGACCACCCGCTGTCGGCCCTGATCGACGCCGAGCGCGTGCTGGAGCTGGGCAACGCCAGCGCTGCGGATTACCTGGCGCGTGCCAGCCTTTACCAGCGACTGGACTGCCCGAGCGCCGAGCGCTTTGACCTGGAACACGCCCTGTTGCTGAGCGAAGACCCGATCCAGCGCCTGCGCCTGACCGAGCGGCTGGGGCATTTGCCGCCCAATACCGTGGTGCACTGAAATACTTGTTTTGGCGAGCAAGATTTATTGTGGCGAGCGGGCTTGCCCCGCGTTGGGCTGCGCAGCAGCCCCAATACAGTCACCGCATTTCTCCAGACACACCGCAGTGGCAGGTTTTGGGGCCGCTTCGCAGCCCAACGCGGGGCAAGCCCGCTCGCCACAACAAGCCAACTCCCACACTTGATCGGCATTGAATCAATGATTGGCCGGCGCCTTGAGCATTTCGCTGTGCAACGGGCCCTGCGGCGCGTTGGAGCCCGGCGAGCGCACTTGAATGATCAACAGCGCCGCAATGACCGCTGGAATCGCGCAGAAGAAGAAAATCTGCTCCACCGGGATATGCATCGCCAGCAACAGGCTGCCAAACAGCGGCCCCAGGATTGAACCGAAGCGCCCCACGCCCAAGGCCCAGCCGGTGCCGGTAGCGCGCACGTGCGCGGGGTAGAAATTACTCGCGAAGGCGTTGAGCGTCAGCTGCCCGCCAATAATGCAGAAACCGGCCGCGAACACGCAGGCCACCAGATAACGCGGGTTGTCGTGGTTCAACCCGAGCAAAATCGTGCACACCGCAGCCGCCGCCAGCACGCCGGAGAGCAACCGCACCTTGCTTTTCAGGCGGTCGGCAAACCAGGCCATGCCAATGGCGCCCAAGGTGCCGGCAAACAGGAACATCGAGGTCACAAGGTTCGCTTGCTTCAACGCCAGGCCACTTTCCAGCAGCAGCGTCGGCAGCCAGCTGATCATGAAATACAGCAGGATCAGGCTGACAAAAAAGGTCGCCCAAATCAGCAAGGTCGGACGCGCATAGCCGTTGCGAAACAGCTCCACCACCGTGAGTTTGCTGCCCAGCTCCTGAAGGTTATCCGCCTCACTCGCCGGCGGTGGCTGCCAGTCGGGCAGCATGCGCGCCGTGACCTTTTGCAACCGCGCATACGGCGGCGCATCCCGCAGCAAACGCGGCAAGGATTCCGGGAGCAACCACACCAGGAAAGGGAACAGCAGCAACGGCGTCACCCCGCCCGCCAGGAAAACCGCCTGCCAGCCGTAACCTTCGATAAAACCCGCCGCCACAAACCCACCCGCCGCGCCACCGAACGAAAAGCCGCAGGCGGCCAGGGTCACCATCAGGGTGCGCATGCGCGGCGGGGAATATTCCGACATTAACGCCATGGCGCTGGGCATCGCGCCGCCCATGCCGATGCCGCAGATAAACCGCGCAGCCATCAAGGTGGTCAGGGAATTGGCGAACACCATCAGCACGGTGAGGCTCGCGTAGATCAGCACGCAGGCGAGCAGGATGCGGCGCACGCCGAAGCGGTCGGCCAGCGGCGTTACCAGCAATGAGCCCAGGGTCAGGCCCAACAGGTTGGCGCTGAATACCGGGCCGAACGCGGCTTTTTCCAGCCCCCAATCCTTGGCCAATGCCGGCACTACGTAGCCCAGCACCTGAGCGTCATAGCCGTCGGTTACCAGCAGCAGCGCCAGCAACAGGAGAATCAACCACTGGTAGCGCGACACCGCACGGGCGTCGAGTGCCGCGCGAAAGCTGGCAATCTGATTGTGCATCGCAAGGTACCTGTTATTTTTATAAGGATGACGCGGATCAAACGGTGGGAGCTGGCTTGCTTGCTATAGCGGTGTGTCAGCCAATGAATTATCAACTGATAGACCGCTATCGCAGGCAAGCCAGCTCCTACATTGATTTAGGGGGTGTCAGGTTGATTCGCCGGATGTGCTTGCACAAACGCCGGATGCTGCGCCGCCAGCGCGGCCACTCGCCCGATACGCGGGTACGCGCCCAACGGCACCTTGAAGCGCTCGGCTGCGTACAACTGCGGGATCAGAAACGCATCGGCGATCCCCGGCTGCTCACCAAAACAAAAGCCTTCATCACCAATCAACTGCTCCACCGCGCCCAGGCCCTGGCTGATCCAATGCCCGATCCACTCGAGCACTTGCGCCTCGTCATGCCCCCATTTGCGCAGCAGGTTTTGCGTGCTGGAGTTGTGCAGCGGATGGATATCGCAGCCGATGATTGACGCCACCGCCCGCTCATGGGCACGGGCCGCAAAGTCCTTGGAGAGCAAAGGCGCCTGTGGATAACGCTCTTCCAGGTACTCGATGATTGCCAGTGATTGGATCAACAATTCACCCTCATCGGTACGCAGCGCCGGTACACGGCCCTGCGGGTTGATCGCCAGGTAGTCGGGCTGGCGATTCGCGCCGCCCGGCGGCACCAGCAAATTAACCGGCACGGCGGTAAAGTCCAGGCCCTTGAGCGCCAGGGCAATGCGCACCCGGTACGACGCCGTAGAACGGTAGTAGGTATAGAGTTGCATCGCCCTGCCCTCTTAGCGTGCTGCGCTCACGGTGCCACGGCATTCGCCGAAACCGATGGAGGCAAAACCTTCACGGTTGCAACGGGCACGCAGGATGATTTCGTCACCGTCTTCAAGGAATTTACGCACTTCGCCGGAGGCCAGTTCAATCGGCTTTTTACCGCCTTCGGTGATTTCCAACAGGCTGCCGTACTGCCCCGGTTGCGGCCCGGACAAAGTACCCGAACCAAACAGGTCACCGGCCTGCAACTGGCAGCCGTTGACGCTGTGGTGTGCAACCAACTGCGCTACGGTCCAGTACATGTGCTGGGTATTGCTCAGGGCCAAGCGGTGTTCCGGCAGGTTTTGCTCGCGCATCGCAGCGGTGGTCAGCAGCACTTCCAGCTCGATGTCCAGGCCTCCCGTGGCCTGATCACGCGTGTCCAGCAGGTACGGCAGCGGCTGCGGGTCACCTGCGGGGCGTGCCGGTTGGGCCTTGCGAAACGGCTCCAGGGCTTCGGCGGTGACCACCCACGGCGAGATGCTGGTGATGAAGCTTTTCGACAGGAACGGGCCGAGCGGCTGGTACTCCCAGGCCTGGATATCCCGCGCCGACCAGTCGTTGAGCAGGCAGAAACCGGCAATATGTTCAGCGGCGTCGCCAATGGCAATCGAGTCGCCCATGGCATTGCCCTGGCCGATCCAGATGCCCAGTTCCAACTCATAATCCAGGCGCGCGCACGGGCCGAAGGTTGGCTCGGCCTGGCCGGCTGGCAGCGTCTGGCCTTTAGGCCGACGTACGTCCGTGCCCGAAGGGCGAATGGTCGAGGCACGACCGTGATAACCGATCGGCACATACTTGTAGTTGGGCAGCAACGGGTTGTCGGGTCGGAACAGTTTGCCGATGTTTTGCGCGTGTTCGATGCCGACGTAGAAGTCGGTGTAATCGTTGATCTTCGCCGGCAAATGCATCTGGCAATCCGCCGCGCGGTGCAGTACCTGCGCCTCACGGGTGTGCAGCTTGCTGCCTTCGGCGAGCAGTTCCAGCAGGCGCTCGCGCAAGGCTACGCGTGGGCCACGGCCGAGTTCGAAAAAGCCGTTCAGTTGGCCACCGGCAGTGGCTTCGACCGCACGGCGTGCTTCACCTTCAAACTCGTCCAGCGCAGCGTGCAGGTCGAGAATCGAATCGCCAATCGCCACGCCACTGCGCGGGGCCGAACCATTGATGCTGAACACGCCCAGCGGCAGATTCTGCAAGGGGAAATCGCGGTGGCCGTTGGCGGAGGCTACCCAGCTGCGGGCAAGTGTTGGCTGAGTCATGGGTTATCTCCGGTTCGGGTTGAAGGTGGCGGGCAGCGAGGCCCAGCACGCGTCGTAGGAAGGTTGCAGTTGCGGGCACTCAAGGGCGAACTGTGTGGGGCGCAGCACTTGGCTGGTCTCGAACATGAAGGCCATGGTGTTATCGATCTTGTGCGGCGCCAGGTCCACGTTGATGGCTTTGGTGCAGGTCTCGCCGTCCGGGCCGTGGGCGCTCATGCAGCTGTGCAGTGACGCGCCGCCCGGCAGGAAACCCTCGGCCTTGGCGTCATAGGCGCCCTGGATCAGGCCCATGTATTCGTTCATCAGGTTGCGGTGGAACCACGGCGGGCGGAAGGTGTTTTCGGCCACCATCCAGCGCGGCGGGAAGATCACGAAGTCGAGGTTGGCCAGGCCGTGCACGCTGGTGGGCGAGGTCAATACGGTGAAAATCGACGGGTCCGGGTGATCGAAACTCACCGTGCCGAGGGTGTTGAAGCGGCGCAGGTCGTATTTGTACGGCACGTTATTGCCGTGCCAGGCGACCACGTTCAGCGGCGAGTGGTCCAGCTCGCAGGCCCACAGTTCGCCGAGGAATTTCTGCACCAGCGTGGTCGGCTTTTGGCTGTCTTCGTAGTGAGCGACCGGTGTGAGGAAATCACGCGGGTTAGCCAGGCCGTTGCTGCCGATTGGCCCCAGGTCCGGCAGGCGCAGTGGCGCGCCGTGGTTTTCCGCAACGTAGCCGCGTGCCTGGGCATCCAGCAGTTCGATGCGAAATTTCAGGCCGCGGGGCAGCACCACGATTTCCAGCGGCTCGACGTCCAGCACACCCAACTCGGTGGCGATACGCAGGCGGCCCTGCTCGGGGACGATCAACAGTTCGCCATCGGCGTTGAAGAACACCCGTTCCATCGAACGGTTGGCGCGGTAGTTGTAGACGCTGATGCCGGAGGGTTTTTCCGACCCGGAGTTGGCGACCATGCCGACCAGGCCGTCGACAAAGTCGGTCGGCTCACTCGGAATATCCAGCGGGTTCCAGCGCAAGCGATTCGGCGTGACCGCGCCCAACGGCCCACCGGCCAATTGCCGTTCCAGCTTGATAAACGCCGGGTGGTTGGCCGACGGCTGAATGCGGTACAGCCAGGTGCGGCGGGCTTCGCTGCGCACCATGGTAAAGGCCGTGCCGGAGAACAGCTCGGTGTACAGGCCGTAGGGCGCTTTTTGCGGGGAGTTCTGGCCGACCGGCAATGCGCCAGGCAACGCTTCGCTGGCGAACTCATTGCCGAAACCCGATTGGTACTCGAGGTTCATGGACCGTCCTCTGTGCGGAAGTTGTTTTTATCGTAATCCAGTTACGCATAACGTAATTTGATCATAATTCAACGTCAAGCTATAAAGACGCCCGTTCATCTCTCGGATTCTTGCCCTTCCATGGAAAAGCCCCGCGACACCGGTAAACAGAAAGTCCGCTCGGCCGAAGTGGGCACCGATATCCTCAAGGCGCTGGCCGAACTGTCCCCCGCCACCTCGCTGTCGCGTCTGGCCGAACATGTGCAGATGCCGGCGAGCAAGGTCCACCGCTATTTGCAGGCGCTGATCGCTTCGGGGTTTGCCGAGCAGAACACCGCCACCAACCATTACGGCCTGGGCCGCGAGGCGTTGCGCGTGGGCTTGGCGGCACTGGGCAGCATGGACGTGTTGAAAGTCGGCGCGATGCCCCTGGCAGAACTGCGCGATGAGTTGAACGAAACCTGCTTTCTGGCGGTGTGGGGCAACCAGGGCGCGACCGTGGTGCAGATCGAACCGGCGGTGCGTGCCGTCACCGTGGTGACGCAGTTGGGCTCGGTGCTGCCGTTGCTCAGCTCGTCCACCGGGCTAGTGTTCAGCGCTTACCTGCCCTCTCGGGAAACCGTGGAATTGCGCGAACGCGAGATTCAGGCCGGGACTGCCCATGCCCTGGCGGACGACGAGGCTTACGCCAGCGCCTGTGAACAGATCCGCAGCCGGGGCCTGCACTTTGTGCATGGTTTGCTGATGCCCGGCGTCGATGCGTTGTCGGCGCCGGTGTTCAATGCGGTCGGGCACGTGGCGGCGGTGATGACCGTGGTCGGCCCCACCTCACTGTTCCATGCCGATGAAGATGGCCCGGCGGCGCAGCGCTTGCTGGCGGCGACCCGGGCCGTGAGTTGGCGCATGGGCTATCAGCCCTGAATCACTCGTCCCAGCGTGACAGGGCCAACGCCACGCGGTTTTCCACGGCTTTGACCTGCGCGCCGCCCACCACGTAATTATTGCTCAGCATCGAGAACACCAGCTTGCGCCCTTTGGTATCGGTGATGTAACCGCTCAAGGAAGACACGCCGCCCATGGAGCCGGTCTTGGCATGCAGGTTGTTCTCGGCCGGTGTGCCGCGCAGGCGATACCGCAGGCTGCCGCCGGTCATGCGATCGGTGTTACCGGCAATCGGCAACGCGTTGTACCAGGCGTTGAACCACGGCTGTTTGCTCGCGGCCAGCAGCAGGTCGGTGAGGTTCTGTGACGACACCAGGTTACGCCGCGACAGCCCCGAACCATCGACCTGGCTCAGCGTCGCCGTGTCCAGCCCCTGGCGCTTGAGAAACCCGGCCACCGCCACCGCGCCCGCTGCCGCTGTGCCGCTGTTGGCCGTCTGGCGGCCCATCGCCTTGAGCAAGGCTTCGGACATGTTGTTGTTCGAAAGTTTGAGCAGCGGCGTAATCAATTCCTGCAACGGCGCCGATTTATGCTCGGCCAGTACCGTCACCGCCGCCGGGCTTGCGCCGCCCATCACTCGACGGCCAAGCACCGTGATGCCTTGCTGCGCCAGCGCTTGCTCGAACAGGTTGGCCACCAGTTGCGTTGGCTCCCAGACACTCACCAGTTGCTCGCTCTGTCGCCCCGGCGCCACGGCGCCACTGAGTTGCAGCAGGTTGGTGCCATGGCGACGGTTGATCCCATAGGTGTTGCCCGGCCCGCTGACAGCGCGGTTGCTCAGTTGCAGGTAATTGGTCGGCGGGAAGATATCGACACTCACAGCCTGCCCGGCCCGCGCTGGCGCCTTGGCGGTGACCAGCACGCTGCCGGCATCAAAATCGGTATTGGGCGACACGGTCAACGCCGAAATCTGCGCGCCGTAGTAGGTGGTTTCGTCGTCGTGGGACCAGTCGACACCCAGCCGCTCAGCGTCAAACCAGGTGTCATCAAACACCAGGTCGCCCTGCACCTGACGCACGCCCTGGCTGGCCAACTGCGCCGCCAATGCCTGGTAATCGGCGAACTGCATGGTCGGGTCACCCAGGCCGCGCAGGTACAGGTTGCCGGTCAGACGGTCGCCCTGGCGAATGCCGTTGCTCAACAGTTGCGTGGCGAAACGGTACTGCGGCCCGAGCACATCCATGGCCGCGGCCGTGGTCAACAGTTTGAGGTTGGAAGCCGGCACCAGCCGCGTGCGCGGGTTGTGCTGATACAGAGTGGCGCCACTGTTGGCGTCCCGCACCATCAGCGAGACCGAAGCACCCTGCAGCGCCGGGTCGGCCAGCAATTGGTCGAGGCTCTGGCCAGTAGCCGTCTTCGAAGGCGTGGCGCAACCACTCAGTAACAAACTCAAGCCCACCAGCATCGCGCTGGCGTGTATCCATCGACCCAACTGCATCAGTACCGTTTTCCCGCAAAGTATTCAGTGGCGGCAACGCTACCAGCTCAATGCCGTTGTGGCGAGCGTGGCTGTGGTGGGATCGGGGCTGTTGTGGGAGCTGGGCTGTTGTGGCGAGCGGGCTTGCCCCGCGTTGGGCTGCGTAGCGGCCCCTAGTAAGCCCACCGCATTTTTTCAGGCTTTACGCTGTGCCAGGTTTTGGGGCCGCTACGCAGCCCAACGCGGGGCAAGCCCGCTCGCCACAACAAGCTCCCTCGCCACAGGAGGTCGCTTGCCTTAGAACTGCAGGGTGCTGGAAACCGACACCTGCCGCGCATCGCCGATGGACACAAACTGCGTGTTCACCGACGAGGTGTAGTAGGTGCGATCAAACAGGTTCTTCACGTTGAGCTGGAACTTGACCTTCTGCCCGTCGATTTTGGTGTCGTAGCTGGCAAACGCATCGGCCACGGTGTAGCTCGGCAGATCGAAGCTGTTGGCTGCGTCCCCGGCCCGTTCGCCCACGTAACGTGCGCCGGCGCCCACACGCAGCTGGTCACCACCCAAGAGGCTGCCGAAGTCATACACGGCCGACAACGACGCGGTGTTTTTCGCCACGTTTTGCAGGCGATTGCCTTTGAGCGTCGGGTCTTCGGTCACCTCGGCATCGGTGTAGGCGTAGCTGCCGATCAGGCTCCAGTTGTCGGTCAACTGGCCGCTGGCGTCCAGCTCAAGGCCACGGGAACGTACCTTGCCCGCCACGCTGTAGACAGCGGCCAAACCGTCGCCGACCTGCACCAGCACGTTGCGTTTTTCGATATTGAACAGCGCCGCGCTCGCGGTGATGCGCCCCGGTATGTCGAGCTTGGTGCCCAGCTCCCAGGCCTTGGACTGCTCCGGTTCCAGGCTGCCGTCCAGCACGCTTTTGTTGGCTAACGGCGCGATGGTGGAGTTGGGTTTGAACGACTCGGTGTAGCTGCCGTAGAACGACAGTTGATCGGTGTAGCGATACACCAGACCGGCACGCGGCACCCACTTCTGGCCGTTGCCATCGGTGTTGGCGGTGAACGGCACGCCCTTGCCGGCGTATTGATCGTACATCTGGTAGCGCGCACCGCCGACCAGAATCCACTGGTCATTGAGGTGGATGGCGTCCTGGAAGAACAGCGAATCGCTGCGCAGCAGGTCGGTCTGGTTACTGTCCGGCGCGCTGACTTTGGTGCCTGCGACTTCGTTGCCATACACCGGATCGTTATAGTTGAAGACACCGCGCGGCGCCTGGCGAATCAGGTCGGCACGGTAGATCTTGCGGTACTCGTCATCCAGGCCGAACACCAGGTCGTGCTGCATGCCGCCGACATTGACCTTGCCTTCCAGGCTGGTGGTGGCGAAGCGGTCGGTGGTCAGCGCGCCTTGGGTACCGTCCATGCTGCGGGTCAGGGTGCCGTTGGGGTTGACCTTGACCACGCGCACCTGGCTGGCGTCGTAGGTTTCGCGGTTCCAGCTGTAGCCGAAGTGCGCCTTCCAGTCGTCGTTCAAGTCATGGTCGACTTCCAGGCGATACAGGTCGGAACGGCCTTGCATATTGTTGAACGGTTCATCCAGGCGACGGGTCGCGGGGATGTTCAACGGGTGGTTGGTCTTGGGGTCGATGGCGGTGCCACGGTCGAACGGCGAGAGAAATTCGCGGTGCTCATAGGCGAACACTACTTTGGTAGTGTCGCCGTACCAGGCCAGGGACGGCGCCACCAGCGTTTCGCGGTGGGTGCCGTAATTGCGCCAGTAATCTTCGTCTTCGTGGTCGACGATCAGGCGATAGGCCAGGCCGCTGTCACCAATGGGGCCGGTGGTGTCGAGGTTGCCGCCGCTGCCGTTCTTGCCGTCACCGAAGGTCGAGCCGCGCGCGGTCAACGAGGTGGACTGCACCAGCTCGGGCTTTTTGCTGACGATATTGACCACGCCGCCCGGGTCCTGGATGCCATACAGCAAAGACGACGGGCCTTTGAGCACTTCGACGCGCTCGGCGGTGGCGTTCAGCGCGCGGCCCTGCACCACGGGCATACCATCCTTCATGATCGAGCCGTTACGGTTGTCACCAAAACCGCGCAGCATCACCGCGTCCTGGGTGCTGCCGAGGGTGTTGGCCTGGGTGATGCCACTGATATTGCCCAGGGCGTCATCCAGGTTGCGCGGCTGTTGGTCACGCAGCACTTGGGCCGGCACGACGTTGACGGTTTGCGGGGTTTCCAGCAGCAGGCCGTGGGAGCGCATCACCGAGCTGGTGGGCGGCGGCTGGTAGCTGGTGGTGTCCTGGGCTTGGCTCGCACCGCTGATGGTGGTGGCGCCCAGGTTGACTGCGCCGTCGGTGGGCACAGGCTCAAGCGCCAGAGTACGGGCGTCGATCTGGCGAAAGGTAAAGCCTGAGTTGTCGAGCAGCCGTTGCAGGGCCTGGGTGGCACTCATCTGCCCGCTGACCGCCGGGGCATTGAGACCATAGGGCGCTTCGTCGGTGTAGATCACGCTGATGCCGGTTACCCGGCTGAAATCACTCAGCGCCTGGGGCAGCGGTTTGGCTGCCAGGGCAAAGTTGAACCGGGCACTTTGTTGCTCCTGCGCCTGCGCAATCGCCAGGGGCAGCAACGCCAGCCCTGATACTGCCAATACCGAGGCTCCCAGCCACTGTTTTACCCAACCGCCCGCCGTCGACTTCATGCTGTGAGAACCCGTGTAGAAAACGCTGTTAATGCGAATAGCTCGCAGTTTCAAACACTACACGGATGGGCGGGCGATTTACCTCACCTTTGTTTGCAAATATTTTTATTTATTGCGCCTGAATGCGGAAACCCATGCGCGGGAAGTGCACGTGCACAGTGCCGGCGCGTTCGTCGGTACGGCGCAGGATCAGCTCTTCACGGCCAGCGAACAGCAGCTCACCGGCAACGGGATCAACCCCGTAATCAATGGCCGCAATCGTTACCGACTGACCCGCCTTGAAACCATTCAAGTCCTCGAACTCGTCATCCGGCAATGCCGCAGGCGTGGCATTACGGGCGATCGCCAATGCTTGCTCCGCCGTCATTTGACTCGCACTGCCGTGACCAAAACCCAGTACGCGCGCCAGCCAAGCCAAGATGGCTGGATAAGCATCCACCAATGGAGCCGTCACGGGAGTGGCTTTGAGGAACCACATCGGGTGGGCCAAGGCAAAGTCGGCAATCGACGGTTCACCGAACAGAAAGTCTCCCGGCGCGTGCTGCAGCTGGAACTCCAGACGCGCCATGATCGCCGGCCATTGGTGCTTGGCCAGCTCGGCCGGGAGCTTGCTGGCCGTGCCGCCACTGAACAATGCGGCACGGTCAGCGATAAACGCCTTGATCGCTTCCGGCGGTAATTTGCCAAAGCGCACCGCCACTGACTCCGGCTGGAATACCAGGCTGACGGCATGGGCGAACACCACGCTGTCGGCCCAGGCGGCGAACGTCTGCGTGATCATTTCCTGGCCCAGCGGGAACAGCGCCGGCGAGGACGTTTCCTGCTCAAGGCGACGGGCGATCAGGGCAGTGTCGCAATAGATATCGGCGCCGACTTGCAGTACCGGGGTTTTCCGGTAGCCGCCGGTCAAAGCTGTCAAGTCGGGTTTGGGCATGACGGGTGATATGTGTACGGAGTGCCAGGACAACCCCTTGAAACCCAGCAGCAGCCTAGCTTTTTCTGCAAAGGGTGAGGTCGGGTAATGGTGCAGGATCAACTCAGACATGCCAGGCTCCGCTCGATAGGTGAGCCGCCAGCTTAGCCTGCAAAGCCCTGCGTGGGGACGATGAGAACCTATCAATCAAATCAATGAGCCACTGGCCGCCAGGCATTCCTTGGCGCTCTTCTTCAATTTCTTGATCAGCCGTTCCTGGCGCAGCGCCTCGCCCTTGGAGGCGCACTGCTCGGTGTACACCAGCGCCACGGCCGGGCTGGACAGAAAAAACCGTGCGCCCTTGCCGCTCTGGTGGGAGGCAAAGCGGCGCACCGGGTCATTGCTGATGCCGCAATACAGCGAGCCATTGGCGGCACGTACCAGGTAGACAAACCAGGGTTTGGGTTCAGGAAGATCAGTCACAGTTCATTTCGGCCAACCAGAGGAGCATCCAGCTTATCAACGACCGGCCTGAAATGCCTTCAAGCCTTTAAGCGCCTGGGCGCGCACGGCGTTTTTCAGCGCCGGCGACCAACCCAGCAGCAAGCCCTTCAAACCCAGGGCCTGGCGCGACCAGCGCCACAGGTCGAAGTGGTCGTGATGCTCACAGATCTTGCCATCACGAAACACAAAGCGTGCGCCAATGTCGTTGACCACCGTATTGCCCGTGGCGCTGAACAGGTAGGTCGCCACCCAGTGCGCACTGCCGGTGCTGTCATCGCTGCGCACATGGTCGAAGGTCAGGGAGAAGTCCTTGGCCCGCGTGGTGAGCATGCGCCACATGTCCCCGGCGTCGCGCCCGCGCAACTCGCCAAAGGCCGGGTCGCTGAACACCACGTCAGCGGTGTAGCAGGCGGCCATGGCTTCGGCGTCCAGGCGCTGGAAGGCACTGTAGAACTCGGTGATCAGGGCGTTATGGGCATCACTCATGGGCAGGCTCCGCAGGCGTCGAAAGAATAGGCGCACGATAAGCTGCCCACGCTGCGCTGGCTACTGACATTCGCCACGCAAATGATCAGCCTACGGCACCATTCCAACACTGCGAGCATAGGCGAACAGGTCAACATCGGTGGAAATACTCAGCCGTTGCATGGCCGTGCTTTTCTGCTTGCTGATCGTGGAAATACTGCGATTGACCTGTGCCGCGATCTCGCTGACGGTCATGCCGCTGGCCAGCATACGCACCACCTCGCGCTCCTTGCCGGATAATTGCGGCTCCTGGGACTGATCGCCCGTGCCCGCCTCGACCATTTGCACCCGCAGCGACTCACTGGCGAAGGTCTGGCCGGCACACACAGCCTTGATCGCCAGGGGCAGTTCCTTGGCGGAAGCACTTTTGGCCACCACCGCCTTGGCCCCATGGGCGAAGGAAGCACGCAAGGTGGCGACGCTGGCGAACATGGTCACCAAAATCACCGGCAACTGCGGATACTGGCGGTGCAACAGGCTCAACAAGCCGTAGCCATCGGCCTGCTGGCCGCCCGGCATGGCAAAGTCCGTGACGATCACATCGCACGGCGTGGTACTTAACAGGCAGAGCAGTTGATCGGGGCCATCGGCCTCAGCGACCACTTTGCATCGGCCGTGCGCCTCAATCACGACTTTCTGCCCGATACGAACAATGGGGTGATCGTCAGCAATAATTACTCGAAGCATAAATTCCCACGAATGATGGCAACTTGAATCCGCGCAAAATACCCCCGCAGGCGCTCATCAACAACCGCTAACAAACAGCCGCTGGCAGTCGCCCCCAATGTTCACTAGTTCACATTTTTTTGCCTACAGAACAACAGGAAAAAACCTACAACCAAAACTAGATCGTCGGATTGCAAACGCCTGAAGCAAATACCGTTCTTCACACCTCGGTCAGGTACTCGAGATACACCAGCAACCGGGCCAGGAACAATTCCAATTGCACCTTGTGCGCCGCAACGCCCTGGGACCGGACCTGCTCGATCAGCTTCACGGCACACGACTCAAGGCCGGTCCCGCCCAAAAACACCAGGCTGCCGACCAAACGATGCAGGCGCTCAGCAGTCAGTGGCGCGTTCAACGTCGAGCAGGCATGGCGCAATACACGATGGTCTTCCCACGCTTCCAGCAACAGGGTTTCCAACAACTGATCGACGATATCCCCACTGCCAAAGGTGGCGACCAGCGTGGCCCGGGTTGGCCAGCCGGCGCGCGGCGCAACAGTCTCCTGGGCGACGGCGCAGTCATCCACGCCCGGTAACCAACGCGCCAGCACTGCGTGCAATTGTTCCAGTGTCAGTGGCTTGATCAACCAGGCATCCATGCCGGCATCGCGGCAACGTTTGGGGCTGTCGTTTTGCAGGTTGGCGGTCAAGGCAATGATAGGCACGCGTCTCATCCCCGTGTCGCACTCATGTTGGCGAATGGCGCGGGCCATGCTGTAGCCGTCCATAAAGGGCATCTGGCAATCGCTGATCACCAGATCGAAGGGGCGACTGGTATAGGCCACCAGCCCGAGGTAGCCGTCGGCGGCCACCTCGTGTCCCAGCCCCAGTTTTTGCAATAACCCACCCAGCAACAGGCGATAGGCAGAATGGTCATCCACCACCAGCACGCGCAGGCGCCGCCAATGAAACGGAGGTGTGCCTGGCGGCTTCAGCAGGCGGCTCGCTCTTGTGGTTGAACCTACCAGCGAACCCATCGGTACCTCTATCGCGACTATTGATACGGCAGCAATCCGCAGCACTGGTGCAATAGCCCGTGAGGCCTGTCATGCAGCAATCGTCGACGCATTCTTTTGAATGCTATCGGCCGCAAACAAATAACCTTTCGAGTTAATTGAAGCCCATACAACTACTACGAAAATCCCCCCTGAATCATTGCCTTGGCGCCGCCCGGCCAATGTCGTATTAGTTGTATTTCCCCTGCGCATCCCCCTCGCTAAATTGTGCTCACCCCAAAGAGGGTCGGCTTGCCACTCCCCGGCAACAGCCAATAAACATCGAGACCGCTGCTTGGCCAACCACCCGCTCATACCGGGTCGGGCGTAGCCCTGCACGCGCCTCTATCTGCCAGTTTGCAATGGAACATTAAAATGAAGACCCCTGTATCCCTGTTGAGCAGTGCCCTGCTGCTCGTCATGACTTCCTCGGTATTGGCCGCCAGCAGCGTCGACCTGACCGTCAAAGGGTTGATCACCCCCAGCGCCTGCACACCCAGCCTGCCGGGCGATGTCGACTTCGGGAAAATCGCCTCGAAAGATCTGAATGTCGACACCCGAACCTGGCTTGAGCGCCAGACCTTGCAACTGAGCGTGAACTGCGATGCCGCGACCCTGTTTGCCATTCACCCCGTCGACAATCGCGCAGGTTCTGCCGCTTATGGCTTCGCCTTTGGCCTGGGTTTGATCAACGACACCCAGAAACTCGGCGCCTTCAGCTTGGCGTTCAGCAACCCCGTCGCCGAAACGGCCTCCACGCTGTTGGCGATGTACAACTCGGAGGGCCAGTGGACCGAGCTTTATGACGACGAGGCTATAGCGCCAAACGATTTGGTAGCACTGGGCAGCCGTGGTGACTCCGGTTGGGCACCGCACCCGATCAAGGACGCAATCATGGACGTCACTGTCGTTGCCTCGATCGAGCCTGCCAAAAACCTGACATTGACCAGCGAAGTGGCAATCGACGGTTCCGCGACCTTCGAAGTCAGGTACCTGTAAATGGACACTTTTCACATGAAGACCAGCCTGTCCCTGCTAAGCGGCGCCCTGTTACTCGCCATGACTTCATCCGCGTTTGCAGCCAGCAGCGTCGACCTGACCGTCAAAGGGTTGATCACCCCCAGCGCCTGCACACCCAGCATGCCGGGCGATATCGACTACGGAAAAATCGCTGCCAAAGACCTGAACCCCGACAGCCACACCTGGCTTGAACGCAGAACCCTGAAGCTGAGTGTGAACTGCGAGGCGGCAACGCTGTTTGCAATCAACCCCATCGATAACCGGGCTGGCACTTCAACGTTTGCCGTATTCGGCCTGGGCTTGATAAACGGCTCAGAGAAACTCGGCGGGTATGAGGTGTCGTTCAGCAACCCCGTCGCCGACCTTCCCTCGACCTTACTGACCCAGTTCGAAGGCCGTGCATGGACTGTGCTCGATCCGGAAGACTCCGTACTACCCAACCAGTTGGTCGCCCTGGGAAGCCGTGGCGACAACAGTTGGGCCCCGCACCCGCTTCAGGATGCAATCGTGGACATCTCGGTGCGTGCGGGCATCGCGCCTGCAAACACCCTGACGTTGACCAACGAAGTGGCGCTGGATGGCTCTGCGACCCTGGAAGTCATGTACCTGTAACGCCCCTTAACCCGCCCCCATGCCCGAGGAGACCCACTGACCATGAAGGTTTTTGCCACCCCCTTTATCGGCGCCTTGCTGCTCTGCCCGACAGCGTTCGCCGCCAGTAATACCGAGTTGCTTGTCCAAGGCATTATCACGCCCAGCGCCTGCGCGCCGGTGGTCTCCGGCGGCGGCAACGTCGACTTCGGCAAGGTCTCGGTCAAGGACCTCAATGCCGACACCTACACCGATCTGCCACGGGAAATTCTGCTGTTGAGCGTGCGCTGCGACGGGCCGACGTTCTTCACCCTCAACACCATCGACAACCGCGCAGGCACCACCGCCAACCACTTCAGCTGGCATGGCCTGGGCATGACGCCCAACGATGAAAAAGTCGGTGATGCCGGGCTTGGCCTCTACGCGCCGGTAGCCGACGGCGTGCCGGTGCGCACCATCACTTCCAGGGATGGCGGCGTGACCTGGATGCCCTCGGTAATGCTCAGCCACACCCTGCTGACAGCCGTTGCCAACAACGATGGCGTGATGCCGATTGCGATCCAGGAACTGGACGCCGAGATCCGCCTGATCACCCACATTGCACCCGCAAACGGCCTGACGCTGACCGACGAAGTGCCTATCGATGGCCACGCCACCGTACAAGTCAATTACCTTTAAGGAGCCGCACCGATGAAAGTACGATTGGCCACTCTGGCCGCCAGTGTATTGCTGCTTAACTCGGCGAACACGTTCGCCGCTTCCAGCGTCGACCTGACGGTAAAGGGCCTGATTGTGCCCAGCGCCTGCACGCCCAGCCTGTCCGGTGGAGGCGTGATCGACCATGGCAAAATTTCCGCCAAAGACCTGAACTCAGACCGTAATACCGTGATTGGCAACAATTCGCTGAGCATGGCAGTCAATTGCGACGCCCCTATCCTGTTTGCCTTGCACTCGATCGATAACCGCGCGGGTTCGGGTCTCGCCACGGACTACGGCCTGGGTTTTATCAACGACACCCAAAAACTGGGCCGGTATACGATCACCCTGCGCAACCCGGTCACGGGTGACGGCACAGTGGTGCAAACCATTGGCTCGTATGACCTGGAAACCTGGTACCAGGAAAGGTTCTGGGACCCAGGCATGTACATGTCCGTCGCCGCAATGGATGACGACACCCAACCCGTCCCCGTCCAGGACTTGAGCGTTGATCTGGAGGTGCAGACCATCATCAATCGCGCCGATGGCCTGGACTTGAGCAACGAAGTGAACATCGACGGCTCCGCCACCCTTGAAGTGAAGTACCTCTAACCCATGGCCGCCCATCCCTTGAACACAGTCGGGCATGGGCTGCGCCTACCTGTGCTGGTACTCAACAGGTTTGCCTGTTGCCTCGCCGCCCTGCTGTGCCTGGCCGATGCCCACGCGGCGTCGACTGTCGACCTCACGGTGACCGGCCGGGTCACCCCGGACGCCTGCCTTATCGAGTTGACCAATGACGGCACCGTCGATCACGGCAAGATTCCTTCCCACAGCCTCAACGCCGACGAGTTCACCGTGCTGCCTGTCCAGGTGCTCGACCTGCGCGTGCAGTGCGCCAGGCCGATGCTGTTTGCGCTGGTGGGCATCGATAATCGCGCCGACTCCTCGTCGGCCCCCGATTACTTCTACGGGCTGGGCAGGAACATCCACGTCCCCGAGGAGCGTCTGGGTTCGGTGGCGTTGGCCTATCGCAACGCCGTGGGCGATGCGCAGCCCATGCAGGTATTGGCTTCCAGCGACAACGGCGAAACCTGGTCACAGGAGCCCAACGCCTACCCACGTGTGTTTATGGCCTTTGCGCCAGTCGGGGACCGCCAACCGGACTTCATCGGCCAGTTAACCGTTCAGGTTCAAGTCAGCACCGCCATCAATTTTTCGCAGTACCTGACCCTGGACCAGGAAGTCCCGCTCGACGGCGCGATTGTCCTGGACCTGCGCTATCTCTGAACGATCCTCTTTTGGCCTAATGGAAACCCCGTCATGACGACGATAGTCTCAAACACCGCTGTGGGCCTTGTCGCCCTGCTGCTGATCCTTGGCAATCAAGTCAAAGCCGATGGCATGGTGCCGGATACTTCGGTGGTCATCGTGCATGAAGCCGATGGCGAAGCGGCGGTGTCAGTGACCAACACTGACAGCCAACTCGCGCTGCTGCATGTCACCTTGCAGGACATTCCTGAAGACACCGAGCCATTGCTGGTGGTGACGCCGCCGCTGTCGCGGGTCGAGGCGTCCAAATCCCAGCTGGTGCGTTTCATCCTGCAGAACCAGCAACCGCTACTCACCCAACGGCTTAAACGCGCAGTGTTCGAAGGCATGCCCCAAGGCCGTGCGGCCACCGCCGCCGGGCATGCCCGGGTGGGCGTGACCGTGCGCCAGAACCTGCCGGTGATCGTGCATCCCAAGGGCCTGGCGCCCAACCGCACGCCGTGGACCGACCTGACCTGGACCCTGCGCGACGGCCAATTGCAGGTGCGTAATGACACGCCGTATGTGGTGCGCCTGGCGCAGGAACTGCTGCTGTTGCCGGGTAACCGCAAGGCGATGCTGCCACGCACCTATGTGCTGCCGGGTGAGGCATTGAGTATGCCGGCCGGCAATGACCAGGCCACCACGGTCAGGCTGCAGCCGGCCACGGTGTATGGGTTTGCGGTCAAGGCCTACGACGCACCGATCACCCTCTGACTAAAAACCACAGGCGCCGTATACAGACCGCCGCCTGATAACGAAGTGACGGCTCATTGACCGTCACCGGAACGCCTGGGAGCACCGGGCCTGTGCGTTCACTATTCGAGTACCTTGCGTGAAAACAGTATTGAGCTACCGTGACGGCGAAGCCGTGTCTGACACCCCCGCCAACCCGGCCTTGTCGCTGGTGTTGTTGCTCTGTGCACTCGTGCCTGCCAAGGCCTGGGCCGAAGGCGCCAGCCCGTCCGGCTTCGACGCCCAAACCTTGCATCAGCGCGGCATCGACCCGCAATTGGCCAGCCTGTTGCTGGCGGCACCGCGCTTCGCCGCCGGGCGGCACACCGTCAACCTGCGGGTCAACGGCCAGCGGCGTGGCCGACAAGACCTGACCTTCGACCCACAAGGCAACCTGTGCTTCGACCGTGCGTTACTGGACGCCGCCAACCTGGTCGCCCCCAGTGACACGGTGGGCTGTGAGGATTTCCTCGCGCAGTACCCGCAAGCCCTGGTGGAGCCGGACCCGGCAACACTGACGGTGTCGCTGGTGGTGCCCACCGAAGCCCTGCGCCCTGTGCAGCAGGATATTTCGGGCTACGAGACCGGCGGTTTTGCCGGGCTGCTCAACTACGACCTCAGCGGTTTTTACAACCGCTTCGGCGATGACGCCAGCCGCTTTGGCTCAGCCAATACCGAAGTCGGGTTCAACGCCGGCGACTGGATCGTGCGCAGTCGCCAGGTACAGACCTGGCAGGATGGGCTGTCGCGCAGCACTCACCTGGAAGCCTACGCGCAACGCACCTTCGCCAGCCACCAGGCGGTGCTGCAAGCCGGGCAGATCAACCTCTATAACCCGGTACTGTCCGGTGCGCAGATCACCGGCGTGCAGGTGCTCACCGAACATGCGCTGCAAGAACAGGGCGAAGGCGCGTTGATTCAAGGCATCGCCAACAGCCCGGCACAGGTGGAAGTGCGCCAGAACGGCGCGCTGATTCATTCCACCGTGGTGCCCGCCGGGCCCTTTACCCTGAACGATGTACGCCGCTTGAACACGCGCTCGGACGTCGAAGTCACGGTCAAGGAAAGTGTCGGTGGCGAACGGCGTTTCACAGTGCCCGCGGCGATGCTCGGCCTTGGATTACCGGCGCCGGGCTATTCCGTGGCGGCGGGCCGGGTGCGCAATGTGGGTGACGCCAAGGGCGATGATCCGTGGGTGGTGAGCGCCGGCTGGACCGGCGCCCTGCACCCGCAATTGACCCTGGGCACAGGCGTGCTGGCGGCCAGCGAATACCGCTCGGCGGGCGCCAGCCTGGGTTGGTTGCCGTGGCTGGACAGCCAGATCCAGCTGTCGACTCAGCTGTCCAATTCCCAGGCGTGGGAAAAGGTCTCGGGCGTGCAGACCGACCTGTCATGGTCCCAGCGCCTGGGCGAACAGTGGTCGATCAGCGCCGCCAACTCCTGGCGCAGCGTCGGCTATCGCGAACTGGAAGAAAGCACCTACGAACGCGACGACAGCCCTGGGCGCAACAGCGAGCGTCGCAACTCACGTTATCGCGACCAGCAAAGCCTCAACCTGGGCTGGTCACACCCGCTGTTGGGCGCGTTCAGCGCCGGGGTTTCGCGCTCGGCCAATTTCGCTGGCGACAGCAGCAGTCGCGCCTTGGCGTCCTGGGGCACGAGCATCGGCGCGGTATCGTTGTCGGCCAGTGCCGAGTGGCAAATGGGCGGCAGCCAGCAACAGGACAATGCAGTCTATTTGAACGTCAGCGTGCCGCTGGGCGAAAGCCGAAGAATGCGCAGTTGGGTGCGTAACTCCGGCGGTGAAAACCGCACCGGCCTGGGCGTTACCGAGCAGATCGACGATCAACTCAGCTATCGCGTCAGCGCCGAACACGACAGCAGCGATCATCAGGTGGAAACCACTCTGGGCGTCTCGGCATTGCCGCGCTATAGCCAGCTCGATTTCAGCTACAGCCGCTCCGATGCCGAGCGTTCCAGTTACCAAGGTGGCGCGCGCGGCGGTGTGGTGCTGCACAGCGACGGCATGACCTTTTCCCCCTACCCGGTGCGCGACACCTTCGCCCTGGTGTCGGTCGGCGACATGAGCGGCATCAAGCTCAGCACGCCCAGCGGCCCGGTGTGGACCGACTGGCAAGGCCAGGCCGTGGTGCCGCAAGTCGCCGCTTATGGCCGCAGCCCGGTGGAAGTGCAGACCCGTTCGCTGCCGCGCAATGCCGATATCAACAACGGCCTGGCAATGATCTCGGCCGGGCGCGGCGCCGTGGACCGCGTGGAGTTCGGCGTCGGTCTCACCCGCCGCATGCTGCTTACCGTCAGCAACGACCAGGGTGCGCCGCTGCCGGCAGGCGCCTCCGTCAGCACGGCCAGTGGTGAGTTCGTCACCTTGGTACAGGACGGCAGCCAGGTGTTTCTACCCAATGTACTGGAGCAGCCAACGCTATGGATCACCACGCCGCAAGGCGGGCGTTGCGAGCTGCGCTACGAACTGCCGGCAAAGGCCGATCCGTCGGTGTACTTCGAAACTGCTCCCGCACGTTGCAACGTGCCTTGAGGATGTCCGCCATGCCCGTCACACCTTACTTGTGTCAACTGTGCCTGTGGCTGCTGCTCGGCGTCGCCGGTACTGCCCAGGCCCTGGAAGAATGCCAACTGAACGTCAGCGAAGCGCTGGTGGATTTCGGCCGGATGAGCCGTCTGGCGCAGAACGACAGCGCGCCGCAACGCCTGCTCGGCGAGCGGCGCCTGAGCGTGACCGTCAACTGCCCGCAAGCCGAAGACCTCAGCCTGTTCTACCGCGCCCTGGCCGCCAACCCGCAGCGCCTGCAATTTACCGAGCACGGCAGTTACGCCATCGAAGCCGGCAACGCCCTGCTCGACGGCCGTGCCGTAGAACTGGGTTTGCTGCCGGCCGCCGGCCAGGCGCCCGTCGCTGTTGGCAACGTGCTGGAGTGGCGTCCCGGCCATGGCATCGCGCCGGTCGAGCGCGGCGCGGTACTCACCGGCAACACGCTGTCGCTGCAACTGACCTTACGTGCCTGGGCCGACCTCGCCGCCACACAAGTGCGCGATGCCACCACCTGGGAAACCACCGCAGTGGTGTACGGCGCACAGCACGGGCGCTACCGCGAACTGACACTGCGTGCGCACTTTGCGCCGATCGCCTGCCTGCCCTCGCTGTCGGACCACGGCGTGGTGGACTACGGCACCCTGTATGCCAAGGACTTGAGTGCCACCAACGAATCGCCGCTGCCCACCCGCACCCTGCGCTTGAATGTGACCTGCGACGCGCCGATCCCCTTCGCCCTGCGCATGAAAGACAACCGCGACGGTTCGGCCACCGGCGGCACCGATGAAACCGCCTATGGCCTGGACCTGGACGCCAGTGGCAACAAGATCGGACGTTTTTACCTGACCATCGACCCGGCGGAGTTCAGCGCCGATACCTTTCCCACGCTGTACCGCACCGACTCCACCAGCAATGGCGTGGCGTGGAGCAGTTCCACCGCACGCCAAATCCCCATGGCCGCCAACAGCATCCTCGGTTTTACCGACAAGACCGGTGTCACCACCGGCCCGGTCGCCATCCAGACCCTGACCGGCACCCTGCGCATCAAGACTTACCTGGCGCCCATGCAAAGCCTGGATCTGCGCGAGGTAGTGCAAATCAACGGTTCCGGCACCCTTGAAATCATCTACCCCTAACCCGTCACTGCAAGGAGTCCGACCCATGAAAACCCACGTCCTCTACAGCTTGTTGTTACTGGCCTGCGCCCCCTCGTTGCTGGCTGCCTCGGCAGTGGACTTGAGCGTCAAAGGCCTGATCACGCCCGCCGCCTGTTTGCCGCAGTTCCCCGGCGGCGCCTTGATCGACTACGGCAAGATCGCCCAGCAAGACTTGAACCTGGCGACCGCCACGCGCCTGCCCGTCCAGACCCTGCGCATCGGCATCGCCTGCAACGGCCCTACCCGCTATGCCCTGCGCATGCGTGACAACCGCGACGGCTCGGCCATGGTCAACAGTGAGATTTACTACGGGCTGGGGTTTGATATCAGCGGCAACCGCTTGGGGGTGTACTCCATGACCTTCGACCCGCGCCAGACACAAGCCAGCAACACCGCGCAGATCTTCGGCACCGAGTCCACCACCGGCGGCCTGGCATGGCGCACGTCCAACCTCAACCCTATCGACATCGGCTCGCGAAGCTACCTGGGCTTTACCGAGGTCGAGGGCAGCGTCAGCGGGCCCACGGCCATCGGCACCCTGGTGGGCACCGTCACGGTGCAAACCGTGATCAACGCCCGGCAGAACCTCGATTTGAGTGTGGAAACCCCACTCGATGGTTCGGCCACGCTGGAGGTGGTGTACCTCTAGAGTTTCTCGCTGGTGACTTGGACGTAGCGCGCACGCCCGGCGCCAAGGCCCGCGACAATCGCGCCCAGGCCAATCACCGCGAAAATCCAGCCGATAGCCGTCCAGCCGCCGGTCCAGTCATGCACCAGGCCGACCGCAAAGGGGCCCATCGACGCCAGGGTGTAACCAATGCCCTGGGCCATGCTCGACAGGTTCGCGGCCACATGGGAATCACGCGAGCGCAGCACGATCAAGGTCAGCGCCAGGCTGAAGGTGCCACCCTGCCCAAGGCCGAGCAGAATCGCCCAGCCCCACAAACCGTCCAGCGGCGCATACAGGCAACCGAACAGGCCGCCGAGGGTCAGCAGCATCACCACCACAATCGCCAGGCGCTGGTCCTTGCCGCGGGTGGCCAGCCACGGTGCGGCCAGGCTACTGAGCAGTTGCACGATGATCGAGCCTGAGAGCGCCAGGCCCGCTTCGGTGGCACTCAGGCCGCGCCCAATGAGGATCGACGGCAACCAGCCGAACACGATATAGGCCAGGGACGATTGCAGCCCCATGTACAAGGTCACCTGCCAGGCCAGCGGGTCACGCAGCAAGCCCTTGACCCGATAAGCCACCTGATGGGCGCCGTGCTTTTGCCTCACTTGCGGCAACCAGAACAGGGCCGCCAGCAACGCCGGGACAACCCAGAACCCCAGGCCGATGGCCCAACTGTCGGCGAAGTGCTGACTCAGGGGCACCGTGGCCCCGGCTGCCAACGCGGCGCCCAGACACAACGCCATGGTGTAGACGCCGGTCATGGCGCCCGCCTGCCTGGCAAAATCACGCTTGACGATACCCGGCAGCAATACACCGATAATGCCGATGCTCGCGCCAGCGATCAGGCTGCCCGCGAACAAACCCACTTCACCGAACGCACTGCGCAAAATGATGCCGCAGGCCAGGGTGATCAGAATCCCCAGCACCACGCGCTCGGCGCCAAAACGTCGGGCCAGGATCGGCGCAGTCGGCGCGAACAGCCCCAGGCACAACACCGGCAAGGTGGTCAGCAACCCGGCCTTGGCCGCCGATAACCCCAGGCTGCTGGAGACTTCAGCCAGCAACGGCGACATGCTCGACAGCGCCGGCCGCAGGTTCAACGCCACCAGCACCAGGCCCAGCAGCAACAGCCACGGGCGAGCCACCGGCGGCGGGGCCTGCTGGACGGCTTCGTCATCGGCTTCGGCGTCGATCAGCAGTTCTTCGAGTTCAGTCGTACGTTTGGCTTCAAGGTTCATTGATCAACTGCCGGCAGAGGGATTTGGCGCGTTCGGGGTCTTGGTTTTCTACCGCGTCGAGCAAGGCGATATGCAGGTCGAATACCGCCTGGCGACGGGGTGAGATGTTCAGGGTCTGACGCAACTGGGCGCCGACGATGCTGGAAAAATACTGATACAGCTCGCTCAACGCCGGGTTGCGCGCGGCATCCACCAGGCGCTTGTGAAACACCAGGTCGGCGCTGATATAGGCTTCCAGATCACCGTGGTACAGCTCGCCGCTGCGCTCAAGGGCTTCACGCAACCCTTTGAGGTCGTCCTCGGTACGGCGCAATGCCGCCAGGCCGATGGCCTCCACTTCGAGAATCTGCCGCGTCTCCTGCGCCTGCGCCAGTGTGCAGTGGGACAGCGCACGCATTGTGCCCAGCGGGTCGGTCATCGAGCGCAGGTAACTGCCGTCGCCCTGGCGGATTTCGATCAGACCCGAGAACGCCAGGACGCGCATGGCCTCACGCACGGTATTACGGCTGATGCCCAGTTCGGCGGACAACTCCGGCTCGGTGGGCAGGCGTTCACCGATAGCCCATTTGCCTTCGGTAATACGCCAGCGCAGTTGCTCCAACGCTTGATCGACCAGGGAGCGTTTGATCAGAGGGGCGATGTCTGTCATGGATTTTTCACTTTCGTCCAATCATAGGATGAATTTTCCTACAGCCTATTCAGACTTGCCTACAAAGGCAACGCACTAGGGTTCATAAGCAGCAAAAGGAGCAGTATTTTCGATTGGTAAAATTACCCATATAGGGTAATTATTGGACTCAGGTGTCTTATGGAAAAGTACACACCTCACTACGATTTGGCGGTGATCAAGGCGGATGTCAGGCGACTGGGTGCAAAAGCATTCACCCGTGCAGCCAAGGAGGCGGGAAAGAATCTCGACCTCGACATCAGCGAGATGCAGGCGGTCGTTTTCAAGCTACAGAACAGGATGCTGTACAAGTCGATGACCACCTATGCGGATCACCGCGTCTGGCAGGACGTCTACCACATCCATTCACACGGTCTGGAGATTTACATCAAGGTCACTTACTGCTCCGGCAGTAACCCACCGGTGATCTCCTTCAAAGGGATGAACCTATGAACACCCAACATTGCTTCATATGCGGTGCCCCCGACGCCATGGTGCGTTTTGAGGGCCGCAGTGAAACCCTGCGCATCAAAGGCCTGGAACAGCACATTGAGGATCTGTCCGGCTGGGAGTGCCAACTGTGCGAGGACGGCATGTATGACCCCGACAGCAGCGAACGCCATGCCAAGGCAAGTGATGAGTTGCTTCACGCCGCTCGGCGGATGGTCGGCGCCGAACTCAAGCGTATCCGCCGCAAACTGCACCTCACGCAAAAAGAAACCGTGCAGTTGCTGTCCGGTGGCGGGCACAACGCATTCTCACGTTACGAACGCGGCGAAATAACGCCGCCCAAACCGTTGATGGTGTTGATGCGCCTGCTGGACCGTTACCCGCATTTGCTCGCCGACGCCAAAGAGCTGGCCGAAGGCGCAGACCTGCGCAACGCCTTTACCTGCACTACCCATAACCAAACACAGGAAGCCCTCAAAGCCTCTTGAGCGGCAAAAATAAACCCGGCACCAGGCCGGGTTTATGGGTGTTCTGCAGAGCAATGGCGATCAAATGTGGGAGCCGGGCTTGCCCGCGATGGCGGTGGGTCAGCAGCAGATGTACGCACTGCTGTACCGCTATCGCAGGCAAGCCAGCTCCCACATTGGTTTGTGTTCGCCAAAGGTTATGCAGCCTGCAGGCTGGGTTTATTGTTTCAAGCTTCGATCAATGCAGAATCTGGCTCAAGAACAACTTGGTCCGGTCATTCTGCGGGTTGTCGAAGAAATCATTCGGCGCCGCCTGTTCAACGATCTCGCCCTTGTCCATGAAGATCACGCGGTTGGCCACGGTGCGCGCAAAGCCCATTTCGTGGGTGACGCACAACATGGTCATGCCGTCTTCGGCCAGGCCGATCATGGTGTCCAGAACCTCTTTGACCATTTCCGGGTCGAGTGCCGAAGTCGGCTCATCGAACAGCATGATTTTCGGTTTCATGCACAGGGCACGGGCGATGGCCACACGCTGTTGCTGGCCGCCGGACAGTTGCCCCGGAAACTTGTGCGCCTGCTCCGGAATGCGTACACGCTCCAGGTAGTGCATGGCAATTTCTTCGGCCTTGCGCTTGGGCATCTTGCGCACCCACATCGGCGCCAGCGTGCAGTTCTGCAGGATGGTCAGGTGCGGGAACAGGTTGAAGTGCTGGAACACCATGCCGACTTCACGGCGGATCGCTTCGATCTGCTTGAGGTCGTTGGTCAGTTCCACGCCATCGACCACGATGCGGCCCTGCTGGTGCTCTTCCAGGCGGTTGAGGCAGCGGATGGTGGTGGATTTGCCCGAACCCGACGGGCCGCACAGCACGATACGCTCGCCCTGCTTGACGTTGAGGTTGATGTCTTTCAACACATGGAACTGGCCGTACCACTTGTTGACGCCCTGCATCTGGATAATGCCTTCAGGGCTCACAGGCTGTTTGATTGCTTCGCTCATAACAACAACTCCTAACGCTTGTGGCCTGTGTCGAGCTTGTGTTCCAAATGAATGGAATAGCGCGACATACCAAAACAGAAAATCCAGAACACCAGGGCGGCGAACACGTAGCCTTCAGTGGCCATGCCCAACCATTTAGGGTCGGCGGCGGCTTGCTTGACGCTGTTGAGCAGGTCGAACAGGCCGATGATGATCACAAGGCTGGTGTCCTTGAACAACGCGATAAACGTGTTGACGATGCCGGGGATCACCAGCTTCAGGGCTTGCGGCAGAATCACCAGGCCCATGCTGCGCCAGTAACCCAGGCCCATCGCCGCGGCCGCTTCGTACTGACCTTTGGGAATCGCTTGCAGGCCACCACGCACCACCTCGGCCACGTAGGCCGACTGGAACAGGATCACGCCGATCAAGGCACGCAGCAGCTTGTCGATGCCCATGCCTTCGGGCAGGAACAGCGGCAGCATCACCGAGGACATGAACAGCACGGTGATCAACGGCACGCCGCGCCAGAACTCGATAAAGGTCACGCAGACCACCCGAATCGCCGGCATGTTCGAGCGTCGCCCCAGTGCCAACACAATGCCCAGCGGCAAGGCGCCGGCGATGCCGACAGTGGCGATCACCAGGGTCAGCATCAAGCCGCCCCATTGGCTGGTGGGCACGTTGGTCAGGCCCAGAACCCCACCGTGCAGCAGGCAGTAGGCGATGATCGGGTACAGCACCAGGAAACCCAGGCCGTACACAGCCTTGCGTTGAAACCGCGAGATGAACAACGGCGCCACGCCCACGATAGCCAGCCACACGGTGAGGTCCACGCGCCAGCGCAGGTCGCCGGGGTAGTAGCCATACATGAACTGCCCGAAGCGCTGTTGAATAAACACCCAGCAGGCGCCCTCTTTGGTGCAATCGGCGCGCGTGGTCCCGACCCAGTTGGCATCGAGGATGGCCCAGTGCAGGATGGGCGGCACGATCAGGTAAATCAGGTAGAACGCCAACAGTGTCAGCAAGGTGTTGAGCCAGCTGGAAAACAGGTTGGCGCGCATCCAGGCCATCGGTCCGAAGACTTTGTTCGGCGGCGGCATATCGGGTTTGAAAGTATGCGAACTCATGTGCGTTTCCTCACCGCTCGATCAGCGCAATGCGCTTGTTGTACCAGTTCATCAGCAGGGAAATGCTGATGCTGATCGCCAGGTACACGCTCATGGTGATGGCAATGACTTCGATGGCCTGGCCGGTCTGGTTGAGCACCGTGCCGGCAAACAGCGAAACCATTTCCGGGTAACCGATACCGGCGGCCAACGACGAGTTTTTCGCCAGGTTCAGGTATTGGCTGGTCAGCGGCGGAATGATCACCCGCAGGGCTTGCGGAATGATGACCTTGCGCAGCGTCGGCCCGGGGCGCAGGCCCAGGGAGCGTGCGGCTTCGGTCTGGCCGTGGCTGACGGACTTGATGCCCGAACGCACGATCTCGGCAATAAACGCCGCCGTGTACACGGTAAGCGCCAGGGTCAGCGCCAGCAGTTCAGGGATCAGTACCCAGCCACCGACAAAGTTGAAGCCCTGCAACTTGGGCATTTCCCAATGCAACGGCGCGCCGAAGACCAAGGCACACAAGGCCGGGATCACAATGAGCAGCGCCAGGCCCGCCCAGAACTTATGGAACGGTACGCCGGTGGCCTCGAAGCGTTTGTTGGCCCACCGCGCCATCAGCACGATCGCCACAATGGCAACCACCACACTGGCCACAAACGGCCAGAACCCATCGGCAGCCAGCGCCGCCGGCATGTTCAGGCCACGGCTGCTGACAAAAAAGGTGTCACCGAAGTTATGGCTGTTGCGCGGCCCCGGCATGGTCAGGAACACCGCAAAGTACCAGAACAGGATTTGCAGCAACGGCGGGATGTTGCGGAACACTTCCACGTACACCGTCGCCAGCTTGTTGATCATCCAGTTGGGCGACAAGCGCGCCACGCCGATGATGAAGCCCAGGATAGTCGCCAGGACCACACCGATCACAGTCACCAGCAAGGTGTTAAGCAGCCCGATTACAAAAACGCGGGCATAGCTGTCCGATTCGGTGTAGTCGATCAGATGCTGAGCGATGCCGAAGCCGGCACTGCGCTCAAGAAAGTCGAAACCCGAGGTAATGCCCCGGTGTTGCAGGTTGGTCTGCGTATTGTTGAAGAGGTACCAGCCCAGCGCGACGACCGCCACAATGGTGATGATCTGGAAGAGCCACGCACGCACTTTAGGGTCGCTGAAGCTGAGCTTCTGCTTGGGTGCGCCGATTTGATTTTGCATGAAGTGCCCCGGAAAGAATGGAACAGAACATCACCCGGTGGTTGGCCCACCGGGTGATAGAACCATCAGCGATCAGCGCACAGGGGGTGCGTATTGAATGCCACCGTTGGTCCACAGTGCGTTCAGGCCACGGTCAATTTCCAGCGGGGTGCTCTTGCCCAGGTTGCGCTCGAACACTTCACCGTAGTTACCGACTTGCTTGACGATCTGTACAACCCAATCTTTTTTCACTTTCAGGTCTTTGCCGTATTCGCCATCAGCACCGAGCAGACGAGCAACGTCCGGGTTCTTGGTGGACTTGGCTTCAGCTTCAACGTTTTTCGAGGTGATACCGGCTTCTTCAGCGTTGAGCATGGCGTAGCCAACCCAGCGCACGATGGCCAGCCACTCGTCGTCGCCGTTACGCACGACCGGGCCCAGTGGCTCTTTGGAGATGGTTTCCGGCAGAACCACGTAGTCTTTCGGCGAAGCCAGTTTGCTGCGCTGTGCGTAGAGCTGGGATTTGTCCGAGGTCAGCACGTCGCAACGACCGGATTCCAGCGACTTGGCGCTTTCATCGGAGGTGTCGAAGGTGATCGGCGTGTACTTGAGGTTGTTGGCGCGGAAGTAGTCGGAAACGTTCAGCTCAGTAGTGGTACCGGCCTGGATGCAGATGGTTGCACCGTCCAGTTCCTTGGCGCTTTTAACACCCAGCTTGTTGTTCACCAGGAAGCCAACACCGTCGTAGTAGGTGATGAAGCCTGGGAATTTCAGGCCCATGCCCGCATCGCGCGAACTGGTCATGGTGGTGTTGCGCGACAGTACGTCGACTTCGCCGGACTGCAGGGCGGTGAAACGCTCCTTGGCGTTCAACTGGCTGAATTTGACCTTGGTTGCGTCACCGAACACGGCAGCGGCCACAGCGCGGCACACGTCAGCGTCGATCCCGAGGATCTTGCCGCTGGCATCCGGCACCGAGAAACCCGGCAAGCCATCACTCACGCCACATTGCACAAAGCCTTTCTTCTGCACGGCGTCCAGGGTGGCGCCAGCTTGGGCAAAACCACTGACACCCAGTACAGCAGCCGCGGAAACGATGGCCAGGGTGGATTTCAATACCTTCATTCAAACCTCCAGTTGCTCTTGTTGTGTCGGAGCTCGAACCTCAGCGCACCCTTATGAGGCGATATCGACCCGTGTTGGCTTTTTTTGGGGTCAAGCGGCATGAGGTTTTCGCGGTAATTCCAGTTGCTATCCCACAAGCGGCAGTCACTGATAGTGTTACCGTCCTAAGATAGTTCTGACATCGACCTACACATAGCAAAGCGCGTACCAGAGTGGTGGCTGAGTCGTTTCAGCCCATGGTCAATAGCAAAACATTCAACGTTGCGACATTCTCTTAACAGATCAACCCGTCGCGCACCGTTCCGACGCACCCAATCGGAGCGCACGCACATATATGGAGCAGACATGACCGAACCCTTGATTCTTCAGCCCGCCAAGCCCGCAGACGCCTGCGTTATCTGGTTGCATGGCCTGGGTGCCGATCGCTACGACTTTTTGCCGGTGGCCGAAGCGTTGCAGGAAAACCTGCTGAGCACGCGCTTCGTTTTGCCCCAGGCACCGACACGCCCGGTAACCATAAATGGCGGCTACGAGATGCCGAGTTGGTACGACATCAAGGCCATGAGCCCGGCCCGATCGATCAGCCTGGAAGAGTTGGAAGCTTCTTCCAAAATGGTTACGGATTTGATCGAAGACCAGAAGAGAACCGGAATAGACGCTTCGCGAATTTTCCTCGCGGGTTTCTCCCAGGGCGGCGCCGTGGTTTTCCACACCGCCTTCCTTAACTGGCAGGGTCCGTTGGGCGGCGTGATCGCCCTCTCGACGTATGCACCGACCTTCAGCGATGAGCTGGAGTTATCCGCCAGCCAGCAGCGCATTCCAACGCTGTGCCTGCACGGCCAATACGACGACGTGGTGCAGAACGCCATGGGCCGCAGCGCCTACGAGCATTTAAACAGCCGTGGTGTCACCGTGACATGGCAGGAATACCCAATGGGTCACGAAGTGTTACCCGAAGAGATACGCGATATCGGTGCCTGGTTGGCCGCCCGCCTGGGCTGAACACTCGCCTTTATGTAGCTGTATGACAGACGCACTACGCCGCGCCCGTTTCTTGCATTACACTGGCCGGCGTACATTCCTTAACCAATTAATGAGATCACCGTGCTCAAAGCACTTAAGAAGATGTTCGGCAAAAGCGAGGCTGAGCCGCTCGCGCCAGTTCCCAGTGCTCCCGTGCCCTCCTCCGGCAGCCGCAATGACGGCCAACAGCCCGGCCGGACCGCACCTGCCGCACAGCCGCAGAAGCCCAAGGTGACCGCGCCCGAACAGGCCCAACCTGTCGAGGCAGCCCCCGCGCCGGCACCGAAAGCGCCGCGTCGTGAACGTGCACCGAAGCCGCCCGTGACCCCGTGGAAACTCGAGGACTTCGTGGTCGAGCCCCAGGAAGGCAAAACCCGCTTCCATGACTTCAAACTGGCCCCGGAACTGATGCACGCCATCCAGGACCTGGGCTTCCCGTACTGCACGCCGATCCAGGCGCAGGTGCTGGGTTTCACCCTCGCCGGCAAAGACGCCATCGGCCGCGCGCAGACCGGCACCGGTAAGACCGCCGCGTTCCTGATCTCGATCATCACCCAGCTGCTGCAAACGCCGCCGCCCAAAGAACGCTACATGGGTGAGCCGCGCGCACTGATCATCGCCCCGACCCGCGAGCTGGTGGTGCAGATCGCCAAGGACGCCGCCGACCTGACCAAGTACACCGGCCTCAACGTCATGACGTTCGTAGGCGGCATGGACTTCGACAAGCAGCTCAAGCACCTCGAAGCCCGTCACTGCGACATCCTGGTGGCCACGCCAGGCCGCTTGCTCGACTTCAACCAGCGCGGCGACGTGCATTTGGACATGGTTGAAGTGATGGTACTGGACGAAGCCGACCGCATGCTCGACATGGGCTTCATCCCGCAAGTACGCCAGATCATTCGCCAGACCCCGCCGAAAAACGAGCGCCAGACCCTGCTGTTCTCCGCGACCTTCACCGAAGACGTGATGAACCTCGCCAAGCAGTGGACCACCGACCCGTCCATCGTCGAGATCGAAGCGCTGAACGTTGCCAGCGAAAACGTTGAGCAACACATCTATGCCGTGGCCGGGGCCGACAAGTACAAGCTGCTCTACAACCTGGTCAACGACAACGGTTGGGAGCGCGTGATGGTGTTCGCCAACCGCAAGGACGAAGTGCGCCGCATCGAAGAACGCCTGGTGCGTGATGGCGTCAACGCCGCGCAACTGTCTGGTGATGTGCCGCAGCACAAGCGTATCAAGACCCTGGAAGGTTTCCGCGAAGGCAAGATCCGCGTGCTGGTAGCCACCGACGTGGCCGGGCGCGGCATTCACATCGACGGCATCAGCCACGTGATCAACTTCACCCTGCCGGAAGTACCGGACGACTACGTGCACCGCATTGGCCGTACTGGCCGTGCCGGGGCGGCGGGTGTGTCGATCAGCTTTGCCGGCGAGGATGATTCGTACCAGCTGCCGTCGATCGAGACGTTGCTGGGTCGCAAGATCAGCTGCGAAACGCCGCCGACGCATTTGCTGCGGGCTGTGGAACGCAAACGCCCGTAAGCTGGATGCAGTAGGAAATGTGGGAGCCAGCTCCCACACAAGCCCGGCTCCCACATTTGGATCTCCTCACACCTTTAGTCAGATGCTCACTTCCAGCGCTCCGCCGCCGCGTGATCACTGCCCCGCCCTTCCACCCAGCGCGGGCCTTCAGGCGTGTTTTCCTTCTTCCAGAACGGCGCCCGCGTCTTCAAGTAATCCATCACAAACGCACAGGCATCAAACGCCGCCTGGCGATGGGCGCTGGCTGCCGCGACAAACACAATCGGCTCGCCCGGCTCCAACGCGCCGATGCGGTGCAGCACTTCCAGCTTGAGCAACGGCCAGCGCTGCTCGGCTTCCACGCTGATCTTGGCCAGGGCTTTTTCGGTCATGCCGGGATAGTGCTCAAGGAACATCCCGGACACATCGCGGCCGTCATTGAAGTCGCGTACATAGCCGACAAAACTCACCACCGCGCCCACGCCGACATTGGCGGCGTGCATGGCGTTGACCTCTGCGCCGGGGTCAAATGCCTCGGCCTGTACGCGAATGGCCATGCTCAGCCTCCAGTCACGGGCGGGAAAAACGCCACTTCATCACCGGCCTGCACCGGCTCGTCGAGGTCGCACAGTTCCTCGTTACGCGCGCACATCAAGCTGCTTTCGGTGAGCACCGCAAATTCCGGGTCAGCGGCCAACGCCAGGCGCACCTCTTCGACGGTTGCGAACTCGCCTTCCACCTCCAGCGAATCGAAGCCTGTGGCTTCGGCATAGCGCGCAAAAAACAATACGTTGATGCTCATGCCTGGTCCGCCTTGAAATGCCCGCTTTTGCCGCCAAGCTTTTCCAGCAGGCGAATGCTTTCGATGGTCATGCCACGGTCCACGGCCTTGCACATGTCGTAGATCGTCAGCGCCGCAACACTGGCGGCGGTCAGCGCTTCCATCTCTACGCCAGTCTGGCCGCTGAGTTTGCAGCGCGCGAGGATATGCACGGCGTCCACACCGTCGGCGCGCAGTTCGACCTTGACGCCGGTCAGCATCAGCGGATGGCACAACGGGATCAGGTCACTGGTTTTTTTCGCCGCCTGGATCCCGGCGATGCGGGCCACGGCAAACACGTCGCCCTTGGGGTGGGCGCCGTCGACAATCATTTTCAAGGTGTCGGGCAGCATGCGCACCCGCGCTTCGGCCACGGCTTCACGGAACGTCACAGCTTTGTCAGTGACGTCGACCATGTGGGCGCGACCTTGGGAATCGAGATGAGTCAGCACAGAGATACTCCTGATCAGGAGCGGCAATTGTAAACCTGTGAGTCAATTTTGCGCAGGGCTGTTTATCCCATGAAAAAAGGGGCGCAAAGCGCCCCTTCAAATACCAACACTTGCGTTAGAACCGGAAAGTAAACCCGGCATTGATCCCGTTGTTGTTACCCCGGTTGGACAGCAAACCGCTGTAGTTCAACGACACCAGCGTGTCCTTGGTCAGGGCCATTTCCGCACTGGCCTTGATCACTGCGCCATCGCGGGCCACAGGCACGCTGTTGACCGCAAACGCGTTGTCGCTGCCGGCAAACTTCAGCGAGGCGTCGCGATCGGTGTCGCCAAACTGATGCTCCCAGCCCAGCTCACCGCGCAACGTTACCGCCGAGGTCGAGCTGACCGGCAGTTGGGTATGTGCGCGCAGGCCCAGGGTGGAAAGCGTGGCGTCCTGGCTTTGCTTGCCGGCATGCAAGGCTGCGGCGCCGCCTTTTTCCTTGAACGAATCACTTTGGTAGTTCAGGTAGGTCAGGTTGGCGAAGGGTTCGAACTGGTTCCACTGGGTGTAACCGATCTCGGCAAACACCTGGTCGGTGCGCGCGTTGTAGTCGGCTTTGTCGTAGTCCGACTGGTTGGCGTAAGCCACGCGGCGCGAGCTGTCGATACGGTGCCAGGTGGTTGCACCGCCCATGCGCAAAGCGATCGCGTCGAAGCGTTTGCCGCCGTAGACCGACAGGTGATAGTTGTCACTGTCCGCCGATGCCGACTCGCCATTGAGATGGCTTTGGGTGTAGCCGGTGGCGGCGCCCACACGCCAGCCGTCGCCGACCTCGGTGTCGAGGCCCAGCAGCACGCCGCTGGTAGACGAGGAGTAACCGCTGGCGTTGTTGTCTCCGCTGACGTTATTGCGACCGCCCAGCAGCTGGACCCAGCCGCCGTTGTCGTGGGTGTCGATCTGCGCGCTGGAATCCAGCGCCTGAGCCTGTTGCAGACGGCCGTTGACCGCTTCACGAATGTAACGGCTGTCGGCCATTTGCGCCGCCGCCACATCCGAGTGCAGTTGCCCCGACAGTTGCTTGAATGCGGCCTGCGCCTGGGCCGCCGAGTCCGAGGCCAGCAGGCTTTCATACACCGGGCTGCCAGCGCCCAAGGCTTCGGCCGCCGTCGCCACGGCGCGTTCATTGCGGGTTTGCGCGATGCTGGCAAAGGTCGTCTGGTTACGCGCCACGGCCAGGCTGAGTTGGTTCGGCTGATAGCTCAGCTGAGTGCCGATAAACAGGTAGTTGGGCGTGATCGCTGCAAACTGGCCGTTGATGCCTTGGCTGGCGGTGAGGATGTTGAACTGCTGGCCCACCAGGCTACGGGCCTCAGTGGCCGACAGCAGGTTCGGGCTGTTTTCCAGGGACACGGTCACCACACCACCATTGAGGGTGGCGACGCCGCTGCTCTGAATCTGGTCGCTTCGCCCGTTCGGGCCGACTTCCACGGCGTATACCGAACCAGGGTTGAAGGTCACGTCGCCAGTGTGCAGCGTACCGATCGAATGGCCCGGTGCCACACGCCCGCCTGTATTCACGGTCAAGGCGCCGACCGTGCCGTTACCGGCGAGGGTGCCGCCCAACGTGGTCAGTACGCCGTTATCCGCATTGCGGGTGCCCATTGCGCTGCCATCCACGGTCACGGCGGAGGTCAACGAGCCGTCTACCGACAGCTTGCCGCCACGCACCCAGGTGCTGCCCGAATAGGTGTTCTGGCCCTCGAGCACCAGTTCGCCGTCGCCCGACTTGGCCAGGCTGCCGACGTAGGTCGCGCCGGTGAGCAAATCCTTGCCGCGTGCCAGCGTCGCCTGTTCCCGAGCGTGGCCGATTTCGTATGCAAACTGGTCATCATCAGAGGCATTGGCGGGCAAGCCGTTGACCCAGCCTTTCTGTTGCTTGGTGGCGGCCCAGGTGGCTTGTTCGGCGGTGTCTTCTACACGGCGGGCGCGGATCGCCTCATCGGAAATCGGGTTGGCCCAGATATCCCGCGTGCCGGTGGGCAATGCCACCGCCATCGAGCCGAGGAACTGCCCCGGCCCCTGCATGGCTTTTTGCAGGTTGGGCAAGCCCCAACCGCTGACCACGCCCGGCACTTGCGGCGTGCCCGGCGCGGCGTCGTGCACGGGTTGCAGGTTGTCATAGGTGCGGCCACCGGTGAGGTCGCCTACCGGCGTATCGGGACCGTCCGGCGCCTGCAGGCTGGAGGTGGTCAGCAACACATCCCGAGCCTGGCTGGCGGTCATATAGGGAAAGCGCTGAATCACCAGCGCCAGCGCCCCGGAGACGCTCGGCGCAGCGGCAGAGGTGCCGTTGGCATTGGGGATGATTCCCCCTTCAGGCCCGGTGGACGGGATGCCCGAAACGCCCATCACACACCACCACTTCGACGTGCCACAGCGGTTGTAGACCTGGGCGCTGGTCTCGTCGTAACCGGTGATCGAGAGGAACTTGCTCTCGATGTCGGGCTTGAAAAACGGCAGGTTGGCGTTGGTGTCCGGGTTGGCACCGTGGCTGTCGTTGCCGGCCGAGATAATCTGGATAAAGGTGTTTTGCCGCGCGGCGTCAGCCATCGCGTCCATCCAGGTTTTTTGCCCGGCGTGGGCCTTGTCCCAGAACGGGCGATAGGCGGCAGTCATGTCGCGCAAATTATCGGCCGCGCTGTCGCCAACGTTGCCGAAGTGGTTTTCCACGTCATTGCGCGAATTCTGCCCCCAACTCTGGTTGACGATCGACACGTTCTTCGCCGCCAGCGCGTTGTAGCTGGCCATGAACGCGTTGTAGTCCAGGTCATTGGAGCCCTGGAAACGGTTGTCGTCAGTGCCGCCGGTATTGGCGACAAAAATATTCGCGTCAAACGCGATGCCATGCATGCCGGTGCCGTTGCGGCTGGCGCCCAGCACGCCGGACATCTCGGTGCCGTGACCGTCATTGATGGTCGGGTCGTACTCACCGGAAATACTGAAGTGCTCGCCCTTCTGAAACTCGCCGTCCGGCGTGTCATGAAGGTAACGCGGGTGGGTGGCGTAATACTCGCCGGTGGAGGTCACTGCCTGCACACGGTCCTGGCCCTGGGCATTCTTGCCCTGGAACTCGACGTGTTCAGTGAGGATGCCTGAGTCGAGCACGCCGACGTTCACACCCTTGCCGGTCATGCCCAAGGCATAGGCGTAGTACGCGTTGGTGCGGTCCAGGCCGGAGTTGACCTGGGCTTCGGGGGTTTTCCAGGTTTGCGCGTTGGCGCTCCAGTCACGGGTGGCGCCAGCCCAGGATTGGCCGGCATTCAGTTGCGCGTTGAGGTTGCTGCTCACGCCAGGCTCTACGTAGGTGTAGGGCTTGGCCGCCGGCAGGTTGGCGATAATGGCCTTGGAGAAGTCGAGAATATTGGTGGTATAGCGCCCGCTGTTGCTGAACAGCCGGCTGCGGTAGTAATCCAGGCGCGAGGCGTAGTCCAGCGGTCGTTTGGTATCGCCGAGCATGGCGCCGATGGTGAGGTTTTCCGGTTGCAGCTCGTAGTTTTGCTTGAGGGCCGAATCGAACTTGCCGGACTGTGCGGCAAAGTCCTTGGCGGCCAGGTCGACGATATCGGCGTAGGCAAACCGCAGGTTTTTATACACGTCGGTATTGGGGCCAAACGAGGCGACGGCTTTCCGGAAGGCCGACTCCAGCACTGGCGAGGTGTAGGGGTTGGCGTCATCCGCCCAGGCCATGGAACCCTGGCCCAGCCACAGGGCCAAGCCAAGTGCGATGGGGCTCAGAGGTATCGATTTGAAGTCTGTAGCGCGCTTGCGTTTTTGCGACAAAGTGAAGCCATTACCTGCTGCGTCCATTTTCCTTTCCCTTTGGATATGTGCTTCGTCAATGAGCGATGTATCGGGCTTTTTGTAATAGGCAGGGTCACGCACAAGACCAACGCCGGGTCTTGAATAATCGTCGAATCAAAGCGATCGCGTTTCGACGGGGTTACGCGGTTTTCTTATAGTTTTCGGCGATAAAAAATGTAACAAAATAATTACAAAGCCTACAAGCACCCAGGACGCATTAACGAAGACAAATGTCGCCCATAACAAAAACCCCGAATTTCGCGAGAAATTCGGGGGGTTTTGTGGCATTTAGCCACTAACTACAGCATGGGCGATTACAGATGGGATTCGGCGTACTCGGCCAGAATCGAACGTGGCACCCCTTGCAGCGCGATGTGCACGCCGTTGGGGAAGTCTTTGAAGCGTTCCGTCAGGTAGGTCAGCCCGGAGCTGGTCGCGGACAGGTAAGGGGTGTCGATCTGTGCCAGGTTGCCCAGGCACACCACTTTGGAACCGGCGCCGGCACGGGTGATGATGGTTTTCATCTGGTGCGGTGTAAGGTTCTGGCATTCATCGATCAAAATCAGGCTTTGCTGGAAGCTGCGACCTCGGATGTAGTTGAGGGATTTGAACTGCAACGGCACTTTGCTGAGGATGTAGTCGACGCTGCCATGGGTGTTTTCGTCATCCATGTGCAAGGCTTCGAGGTTATCGGTGATCGCCCCCAGCCACGGCTCCATTTTTTCCGCTTCGGTGCCGGGCAGAAAGCCGATCTCCTGGTCCAGCCCCTGCACGCTGCGGGTGGCGATGATGCGGCGATAGCGTTTGGTCACCATGGTCTGTTCGATGGCGGCCGCCAGCGCGAGGATGGTTTTCCCCGAGCCCGCAGCGCCGGTCAGGTTGACCAGGTGAATGTCCGGGTCGAGCAGCGCATACAGCGCCAGGCTCTGGTAGATATCACGCGGTTTCAGGCCCCAGGCTTCCTGGTGCAACAGGGGTTCCTGATGCAGGTCGAGAATCAGCAGCTTGTCGACCTGGATCTCTTTGATCCAGCCCACAAACCCCTGTTCGTCGATAATGAATTCATTGATGTGCACGGCCGGCAGGTTGTCGATCAACTGCACCTGGTGCCAGGTACGGCCATGGTCCTGACGGGTCTCGACCTTGCTGACCAGATCCCAGAAGGAACCGGTCACGGTGTGATAACCCCGCGACAGCATCGACACGTCGTCGACGAGCTGGTCGGTACTGTAGTCCTCGGCAGCGATCCCACACGCTCGTGCCTTGAGGCGCATATTGATGTCTTTGGTCACCAGCACCAGGCGCAGGTCCTTGTCGCGCGCGTGCAGGTCGATCAATTGGTTGATGATTTTGTTGTCGTTGAGGTTTTCCGGCAGCAGGCTGTTGGGCTCGCTGCGTTTGCTCATCAGAATCGACAGCAAGCCCTTCGGCCCGCTTTTGCCACGCTGGATCGGTACGCCGACTTCAACGTCCTCGGGCGAGGCTTCACCCAGGGTCTTGTCGATCAGGCGGATCGCCTGGCGGCATTCGGCAGCCACGCTGTGGTGCCCGCTTTTGAGTTTGTCGAGCTCCTCAAGCACGATCATCGGGATGGCGACGTGGTGTTCTTCGAAGTTAAGCAGTGCGTTTGGATCGTGGATCAATACGTTGGTATCAAGCACATAAAGGATTGGCTGGTCGGAAGAAGGGTTACGTCCATGATCATCCATACTCGGTCACCTTTGTGGGAGCCATTCGACGCAATACCTGGGCGGTGCTGCGCCTCGATTCGACCACCGACTGCACCTGAGTGACGTCAAGTGCAGTGCCCACATGAGGAGTCTTGGAAGACGCCACCTGTGTTGCAGGGTTCGGCGATCTGACTTCGTAATACCGCAAAACCCATGACAGGAAAAAGCACTTTGACGTTTTTTTGAAGTTTATTTTTCAGGATGACGAATAGCACTAGCCGAGTGCCAGTGACCCCGTTAAAGTCGGAAGTCCGCCTGCATCGAAATGTCGCACAAAATCACCCCTGAAATCCCCCATCCCTAACAGGGCCGGGCACTTCAGCGAAATGCCTCCCGGCAGTCCTGCCACCCCAAGCCACTTTGCGCCGTTGCCTGCAATAACATCGGCAATGCCACCCGCGCCTTGTCCTGGGTGTCGTGAAACACGATCACGCCCTTGCGCCACAACAGCATCAACGTCAGCACCCGTTGCGCCGACTCATCGGCCTTGAGTTTGCCCGGTTCGTCCTGGGAGTCGATGTCCCACAACGCCACCTGCAAACCCTGGGACTGGAAGAAACCCTGGCTGTCGGCACGGCGCTGGCCATAGGGCGGGCGAAACAGCGGCACATAGTTTTCCGGCATCAGGTTCTGCACCAGCGCAGCGCTGCGCGTAATCGAGCTTTGCCATTCGACCCAATGGCTATGGGACCGGTATTGCCAACCCTGGGTGCCCACGCACTGGCCCTGGTACAACGCCTGCACGTCACTGGCGGAACTGCGCTCCACACGGGTTTGCAGGCTGCTGCCAAGGGCAAAGAACATAGCGTTCATCTTCTGCTTGCGCAGGTAGTCGGTGAGCCAGTCGGTATTGCCGCTGACCGGCGCCGGGCCGCCGTCGAAGGTCAGCAGGAACAGCCGGTCGTTCAACTCGTCGCCATTGCGTTCGTGGTCACCAAAACGCAGCACTTCGCTGCTGATCTGCGGGAACAGCGCGGCTTTGCGCAACAGTTCGTCCAGGTAGCGTTCATGGAAGTTATGGCTGGGCCCGGCCCAGCCTATATAGAAGGAGTTATCACTGACCTGAAACTTGCCGGCCTGCTCGCGCAGGTCGTCCATGTTTTCCACCAGGTAGCAGAACGAGGCGTCCTCTTCGCAGCTTTGCTGGGCGGCCGTGTAGTTTTCCAGCAAGCGCTGCCAAAGCTGGCGACGCAGGTCGTCGATGGCGGCCAGGTTGATGATCTTCAGGCCCAGGCGTTGTTTGAGGGCGGCCTCATCCTGGTTTTCGCTGGCCAGCAGGCTATGGGAGAACATCAGGATTTCGGCGCGTGAGGCGACATCGAACAGTGCCGGGCTGCTGAGCTTTTCGGGCCAGGTGCCACGGTCCAGGCTGGCCAGATCCACCGGCGCGGCGTTGGCGTTCAGGCACAGTAAGCAGGCTGACAATAAAAGTGCTAGGCGCACGCAGGGTCTCCCTCTCCAGAGTTACCGCCCATCATAGCGGATCGTGCCTATCGCCATCATAGGTGGAGTCAAACCACTCAACCCCCTAGAATCCCTGCCACGATTACAGGAGCCAACTTCATGCTGATGGTGATTTCCCCCGCCAAAACCCTCGACTTCGAGTCAAAGCCGGTCACCCCGCGCTTTACCCAACCGCAATACCTCGACCACTCCCAGGAACTGATCGAACAATTGCGCGAACTGAGCCCGGCGCAAATCAGCGAGTTGATGCACGTCTCCGACAAAATCGGCGGCCTCAACGCCGCCCGTTTCGGCAGCTGGACCCCGGCCTTCACGCCGGCCAATGCCAAGCAGGCGCTGCTGGCATTCAAGGGCGACGTGTATACCGGCCTGAATGCCGAAACCTTCAGCGATGCCGATTTCAGCTACGCCCAGGACCATCTGCGCATGCTCTCGGGCCTCTACGGCCTGCTGCGCCCGCTGGACCTGATGATGCCGTACCGCCTGGAGATGGGCACCAAACTGCCCAACGCCCGTGGCAAAGACCTCTACGCATTCTGGGGCACGCGCATCAGCGAATGGTTGAATGAAGCGTTGGCCGAACAAGGCGACGACGTGCTGCTCAACCTGGCCTCCAACGAGTACTTCTCGGCGGTCAAGCGCACGGCCCTGAACGCACGCATCATCAACACCGAGTTCAAGGACCTGAAGAACGGCCAGTACAAGATCATCAGCTTCTACGCCAAAAAGGCGCGGGGCATGATGAGCCGTTTTGTGATCGAAGAGCGCATCAATGATCCTGCCAAGCTCAAAGCATTTGACGTGCAGGGTTATCGCTTCAATGCGGAGCAGTCCAAGCCGGATAATTTGGTGTTCCTGCGCGATCACGCACCGGAATAGGGCCCGCTCTCACTCCGCACTCGAACTGTGGGAGCTGGCTTGCCTGCGATGGCGGAGTGTCAGGTAAAGAAATACTGACCGATCCACCGCTATCGCAGGCGAGCCAGCTCCCACAGTTTTGTCTGCATTCCACGCCTGAAAAGTCATTTGTTTGACGTCAAAAAATCCGCAGGCAGATTCCTAACGAATGTTTCACTCGACATTCGTCATTTTTTTTCGTAGTGGCACCACTTTTTTCAAACACTAGTGGCACAAAACTATCCCCTCTCTTCAACTCCCCATAACCACTCACCCAAATAGCAAGTGCTATCAATATAGTACCAGTGCCATCTTTTCTAATATTTCAAGAAATTTCCGGAAACAGGATGAGCGGCCAGGAACTTCACCCTCAAGCACCGCTCATACCACCGGTAACGAAATTCTCTGTTGCTGTAAGAGATGACTTACATGACCAACCCACGGAAGTAGCGAAGTTGTCATATTTCAACTTTGACTCAGGAGTCATATTGCCAATTGATTAGTTGATAGCGGCGACAAGGATGAATTGCCACGCACTATAAGGCCAAGGCCAAGCTTCCCCTAATGGGTCAGTGAGAGAACCCAAGGCATTGATATTTAAAGGCTATCAGCCTCTATCAAGGCCCTGAGGCACTGACGCCAGGCCCTTCTCCCAGGAAGGCCGGCTGCATTTGAGGGCAAGCTCCAATAACAAGGCCACGTTGCGCACACCTTGGGTGCACTTATTAGTCACTCGTCATTAAACATGCCTGCACGCGGTAAGTCGGCGTCTATTCGCCCAACTTTCGCGGCATCAGTGACGCTTGCAAACATGAACTCCAGCCATCTAATGGCCTGTATTAAACAAAGAGGTAATTGCGATGCGCATCAGCATATTTGGTTTGGGTTACGTTGGCGCAGTCTGTGCCGGTTGCCTGTCTGCCCGTGGCCACGAAGTGGTCGGCGTAGACATCTCCAAGGATAAGATCGACCTGATCAACGCGGGTAAATCGCCGATCGTTGAACCGGGTCTGGGCGAACTGTTGAGCCAAGGCATCGCAAACGGTCGACTGCGCGGCACGACCAACTTCGCCGACGCCATCCGCGATACCGACCTGTCGATGATTTGCGTGGGCACGCCGAGCAAGAAAAACGGCGACCTGGAACTCAACTACATCGAAGCGGTATGCCGCGAGATCGGTTTTGTCCTGCGTGACAAAACCACCCGTCACACCATCGTGGTGCGCAGTACCGTACTGCCAGGCACCGTGGCCAACGTAGTGATCCCGATTCTGGAAGACTGCTCCGGCAAAAAAGCCGGTGTCGACTTCGGCGTTGCAGTGAACCCTGAGTTCCTGCGTGAATCCACGGCCATCGCCGACTACGACTTGCCGCCGATGACCGTTATCGGCGAATTCGACAAAGCCTCCGGCGATGTCCTGCAGTCGCTGTACGAAGAACTCGATGCACCGATCATCCGCAAGGACATCGCCGTCGCCGAGATGATCAAGTACACCTGCAACGTGTGGCACGCCACCAAGGTCACGTTCGCCAACGAGATCGGCAACATCGCCAAGGCTGTCGGCGTCGATGGTCGTGAAGTGATGGAAGTGGTGTGCCAGGACAAGACCCTCAACCTGTCCCAGTACTACATGCGCCCAGGTTTCGCCTTCGGCGGTTCGTGTCTGCCCAAAGACGTGCGCGCCCTCACCTACCGCGCCAGCACCCTGGACGTGGAAGCGCCGCTGCTCAACTCGCTGATGCGCAGCAACGAATCCCAGGTGCAGAACGCCTTCGATATCGTCGCCGGCCACGACAAACGCAAAGTCGCCTTGCTGGGCCTGAGCTTCAAGGCCGGCACCGACGACCTGCGCGAAAGCCCGCTGGTGGAACTCGCGGAAATGCTGATCGGCAAGGGCTTTGACCTGAGCATCTACGACAGCAACGTCGAATACGCCCGTGTCCACGGCGCGAACAAGGACTACATCGAAGGCAAGATCCCGCATGTGTCGTCGCTGCTCAACTCTGACTTCGACGACGTGATCAACAACTCCGATGTGATCATCCTCGGCAACCGTGACGAGAAATTCCGTGCCCTGGCGCACAACGCTCCCCACGGCAAACAGGTGATCGACTTGGTGGGCTTCATGTCCCAGGCCACCAGTGTCAGTGGCCGTACCGAAGGCATTTGCTGGTAACAGCGACGGCAAGTTTCGCGCTGCACGTGTCCTGATCCCCAGCACGTGCAGTGCGGAGCCTTCTTCACCTTCGGATGACGCTCATGTCCAAGTTAAAACACGTGCTACTGCAATCCGCCGGCTGGCTGTTCTTTCTCAGCCTGCTGATGGGCCTCGCCCTGCTGCTGCCGGCGAGTACGTTCGACTCCGAGTCGAAAAATTTTATTTTCCTGATTGGCGCCGTCGGCATCTGGCGCTACTCGATGGGTGCTACGCATTTCTTTCGCGGCATGCTGTTCCTGTACGTGGTCTACCCGCACTTGCGCCGCAAGGTGCGCAAGCTGGGCAAGGCGGCCGACCCGTCCCACGTATTCCTGATGGTCACCAGTTTCCGTATCGACGCGCTGACCACCGCGCAGGTCTACAGCTCGGTGATTCGCGAAGCCATCGAGTGCGGCTTCCCAACCACCGTGGTGTGCTCGCTGGTGGAAATGTCCGATGAGCTGCTGGTGAAAAGCCTGTGGGAACGCATGAACCCGCCGGAGCGCGTAAAGCTCGACTTCGTGCGCATCGCCGGCACCGGCAAACGCGACGGCCTGGCCTTCGGTTTCCGCGCTATCTCGCGCCACCTGCCGGATGACCGCGCCGTGGTGGCGGTGATCGATGGCGACACCGTGCTCGCCGAAGGCGTAGTGCGCAAGACCGTGCCGTGGTTCCAGCTGTTCGGCAATGTCGGTGGCCTGACCACCAACGAATTCTGCGAAGTACGCGGCGGCTATATCATGAGCGAATGGCACAAGCTGCGCTTCGCCCAGCGCCACATCAACATGTGCTCCATGGCCCTGTCCAAGCGCGTGCTGACCATGACCGGGCGCATGTCGGTGTTCCGTGCCAACGTGGTCACCGACCCGGGCTTTATCGCCGACGTGGAAAGCGACTCGCTGCAACACTGGCGCCTGGGCCGCTTCAAGTTTTTGACCGGTGACGACAAGTCGAGCTGGTTCAGCCTGATGCGCCTGGGCTACGACACCTTCTACGTGCCGGACGCCGCGATCCACACCGTGGAACACCCACCGGAAAAGAGCTTTATCAAGGCCAGCCGCAAGCTGATGTTCCGCTGGTACGGCAACAACCTGCGCCAGAACTCCCGCGCCCTGGGCCTGGGAATGCGTCGGCTGGGCCTGTTCACCAGCATCGTGTTGTTCGACCAGCGCGTATCGATGTGGACCTCCCTGCTCGGCCTGACCGTGGCGATCATCGCCACCTTCAAATACGGCGGCGCGTTCATCCTCGCGTACCTGCTGTGGATCGGCATCACCCGCCTGATCCTGACCCTGCTGCTGTCGTGCTCCGGCCACAAGATCGGCCCGGCCTACCCGGTGATTCTGTATTACAACCAGATCATGGGCGCGCTGGTGAAGATCTACGTGTTCTTCCGCCTTGATCAACAGTCCTGGACCCGCCAGGACACCAAACTGACCCGCGATTTGGCCAGCTTTCAACGTTGGTTCAACACCTGGTCGTCTCGGACCATGACCTTCTCCGCCGGCAGCATTTTCGTCGCCGTGTTGCTGATGATGGTCTGACCCAGCCAAGCCTGAATTAACTAGGAAATCGAACATATGAACAGCCCAGTAAACGCCAACGTTGTCCACGAATCCGAAGCCCAGCGCCAACATGCCCGGGTCAAAATCCCGGCCAAGCTGCGTTTCTTCAACACCGACCGCACCCAGACCGAAGCACGGGTGATCGACCTGTCCGCCGGTGGCCTGGCGTTCACCGCCACTCAGCCGCTGACCGTCGGTGAAGTGCACAAGGGCCGCCTGCAGTTCGTGATCGATAACCTCGGTCTGGCGATGGATGTAGAGCTGCAGATTCGCTCCTACGACCGCCAGAGCGGCCGCACCGGTTGCCAGTTCCAGAACCTCGACGCCCAGGATATTTCCACCCTGCGCCATCTGATCACTTCGCACCTGTCCGGCGACATCGTGACCATGGGCGACGTGCTGGCCACCCTGCAACGCGACAACTTCACCAAGGCGCGCAAGGTCAAGGACGGCGGCAGCGGCATGACCGCGTTCGGTCGCTTGCGCGCGGTGGTGTTCAGCGCCGGGATCTTCATTGTCGGCCTCGCCGCGTTCGGTTTTGTGTTCAAGTCGGTGTACGGCATGTACTTCGTCAGCCACGCCCAGGCCGGCCTTGTCAGCGTGCCCGGCATGAACGTGACCATGCCGCGCGACGGCACTGTGCAGAGCCTGCTCAAAGGCGACGCGGTTGCAGCCAAAGGCGCGCCACTGGCGACGTTCAGCACCAGCATGCTCGATGTGCTCAAGGGCCATCTGGACGAAGACCAGCTGCAACCGGCCAAGGTTGAAGAGCTGTTCGGCAAGCAAATGACCGGCACCCTGACCTCGCCGTGCGATTGCGTGGTCGCCCAGCAATTGGTCGCCGACGGCCAATACGCCAGCAAGGGCGATGTGATCTTCCAGCTGGTGCCACGCGGCAGCCAGGCCAATGTGGAAGCGCGCTTTACCTATCGCCAGTTCGCTGACGTACGCCCAGGTACACAGGTGAGCTTCCAGGTCGCCGACGAAGAACAGCTGCGCACCGGCACCATCGTCAGCAGCACCAGCCTGAACAGCGCCGACTTGTCCTCCGACATTCGCGTGCAGATCAAGCCGGATGCACCGCTGGACAGCACCTATGCCGGCCGCCCAGTGGAAGTCACCAGCGACCGCGGCCCTTCGCTGAACTGGCTGATCGATAAAGCCATGGCTCACGGTCTGTAAGCGGAGGACATGCCTGTGAACCCTATTTCAAGCACAACACAGAGCACTGTGGGAGTCGGGCTTGCCCGCGATGGGATCGACTCGGTGCACCTGAAAGACCGAGTTGCCCGCATCGCAGGCAAGCCAGCTCCCACACAGAGCGGGTCGCACTTCGCCTCTGCATTCTGCACATTGGCACTGGCAGTCTCTCTGGCCGGTTGCGCCGGCCTGCCCGACCAACGCCTGGCCAACGAAGCGTTGAAGCGTGGCGACACCGTCACCGCCCAGCAGAACTACCAGCAGTTGGCAGACCTGGGCTACAGCGAAGCCCAAGTCGGCCTCGCTGACATCCAGATCACCACCCGCGATCCCGAGCAAATCCGCCAGGCCGAGGCCACTTACCGCGCGGCCGCCGATACGTCGCCGCGTGCCCAGGCACGTCTGGGCCGCCTGCTGGTGGCCAAACCCGGCGCTACCGAAGCCGAACAGCACGAAGCCGAAGGCCTGTTGAAAAAAGCCTTTGCCAATGGCGAAGGCAACACCCTGATCCCGCTGGCGATGCTGTACCTGCAATACCCGCACAGCTTCCCCAACGTGAACGCCCAGCAGCAGATCAGCAAATGGCAAGCGGCGGGTTATCCGGAAGCCGGCCTGGCCCAAGTGCTGCTATACCGCACCCAGGGCACCTACGACCAGCACCTGGATGATGTGGAGCGCATCTGCAAGGCGGCGCTGAACACCACCGATATCTGCTACGTCGAACTGGCCACGGTCTACCAGAAAAAAGCCGAGCCGGAAAAACAGGCCGAACTGCTCAAGCAGCTCGAAGCCGGCTACGCCCGTGGCACCGTCACCGCCCAGCGTGTCGACAGCGTAGCCCGCGTCTTGGGTGATGCGACACTCGGCCAGCCGGACGAAAAAACCGCCCAGGCCCTGCTGGAAAAAATCGCCCCCGGCTACCCGGCCTCCTGGGTCAGCCTGGCGCAACTGCTCTACGACTTCCCCGAACTGGGCGACGTCGACCAGATGATGAAGTACCTGGACAACGGCCGCGCCGCCGACCAGCCGCGCGCCGAGCTGTTGCTGGGCAAGCTCTACTACGAAGGCAAGTGGGTGCCGGCCGATGCCAAGGCTGCCGAAGCGCATTTCGAAAAAGCCGTGGGCCGTGAAGTCGCCGCCGATTACTACCTCGGCCAGATCTATCGCCGTGGCTACCTGGGCAAGGTCTACTCGCAAAAAGCCCTCGACCACTTGCTGACCGCTGCGCGCAACGGCCAGAACAGCGCCGACTTCGCCATCGCGCAATTGTTTTCCCAGGGCAAGGGCACCAAGCCCGACCCATTGAACGCCTATGTCTTCAGCCAACTGGCCAAAGCCCAGGACACGCCAGAGGCCAATGACCTGGCCACGCAGCTCGAAGGCCCGCTCACGCCAGAGCAACGCGCCGAAGGCCAACGCCTGGTGCAACAGGAACTGGCTACGCGCGGCACCCTGGCCCAGAGCACGCTGCAACTGCACGCCCTGCAAGAAGAAGACGGCGAGGAATCCCTATGAAGCTCAACCCATTCGTCAAGGCCGGTATCGGCCTGACCTTCGCCCTGCTGTGGTCGTGCCCGACCCTGGCTGCGCTGACCGAAGCCAAGAACTTCGGCCTGGAAGTCAAAGCCACCGCACAGTCCGAAGATGACCGAGACCTCGGCACGCAAAAAGGCGGCAACGTCAACGGCATCGGCCTCGACCTGCGCCCGTGGGTCTACGGCGAAAGCGGCGCGTGGAGCGCCTACGCCATGGGGCAGGCGGTCGTGTCGAGTGACATCATCGAGACCGACCCCCTGCAACAATCGGCCGATGACGAAAATCAGCAAACCAGCAACAACGACCGCAAGTCCAAGAAAAACTACCTGGCCATGCGCGAGTTCTGGGTCGGCTACAGCGGTTTCACGCCTTACCCGGGCGAGCTGCTCAAGCTGGGTCGCCAACGCCTGCGCAATGACGACGGCCAATGGCGCGACACCAATATCGAAGCGCTGAACTGGACCTTCGATACCACCCTGCTCAAGGCCAATGTCGGCGTTGCCGAACGCTTCAGCGAATACCGCACCGACCTCAAGGAGCTGTCGCCCAAGGACAAGGACCGCCAGCACCTCTACGCCGACGCCGCCTACCAGTGGACCCCAGGCCAGTGGATCGGCTTGCGCGCCCACCACACCCATGACAACGGTAAGCTCGACTACCCGGAACCGGGCGTAGCGACCGACTCGTTGGACAAGCGTGAAAACGGCGACCTGACCTGGCTCGGAATCGAAGCCAACAGCGATGCCTACAACTGGCGCAACACCAATACGGTTAACTACTGGGCCAGCGTCACCGGCATGAAAGGCAACCGCGACACGGTCAACGCCCTCAACGCCGACGGCACCCGCCCAACCCAGGCCAAGCGCAGCGACGACGTGAATGGCTGGGCCACTGATATCGGTGTGCGCCTGCGCCTCGACCCGCAGTGGCAAGTCGGTGCGGCTTATTCCCGTGCCAGCGCCGAGTACGAGCAGAACGGCCTGCAAAGCAACCGTTCGAACTGGACCGGCACCCAGTCACGCGTGCATCGCTTTGGCGAAGCGTTTCGCGGCGAGATGAACAACATGCAGTCCATGAGCCTGTTCGGTTCCTGGCAGCTGCGCGAGGACTACGACGCAAGCCTGGTCTATCACAAATTCTGGCGCGTCGACGGCAACAAGCCGGTGGGCAGCAACGGCATCGATGCGGTGCAGAACAACACCGACGACGTGACCGGCGCGATCCTGTCCAGCACCTCGTTACCGCTGGAAGACGGCAAAAAAGACCTGGGTCAGGAGATGGACCTGGTGGTCACCAAGTACTTCAAAAAGGGCCTGTTGCCGGCCGCCCTCAGCCAGTCAATCGACGAGCCGTCGGCGCTGGTGCGCTTTCGTGCAGGCGTGTTCAAGCCGGGTGACGCCTACGGCAGCCAGGTCGACTCGTACATGCACCGCGCGTTTGTCGACGTGATCTGGAAATTCTGATGGGAGCCTGCGCAATGAATGCTCAAAGCCTACTCGTCGCGGCAATGCTGATGGCCAGCGCCACAGCCTTTGCCGATACGGCGGCCAAGGCGCCGACCATCGCCAAGGAACTGCAACAGGCCAAGACCTACACCATTTCCAGCCCGCCGACCGCGCCGCTGGAACTGCCCAAGCCTGCGCTGCCCGACCTGACTGGCTACACCGCGGCGGCGATGGAAAAGAAGATCGTGCGCAGCAAGCCGGGCAAAGTCAGCATCCGCCGCATGATGCAGGAAGACGCGCTCAAGGACTTTATCGGTGGCGATAACAAGATGGCCGAATGGGTGGTGCGCCAGCACGGCATTCCCCAGGCGATCTTTGTCGACGACGGCTACATGAACCTCAAGGACCTGCTCGGCAAAGTGCCCAAGCAGTACCTCAGCGAAACCTCGCCGGGCGTGTTTTTGGCCAAGCTGCCGATTGTGGTCGGGCGCAAAGGCATCCTCGACATCGACAAAAAGACTCAGGAGCTGCGCCTGTCCCAGCAAGCCGGTTCGTTCCTGATCAACGACGGCCAGCTGTTTGTACGTGACACCAAAATCACCGGCTGGGACGAAAAGACCAACGGCCCGGCGCTGTTCAAGTCGCCCAAGGAGTTCCGCCCGTTCCTGCTGGCCTGGGGCGGCACCGAAACCTACATCTCCAAGACCAAGATGGCCAGCTTTGGCTACGCCAACAGTAAGTCGTACGGCGTGAGTATTTCCCAGTACACGCCGAACATGGCCAAGGTGCTCAAGCGTGCGGAACCGACCGGCTGGATCATCGATTCCGAGTTTTCGGACATGTGGTACGGCTTCTATTGCTACGAGACCACGGGGTTTGTGATCAAGGGCAACACCTACAAAGACAACATCGTCTACGGCATCGACCCGCACGACCGTTCCCACGGCCTGATCATTGCCGACAACACCGTCTACGGCACCAAGAAGAAGCACGGGATCATCATTTCCCGTGAGGTCAACGACAGCTTCATCTTCAACAACCGCAGCTACGACAACAAGCTCTCGGGCCTGGTGATCGACCGTAACAGCGTCAACAACCTGATCGCCGACAACGAGATCTACCGCAACCACACCGACGGCATCACCCTCTATGAGAGCGGCGACAACCTGTTGTGGGGCAACAAGGTCATCGCCAACCGTCGCCACGGCATCCGCGTGCGTAACAGCGTGAACATTCGCCTGTACGAGAACTCCGCCATGGCCAACGGGCTGACCGGCGTGTACGGGCACATCAAGGATTTGACCGACACCGACCGCGACATCGCCCTCGACCCGTTTGACGCGAAGGTCTCGCTGATCGTGGTCGGCGGCGAGCTGGCCGGCAACGGCAGCGGGCCGCTGTCGATTGATTCGCCATTGAGCATCGAGCTGTACCGCGTATCGATGCTGGCGCCGACCAAATCCAGCGGCATCAGCTTTGCCGGCGTGCTGGGCGATCGCCAGGAAGAGATTCTCGACCTGCTGGTGCGCCAGCAGAAAGCCGTGCTGATCGACCCTGTCGAACGCCAGACCCAAATGCAGGACTGAGGATGACCCTTATGCACCCACACATGATCAAACTGCTGAGCCTCTCGGGTCTGACCCTCGGCCTGCTGGCGGCCAGCCAGGGCGTGCGCGCCGACGAGATCAAGGCGCCGACCTTTACCGCCGAACCGTGCTGCAGCCTGTGCCCGGCCGCCCATGACGCAAAAAACTACACCACGCGTTACCAGCAGAACTTCACCACCCTGGTGCAAGCCCAGGGCGACTGGCTGTTCCGTACCCAGGAAGATTTGCGCACCGAATTCGACACCAGCCCCGCCGGCTACAAACGCATGCAGCAACTGCACGATGCGTTCAAGGCCAAGGGCGTGGAACTGGTGGTGGTCTATCAGCCGACCCGAGGCCTGGTGAACCGCAACAAGCTCAACCCCGAGGAAAAAGCCGCGTTCGATTTCGACAAGGCGCTGGGCAATTACAAAACCATGCTCGGCCGCTTTGCCAAGATGGGTTATGTGGTGCCGGACCTGTCGCCGCTGACCAACGAACAGTTGCCCGATGAACTGCCGGCCCACGATTTCTACTTCCGTGGTGACCAGCATTGGACGCCATATGGCGCCCAACGCACGGCAAAAATCGTCGGCGCCAAAGTGCGTGCGATGCCCGAATTTGCCGATATTCCCAAGCGCGAGTTCGAAACCAAACGCTCCGGGCGCATGGGCAAGACCGGCACCCTGCACAACATGGCCGGGCAACTGTGCGGCACCAGCTACGCGATCCAGTACATGGACCAATTCACCACCGAGCCTAAAGGCGAAGCCAGTGACGGTGACTTGTTCGGCGATTCGGGTAACCCGCAGATCACCCTGGTGGGCACCAGCCACAGCGGCAAGAACTACAACTTCGCCGGCTTCCTGGAACAGGAAATCGGTGCCGACATCCTCAACGTTGCCTTCCCTGGCGGCGGCCTGGAAGGCTCGATGATCCAGTACCTGGGCAGCGACGAGTTCCAGAAGACGCCGCCGAAAATCCTTATCTGGGAATTCTCGCCGTTGTACCGCCTCGACCAGGAAACCATCTACCGCCAGATGATGGCGCTGCTCGACAACGGCTGCGAAGGCAAGCCTGCGCAAATGAGCGCCAGCACCACGCTCAAACCCGGCAAGAACGAGTTGATGGTCAACAGCTCGAACAAAGACCTGCGCAACGCCAACCATCAGGTCGATATCCGCTTCGCCGACCCGTCGGTGAAAACCCTGCAAGCCACCCTCTGGTATATGAACGGGCGCCACGAGGACATCAAGATCGAGAAACCCGAAACATCCGATACAGACGGGCGTTTCGCCTTTGAACTGCGCACCGATGAAGACTGGGCCTCGCAGAACTTGCTGGCCGTGGAAGTGCAAGGCCCCGAAGCGGGCACTGCCGCGCAGAAAGTCGAAGCGAAAATTTGCACACGCAACGTGTTCCCGGCGAGCGGTCAACAGACCGCCCAGCTTGGGAAGTGAGGTTACTTATGCAGAAATTATTGATTCCAACGCTGCTGGGCCTGGCGATGTTCGCCGGTACAGTCAACGCCGCCGCACCACTGCGTCCACCCCAGGGCTATTTCGCCCCGGTGGAAGCGTTCAAGACCGGCGACTTCAAGAATGACTGCGACGCCATGCCGGCGCCGTACACCGGCTCGCTGCAATTTCGCAGCAAGTACGAAGGCTCGGACAAGGCCCGCGCCACCCTGAATGTGCAATCGGAAAAAGCCTTTCGCGACAGCACTGCCGACATCACCAAGCTGGAAAAAGACACCAGCAAACGCGTGATGCAGTTTATGCGCGACGGCCGCCCGGAGCAGCTGGAATGCACACTCAACTGGCTTACGAGCTGGGCCAAGGCGGATGCGTTGATGTCCAAGGACTTCAACCACACCGGCAAGTCCATGCGCAAATGGGCGCTGGGCAGCATGGCGTCAGCCTATGTGCGCCTGAAGTTCTCCGACTCGCACCCGCTGGCCAACCATCAGCAGGAATCGCAATTGATCGAGGCCTGGTTCAACAAGCTCGCCGATCAAGTCGTCAGCGACTGGGACAACCTGCCCCTGGATAAAACCAACAACCACTCCTACTGGGCCGCGTGGTCGGTGATGGCAACGTCCATCGCCACCAACCGTCGCGACCTGTTTGATTGGGCGGTGAAGGAATACAAGGTCGGCGCCAACCAGGTGGACGCCCAGGGCTTCTTGCCCAACGAACTGAAGCGCCAGCAACGCGCCCTGGCGTACCACAACTACGCGCTGCCGCCGCTGTCGATGATCGCCAGCTTTGCCCTGGTCAACGGTGTGGACCTGCGCCAGGAAAACAACGGCGCGCTCAAACGCCTGGGCGACAAGGTGCTGGCCGGGGTGAAAGACCCGGACATCTTCGAGCAGAAGAACGGCAAAGAGCAGGACATGAAGGATCTCAAGGAAGACATGAAATTTGCCTGGCTTGAGCCCTTCTGCACCCTCTACACCTGTGCGCCGGAGGTGATCGAGCGCAAGCACGGCATGCAGCCGTTCAAGACGTTCCGCCTCGGCGGTGACCTGACCAAGGTCTACGACCCGACGCACGAAAAAGGTAACAAAGGCAGCTGATACACAGCTGATCGTTCTCACGCTCCGCGTGGGAATGCAGCCAGGGACGCTCCGCGTCCCAAAAGCGGACGCAGAGCGTCCAGTGAGGCATTCCCACGCAGAGCGTGGGAACGATCACACAGCCTGCCCATTTCGATGGGGGGTTTGGGGGGGCTCTGGCCCTTGACTGTTGGTTAAACATGGAGAGATCGGGATGGTTTTCTCGTCCAATGTGTTCCTGTTTCTGTTCTTGCCGATCTTTCTCGGCTTGTACTACTTGAGCGGGCAACGCTATCGCAATCTGCTGCTGCTGATTGCCAGCTACGTGTTCTACGCCTGGTGGCGAGTGGACTTCCTGGCGCTGTTCGCCGCCGTGACGCTGTGGAATTACTGGATCGGCCTCAAGGTCGGTGCCGCCGGCGTGCGCACCAAACCGGCGCAGCGCTGGCTGTTGCTCGGCGTGGCTGTCGACCTGTGCATCCTCGGCTACTTCAAATACGCCAACTTCGGCGTCGACAGCATCAATGTGATGATGAAGTCGGCGGGCCTGGAGCCGTTTATCCTCACCCACGTGCTGTTGCCGATTGGCATCTCGTTCTACATCTTCGAGTCCATCAGCTACATCATCGACGTGTACCGTGGCGACACCCCGGCAACCCGCAACCTCATCGATTTTGCGGCGTTCGTGGCGATCTTCCCGCACCTGATTGCCGGCCCGGTGTTGCGCTTTCGCGACCTGGCCGACCAGTTCAACAACCGCACCCACACCCTCGACAAGTTCTCCGAGGGCTGCACGCGGTTCATGCAGGGTTTCATCAAAAAGGTCTTCATCGCCGACACCCTGGCGGTGGTGGCCGACCACTGCTTCGCCCTGCAAAACCCCACCACGGGCGATGCCTGGCTGGGCGCGCTGGCCTACACCGCGCAGCTGTACTTCGACTTCTCCGGCTACAGCGACATGGCCATCGGCCTGGGCTTGATGATGGGTTTCCGCTTTATGGAAAACTTCAAGCAGCCGTACATCAGCCAGTCGATCACCGAGTTCTGGCGCCGCTGGCACATCAGCCTGTCCACCTGGCTGCGTGACTACCTGTACATCACCTTGGGCGGCAACCGTAAAGGTACGCTGACCACCTACCGCAACCTGTTCCTGACCATGCTGCTCGGCGGTCTGTGGCACGGTGCGAACATTACCTACATCGTGTGGGGCGCCTGGCACGGCATGTGGCTGGCGATTGAAAAAGCCATCGGCCTGAATACCGCGCCACGAAGTTTCAACGTGGTGCGCTGGGCCTTCACCTTCCTGCTGGTGGTGATGGGCTGGGTAATCTTCCGCTCGGAGAACCTGCACGTCGCAGGCCGTATGTACGGTGCGATGTTCAGCTTTGGCGAGTGGTCGCTGTCGGAACTCAACCGCGCCAGCCTCACTGGCCTGCAAGTGGCAACCCTGGTGGTGGCCTACGCAACATTGGCGTTCTTTGGCCTGCGCGACTTCTACACCAACCGCCCTGCCGAGAAAGCCAAGCCTGCCGACCCGAGCCTGATCAAGGCCGTGCCTGGCGACAACCCGGACAGCATTCGCCAGCCAGGTTTCACCGTCGGCCAGGACGCCGCCGTACAACCGGCCTACTGGACCGCTGACTGGCCACGCTACGCGATGCGCGCTGCGGTGCTGCTGCTGTTCGTGGCCTCGATTCTGAAACTGTCGGCGCAGAGTTTCTCGCCGTTCCTTTACTTCCAATTCTGAGGGAGCCGACCATGACCCGTTCATTTCGCGTCCTCTATATCACGCTGTTCCTGCTGGTGCTGCTGGCCTTGGGCGCCTGGTCGACGCGCAGCTTCTTCGGTTTCAGCACCAACGCCGACGCCACCGTGCTCAACGGCCGCTGGACCAAGGCCGTCGAGACCCACTACGACGATGAGTTCCCGATCAAACGCCTGGGCACCAACCTCTGGGCGGCGCTGGACTACAAGCTGTTCAATGAAGGCCGCCCCGGCGTGGTGCTGGGCCGCGACCACTGGTTGTACAGCGACGAGGAATTCAACCCCATCGTCAACGAAGACCAGAACCTGCAAGGCAACTACGCGCTGGTCGAAGGCGTGCGCCAAAAGCTCAAGGCCCAGGGCATCCAACTGGTGATGGCGATCGTGCCGGCCAAGGTGCGCCTGTACCCGGAACACCTGGGTGAAGTGAAACCGGCGAGCATCCACGCCAATCTGTATGAGGACTTCCACGCCCGTGTGGCGGCCGACAAGATCATTGCCCCTGACCTGCTTGGCCCGCTGCAACAGGCCAAGCTGGGCGGCACGCAAGTATTCCTGCGCACCGACACCCACTGGACCCCGGACGGTGCGGAAATCGCTGCCAAACAGTTGGCCAAGACCATTGCCGACAAGACGCCGCTGAGCGGTGAGCCACAGCGCTTTGTCACCGAAGCCGAAAAAACCGAACCGCACAAAGGTGACCTGCGCCTGTTCCTGCCGCTGGACCCGCTGTTCGAAAACCTGATGCCGCCTAAAGAGCCGCTGCAAAAACGCGTCACGCACCTGGCGCAAAACAAAGGCGACGACGACCTGTTCAGCGACAGCGAAACCCCTGTGGCCCTGGTGGGCACCAGCTACAGCGCCAACCCCAACTGGAACTTCGTCGGCGCCCTCAAACAAGCCTTGCACAGCGACGTCATCAACTACTCCGAAGACGGCCACGGCCCGATCCTGCCGATGCTCAGCTACCTGAAAAGCGATGACTTCAAGAACAGCCCGCCCCAAGTGCTGATCTGGGAGTTTCCGGAACGTTATCTGCCCGTCAACAACGAAATCGGTGATGCCGACCCGCAGTGGGTTGCGCAGCTTAAACAAGCCGGTTCGCGCCAACAGAACATGGCAATCAACACCTTCAAAAAATCCGAGACGCCCGACCGGGCGCAAAACTGAAAGAGAGGTAACTCACATGACTTTCACTACAACTCCTCGTCGTCTCGCTAAAACCCTGGCTATCGCAGCCGGCATGAGCTTCGTATCGATGTCTGCCTTCGCCGGGGGCGACGCCGCCCTGTACGGCCCGACGGCACCAAAAGGCTCCAGCTTCGTGCGGATCTACAACGCATCGAACCAGGAAGTCAGCGCTACTGTCGGCGCGACCAATTTGAGCGATGTTGCGCCGCTGGCCAGCAGTGACTTCAGCTTCATGCCGGGCGGCGACTACAGCGCCAAGGTCGGCAGCCAGACCGTACCGGTCAAGCTCGCGGCCGATCACTACTACACCCTGGTTAACAGCGGCAGCGGCCAGCCGCAGCTGATCGAAGAGCCGCCGTTCAAGAACAAGCAAAAATCCCTGGTGCGTGTGCAGAACCTCAGCGACAAGGCCCTGACCTTGAAAACTGCCGACGGCAAGACCGACGTGGTCAAGTCGGTGGCCGCCAAAGGCCGTGGCGAGCGCGAAATCAACCCGGTGAAAGTGAGCCTGGCGTTGTACGACGGTGACAAGAAAGTCGGCGATGTGAAGCCGGTGGCTTTGGAACGGGGTGAAGCGGCGGTGCTGTATGTGACCGGCTCGGGTTCGAGCATTTCGCCAGTGTGGGTCAAGCGCCCCGTGTCGACCCGCTGATGATTTCCCTGAGTTGACACGCCCCTTGTGGGAGCTGGCTTGCCTGCGATGGCGGTCTTGAAGGCGCCATCGCAGGCAAGCCAGCTCCCACACTGTGCGCGTTTCGACTCAGGACCGAGACAAAAACAAGAGTGAAACGACAAACCTTCGTAGCTCTGACCCAAATCGATTCAAGGAGAAACACCCATGATCCCAGTAATCCTTTCCGGTGGTAGCGGCTCACGTCTTTGGCCGCTTTCCCGCAAACAGTTCCCCAAGCAATTCCTGGCCCTGACCGGCGAGCACACGCTGTTCCAGCAAACCCTGGAGCGCCTGGTGTTCGAAGGCATGGACGCGCCGATCGTGGTCTGCAACAAGGACCACCGCTTTATCGTCAACGAGCAACTCAGCGCCCGCAAGCTCGAATGCCAACGCGTGCTGATGGAACCCTTCGGCCGCAACACCGCGCCGGCCGTGGCCCTGACTGCGATGATGCTGGTCAACGAAGGCCGCGACGAGCTGATGCTGGTGCTACCCGCCGACCACGTGATCGACGACCAGAAAGCCCTGCAACGCGCCCTGGCCCTGGCCACCGTAGCGGCCGAGCGTGGCGAGATGGTGCTGTTCGGCGTTCCGGCAACCCGTCCGGAAACCGGTTACGGCTACATCAAGTCCAGCAACGATTCGCTGCTGCCCGAAGGCGTCAGCCGCGTGCAACAGTTCGTGGAAAAACCCGATGAAAAACGCGCCGTCGAGTTCGTCAAAAGCGGCGGTTACTTCTGGAACAGCGGCATGTTCCTGTTCCGCGCCAGCCGCTTCCTCGAAGAGCTGAAAAAACACGACCCGGACATCTACGACACCTGCGTGCTGACCCTGGAGCGCAGCGAACAGGATGCCGACACCGTAACCTTCGACGAAGCTACCTTCGCCTGCTGCCCGGACAATTCCATCGACTACGCGGTGATGGAAAAAACCCAGCGCGCCTGCGTGGTGCCGCTGAGTGCCGGCTGGAGCGACGTGGGTTGCTGGGCCTCGTTGTGGGCGGTCAATGACAAAGACGCCAACGGCAACGTCAGCAAAGGCGATGTGGTGATCCAGGACAGCCGCAACTGCATGGTGCATGGCAACGGCAAACTGGTGTCAGTGATCGGCCTGGACAACATCGTGGTGGTGGAAACCAAGGACGCGATGATGATTGCCCACAAGGACAAGGTCCAGGGCGTCAAGCAGATGGTCAACACCCTCAACGAGCAAGGCCGCAGCGAAACCCAGAACCACTGCGAAGTCTACCGCCCGTGGGGCTCCTACGACTCGGTGGACATGGGTGGGCGCTTCCAGGTCAAGCACATCTCGGTCAAGCCGGGCGCGTGCCTGTCGCTGCAGATGCACCACCACCGCGCCGAACACTGGATCGTGGTCAGCGGCACCGCTGAAGTCACCTGTGACGAAAACGTGTTCCTGCTCTGCGAGAACCAGTCCACCTACATCCCGATCGCCTCGGTGCACCGCCTGCGCAACCCGGGCAAGATCCCGCTGGAGATTATTGAAGTGCAATCGGGCAGCTACCTGGGCGAAGACGATATCGAACGCTTTGAAGATATCTACGGGCGCTCCACCCCGGTTGAACGTGGCGTGTCGGTGAAAACTATCGCGCAGTAACACGGTCGTACAAGAAGCCCTCATCCAGCCCGCTGCGTCCCCTATCCGCAGTGGGCTGGGTGGGGGCTGCTCGTTCCCACGCTCCGCGTGGGAATGCCGCCTGGGACGCTCCGCGTTCCGATTCACGCCCGGTGCATGGGTGACGCAGAGCGTCACGGGATGCATTCCCACGCAGAGCGTGGGAACGATCGACAACATTCGACTGCATTCCAAGGTTGTACCCGGTCCAACTGTGGGAGCTGGCTTGCCTGCGATGGCGTCCGAAAGCACCCCGCCAGCATTGACCCCTGCCCCCTTCCTGCCTATCCTCGCGCCTGTCACGACTCATTCGTGATGAGGTTTGACGGCCTCGCAAACTCATAGGATCCCATTTTCATCAGGAGATCCACCATGTCCAAACAAACCACCCGCCCCACCCCCTTCGGCCCCAGCGACCGCAGTGAAGAACCTCTTTTTTGCGTACAACCCGGCATTCCCATCGAACATGCACTGGAACATGCCAGCTATGTTTTAGGCACCGCGCGCGTGCTCACCTTGGCAGCTCAAGACCTGTGCACCGAACACCAGAGCTACCTGAATTGGGCCAGCCTGCAATTAGCCGAAACCGGCTTGGCATTGGTTGAGGCTTCCATCGAAGGCTTGCAGGCGGATTCTTCTGCTCAGTAAGTAAGTCTTCGCAGGCAAGCCAGCTCCCACAGTGGAACGCATTCCAACTGTGGGAGCTGGCTTGCCTGCGATGGCGCCCGCCCGATCAACACTTATCTCAAGCTACCCAATCCCACCTACGCTTAAGTTAGGATGCTCGCTCCCTATTCGAGGTGGTCTCCATGTTCTTCGGCGTTCTCCTGATCATCACCTGGCTGATCCTGCTGCTGCGCTACCCCGCCAAAGCCTTGCCGGTGTCGCTGGCCGCCGCCGTCGGCCTGGGTTGCGTCGCCATCTGGGTGGTGTGGCTGGACAGCCGCGAAGCGTCACAACTGGCGCGCCTGGAACTGCGCATCAGCTACGCGCCGCAGGAATGCCCGGCCGACCGCCCGTTGAAACTGCTGCTGATCAACGGCAACAACGTGCCGCTCACCGAGTTGCGCTGGCGCCTCGCGGCCTATGCGCCGGGCGACACGGTGAACCTGGCCGATAACGTTTATGCTGCCCCGCGCTATCGCGGCCCCGGCGAATTACAGGCCGGCGCCACCTGGGACGACTGTTTGCCCACGCCGCCCCTGCGCCCCGGCTACCGCCCGCAAACCCTGGAATTTCGCGCCGAGCACCTGCAAGGCAGTTTCTCGGACTGACAAAGGATTGATCCATGCCCAACGTACTCATCACCGGTTGCTCCAGTGGCATTGGCCGCGCCCTGGCTGACGCCTTCAAATCCGCCGGCTTCGACGTGTGGGCCAGCGCCCGTCGCGAAGCAGACGTCGCCAGCCTCGCGGCTGCCGGCTTCAATGCCGTGCTGCTGGACGTCAACGACAGCGCGGCCTTGCAGCGCCTGGCCGAACAACTCGGTGAACTGGATGTGTTGATCAACAATGCCGGCTACGGAGCCATGGGCCCGCTGCTCGACGGCGGCACTGAAGCCATGCAGCGCCAGTTCGAGACCAATGTATTTTCCATCGTCGGCGTCACCCAGGCGCTGTTTCCCGCGCTGCGGCGCAGTAAAGGTTTGGTGGTGAATATCGGCAGCGTTTCGGGTGTGCTGGTCACGCCGTTTGCCGGTGCGTACTGCGCCTCGAAAGCGGCGGTGCATGCCTTGAGCGATGCATTGCGTATGGAACTGGCGCCATTTGGCGTGCGCGTGCTGGAAGTACAGCCGGGAGCCATCAACACAAGCTTCGCGAAAAACGCCGGCGCCCAGGCCGAACTGCTGATCAACGAACAATCGCCCTGGTGGCCCTTGCGCGAAGGCATTCGTGCACGCTCCCAGGCCTCGCAGGGCAACCCGACTTCGGCCGAGCAGTTTGCAGCTCAAGTGCTTAAGGCTGTGCAACAACCAACACCGCCCCGGATGTTGCGTGCGGGCAATGGCAGCCGGGCGTTGCCGTTGATGGCGGCGTTGTTGCCCAAGGGATTGCTGGAGAAAGTCCTGAAGAAGCGCTTTGGACTATCGGGCTCACTCTAGCCCTTCATAAAATCAATAAACGCCCGCACCTTCAGCGGCAAATGCCGTGTATCCGGGTACATGGCATAAATGCCTTGCGGGGCAAACCGATGATCCGCCAGTAAGCGCACCAACCGCCCGGCGTCCAGATCGCCCTGCACCAACCATTGCGGCAACACCGCCACACCATGCCCACGCACGGCGAAGGCCTGGAGAACCGATGCACTGTCGGCCACCAGCGCAGCAGGGCCGGAACGGTATTGATGCTCGCCGCCGGCCGGGTCAGTCAGGCTCAGCTCCGTCAGGCGGCCATGGCCCAGCTTGGGCACGCGCTCCAACGCATCCAGGGTTTGCACCAGGGCAAACTTCGGCGCGGCTACGGCAAATACCTCAAAGGTCGACAGCTGCACTGCCCGGTGATTGGAGTCGAGCAGCCGCCCCAGCCGAATCGCCACGTCAAAGCGCTCGGAGATCAAGTCGGCATGGGTGGAGGATGTGGATAAGTGAATGTTCAAGTCCGGGTGCAGACGACGGAAAGCTTCGACCGCCGGGGCAACCACCGCCAGCGCGTACTCCACCGTGGTGGTGATGCGTAAGGTGCCTTTGAGTTGGGCATGTTCAGAGCGGGCTTCTTCCACTGCCAGCCGGGCTTCTTCCAGCATGCGCGTGCAACGCAGGTAAAAGCGCTCGCCGGCATCCGTCAACGCCAATTGGCGGGTGTTGCGGGTTAACAGGGTCACGCCCAGTTCTGCCTCAAGGCGCTTGAGGTTGAAGCTGACCACGGCGCGGGTCTGGCCCAGCCGGTCGGCGGCGGCGGTGAGCGAGCCGGCCTCGACCACGGCCTTGAAGGTGTCGAATCGGTCCAGGCTGACCATTGGCAGCCGCCTCCTTTGTCAAAATATTTTTGACAAACTAACAGGCAAACCGGCGTATCCCAAACCCTGCATCACGCCTACCCTGCCCGCTTCACTCGCAGAATCGCGTTTATGACCTACCGCTCGAAAGTCGCCTGGATCTTTCTACTGGGCTTTGCCCTGGACCTGGTGAACATGTTTGTCGCCACCGTCGCCTACCCGGATATCGCCCTGGAGCTGCACGCCTCGGTGACGCAATTGGCCTGGGTCAGCAACGCCTACATGCTCGGGTTGACCGTGATCATTCCCTTCAGTGTGTGGCTGGCCGCCATGCTGGGCGAACGCAACCTGATCGCCGTCAGCCTGTTGCTGTTCGCGGGAGCCTCGGTGATGGTTGGCCAGGCGGGTTCGATTGAAGCGCTGATCGGTTGGCGGTTGCTGCAAGGTTTGGGCGGTGGCCTGCTGATCCCAGTGGGGCAGGCCTTGGCGTATCGGCATTTTCCGCCCGCAGAACGCAGCCAGCTCACCGCGCGGGTGATGTCGGTGGCATTGCTGGTGCCAGCCTTGTCTCCGGCGTTAGGGGGATTGATCGTCGACAGCGTGTCCTGGCGCTGGATCTTCTACGCCAACCTGCCGCTGGCGTTGATCACCTTGCTGCTGGCAGTACTGTGGATAAAACCCGACGTGCCCGCAACGGAGCGACTGGCACTGGATGTAGGGAGTATCTTCAAGCAAATCCGCAGCCCGATGCTGCGCGTGGCGATGCTGGTTTACCTGTGCATCCCCGGCGTGTTTATCGGTACCAGCCTGATCGCCATTCTCTACCTGCGCGGCCTTGGTTATGACGCCACACAGACCGGTGCGCTGATGCTGCCGTGGGCAGTGGCGTCGGCGCTGGCGATTTACTTGAGTAAAAAACTGTTCAACCGTTGCGGTCCAAAACCTTTGTTGCTGGTGGGCATGGCTCTGCAATGCATTGGCATCCTGCTGTTGAACCAGCCAACCTGGGTGATTCCCGCCTACGCGTTGATGGGTCTGGGCGGAAGCCTGTGCAGCAGCACCGCGCAGACGCTGGCGTTTCTCGACATTGGCGCCGAGCGCATGGGCCACGCCAGCGCCCTGTGGAACATCAACCGGCAGGTAAGTTTTTGCCTGGGCGCGGCGCTACTCAGCGCGCTGTTGTCGGCCTTGGATTCCTTCGCCACAACCTTCACGATAGCCGCAGCCCTGACACTGCTGCCCCTTTTCGCGGTGCTGCGCCTGGATGCGTCCAGAGTACGGACACTGCTTCACCCTGCCAGCGAGGCATAGCCATGATTGATTACAGCGATTTTTTTGAAGAAGTGATCCAGACCCACGTCGAGATCGAACAATGGTTTGCCGGGGTTGCGCCTGAAGGCACGTTGCAGAACTTGCTCGCGCGGTTTTCGCCTGAGTTCAGCATGGTTGCGCCTGCCACCGGTGCACGGGTCAATGCGGCAGGAGTGAATGCGCTGTTCACCCGCTTGGGCGGCATGCGCCCAGGACTGAAGATCACCCTGAGCGAAATGGCCGGGATTGACCGGCATGCGCGCGGCGCCACGGTGACTTATCGCGAACACCAGATTGATGACAGCGGCACGCAGACCGATCGACGCGCAACCGTGGTGTTCGAGAAGCAGGCGAGTGGCGCGCTGTTGTGGCGGCATTTGCATGAGACCTATGTGTTACTCCCTTGAGCAAGCAATAACCCTTTAATACCTGTCAGATCTGACAGTAGACGAGGTATGCCCCCAAAGAACAGACTCAAAACTGTTGCTTCGGCTATGAACGTCCTGTGCCGACATGGCAGCGCTCCGCTGACAGATAGAGGCATACCAACATGAATGTGGCTAACGGCTCCGGCACTAAGGACCCAAGCTTTGGCGTCAATGGAGAAATCACATTATATGAGATCCTGGCGGAGCATCCTGAACTGGTCGTGTTGCATCTCTTCAAAGGGCTGACGACCGATAAGGAAGGCAACATTCTGTTCTGTGCCAACTTATTTCAACACGGCCTCAATAACATATTTGGCTTAGGCCGCTTAGACGCCAATGGCAAACTTGATAAAACGTTTGGCAACAAGGGGCTGGTTACCGGTAACTTCTTCCCCTCAGTGCCGGCCGGAGGTTCGAGGCTGACAGTCCAACCCGACGGAAAAATCCTGATGGTGGGCTGGACATGGCGTGACAAGGGCAATGGTTGGGCAGACGTGGTCGTTGCGCGCTTCGAAAGCAACGGCGCATTTGACACAGCTTTTGCCAATCAAGGCATGCGCACTCTACTCACCCATAAGGACGAAGGGTTGACGGCAGACTCGACGACCGTGCACGTACAGGATGATGGGTACATTCTGGTCAGCGCCAATTACTCCAAGCGCTACAATTCGCACTCGACAGTGGGCACTGTGTTTCGCTTGCAGCCCAATGGTAAGTTGGACACCGTTCTTAACGGCAATGGCAGACTGGACTTCAAACTGAAGAATACCGCTGCCGCGACTGCCGTTAACGCCTGTATCAGCCAGGGCCACGACCAGAAAATCGTTATTGCCGGCCATGCCCGATTCACCCCTGCACTCCATACCGCAATGTTCGCCCGCCTCAACCACGACGGCACGTTGGACGAAACCTTTGGTGATCCGCAAAACCCGGGTGTCTACCGCATACTTGACATTACCGACCACACTACCTTCAACGGTCTCACGGAGCGCGCAGACCGCAGTCTTGTAGGTGCCGGCCAAGTGGGCATGAACTATGTCGACGCTACACGCGGGTTACTGTGTGCCATTACCCCCAATGGCGCGGCGCATCAGTTGTTCAATAATGGCAAGCCCTTGGTCAGCCAATTCAATAGCGCTTACGACAATGGCTGGCACGCCATCATGAGTACAGCCGCAGGCGACCTTGTCACGGCCTCATCGGGCAACTTGATCTACATAGCCAAATTCAGCGCCGACGGCACACTGAATAATGCCTTCAACAACCAAGGCTATAACGACTTGGGTTCCCCCGCCCGAAACGACCCTGTGCTGCTAACCGAACTAGCCGAACAGAGAATCCTCATCGGTGCCAACATAATCGGTGTAGAACCAGAGGGCATAGGGTCTCTGCAGTGTTTCTTTGGATAACTTGAATATCAAGGCGACTCACAGGTCGCGATCGACAATCACGGTGCAGGTGATGCCGGCGGCCAACAACACACCCTCCGGCACTTCATCAATGTGTATCCGCACCGGCACGCGCTGGGCCAGGCGCACCCAGTTGAACGTCGGGTTCACATCGGCGATCAGCTCACGGCTTTCGGGGTTGTCGCGGTCGTAGATACCCCTCGAGATGCTTTCCACATGGCCCTTGAGCGTCTCGCCGCTCATCAGTTGCATATCGGCTTTGTCGTCGACTTTGACGTGCGGCAGCTTGGTCTCCTCGAAGAAGCCGTAGACCCAGAACGAGTTCATATCCACCACGGCCATTTTCGCCTCGCCGATGCGTGCGTAGTCGCCACGATGCACATTGAGGTTGGTGACATAGCCGTCCACTGCCGCCACCACGTGTGTGCGTTTCAAATTCAGCTCGGCGGCTTCCAGTTGCGCCAGCGCGTGCTGGTAATCGGCCAGGGCCGAGTCGGCGATGTTGCTGGCGTCGTCGCGGTTTTCCCTGGAGATCACCAGGGCGTCGAGGTCGGCACGGCGATGGGCGTTGACCTTGCGCATCTCCCAGGTGGCTTTTCGTGAAGCCACCAGCGACTGCGCCTGCTTGACTGCGATGCGGTAGTGCTCAGGGTCGATCTGCATCAGCAAGTCGCCCTTTTTCACCAGTTGGTTATCGCGCACCGGCACGTCGACCACTTCACCCGTGACGTCCGCCGCCACATTGATAATGTCGGCGCGCACGCGGCCGTCGCGGGTCCAGGGCGTTTGCATGTAATGCACCCACAGCGTGCGGCCAATCCAGATCGCCAAAGCCAGTACCAGCAAGGTCGCGAGCAGGCTGAAAAACTTTTTCATCGGGGCATTCTCAACGGTAGACGCTCAGCGCCAAGGCGCCGAACAGGCAAACGAACAGGCTCAGGCGCAACAACGCCGGGTGCCAGAAAAAACGGTACAGGTCGAACCCGGCCAGGAAGCGGTCCAGCGCCCAAGCCAGCACGGCCGCAATCAAAAACATCAGGGTCATGGTCGGCATGTACAGGCCGTGGAACGCGATTTCACGGGGCATGCGGGGCTCCTTTAAGGGCCGCCAGTGGCGATTGCGGGTCGAGCAACGAGGTGCGGATAAAGTGCAGGTAGCTCTTCACTCGGCGCAGGGCCGAGGTGTCAAAGTGCGGGGCGAAGGGTTCGTCGGTGGCCTGTACGCGGCTGATCGCGTGGTCGACGGCGATCAGGCCGCGCTCCAGGTTGCTCGCGCTGGGTTGCAGAAACAACCGCACCAGCGAGCGGCCCATCACGCGGATCGCCTGGCGCCACGGCTGGGATTCGGCATACGCCGGGTGCACCGGCAAAATCGCCTGTTCCTTGCGCAGCTCGATGATTGCGTGGCCGACCTCCAGCACCACGAACATCCAGCGCAGCAAATCACGCTGCACGTGCGGTTGGCCGGCGGCGAGGCCGTAGGCCTGGTGCAGCAAATCGCGGGTGCGGCTTTCAAAACTCGAGGCCAGGCCCTTGAGCTTGCCGCTGATCGCGTACACCACTTGCTCGCGCAGGTCCTGCTCCAGGCGGCGCCACAGCCAGCGGCTGTTGGGCGGCAGGATGATCGCGCCCGCCGCCGCGCACACCAGCATGCCGATGATCATGGCGATGTAGTCGTTGATAAAGGTGTAGGGGTTGTAGACCGTGAGGTTGTCCGGCACCGAGCCGGTGCTGAAGAAGATCAACAGGCCGACGCCCACGCCGGCATATTGCGGGCGTGAGGCCAGGAACGCGCCGAAGATGATCACCGGTGCGAGCATCACGCACAGCAGCGGGAAGCCGTCGATCCAGGGGAACACGAAGAACATTTCGACAAAGCCCACCAGTGCGCCGATCAAGGTGCCGCAGGCCATCTGGAACGCCATGCGCTTGGGGTTGGGCGTGGCGGCGGACAGGCCGACCGTAGCGGCGGCAATCAGGGTCATGGTTGCGCCGCTGGGCCAGGCGGTGGCCACCCAGTAGCTGCCCAGCACGATCAGAATGAACGACGCACGAATACCCGAAGCCGCGCAGGCCAGCCAATTGGTCTTGGGGATAAAGGTCTCGTTCCACTGTTCGCGTGCATGGCTGTGGTCGGCCAGGGAGGCGTGGGTCAGCGCGTAGTTGTGCAAGTCATCGACAAAGCGATAAAGCAGCTCATAGGCGGTATGAAAATCCAGCTGCTCGGCTTCGCTCGGGTTGCCCTCTTCAAAGGCCGCACGCAGAGCACGCACCTTGGCGGGCAGGCCGTCCTTGTAGGCGCTGAGCTGGTTGACCAGCCGTGCGGCGTCGGGGCTGGTAAGTGCCCGGCCGGAGAAGCCGTCGAGCACTTCGGCAAGGTCCTGCAGGCCGGGCCTGATCGCTGCAACCACGTGATCGGCCTCATCGGCGCGCAACCGTTCGAGCAACTGGTGCAGGGCGTTGAAACGCGTGGTGATGCTCATGAATTCGCTGTTGAGGCGGCTGAGCCGACCATTGCGCCGACGCATGTGCGGGTCTTCGAACACGGTGACGCTGCGCAACCCTTCCAGGCCCACCGCTTCAGCGATAAAGCGCACATTGCTGGCCTCGAAACCTTCACGCTGGCTGCGCCCACGCAGGCCGTCGGTGACGAACAGCGCGAACACGCCAAAACGTTGATACAAGGCGTTGCGCATCGCCGCGCTGGAGGTTTGCGGCAGGATCGCGGCGCTGACCACGGTGGAGCAGATAATCCCCAGGGAGATTTCCAACACCCGCCAGACCGCCGCCATAAACGCGCCGTCCGGGTTCGCCAGCGCCGGTAAACCCACCATCGCCGCCGTATAACCGGCCAGCACAAACCCGTAGGCGCGAAAGTTGCGATTACGCGTGGCACCCGCGGTGCAGATACCCACCCAAATCGCCAACGCGCCAAGAAACAACTCGGTGTTCTGCGCAAACAAGGCAATCAACAAGACCATCACCGCCGAGCCCGCCAAGGTGCCGAGGAAGCGATAGAAACTCTTGGCAAACACCTGGCCGCTCTGCGGTTGCATCACGATAAATACGGTGATCATCGCCGTGCGCGGTTGCGGCAACTCCAGGCGCATGGCCAGCCACAACGTCAGGAACGCAGCGATCAGCACCTTGAAGATATACACCCAGGTCACGCCGTCGCTGCGTGCCCAGTCGAAAAAACCACGGCGCCACTCAAGCGAGTGCAACCAGCGCAGCGGTGCAGGCAAGGGAGTCATTACAGTCTACTCAGTGATCGAACACGGCGAGCGCCGCCGGGGTTTTGCTCGGAAGTGTCTTGGCGTCCTGTGGTACGTCGTTGCCGGCGCCGAGCCCGCCGCCCAATGCCGTAACCAGCTCGGCATGGGCACTCAGGCGCGCGGCCTGCACCTGTTGCTCGACCTGTTGCTGGCGGAACAGCAGGGTCTGGGCGTTGAGCACATTGAGGTAATCGGTGAGGCCGCGCTGGTAAGCGATCATGGCGATGTCGTAGGTTTTCTGCGCCGAGGCCACCGACTGCGCGGCAAAGGTAGCTTGCTTGTCCATGGATTCGCGGCGGATCAACTGGTCGCTGATGCCCTTGAGCGCATTGACCAGCGTCTGGTTGTACTTGGCCACGGCGAGGTCATAACCGGCGCTGGCTTCGCCCAATTGCCCGCGCAAACGGCCGCCATCGAAGATCGGCAAGCTGATCGCCGGGCCGACGGTGTAGTTGAACTTCTGCCCGCTGAGAAACCCCAGCATCGTACCGCCGGTGGCCACATAGCCGAGGCTGCCGACCAGATCGACATTGGGGTAGAAACCGGCGTGCGCCACATCGATGCCGCGCGCCTGGGCGGCGACCTGCCAGCGGCTGGCGACCACGTCCGGGCGTTGGCCGAGCAATTGCGCGGGCAGGCTTGAGGGCAGCTTCAGCGGTGCAGCCAAGGATAAACTCGGGCGTTGCAGTTGCGCGCCTGCGCCTGGGCCTTTGCCGGCCAATGCCGCGAGTTGGTTACGGCTCAGGGCGATTTCTTCGTCGAGGGCGTCGAGCTGGCGATGGGTTTCGGGCAGCGGCGTTTCGGCCTGGCTCACGTCGAAATGCGTGCCGATCCCGGCGTTCAGGCGTTTGTTGGCCAGGTCGAGAATCTGCTGTTGCTGGGCCAGGGTGGCGGCGACGATATCGCGGTTGGCGAAGTGCAACGACAGTTGGATATAGGCGCGTACCACATTGTTCTGCAGTTCGAGCTGGGCCTGGCGCGCTTCGGCGGCGCTCATGTGCGCCAGGTCGACGGCGCGTTCGCTAGCATTGCTTTCGCGGCCCCACAGGTCGAGGGCGTAGCTCAGGCCCAGGGACGAAGTGTTGTCCCAGGTATTGGCACCGCTCAACGCGCCCGGCCCGTAGAACTGATCTTTCGGCCAGCTGTGGCGCTTGAGGGTGGTGTCACTGTTGATCTGCAACGACTCGGCCGACTCGGCAATCCCGGCCATGGCCCGCGCTTCCCGCACCCGCGCGGCGGCCATGGCCATGCTCGGGCTGTTTTGCGTGGCGAGGTCGACCCAGCGGTTGAGTTGCGTGTCGCCATAGGCTTGCCACCATTGGGTGGTGGGCCAATGGGCGTCCTGCGCGGCGCTCTGGATGGCGGCGTCGGTGGCCAGGGTATTGGCGTTGAGGGCCTGGCCTTGGGGGGCGATTCCTCCGGTTCCGATGCAGCCGCTGATTGCTAACGATAAGGCCAAAACACTGAGAGCCTTAAGCTCTCTGCTGATGCGACGCGGCACGGCGAACGAATTCCTGAGGTGGTGAGGCGGGGAAGGTGGCGCAATTCTAGGGGGCGCCATGGGGAACGATAAGCTGGCATTCCTGTGAATCTTTGTTACCGTTCAGGCGATAATCCGTTGGTAGGGATCACTGGTCGGCGTAACTTTCTGTCACAATTTGCTATCTCCCTTGAGAACACTCCATGGACACTTTGCAAAATATGCGCGCCTTCAGTTGCGTGGCCGAGGCCGGCAGCTTCACCGCCGCCGCCGTGCAACTGGACACCACCACCGCCAACGTTTCGCGCGCGGTCTCCAACCTTGAGGCCCATCTGCAAACCCGCTTGCTCAACCGCACCACTCGCCGTATCGCGCTGACCGAGGCCGGCAAGCGCTATTTGCTGCGTTGTGAGCAGATCCTGGCTTATGTCGAGGAAGCCGAGGCCGAAGCCAGCGACGCCCACGCACGCCCCGCCGGGCAGCTGAAAGTGCATACCATGACCGGCATCGGCCAGCATTTCGTGATTGACGCCATTGCCCGTTACCGTCGCACCCACCCCGACGTGACCTTCGACCTGACCCTGGCCAACCGCGTGCCGGACCTGCTCGACGAGGGTTACGACGTGTCCATCGTGTTGGCCAGTGAACTGCCGGATTCGGGTTTTGTGTCCCAGCGCCTGGGCATCACCTACAGCATCGCGTGTGCCTCGCCGGATTACGTCAAGGCCAAAGGTTGCGCACAGCGGCCCCAGGATTTGCTCAACCACGCCTGCCTGCGCCTGGTCAGCCCGGTGATCCAGCTGGACAAATGGACCTTCAACGGCCCCGAAGGCCAGGAAAGCGTGGCGATCAACACTTCGCCGTTTCTGGTCAACTCGGCCGACGCGATGAAAACCGCGATCACCAGCGGCATGGGCGTCGGCCTGCTGCCGGTGTATGCGGCTATTGAAGGTTTGCGCAACGGCTCGCTGGTACGGGTGATGCCCACCTATCGCTCGCAGGAACTGAACCTGTACGCCATCTACCCGTCGCGTCAGTACCTGGATGCGAAGATCAAGACTTGGGTGGAATACCTGAGAGGGTCGTTGCCGGAGATTCTGGCGGCGCATCAGGCTGAGTTGGTGGCGTATGAGTTGAGCGGCAGCCTCGGCGGCACACGCCTGGCGAACTGATTTTGGAAAACGGCCCCACAAACACCATCCATTTACTGTGGGTGCTGGCTTGCCTGCGATAGCATCGCCTTGGTACTGCTGATACACCGAGGCGCCAGCATCGCAGGCAAGCCAGCTCCCACATTTTGAGCGGAGTTCTGCAATGAAAAAGACTGTCCTCGCCTTCAGCCGCGTCACCCCGGAAATGATCGAACGCCTGCAACAGGATTTCGAGGTGATCGCGCCGAACCCCAAGCTGGGTGACCTCAACGCTCAATTCAATGAAGCCCTGCCTCACGCCCATGGCCTGATCGGCGTAGGCCGCAAGCTGGGGCGTGCGCAGCTGGAAGGCGCGAGCAAGCTGGAAGTGGTGTCCAGCGTGTCGGTGGGCTACGACAACTACGACGTGCCGTACTTCAACGAGCGCGGGATCATGCTCACCAACACCCCCGACGTGCTCACCGAAAGCACCGCCGACCTGGCCTTCGCCCTGCTGATGAGCAGTGCGCGCCGCGTGGCCGAGCTGGATGCCTGGACCAAGGCCGGCCAGTGGAAAGCCAGCGTTGGTGCACCACTGTTTGGCTGCGATGTACACGGCAAGACCCTCGGCATCGTCGGCATGGGCAATATCGGCGCAGCCGTGGCCCGGCGTGGGCGCCTGGGCTTCAATATGCCGATTCTGTACAGCGGCAACAGCCGCAAGACTCAGCTGGAGCAGGAGCTGGGCGCGCAGTTTCGCAGCCTGGACCAGTTGCTGGCCGAGGCGGATTTCGTCTGCCTGGTGGTGCCGTTGAGCGACAAGACCCGCCACTTGATCAGCACACGCGAATTGGGGCTGATGAAGTCCAGCGCGATCCTGATCAATATTTCCCGTGGGCCTGTGGTGGACGAACCGGCACTCATTGAAGCGCTGCAAACCCGGAAAATCCGTGGCGCCGGGCTGGATGTGTATGAGCAGGAGCCGCTGGCCGAATCGCCGCTGTTTAAGCTGAGCAATGCGGTGACCCTGCCGCATATCGGCTCGGCCACCCATGAAACCCGTGAAGCCATGGCCAACCGTGCCCTGGACAACTTGCGCAGCGCCTTGTTGGGGCAGCGCCCGCAGGATCTGGTCAACCCACAGGTCTGGAAGGGCTGACACCGATCTCATAGGGGATGGGGGCTTGTATGGGAGCTGGCTCCCACACAAGCCCAGCCCGACACAAAATCCGGTTAAAGCCTGGCTCCCCCAAGTCGATAACCTTCCATAGATCGTCATCCCTGATCCACAGAAGGTTTTTATGTCCACCACCAAAGCCCGCGCAGATTCACTCTCGCTTCTGCTCTTTACCTTGCGCAGCGGCAAGCTGATGGCCATCAACCTGCTCAAAGTCAGTGAGATCATCCCCTGCCCGCCGCTGACCAAGCTGCCGGAGTCGCACCCGCACGTCAAAGGTATCGCCACCCTGCGCGGCGCCTCGCTGTCGGTGATCGACCTGAGCCGCGCCCTCGGCGAGATGCCGCTGCAAGACCCGAACGGTGGCTGCCTGATCGTCACCGATGTCAGCCGTTCCAAGCAGGGCCTGCATGTGCAGGCAGTGAGCAAGATCGTGCACTGCCTGACCACCGACATCCGCCCGCCGCCCTATGGCTCCGGCGGCAATCGCTCGTTTATCACCGGCGTGACGCAGGTCGAAGGCGGCCTGGTGCAGGTGCTGGATATCGAAAAGGTCATCCACGGCATCGCCCCGGCCCCCGTTGAAGCGGCGCCGACCGACTTGACCATGGAAGAAGCCGAAGTACTCGGTAACGCGCGCATCCTGGTGGTGGACGACAGCCAGGTGGCCCTGCAGCAATCGGTGCACACACTGCGCAACCTCGGCCTGACCTGCCACACCGCGCGCAGTGCCAAGGAAGCCATTGATGTGCTGCTGGAGCTGCAAGGCACGGTCGAGCAGATCAACGTGGTGGTGTCGGACATCGAGATGTCCGAAATGGACGGTTACGCCCTCACCCGCACCCTGCGCGAAACCCCGGACTTCCAGGAGCTTTACGTGCTGCTGCACACCTCTTTGGACAGCGCGATGAACAGCGAGAAAGCCCGCCTGGCCGGTGCCGACGCGGTACTCACCAAGTTCTCGTCGCCCGAACTGACCAAATGCCTGGTGGTAGCCGCGCAAACTGTGGCGCAAAAAGGCCTGTAAGCGGTGGCGGAGTATTTTCAACTGCTGCGCCGCGACCTTACTACCAGCCTGCCAGCCCCGCAGTGGCCGGCCAATACCCGGCTGGATCATTACCGCGATGAGCTGGCCCCGGCCATCCATGCCGTATTGCGCATGACCCAGGAACAGGGCGGCGGCCGTGTCCCCAGCCTGACAGAGTGGCGCCGGCAGTTCATCACCGACGCCGAGTTCGATCCCACACTATGCCTGGTGGCCAGTAATGCAGACGGCATTCTGGGTGTGGCCCAGTGCTGGACCAGCGCGTTTATCAAGAACCTCTCGATCCATCCGTGCGCCCAGGGCCAGGGGCTGGGGCGTGCCTTGTTGCTGCATACCTTCCACGTGTTCAAGCAACGCGGCGAGCCCTATGTGGACCTGAAGGTACTGGAAACCAACCAGCGCGCCCGACAGTTGTATGAAAGCGCCGGCATGGTGTTTGTGCTGCGCGACCAGGTGCCCGAGGACTGACCGGCACTGGCGCATAACTTGCTTCCACTGAGCCTGAACAGTGAACAGAGGCAAAAAACCGTCACCGTTCAAGAGTGCCCTCTGACCTTGCCTGGTGACAGATCCTCCATGAACACTCACTTTTCCTGCGTCGGTTGCGGCAAATGCTGCAGCGACCATCACGTCCCCCTGACCCTCGAAGAAGCCCGCAGTTGGGCGGCTGACGGCGGTGACGTCATCGTTCTGGTAGAAGGCTTTCTCGCCAGCGGCCTGGGCTTGCCGGTGCAACAACGCGAGCATGCCCAGTTGCGCTCAGTGATGGTCCCCAGCGGCAATACCGAGGCGTTTGTGGCAATTACCTTTGCCGCCTACAACGCCGGGCGTTGCCGGAATCTTGACGAAGACAACCGTTGCCGTATCTATGAACGTCGCCCGCTGGTGTGCCGCATCTACCCGATGGAAATCAACCCGCACATTCCATTGAACCCCGCCGCCAAGGATTGCCCGCCAGAGTCCTGGGAACAGGGGCCGGCGCTGATCGTCGGCGGTGAGTTGATGGATGCCGAGCTGGCGGAACTGATCCGCCGTTCACGCCAGGCCGACCGTGACGATGTGCAGACCAAGGAGGCCGTTTGCGCCTTGCTGGGTATTCGTACTACGGCGCTCAAGGGCGATGGGTTTACCGCGTACCTGCCGAACATGGCTGCCTTCGCCCAGGCGATCGAGTGGGCGATTGGGCAACCCTCGGTGGCTAATGAGTGGGTGTTTCATGTGTCCGGCATGGACATCGCCGAGCAGGTGCTGGATGCGGGGGCGCAGATTGCCACTGAGGTGCCGGCCAACTATGCCTTTATTTCGTTGAGAGCGGCTTAGGCTCGATACGGTCAGTGTGGATGTGGGACGGTTCGTCCAGATGATAAGGCGCGAGGATCCGCTGGTATTCGCCGTTGTGCATCAATTGTTCAAGCGCGTGGTTGAGGTCGTTGCGCAAGCTGGAGTCAAACTTGCGCACCGCAATGGCAATGCCGTTGCCTAACAGCTCGCCGGACAAGGGCGGCCCCAGGAAGTCGAAATCCTGGCCATCCGGGGTGTCGAGCAGCGCCCTGCGAATTTCCACAGTGCCTTGCAGCGTCGCATCGATAGTGCCGGCCACCAGGCTGCGCGCCAGTTCGTCGTTGAGCCAGAAACTCTTGATGATGACGCCCGCCGGTGCCCACTGCGACCGCGCAAAGGCTTCGCGGTTGCTGCCCAGCAGTACACCGACACGCTTGCCCTTGAGCGAGCGTGTGTCGGGCAACAAGCCGGAATCCCTGCGGGCGACCAGACGCGTGGTAAAGGGATACAGATTATCGGTGAACCCCACCGACCGACGCCGCCCGGAGGTGGCGGCCATGCCCATGATCGCATCGAACTGCCGGGCTTCGAGGGCCGGGAAGTCTTCGACAAGCACCTGGTCGACCCAGGTGCAGCGCACATTCAACTGTGTACACAGGGCATTGCCCAAGTCGATGTTCAAGCCCACCAATTGACCTTGCGGGCTGCGACTCTGAAACGGCGGGAACTGCGCGGCAACGGCGAAGCGGATTTCGCGCCGGGGTTGATCATCGTCGGCCACGGCGTCGATCGACAGCAAGAGAGCAAGTGCTGCACACAGAGGTATCAGAGCCACGGGAAACATCCTTTTCCAGAAAGACCAGCCCTGACCACCCGGCGCGATCTAAACGGTCGGGGTGGAATCAAGGCTGTGCAAGCTTTCTAGAAACGGTCGTGGGTCTTCAATCAGAAATATCAGCAGGCGTTGTAGTCCACACCTGATAAAACGCTGATGGTTCTATTCTCAGCGTTTACCCATCGAGCGGCGAGTGCCCGGCGGTGCCATGCCTGGCGACTTGGTGTGACCGTTCTTGGCGCCATTCTTGTACCAAGGCTGGGCGGCGTTTTTGGCCCCGGCCAGTTCACCCGGCTTGAACGGAAACTTGAACGCAGGGATCTCGGCTTTTTCAACGCTTTGAGCGTCCGCCGGATCGACGAGGTCGGCCGCTTCAACAGGGGGTTGTGTCGGGGAAGTCATGGAAGCTCCGGAGCGTGCAGAAAATGAGGCGGCGGCCGGCTTGCGGGCCACGCTGGCGCGCAGTATACCTGCGCGCCTCGGATCTTTAACCACCGCCGGTACGAATGGTCGGACTTTACTGACAGCGCTGTCAGTTAGCAGTCACCGTGCTGACCGGGTTGGCGAGCTATAAAGAACCCTCACACTCCCGACCCTTTGCCCCGGCGCCACACCCCATGCACATTCAACGAAAAAACGCCCTGATCGTGGCTGCCCTGGTGGTCGTGGCAATTGCAGCCTGGGCCTTCAATCGACCGGCCAAAACCAAACTGGCGGTGCCCACCGCGATCCCGGTACGGGTGGTGAGCGTCACGCAGCAGGACATTCCGCGATTTGTCAGCGGTATCGGCTCGGTGCTGTCGTTGCACAGCGTGGTGATCCGCCCGCAAATCGACGGCATTCTCACCAAGCTGCTGGTCAAGGAGGGCCAACTGGTCAAGGCCGGTGACCTGCTGGCGACCATCGATGACCGTTCTATCCGCGCCAGCCTCGATCAGGCCAAGGCGCAGTTGGGTGAAAGCCAGGCGCAGTTGCAAGTGGCGTTGGTAAACCTCAAGCGCTACAAAGAGCTGAGCGTCGACGACGGCGTGTCCAAGCAGACCTATGACCAGCAGCAAGCCCTGGTCAACCAGCTCAAGGCCACGGCGCAAGGTAATCAGGCCGCGATTGATTCGGCCCTGGTACAGCTTTCCTACACTCAGATTCGCTCGCCGGTCACCGGCCGTGTCGGCATTCGTACCGTGGATGAAGGCAACTTCCTGCGCATGAGTGATACCCAAGGCTTGTTCTCGGTGACGCAAATCGATCCGATCGCCGTGGAGTTTTCGTTGCCGCAACAGATGCTGCCGACCCTGCAAGGCTTGATCGCCGCGCCCACAAAGGCCAGCGTCGATGCCTACATGGGCGCCGACACCGACGGCCAGACCGGCGACCTGCTCGGCGAAGGCCACTTGAGCTTGATCGACAACCAAATCAGCTCCACCACCGGCACCCTGCGCGCCAAGGCTGAATTCAATAACGCCTCGCAGCGCCTGTGGCCGGGGCAGCTGGTGACTATCAAGATCCAGACCGCCCTGGACAAAAATGCCCTGGTGGTACCGCCGACCGTGGTGCAACGTGGGCTCGACGCGCATTTTGTGTACCGCGTCAACGGCGACAAGGTTGAGATAGTGCCGGTGCAGGTGGCGTATCAGGACAGCGACGTGAACATCATCAAGGGCGTACAAGCCGGTGACGTGCTGGTCAGCGATGGCCAGTCACGGCTCAAGGCCGGCGCGCAGATCGAGGTGCTCAAAGAACCACCGCAAGTGATCCAGACCGTGCAAGCCAAGGTGCAACCATGAGCGGCAGCCGTTCGCCGTCCGCCTGGTGCGTCGACCACCCGGTTGCCACCCTGCTGCTGACCTTTGCGCTGGTGCTGTTGGGGCTGATTGCCTTCCCGCGCCTGGCGGTGGCGCCACTGCCGGAAGCGGAATTCCCGACCATCCAGGTCACCGCCACCTTGCCCGGCGCCAGCCCGGACACCATGGCCTCATCCGTGGCCACGCCCCTGGAGGTGCAATTCAGCGCCATCCCCGGCATGACCCAGATGACCTCCAGCAGCGCCTTGGGCTCAAGCCTGCTGACCCTGCAATTCACCCTGAACAAAAGCATCGACACCGCCGCGCAGGAAGTGCAGGCGGCGATCAACACCGCCTCCGGCAAGCTGCCCAGCGACATGCCGAGCCTGCCGACCTGGAAGAAGGTCAACCCGGCCGACAGCCCGGTGCTGATCCTCAGCGTCAGCTCCGACAGCATGCCCAGCACCGAGCTGAGCGACTATGTGGAAACCCTGCTGGCGCGGCAGATCAGCCAGATCGACGGCGTTGGCCAGATCAACATCACCGGCCAGCAACGCCCGGCGATTCGGGTACAGGCTTCGCCGGACAAACTCGCGGCCATCGGCCTGACCCTCGCCGACGTGCGCCTGGCCATCCAGCAGTCCAGCCTGAACCTGGCCAAGGGTGCGATTTACGGCGAGAACAGCGTGTCGACGTTATCCACCAACGACCAGCTGTTTCACCCGGAGGAATACGGCCAACTGATCGTTTCCTACAAGAACGGCGCGCCGGTGCAACTGCGTGATGTCGCCAAAGTCATCAACGGTTCGGAAAACGCCTACGTGCAGGCCTGGTCCGGTGACACGCCCGGGGTCAACCTGGTGATTTCGCGCCAGCCCGGCGCCAACATTGTCGAGACCGTGGACCGCATTCAAGCCGAGCTGCCGCGCCTGGAAGGCATGTTGCCCGCCTCGGTGCAGGTCAGCGTGTTGACCGACCGCACCAAGACTATCCGCGCGTCCTTGCATGAAGTGGAAGTGACCCTGCTGATCGCCATCTTGCTGGTGGTGGCGGTGATGGCGCTGTTCCTGCGCCAATTGTCAGCCACGCTGATTGTGTCCAGTGTGCTCGGCGTGTCGCTGATCGCCAGTTTCGCGCTGATGTATGTGCTCGGCTTCAGCTTGAACAACCTGACGCTGGTGGCGATCGTGATCGCAGTGGGCTTTGTGGTCGACGATGCCATCGTGGTGGTGGAGAACATTCACCGTCACCTGGAGGCGGGCCTGGATAAGCGCGAGGCGGCGATCAAGGGCTCCGGCGAAATCGGTTTTACCGTGGTATCCATCAGCTTCTCGCTGGTGGCGGCATTTATTCCGCTGCTGTTCATGGGCGGCGTGGTCGGGCGGCTGTTCAAGGAGTTTGCGCTGACGGCCACCTCGACCATCCTGATTTCGGTGGTGGTTTCGCTGACATTGGCGCCGACCCTGGCCGCGCTGTTCATGCGCGCGCCGACTCATCATGCCCATGACAAGCCGGGTTTCAGCGAGCGCCTGCTCGCCGGCTACGCGCGCAACCTGCGCCGCGCGTTGGCGCATCAACGCAGCATGGCGGCGATCTTCATGGTGACCCTGGCGCTGGCCGTGGTCGGCTACGTGTTTATCCCCAAGGGCTTCTTCCCGGTGCAGGACACCGGCTTTGTACTCGGCACCAGCGAGGCGGCAGCCGACGTGTCGTACCCGGACATGGTCGCCAAGCACAAGGCCCTGGCCGAGATCTTCAAAGACGACCCGGCGGTGGCCGCGTTTTCCCACTCGGTGGGCGTGACCGGCAGCAACCAGACCATCGCCAACGGGCGTTTCTGGATCGCCTTGAAAGACCGCGGTGACCGCGACGTGTCCGCCAGCCAGTTCATCGACCGCATCCGCCCCAAACTGGCCAAGGTGCCCGGCATCGTCTTGTACCTGCGCGCCGGCCAGGACATCAACTTGAGCTCCGGCCCGAGCCGCGCCCAGTACCAATATGTACTCAAGAGCAACGACGGCCCGACGCTCAATACCTGGACCCAACGCCTGACCGAAAAACTGCGCGCCAACCCGGCCTTTCGCGACCTGTCCAACGACCTGCAACTGGGCGGCAGCATCACCCACATCAGCATCGACCGCCAGGCGGCGGCACGCTTTGGCCTCACCGCCACCGATGTCGACCAGGCGCTGTATGACGCGTTCGGCCAGCGCCAGATCAACGAGTTCCAGACCGAGATCAACCAGTACCAGGTAGTACTGGAACTCGACACCCAGCAACGCGGCAAGGCCGAAAGCCTGAATTACTTCTACCTGCGCTCACCGCTGACCAACGAAATGGTGCCGCTGTCGGCACTGGCCAAGGTCGACCCGCCCAGCGTGGGGCCGTTGTCCATCAGCCATGACGGCATGTTCCCGGCGGCCAACCTGTCATTCAACCTGGCACCCGGCGTGGCATTGGGCGATGCGGTGATCATGCTCAACCAGGCCAAGAACGAAATCGGCATGCCGACCACCCTGATCGGCACCTTCCAGGGCGCCGCCCAGGCGTTCCAGAGTTCGCTGGCCAGCCAACCGTGGCTGATCCTGGCGGCGCTGGTGGCGGTGTATATTATTTTGGGTGTGCTGTATGAGAGCTTCGTGCACCCGCTGACCATCATCTCCACCTTGCCTTCGGCGGGCTTGGGCGCGTTGATCATGCTGTGGTTGCTGGGCCAGGACTTTTCGATCATGGCCTTGATCGGGCTGGTGCTGCTGATCGGTATCGTCAAGAAAAACGGCATCCTGATGATCGACTTTGCCCTGGAAGCCCAGCGCGTGCGCGGGCTGCCACCTGAGGAGGCGATTTATGAAGCCTGCGTCACCCGGTTCCGGCCGATCATCATGACCACCCTCGCCGCCCTGCTCGGCGCCGTGCCGTTGATGCTGGGCTCCGGGCCAGGCGCGGAACTGCGCCAGCCGCTGGGGATCGCGGTGGTCGGCGGCCTGTTGGTGAGCCAGGCGCTGACGCTGTTCACCACACCGGTCATATACTTGTACCTTGAGAAGTTTTTCCACAGGCCCAAACCAGCGCCGGCGCTGGCGACCACATACTAAAGGCGGGGTCATGCGCGTCCTGATTATTGAAGATGAAGAAAAAACCGCGGACTACTTGCACCGCGGCCTGACGGAGCAAGGCTACACCGTCGATGTGGCACGCGAAGGCGTCGAGGGTTTGCACCTGGCATTGGAAAACGACTACGCGGTGATCGTGCTCGACGTGATGCTGCCCGGCCTCGACGGCTTTGGGGTGTTGCGCGCACTGCGGGCACGCAAGCAGACGCCGGTGATCATGCTCACCGCCCGCGAGCGTGTGGAAGACCGCATTCGTGGCCTGCGTGAAGGCGCCGATGATTATTTGGGCAAACCGTTTTCGTTCCTCGAACTGGTGGCGCGCCTGCAAGCGCTGACCCGTCGCAGTGGCGGGCACGAGCCGGTGCAGGTCACCGTGGCCGACCTGTGGATCGACCTGATCAGCCGCAAGGCCAGTCGCAATGGCCTGCGCCTGGACCTGACCGCCAAGGAGTTCTCGCTGCTCAGCGTATTGGCACGGCGTCAGGGTGAGATCCTGTCCAAGACCGCGATTGCGGAAATGGTCTGGGACATCAATTTCGACAGCGACGCCAATGTGGTGGAAGTGGCGATCAAGCGACTGCGCGCCAAGCTCGACGGGCCGTTCGAACACAAGTTGCTGCACACCATTCGTGGCATGGGGTATGTGCTGGAGAGCAGAAGTGTCGGCTAACTCCATCGCCCTGCGCCTGAGTGGCATGTTCACCTTGGTGGCGCTGCTGATCTTCGTGTTGATCGGCGGCGCGCTGTACCAGCAAGTGGATCGCGGCCTGGGCTTGTTGCCGGGCGCCGAACTGGATGCGCGCTACAGCGTGCTGGAGTCCTCGGTGAACCGCTTTGGTACACCCGATCACTGGGCAAAAATCACCGCCAAATTGAAGTTGCTCGGCGAAGAAGACACGCGCATCCGCTTCTGGGTGGTGAGCAGCGACCCGAGCTACGAATACGGCAACCCCACTGCGCAGATCCGCGCATTCGCCCAGGGGCCGACCGGCAAGCGCGACCTGCGCCTGCCTGGGCATGAATACCCGTTTAAGGTATTGGTGAGCCAGTTCGCGGCCAAGGATCAACGCCCGTCACTGCGTTTTATGATCGCCATCGACACCGAGAACTTCCGCGCCACTCAGCACCATCTGTTGATGGTCTTGATCGGCCTGGCCTGTGTCGGCGTCGCGCTGGCGGCGCTGCTGGGCTTTTGGGTCTCGCGTATCGGCCTCAAACCGCTGGGCAAGCTCTCGGACGAAGCGCAAAAACTCGCCCCGCCCAAACTCTCCGGGCGCTTGCAGTTGTCGCCCTTGCCGCCGGAGCTGAGCCAGTTCGTCAACTCATTCAACGCCACGCTGGATCGGGTCGAACAGGCGTATTCACGCCTGGAGTCGTTCAATGCCGATGTGGCCCACGAACTGCGCTCGCCGCTGACCAACCTGATCGGCCAGACCCAAGTGGCCCTCACCCGTGGTCGTTCGGCCGAGCATTACTTCGAGGTGCTGCAATCGAACCTCGAAGAGTTGGAACGTCTGCGCTCGATCATCAATGACATGCTGTTCCTGGCCAGCGCCGACCAAGGCAGCAAGGCCACCAAACTGATCGAAAGCTCCCTGGCCGATGAAGTCGCCACCACCCTCGACTACCTGGACTTCATCCTCGAAGACGCCCAAGTCAACGTGCGCGTGCGCGGCGACGCCTTGGTGCACATCGAAAAAGCCCACCTGCGCCGCGCGCTGATCAACTTGCTGAGCAATGCGGTGCAGCACACCGCGCCGGGGCAGAACATCGACGTGAGCATTGATGTGCAGGAGCAGTGGGTGGCGATCGGGGTTACCAACCCCGGCGATGAAATTGCCAGCGAGCATTTGCCGCGCTTGTTTGAACGCTTCTACCGGGTGGACGCGTCGCGCAGTAACAGCGGCGCGAATCACGGGCTGGGGCTGGCGATCGTCAAGGCGATTGCGCTGATGCATGGCGGCGATGTGTTTGTGCGCAGTGAGGGTGGCGGTAATACCTTTGGCATTACCCTGCCGGTCTAACTCACCAGAACACCTCAAGCCAGCTCCCACACAAACCATATCCCACATGAGCCAGCTTCCCACGTAAGCCAGCTTCCACACCGGATCTCCAGCATCCTGACTGTTGCGGTTTGGGCAACAGTCATTATCTTGTTACACTCTATATCGCACCGCTCACCTGCGTTACTTTGACGCACCGATGAGCGCGACGGCGAGGCAGCTTCCCGCTCACCCGAATTTCCCTCGACTTATTTCCAGGGCTCTACACTGGGAATCTGTTCAAAGCCGCTGACTTCAGCGGCTTTTTTTTGCCGTAAAAAAAGGCCAGGCACACCCTCACGACATTGGCCGTTTTCGATTGACCAAAGGAGCTAAACCGGTGAAGAACTCGCTGACGTTCACCCCGTTATTCCTCGCGATTGCAGCAACGATCGTCCCCCTTGCCCACGCGGCAGACTCGGCCCCCGCTGACGATTTCGTCGAAGGCTCAAGCCTCAAGATCAATACCCGCAACTACTACATGAACCGCGACCGCCGCGACATTCACACCGACGACAGCAAAGAATGGGGCCAGGGTTTTATCGGCACCTTCGAATCCGGCTACACCCAGGGCACCGTCGGTTTTGGCCTGGACCTCAATGCCATGCTCGGCCTCAAGCTCGACGGCGGCGGCGGCACTGACGGTTCCAGCATCCTGCCTTACGGCAGCGGCAACGGCAAAGCGCCTGGCTCGTTCTCCACCGCAGGCGGCACCTTGAAAATGCGCGCCTTCGACACCGAGCTCAAAGCCGGCGACCTGTTCCTTAACAACCCGGTGATCGCCGGCGGCATGACTCGCATGTTGCCGCAGACGTTCCGGGGGGTGAGCCTGGCCAACCACAGTTTCGACGGCTGGATGCTCGAAGGCGGCCAGGCGAGTTTTACCAAGCTCTACAACCAAAGCGGCCACCGGCGCATCGGCACCAGCTACGGCACGTTGCCCGCCAACGCCGACAGCCAGCACCTGAACTGGGCCGGTGTGTCCTTCAGCGGCGTTCCGGGCCTGACCAGCAACCTGTACGCCTCCGAACTCAAGGATGTGTGGCACCAGTACTACTACGACCTGGACTACACCTACGCGCTGAACGACCTGGTCAGCCTCAACCCGGGCCTGCACTACTACCACACCCAGGACACCGGCCAGTCGTTGCTGGGCAGCATCGACAACAACACCTACAGCCTGCATTTCACCGTGGGCGTGGGCAACCACAGCGTCACCGCCGCGTACCAGCGGGTCAACGGCAACACACCGTTCGACTACATCACCCAGGGCGACAGCGTGTACCTGGACAATTCCCAGCAATACTCCGACTTCAACGGCCCCAACGAGCGCTCGTGGAAGCTCAAGTATGCCTACGACTTTGCAGGCCTCGGCATGCCGGGGCTGACGTCCGCCGTGTCGTACATCAGCGGCAAGACCGACCTGACCAAGGTCGACCCCAACAGCCGTGGCTACAGCGCCTGGTACAGCGCCGACGGCAAAGACGCCAAGCACTGGGAACGCGACATCGACTTGAAATACGTGGTGCAAGGCGGCAAGGCCAAGGACCTGGCCGTGCGCCTGCAATGGGCAACCAACCGCGGTGGCAACGGCTACTCGGCAGTGGACCGGGATGTGGATGAATACCGCGTGATTGTGGATTACCCAATCAACGTGTTCTGAGCTAAATCTGTCTGACGATGAATAGCTGATGTGGGAGCTGGCTTGCCTGCGATGCAGACACCTCGGTAAATCTGCAACACCGCAGCGATGCTATCGCAGGCAAGCCAGCTCCCACACCAAACCTGCGTTTGCCTACTACGCTATTGGCATCCTCGAAGCAGAAGTACGCCCGATGAGCCCAAGTCTCAACCGACCCACCCGTCGCCCGGAACGCTTGTTGATTCTGGGCAGTTGCCTGACGGTGTTCCTGATCGTGGCGATCGTCACCGCGCTGCTGATTCGCGAACATGCCAACACCTTGCAGACCGCCAAGCGTACTGCCAATAACATCACCCAACTGATCGACGCCGATGTACTGCGCAACGTCGAACTCTATGACATGGCCCTCAAGGGCTTGATCGCCGCCACCGAACGCAGCGACTTGCAGGGTGTGTCCGCCAGTATCCGCCACCTGGTGCTGTTCGATCGCTCGGCCGCCGCCCCCTTCAAGGGCGACATTCTGCTGCTGGACCCCAGTGGTGAAGTGATCGCCGACTCCTCGCTGCTCACACCCAAGACCGGTAACTTCGCTGATCGCGACTATTTTCAGGCACACCGCAGAAACCCTGAGCTGGGGCTGTATATCAGCCGCCCCTTCCTGGCCCGTTGCGTGTGTGATGACCAGTGGCGCATCGCATTCAGCCGCCGCGTGTCATCCCCGGACGGGCGCTTTCTGGGCGTGGCGGTGGCCTCGATGCGTCTGTCGTACTTCAAGCAGTTGTTCAGCGGCCTGAACATCGGAAGCAATGGCACCATCAACCTGATCAACCACCAGGGCATCCTGCTGGCGCAACAACCGCTGCTGGAAGCGGACATGATCGACAAGGACTTGAGCCAGCGCCCCAATGTGGCGCGCATGCTGCGTGAACGCGATGGCAGCTTTCGTGGCGTCTCCAGCGTCGACAACCAGCCACGGCTGTATAGTTTCTCGAATGTGGGCACCTTGCCGTTAATTGTCGCGGTGGCGTTATCCAGCGATGAAGTGTTTGCCCCATGGCGGCGTGCAGCGTGGCTGGTCAGCATGGCCACGGGCGTGTTGTGCATCGGCCTGTTGTGGCTCACCTGGATGCTGAGCAAGGAGCTGCGCCGCCGTCATCGTGCCGAGCAAGTGCTGTCAGAACTGGCAGCCACCGACGCCCTCACCGGTCTTGCCAACCGCCGCACCCTGGACCAACGCCTGCGCCTGGAATGGGACCGCGCACAACGCTCGACCGAGCCGCTGAGCCTGCTGATGATCGACGTGGACCACTTCAAGGCCTTCAATGACCTGCATGGCCATCACGGCGGTGATGAAGCATTGCGTGCAGTCGCCCAAGTCATCGAAGACAACATCCGCCGACCGGCTGACCTGGCGGCGCGCTACGGTGGCGAAGAGTTTGCGGTGGTGCTGCCGCATACCGACGCCAAGGGCGCCTGGTTGATTGCCGAACACATCCGCAGCAGCGTCGAGCATTTGCCACGGGTGGCCGGTGCGGACGGGCCGATCACGGTGAGTATCGGCATGGGCACGTGGCAAAAACGCAGCCGCATGGCACTTGAGGACTTGCTGCTCAATGCTGATCAGGCGTTGTATGAGGCCAAGCACACCGGGCGTAATCGGATTGTCGAGGCCGCAGCCGGCCAAGTCTGATCGTTCCCACGCTCCGCGTGGGAATGCAGCCCTGGACGCTCCGCGTCCCAAAGCGTGACGCAGAGCGTCAGAAGAGGCATTCCCACGCAGAGCGTGGGAACGATCGGCGCTCGGGGCGTGGGAACGATCGGCATAAAAAAAAAGGCCACCCGAAGGTGGCCTTTCAAAACTAAAGAAAGAGAGATGTTACTTACACCGCCGCAACGGGACGCATGTAAGAGATCGGTGCGGTGCTGGCATCTTCGAAGGTCACGACTTCCCAAGCGTCTGTCTGCTCAATCAACTTGCGCAGCAGCTGGTTGTTAAGGGCGTGGCCCGACTTGAAGCCTTTGAACTCGCCTATCAGGCTATTGCCCAGCAGGTAGAGGTCACCGATTGCATCGAGGATCTTGTGCTTCACGAATTCGTCTTCATAGCGAAGGCCGTCTTCGTTCAGTACACCATCCGCGTCGACCACAATGGCGTTTTCAACGCTGCCGCCGAGTGCGAGGTTGTGCTTGCGCAGGTACTCGATGTCACTCATGAAACCAAAGGTACGGGCGCGGCTGACTTCTTTTACGAACGAAGTGCTGGAAAAATCCACGCTTGCACTTTGGGTGCGGTCACGGAATACCGGGTGATCGAAATCGATCTCAAAGCTCACTTTAAAGCCTTCGAACGGAACGAAGGTGGCGCGCTTGTCGCCGTCTTCTACTGTCACTTCCCGCAGAATGCGAATGAACTTCTTGGCTGCGTCCTGTTCTTCCAGGCCGGCAGATTGAATCAAGAATACGAAGGGTCCAGCGCTGCCATCCATGATGGGGACTTCGGACGCGGAGAGCTCGACGTAGGCGTTATCGATGCCCAGGCCAGCCATGGCCGAGAGCAAGTGCTCCACCGTGTCCACTTTGACGTCACCGTTGACCAACGTGGTCGACATCGTGGTTTCGCCAACATTTTCCGCGCGAGCAGGAATCTGCACCACAGGGTCCAGGTCGGCACGAACAAACACGATGCCGGTGTCGACAGGTGCAGGTTTGAGAGTCAGGTATACCTTCTCCCCGGAGTGCAGACCTACACCTGTGGCACGGATAATATTCTTCAGGGTGCGTTGTTTAATCATGGCTTGGACCGCTTCAGCGCAAATTGCGAACTGGTATCAACAAAGGCTGGCGATAATAGCAGACCAGACCTTTGCTGAACACCAATCACCTTCATAGCCCTGATACATTCCATTAATCGGCCTGACGACGCAAGAATGCCGGGATGTCCAGGTAGTCCAGATCATCTTGCGGATTCAGGCTACGGGACGCCGCAGCACCGGCCTGAGCCTGGTTGCGCATCACGGTCGGACGGTCCAGGTCACGGTAGTTCACAGACGGCAGTTCCTGGCGCGCAGGCGCTGGAGCGGCAGCTTGCTGGCTGGCGTGGCTGTTGTGGCTGGTATGAACGGTATTGTCGATGACCTTCACAGGCTTCTCGATTTTTGCGCCCAGGCCGGTAGCAACCACGGTCACGTGCAGTTCATCGCGCATGTCCGGATCAATAACGGTACCGACTTTGACCATGGCGTGCTCGGAAGCGAAAGCTTCGATGATGCTACCCACGTCGGAGTACTCACCCAGGGACAGGTCAGGGCCGGCGGTGATATTCACCAGGATGCCGCGTGCACCTTGCAGGTTCACGTCTTCGAGCAACGGGTTGCGGATCGCCGCTTCAGTGGCTTCGCGTGCACGGTTCGGACCGCTGGCGCAGCCAGTGCCCATCATCGCCATGCCCATTTCGCTCATCACGGTACGCACGTCGGCAAAGTCGACGTTGATCATGCCTGGGCGCTTGATGATGTCGGAGATACCGCGAACGGCACCGGCCAGTACATCGTCAGCCTTGGCGAACGCGGACAGCAGGCTGGCGTCCTTGCCCAGGATGGTCAGCAGCTTCTCGTTGGGAATGGTGATCAACGAGTCGACGCTTTCAGACAGCAGACGGATACCTTCGTCAGCGATCTGCATACGCTTGCGACCTTCGAACGGGAACGGACGCGTCACGACAGCAACGGTCAGAATCCCCATTTCCTTGGCCACTTCGGCAATGATCGGGGCTGCACCGGTACCGGTACCGCCGCCCATGCCGGTGGTGATGAACACCATGTTGGTGCCTTGCAGCACTTCAGCAATACGCTCGCGGTCTTCCAGCGCGGCTTGACGGCCGACTTCCGGGTTGGCGCCAGCGCCGAGGCCCTTGGTCACGGCTGTGCCCAATTGCAGGATGGTCCGCGCGCCGATGCTTTTCAGCGCCTGGGCATCAGTGTTGGCGCAGATGAATTCAACGCCTTCAATGTTGCTCTTGACCATGTGATTGACAGCGTTGCCGCCGCCACCGCCAACACCGATTACTTTGATAACCGGGCTTGCGGGGATGTTGTCTACGAGTTCGAACATGTTCCCTCTCCTTTCGTTTTCTCTAGTTTTTTCGCCTACTACTGACTGCGGTGTTGCGGTAAATCTTTAGAAATTGCCTTTTACCCAAGCCTGCAACCGCTCGAACAACGGCGCTTTGGCTTCGTCGTCGCCGCCACGGTAGCTGTCACGGATGCTCGGGCCCGACAGGGAAATGCCGTCGGTCTGCTTTTGCAGCCCGTACAACAGCAAGCCCACGCCGGTGGAGTAAATCGGGTTGCGCACCACGTCGCCCAGGCCTTTGACGCCATGGGGCACGCCCAGGCGCACTGGCATATGGAAGATTTCCTCGGCCAGTTCGACCGCACCTTCCATCTTCGAGGTGCCACCGGTCAGCACGATGCCGGCCGGGATCAAATCTTCGTAGCCGCTGCGGCGCAGTTCAGCCTGGATCAGGGTGAACAGCTCGTCGTAGCGTGGCTCGACCACTTCGGCCAGGGCCTGGCGCGACAGTTCGCGCGGTGGACGGTCGCCCACGCTCGGCACCTTGATGGTTTCACCGGCACCGGCCAGTTTGGCCAGGGCGCAGGCGTAGCGGATCTTGATTTCTTCGGCGTACTGGGTCGGTGTACGCAGCGCCATGGCGATGTCGTTGGTGACCTGGTCGCCCGCAATCGGGATCACGGCGGTGTGACGGATCGCACCTTCGGTGAAGATCGCGATGTCGGTGGTGCCGCCGCCGATGTCGACCAGGCACACGCCCAGCTCTTTTTCGTCGTCGGTGAGTACCGAGTAGGCCGAGGCCAACTGCTCAAGAATAATGTCGTCGATTTCCAGGCCGCAGCGGCGCACGCATTTTTCAATATTCTGTGCGGCGTTGACGGCGCAGGTCACCACGTGAACCTTGGCTTCCAGGCGCACGCCCGACATGCCCAGCGGCTCGCGCACGCCTTCCTGGTTGTCGATCACGTAGTCCTGCGGCAGGGTGTGCAACACGCGCTGGTCAGCCGGGATCGCCACGGCCTGGGCGGCGTCGAGTACGCGCTCAAGGTCGGCCGAGCTGACTTCACGGTCGCGGATCGCCACGATGCCGTGGGAGTTCAGGCTGCGGATATGGTTGCCGGCCACGCCGACGAACGCCGAGTGAATCCGGCAACCGGCCATCAGCTGCGCTTCTTCAATAGCGCGCTGGATCGACTGCACGGTGGACTCGATGTTCACCACCACGCCCTTCTTCAGGCCCCGGGACGGATGCGTGCCGATACCGACGATTTCGATCACACCGTCTTCCCCGACCTCGCCGACCAGCGCCACCACCTTGGAGGTGCCGATATCGAGACCGACGATCATTTTTCCGCTTTGCACGTTTGCCATGGGTCCTGCCTCTTCTTAATTCTTCGCGACAGCGGGTTTGGCTGTCGTCGGCGCAGCTGGTTCACGCCAGCCGACGGCCAGGCCGTTGGCGTAACGCAGGTCGACGCTCGCAATGTTCGTAATCTGTTCTTTCAAGGTCTTGTCATAGATGGCAATAAAGCGGCGCATCTTTTCCACCAAGCGGTCGCGTCCCAGCAACAACTCGATGCCCGGGCCGGAACTGCCTGCCCCGGTGGTCAAAAACCAGCTGCCCCGCTCACGCAATTCCAGGCGTGCGATGGAGAAACCCAGTGGCCGCAGCATCTGGCTCAGCGCCTGGTACTGCTGCATCACTTGCTGCTGCGCCCGCTGTGGCCCGAACAACTGCGGCAGGTGCTCATAGTTGGCCACCTCACGCGGCGCGAACGCCTGGCCCTGGTTGTTCAACAGTGCGCCATCGCCCCAACGGGCCACGGGCAGTTGTTCTTCCAGACGAATCGTCACTTGGTCCGGCCATACACGACGGACTTCGGCGTGGGCGATCCACGGCATCTGTTCCAGCTCTGCGCGCATGCCCGCCAGGTCGATGGTAAAGAAGCTCGCCGCCAGGTACGGGCCGATGCGCTGCTGTACCGCTTGCTGGCTGATGTAGCTCAAGTCGCCCTGCACGCTGATCTTGGTGATCGGCCGGTCGGCATACGGCAACAGGCGTTGTGCGCCCTCGTAAGTGCCGAAGCCCAACGCCACCAGCAATACCGGCCAGAACAGCGCTTTGAGAAAACCAAAGTTGGCTTTCGGCAGGCGCGCCGACATCGGCTCTTTAGCCACCATTCGGCTGGCACCTCGAGGCACCGGCTTGCGGCTGGGCACTGGAGGTTGCTGATGACGAAGCGATGCGCCGTTCATGGGGTTAGCCTCTTGGCTCAATGCTTGCGGCCAGGATCGCCAGCACTAACTGCTGGAAGTCCAGACCGGCAGCACGGGCTGCCATAGGTACCAGGCTGTGATCGGTCATGCCCGGAGCGGTGTTGACTTCAAGGAACCAGAAATTCCCTTGGTCATCCTGCATCACGTCTGCCCGCGCCCAACCGGCGATACCCAGTGCCTCACAGGCTTTCGCCGTGAGGTCCATCAATTCCTGTTCCTTGGTTGCGTCGAGGCCACACGGGATCCGGTACTGAGTATCGGAAGCCACGTACTTGGCGTCGTAGTCGTAAAAGGTGTGGGGCGTGCCCAATGCGATAGGCGGCAATACCTGGCCACGCAGGGTGGCGATGGTGTACTCGGGACCCTGGATCCACTGTTCCACCAACACTTGCGAATCGTAGGTACTTGCCGCTTTCCATGCGTCGATCAATTCGGCGGCCGAGTTCACTTTGGCCATGCCGATACTGGAGCCTTCATGGGCAGGTTTGACGATCAAAGGCAGGCCCAGTTCCTTGGCTGCAGAAATACAATCGTCTTCGCTGCACAGCACGCTGTGACGCGGGGTTGGAATACCCAGGCTGTGCCACACCTGCTTGGTGCGCAACTTGTCCATGGCCAGTGCCGACGCGAGGATGCCGCTGCCGGTGTAAGGGATGCCAGCGCACTCCAGCAAGCCTTGCATGCTGCCGTCTTCACCGCCACGGCCGTGCAGAATGATGAAGGCACGGTCGATCTTCTCGGCCTGCAAGCGGGCGAGGAAATCGTCGCCCACATCGATACCAAATGCATTTACGCCGGCGCTTTGCAGCGCTTCGAGCACGGCATTGCCGGACTTGAGCGAGACTTCGCGCTCAGCGCTTTTACCGCCGAACAACACGGCCACGCGACCGAAGTCGGCAGGCGTGATGGTCGAGAACAGGGAGGCGTAGTCAGTGATCATTTCGACTTCCCCTTCGCAACCGCAAACAGCGGGCTGGCGAGCAGCTTGGGCGCAAGGCCACCGATATCACCGGCGCCCTGGCACAGCAGGATGTCACCGGCACGCAGCAGCGGCTTGACGATCGGCGCCAGGTCCACACCGCGTTCGATGTAGATCGGGTCCAACTGGCCGCGCTGACGGATGCTGTTGCACAGCTTGCGGCTGTCGGCGCCCGGAATCGGCTCTTCACCGGCCGGGTAAACTTCCATCAGCAGCAGCACGTTGGCATCGGCCAATACATTGACAAAGTCGTCGTACAGGTCGCGGGTGCGGCTGTAGCGATGCGGCTGGTACACCATCACCAGGCGGCGCTCCGGCCAGCCACCGCGCACGGCTTTGATAACGGCTGCAACTTCAGTCGGGTGGTGACCGTAGTCGTCCACCAGCATCACGTCGCCGCCTTCTACCGGCAGTTGGCCGTAGACCTGGAAGCGCCGACCGACACCGGCGAAACGCGACAGGCCTTCGACGATGGCCTCATCGCTGACGCCTTCATCGGAGGCAATGCAGATGGTCGCCAGCGAGTTCAATACGTTGTGATTGCCCGGCATGTTCACCGACACGTCCAACGGCTCGCGGTCAGGGCGCAGCACGGTGAAGAAGGTTTGCATGCCTTCCTGGCGCACATTGATCGCGCGCACGTCGGCGTCTTCGCTGAAGCCGTAGGTCACGGTCGGGCGTTTGACCGATGGCAGAATCTCACGCACCACCGGATCGTCCAGGCACACCACGGCCAAACCGTAGAACGGCAGGTTGTGCAGGAACTCGACGAAGGTTTTCTTCAACTTGTTGAAGTCACCGTCGTAGGTGGCCATGTGGTCTTCGTCGATGTTGGTAACGACAGCGACCAGCGGCTGCAGGTGCAGGAAGCTCGCATCACTTTCATCGGCTTCGGCGATCAGGTAACGGCTGGTGCCGAGCTGGGCATTGGTGCCGGCTGCATTCAGGCGGCCACCAATCACGAAGGTCGGGTCCAGGCCACCGGCGGCGAACACCGAGGCGATCAGGCTGGTGGTGGTGGTTTTGCCGTGCGTACCGGCCACGGCAATGCCATGGCGATAGCGCATCAGCTCGGCCAGCATCTCGGCGCGTGGCACCACTGGAATACGGCGCTCAAGGGCGGTGGCCACTTCCGGGTTGGAGGTGTTCACGGCGCTGGACACCACCAGCACGTCAGCCTCGGAGGCGTTCTCGGCGCGGTGGCCGATGAAAATCTGCGCGCCAAAAGACTTGAGGCGATCAGTGACCGGCGACTCTTTCAAGTCCGAGCCGGACACCTGGTAGCCCAGGTTCAGCAGTACTTCGGCAATCCCGCACATGCCCACGCCGCCGATGCCGACGAAGTGAATACGACGGATGCGGCGCATTTCGGGCTGCGGCATGGCTTTCTGATTCTCAACCATGGGCCACCTCCAGGCAGATATCGACCACGGTGCGGGTTGCGTCAGGTTTAGCCAGGCGGCTTGCGGTGCTCGCCATGCTGTTGAGTCGTTCCGGTTGCATCAAAACCTCGGTCAGGCGTGCGGCCAAATCGGCGGCGCCAGTCGTTCTTTGCGGCAGCAGGAAGGCAGCGCCCTCCCCGGCCAAATATTCGGCGTTGCGGGTCTGGTGATCGTCGATGGCGTGGGGCAAAGGCACCAGCAAGGACGGCAGACCGGCGGCGGCCAGTTCACTGACGGTCAGCGCACCAGCGCGACAGACCACCAGGTCGGCCCAGCCATAGGCATGGGCCATGTCTTTGATGAAAGGCTGTACGTTCGCCTCGACACCGGCCTCGCGATAGCGAGCAGCGGTGATTTCATCGTGGTTTTTACCGGCCTGGTGGAACACCTCGGGACGCAGGTCCACGGGCAGCAGCGCCAGGGCTTCGGGCAGCAATTTGTTCAGCGGCTCGGCGCCCAGGCTTCCGCCCAGGATCAGCAAGTGCGGCTTGCGCCCTTCCAGGGCCTGACGAGCAATGGCCATGAACAGTTCGGTGCGCACCGGGTTACCGGTGGTACGCAATTTGTCCGAGGCGCCGAAGGTCTTCGGGAACGCCTCGCACACCCGGCTGGCCAACGGCACCAGCAGGCGGTTGGCCGTACCGGCGACGGCGTTCTGTTCGTGCACGATCACCGGTACGCCGGCGAGCCTGGCGGCAACGCCACCCGGGCCGGTCACATAACCACCGAAACCGAGCACGCACACCGGCTTCAACTCACGAATCACTTTGCGCGCCTGCCACACCGCCTTGAGCAACACGAACGGTGCCTTGAGCAGGGACAACTTGCCCTTGCCACGCAAGCCGGTGACGTTGATCAAGTGCAGCGGCAAGCCGGCATTCGGGACCAGTTCGTTTTCGATGCCACGTGGCGTACCGAGCCAATGCACGGTGTAGCCACGGTTCTGGAATTCACGCGCACACGCCAGGGCCGGGAACACATGGCCCCCGGTGCCGCCCGCCATGATCAGCACGTTAGCGCCCATGGTTCGGCTCCTCGGCAAAATCGCTCTCGCTGAATTCCATCTCTTCGCTGCCCAGGTGAGTACGGCTCTCCCACTCGATGCGCAGCAGCAAGCCCAGGCACACGCAGCAGATAACCAACGAGCTGCCGCCGTAGCTGAGAAACGGCAGGGTCAAACCCTTGGTCGGCAAGCGACCGATGTTTACCCCGATGTTGATCAGCACCTGACCAATCCACAAAAACGCCAGGCCGTAGGCGACATAGGCTGCGAAAAACTGCTTGGCCTTCTCGGCCCAGAGACCGATGTAAAGCGCTCGCACGCAGACGAACATGAACAGTGCAACGGTGCACAGCGAACCCACGGCACCGAGTTCTTCGGCAAGCACGGAGAACACGAAGTCGGTATGCGCTTCCGGCAGGTAAAACTGCTTCTGCACGCTATTGCCCAGGCCCACACCCAGCCATCCGCCGCGACCAAAGGCGATCAGCGCCTGGGTCAACTGGTAGCCGGAGCCGAACTGATCGGACCAGGGGTCGGTAAAGGTAATCAGGCGCGCCATACGGTACGGTTGTGCTTCCACCAGCAGGTAAACCGCGACCACCGCCAGCACCACCATCATGGCGAATCGGAACAAGCCCACACCGCCGAGGAACAGCATCGCTGCCGCCGCGCCCATCATGACGACGGTGGCACCGAAGTCCGGTTCCATCAGCAACAGGCCAGCCATGGGCAGCAGCACGATGAACGGCTTGAAGAAGCCCATCCAGCTTTCGCGCACTTCTTTCTGGCGACGGACCAGGTAACCGGCGAGGTAGATCACCACGAACACCTTGGCGATTTCCGACGGCTGCACGTTAAACGCACCGAAGCCGATCCAGCGCATCGAACCGTTCACCTCTCGGCCGATGCCGGGCAGGATCACCATGATCAACAAACCAAACGCTCCGATCAGCATCAGCCAGCCCAGGCGCTGCCAGGTGGCGATGGGGATCATCATGGTGACGATGCAGGCACCGAGGCCAATCACCAGGTACACCAGGTGACGGATCATCATGTACAGGGTGTTGCCCGACTGCACCGCGGCCACTTCCGAAGACGCCGAGGTGATCATGACCAACCCCAGGCCCAGCAGCGCCAGGCAGCCGGCGAGCATCGGGAAGTCGAGGTCGATACCACGACCGGTGATGATCGGCGATGGGTACGGCTTGATGATATTTCTGAAATTCATGCCAAGGCCTCCACGGCGCGAGCGAACAGCTGGCCGCGCTCTTCGTAGTTCTTGAACATGTCGAAACTGGCGCACGCCGGGGACAGCAGCACCGCATCTCCCGATTGGGCCAGGGCCTTGCATTGAGCAATAGCATCGTCCAGCGAGGTGGCGCGCACCTGCGGTACCGCGTCGCCCAACGCGGCGGCGATCAAGTCCGAGTCACGGCCGATCAGCACCACGGCGCGGCAATGTGCAGCCACCGGGCCTTTAAGGTCTTTGAAGTCGGCACCCTTGCCGTCGCCACCGGCGATCAGCACAAGCTTGCCGTCGATATCAGCGCCAAGCCCTTCGATAGCTGCCAGTGCGGCGCCCACGTTGGTGGCCTTGGAATCGTTGTAGTAGCTCACGCCATTGAGGTCGCGCACCCACTGGCAGCGATGCTCGAGGCCGCCGAAGGTGCGCAGGCTCGAGAGCATTGCATCAAATGGCAGGCCGACGGCGTGCCCCAACGCCAATGCCGCCAGGGCATTGGATTGGTTGTGCGCGCCACGGATTTTCAGCTCGCGCACTGGCATCAGGTTCTGGAATTCGAAGGCCAGGTATTTCTCGCCGTTCTCTTCGCGAATGCCGAAGGCTTTGAAATCAGGTTTGCTCAGGCCAAAGGTCCAGCAAGGCATGCCTTCGCCCATCAACGGACGGCTCAGGGCATCCTGGCGGTTGACCACAAATTGCCTGGCACCACGGAAAATCCGGTGCTTGGCCAAGTGGTACGCCGGCAGGCCGCTGTAGCGGTCCATGTGGTCTTCACTCACGTTCAACACGGTGGCGACTTCTGCCCCCAGGTCGTGGGTGGTTTCGAGCTGGAAGCTCGACAGCTCCATCACGTACAACTCGATATCGTCACTGAGCAGGTCCAGCGCCGGCGTGCCGAGGTTGCCGCCCACGGCCACGCGCTTGCCGGCCGCAGCCGCCATCTCGCCGACCAGGGTGGTCACGGTGCTTTTCGCGTTGGAGCCGCTGATGGCCACGATCGGTGCCTTCGCGTGACGCGCAAACAGGTCGATGTCGCCGGACAGCTTCACGCCACGGGCTGCAGCGGCTTGCAGGGCCGGTGTCGCCAGGGCCAGGCCGGGGCTCACGTAGAGCTCGTCGGCACGGCACAGAAACTCGACATCCAGCTCGCTACAACGCACTTCCACGTGCGGGTAGTCACGGCGCAGCGTGACCAGCTCCGGTGGATTTTCCCGCGTATCGGCCACGGCAAACGACGTGCCCCGGTTCGCCAGGAAGCGAACCAGGGACATGCCGCTCTTGCCGAGGCCGACAACGATGCGGAAGTGGTCTGAAGCGATCAGGGACACTCGTTTCTACCTCAGTTTCAGGGTGGCAAGGCCGACCAGTACCAGAATCACGGTGATGATCCAGAAGCGGACAATCACGCGTGGCTCGGGCCAGCCCTTGAGTTCAAAGTGGTGGTGAATCGGCGCCATGCGGAACACACGACGCCCGGTCAATTTGAAGGAAGCCACCTGGATGACCACCGACAGGGTTTCCATCACGAACACACCGCCCATGATGAACAGCACGATTTCCTGGCGGACGATCACCGCGATGGTGCCCAAGGCTGCGCCCAGCGCCAGCGCGCCGACGTCGCCCATAAAGACTTGTGCGGGGTAGGTGTTGAACCACAGGAAGCCAAGGCCGGCACCGATCAGCGCGCCGCAGAACACAATCAATTCACCCGCGCCCGGCACATACGGGATCAGCAGGTATTCAGCGAATTTCACGTTACCCGACAGGTAGCAGAAGATACCCAGCGCACCACCGACCATCACGGTCGGCATGATCGCCAGACCGTCGAGGCCGTCCGTCAGGTTCACCGCGTTGCTGGAGCCGACGATCACGAAGTAGGTCAGCACCACAAAGCCAACGCCCAGTGGAATGCTGGCGTCCTTGAGCATCGGAATGATCAAGGTGGTTTCGACGGCGCTTGGCGCGGTCATGTACAGGAAGATCGCGGCGCCAAGGCCAAACACCGACTGCCAGAAGTACTTCCAGCGGCTGGGCAAACCCTTGGAGTTTTTCTCGATCACTTTGCGGTAGTCATCGACCCAGCCGATCGCGCCGAACAACAGGGTCACCAGCAGCACTGTCCACACGTAGCGGTTATGCAGGTCGGCCCACAGCAAGGTGCTGATGCCGATGGAAGACAGGATCAGCGCACCGCCCATGGTCGGGGTGCCGGATTTGGACAGGTGCGACTGCGGGCCGTCATTACGAACCGATTGACCAATTTGCAGGTTCTGCAGGGTGCGGATCATCCACGGCCCCAGGAACAGCGACAAAGACAGCGCAGTCAGCACACCCAGGATCCCGCGCAGGGTCAGGTACTGAAAGACCGCGAAGCCTTTGTGGAACTGTTGCAGATACTCAGCCAGCAGCAGCAGCATTAATGTTTCTCCGTACTTGAGCCACACAAGGCCGCGACGACGTTTTCCATCACCGCGCTGCGCGATCCCTTGATCAAAATGGTTGTTTGTTTGTCGTGTTCAGCCGCCACCAGCGCCTGGATCAGCTCGGCCTGGGTAGCGAAATGCCGCGCACCGAGGCCGAAGGCGTCAACGGCGTGGGCCATGTTCGGGCCGACGGCGTACAGCGCGTCGACTTTGCCGCTCGCGTAGGCGCCGACTTCACGGTGGGACTGTTCAGCCCAGTCGCCCAATTCGGCGATATCGCCCAGCACCAGCACCTTGCGCCCGGCGAAGCTTTTAAGCAGGTCAATAGCGGCGCAGACGGAGGACTGGTTGGCGTTGTAGGTGTCATCAATCACACGCATGCCATTGGTCGCCAGTTGTGCCACGGTGCGGCCCTTGACCGGCTGCACCGCGCCCAGGCCGGTGGCGATACCGAACAGCGATACGCCCAGGGCGCAGGCGGCAGCGGCGGCGGCCAAGGCATTGGCGACGTTATGGTTGCCCAGCAGGTTCAGTTGCACGTGCTCGCTGCCTTGCGGTGTGTGCAAGGTGAAGGACGGGCAACCACGGGCGTCGACGGTGATATCGGCTGCGTGGAAATCAGCGGCCGCGTTGAGCACGGCAAACGTCAGCACCTTGCGACCGGCGGCGCGTACACGCCAGGTCTCGAAGGCCTTGTCGTCGAGGTTCAACACAGCCGTGCCCGAGGCATCCAGGCCTTCGAGAATCTCGCCCTTGGCTTCGACGATTTTTTCCGGGCCTCCGAACTCACCCACATGGGCGGTACCGGCATTGTTGATGATCGCCACGTGGGGCTTGGTCAGCGCCACGGTGTAAGCGATTTCGCCGACGCGCGAAGCGCCCAGCTCGATGACCGCCGCCGTATGTTCCGGGGCCAGTTCGAGCAAGGTCAGCGGCGCGCCGAAATCATTGTTCAGGTTGCCACGGGTGGCGAGTACCGGCCCGCGCGTGCGCAACACGCCGGCGAGCAGTTCCTTGACCGTGGTTTTGCCGCTGGAGCCGGTGATGGCCGCAACCGGCTTATCAAATGCGGCGCGGTTCAGTGCGCCCAACTGGCCGAGGGCCAGACGGGTATCGGCAACCAGCAATTGCGGCAGCGTCGAGTCCGTCACTTCACGCTGCACTAAGGCCCCCACGGCACCTTTGGCGGCGACTTCATTCAGGTAGTCGTGCCCATCGAAACGCGGACCGGCCAGTGCAACAAACAATTGCCCCGGCTTGATGTTACGACTGTCGATACTGACGCCGTCGAAGCTGCAATCGCTCGACACTACGCGGGCCGACAAGGCCTGGGTCAGTTCGCTGAACTTCATCGCCTTAAGCATGGGCGACCTCCCAGGCAGTCAGGGCGTGATCAGCCTCGACCAGATCAGAGAAGGCATGGCGTTCGCCGTTGATTTCCTGATAGTCCTCGTGACCTTTACCGGCCAGCACCACCACGTCGTCAGCACTGGCGCTGGCGATCAATTGGGCAATGGCTGCGCCGCGACCGGCGACGAAGGTGGCCTTGGTGGCGTCTTTAAAGCCGACACGGATGTCGTCGAAAATCTGGCTCGGCTCTTCGCTGCGCGGGTTGTCGTCGGTGACGAGCACGCCATCGGCCAGGCGCTCGACGATTTCAGCCATCAGCGGGCGCTTGCCGCGATCACGGTCACCGCCGCAGCCGAACAGGCAGAGCAATTTGCCCTTGGCGTGTGGACGCAGGGCTTCGAGGACTTTTTCCAGCGCGTCCGGGGTGTGGGCGTAATCGACCACCACCAGTGGTTGCGAGCCGCCACCCAAACGCTGCATGCGACCGGCCGGGCCTTCGAGCTTGGGCAGTACACGCAGGATTTCGTCCAGGGCGTAATCCAGGCCAAGCAATGCGCCAACCGCCGCGAGCACGTTGCTCAGGTTGAAACGCCCAAGCAAGGTGCTGCGCAAGTGATGTTCGCCCTGGGGCGTGACCAGCGTGGCGAGCACGCCTTCGTCATTAAATTGGGCTTCGCGGCAATACAGATACGCGCTGGCGTCTTCCAGGCTGTAGGTGATCAGGCGCGCTTCGCTGTCTTCGGCAGCCAGTTGGCGGCCGAAGGCATCATCCAGGTTGACCACCCGGCACTTCAAGTCATTCCAGGCAAACAGCTTGGCCTTGGCAGCGGCGTACGCCTCCATGGTGCCGTGGTAGTCGAGGTGGTCGCGAGACAGGTTGGTCATCACCGCCACGTCAAACGCCAAGGCCGTCACCCGGCCCTGGTCCAGGCCGTGGGAAGAGACTTCCATGGCCACCGCCTTGGCACCGGCCTTTTTCAGGTCGGCCAGGGTCGCTTGCACGGCGATCGGGTTCGGCGTGGTGTGCAGGCCGCTTTGCAGCGCGCCGTAAAAACCAGTGCCCAGGGTGCCGACAATGCCGCAATGCTGGCCCAGGAGGTCGAGTGCCTGCGCAACCAATTGGGTCACGCTGGTCTTGCCGTTGGTACCGGTCACACCGACCAGGTTCAACTGACGGCTCGGGTCACCATAAAAACGCCCGGCGATGTCCGACAGTTGCGCGGCCAGGCCCTTGACCGGAATCAATGGCACATCGGTGATCGGCAGCACGGTGGCGCCATCCACTTCATAAGCCACGGCGGCCGCGCCACGTTGCAGGGCATCGGCGATGTGCGCACGGCCATCGAGCTTGCCGCCCGGCACCGCCAGGAACAGGTCACCGGCGCGTAAATTACGGCTGTCCAGGCTCAGTTCACGAATCAGCAGATCGCGTCCGGCGTGGGCAAAAATCTTGTTCAGGCTAAGAGACATCAGCCGCGCCCTCCATTGGCTTTGACAGCTGCGGCCGGTGGCCCGGCGTTCGCTTGTTGGGTCGGCGGCAGGTTGTCCGGCGTGATGTTCATCAGGCGCAGGGTGCCGGACATCACTTTGCTGAACACCGGCGCCGATACCAGGCCGCCGAAGTAGCCGGCCTTGCTGGGTTCATCAATCACTACGACGATGGCGAAGCGCGGATCGCTCATCGGGCCGAAGCCGGCGAACAGCGAGCGGTAAGAGTTTTCGGCGTAGCCCTTGGTGCCGACCGAGGTTTTACGTGCAGTACCGGACTTGCCGGCCACGTGATAAGCCGGCACCTGCGCCCGGAACACACCGCGCGGGGCTTCGATCACTTGTTGCAGCATGCCTTGCATGGTCTTGGCGACGTTTTCCGGGATCACCTGGGTGGCTTTTGGCGCTTCGTCGACGTGGATCAAGCTCAGTGGAACCATTCGGCCATTATTGGCCAATACAGAGAAAGCATGGGCCAGCTGGATCGCGGTGACCGACAGGCCGTAACCGTAGGAGAGCGTGGCAGTCTCGGCTTTTTTCCAGTCGCGGTAGTTCGGCAGGTTGCCCACGCGTTCGCCTGGGAAATCCAGGCCGGTGGGTTGGCCCAAACCGATTTTTTGCGCCAGGTGATAGATGGTCTCGCCGCCGATATCGAAGGCGACCTTACTCATGCCGACGTTACTGGAGTTGATCAGAATACCTGTCAGATCCAACACCGGACCTTCGCTGCGGGACACGTCACGAATGGTGTATTTGCCCAACTGCAAGGTGCCTGGGTAAACCTCGACCTTGTCGCTCGGCTTCCAGCGCCCGGTTTCCAGGGCGGCACTCATGGAGATGGCTTTCATGGTCGAACCCGGCTCGAACACGTCGATCATGGCGCGGTTACGCATCATCGCCGGTTGCAGGTTGCGACGGTTGTTCGGGTTGTAGGTCGGCTGGTTGACCATGGCGAGAATCTCGCCGGTCTTGACGTCCATGATCACCAGGCTACCGGCCTTGGCGCCGTTCTCGATGATCGCGTTACGCAGCTCGCGGTTGGCCAGGTACTGCAGACGCAGGTCAATCGACAACGCCAAGGGCTTGCCGGCCTTGGCGTTTTTGGTCACCTGGACATCTTTGATCAGTCTGCCGCGTCGATCCTTGATGACCTGCCGTTTGCCGGGCACGCCGGCCAGCCATTCGTCGTAGGCCAGTTCCACACCTTCACGGCCGTGGTCATCAATGTCGGTGAAGCCAACCATATGCGCGGTGGTTTCACCGGCCGGGTAGAAACGACGAAACTCCTCGATGCCATAGACACCGGGGACTTTAAGGTCGAGCACTTGCTGGCCCTGCTCAGGCGTCAGCCCACGCACCAGGTAGATGAATTCTTTGTTGGCCTGGGCTTCCAGGCGCTCGCTCAAGGCTTTAGGGTCCTGGCCCAGCGCGGCAGCCAGCTCAGGCCATTTGTCCTTGGCGGTTTGCAGTTCCTTGGCATTGGCCCACAGGGTGGTCACCGGCGTACTCACGGCCAGAGGCTCGCCGTTACGGTCGGTGATCAGACCGCGGTGCGCAGGAATCGGGATATGCCGCAGGCTACGGGCGTTACCCTCGCCGATCAGGAAGTCGCGGTCGATCACTTGCAGGTCGATAATCCGCCAGGCAATCGCGCCGGCCATCAGGGCCAGGATGCCGAGCATCAGGCGGAAGCGCCACGGATAGAGTGCGCCTTCGAGTTTCATCATGGCGCCACCATCCGCACTTCAGCTGCGCCCGGAATGTGCATTTTCAACTGCTCGGTGGCGAGCGTTTCGATGCGGCTATGGGCCGTCCAGGTGCTTTGCTCAAGAATCAACCGACCCCATTCCGCCTGCGCTTTATCACGCACACTCAATTCCCCGTAAAGGGTGTTGAGCAGTTGACGGTTGTAGTGGGCGCTGTAAGACACCGCAATCGCGGACACCAGGACGCCGACAAACAGCAGCAACATAAAGAAGCTGCCGCCCGGGAGGGGCTTGGCGAAAAGCTTGCTCACCGCAGCTTCTCCGCGACGCGCATAACTGCGCTACGGGAACGTGGGTTGGCCTTGAGTTCGGCTTCGGAGGCGAACTGCGCTTTGCCATGGATTTTGATTTTCGGCACAAAGGCTTCGAAACGCACCGGCAGGTTGCGCGGCAGGTTATCGGACTCGCCCTTGACCAGACGACGCATGAACAGTTTGACGATGCGGTCTTCCAGGGAGTGGAAGCTGATCACCACCAGGCGACCACCCACTTCCAGGGCGTCCAGTGCGGCTTCGAGGCCGGCTTCCAGATCGCCCAATTCGTTATTGACGTGAATGCGCAGGCCCTGGAACGCACGGGTCGCCGGGTTCTTGCCCTTTTCCCAGGCAGGGTTCGCGACCTTGAGCACTTCAGCCAGGTCGGCGGTGCGCTCGAACGGCTGGATTTCACGGCGCTCAACCACGGCACGGGCCATGCGGCCGGCGAAGCGTTCTTCACCGTATTCCTTGAACACGCGGGTGATTTCTTCATGGGGCGCAGTGGCGATGAACTGCGCAGCGCTGATGCCACGGGTCGGGTCCATGCGCATGTCGAGCGGGCCGTCGTTCATGAAACTGAAGCCGCGCTCGGGGTCGTCAAGCTGTGGCGAAGATACGCCCAGGTCGAGCAAAACCCCGGCCACCTTGCCTGCCATGCCGCGCTCGGCGACTTCGGCACCCAACTCGGCAAAGCTGCGCTGCACAACGACAAAGCGGCCGTCTTCGGCCGCTAGCGCTTGCCCGGTGGCAATCGCTTGAGGGTCTTTGTCAAACCCGAGGAGTTTACCGTCGGACCCGAGCTGGCTGAGTATCAACCGGCTGTGCCCGCCCCTGCCGAAGGTGCCATCTACATAGCAGCCATCCGCGCGTACGGCGAGAGCCTCAACGGCTTCGTCAAGCAGTACGGTGATGTGGTTAAAGCCGCTATCAATAGTCACAGGATCAAATCACGCAGTTCATCAGGCATGGCGCCCGGTTGTTGAATAGCAGCCAGGTCTGCTGCAGAAACAGCATCCCAGGCATCTTCGTCCCACAATTGGAACTTGTTCAGTTGGCCCACCAGCATTGCGCGCTTATCCAGCTTGGCGTACTCGCGCAAGCGCGGAGGCACCAGGAAACGACCACTGCCATCGAGCTCAAGGTCGACGGCATTGCCTATCAGCAGACGCTGGAGGCGGCGGTTTTCTTCACGCAATGAAGGCAGAGCGCGCAACTTGGTTTCGATCAACTCCCACTCATCGAGGGGGTAAACACACAAACAAGGGTCAACGGCGTCAATCGTGATGATTAACTGGCCTGAACTTCGCGAAATGAGCTCGTCACGATACCGGCTCGGCATGGCGAGACGGCCTTTTGCATCGAGACTGATAGCGTTAGCTCCGCGAAACACAGATGCGTTTCTCCAAATTTTAGCGTTTTACGTTCAAAAAACCCACTTTGTGCCACTTTCCGCCACTTGCGCACACTATAGGAATGCGCCCACCACACCGTCAAGGCACGGATTCAAGGAAAAGCCTTACAGAACGGAGATTTAGGAACGTAAAAGGAGGAGAAACGCGAGTTCAGCGATGTTTTTGACTCAACAACCGCAAATAGCTCATGGAGCTATGGCTTAAAGTTAAAGTGATTTATTAAGAGTAAGATTTTTTTGGTATTACGAAGATGCATCTGCCAATGATTTGGCAGGGAGGGATTCTTGCGTTACTACCGGTTTTCTGCCCGAGACTCGGACAGAAGGAAAAAAGGTGGAGAGTCGATCTGTAAGCCGGGTTCTGTCTTGAACAGTCATTCGTCTACGATGGCCATCACTGGACATCTTTAGCAACCTACCCGGTCCCAGCGCGGGCCACGCCTTGGGACCCTATTTGGTCTTGCTCCAAGTGGGGTTTACCTAGCCACGAACTGTTGCCAGACGTGCGGTGCGCTCTTACCGCACCTTTTCACCCTTACCGGCACCGAAGTGCTTAGGCGGTTATTTTCTGTGGCACTTTCCGTAGGCTCACGCCTCCCAGGCATTACCTGGCACTTCGCCCTATGGAGCCCGGACTTTCCTCCCCCCCCTAATTTTCATAGAGGGCAGCGACTGTCCAATCGACTCTCCGCCGCGCAGGTTAACGGCACGACGGCTTCAGGACAAGTATTAAAAGTGCAGCAATGCCATCACGTTCGGACGGAATACCGGTTTAACCCCGGAACTATTCGGCCTTCTGCTTATCGAGCGCGACTTGATACAGCACATTCTTACGCAAGCCGGTAATTTCAGCCGCCAGGGCTGCCGCACGCTTAAGGGGCATTTCTTTAAGCAATAAATCGAGAATACGCATGGGCTCGCTGCCCACCGCGCCTTCATTTTCCGGTGCGGTCCAGCCGGCTACCAGCACCACACACTCACCGCGCTGCTGGTTGCTGTCGCCCTCGACGAACGCCCTGAGTTCTTCCAGTGGCAAGCCCTTGAGGGTTTCAAAGGTCTTGGTCAGCTCCCGGGCCAACAACGCCAGGCGTTCGCCGCCGAACACCAGCTCCATGTCCTGCAAACACTCGAGAATGCGATGCGGCGCCTCGTAAAAGATCAACGTACGCGGTTCTTCCTTTAACGCTTGCAGGCGCGCACGGCGCCCAACCGCCTTGGCGGGCAGGAAACCTTCGAAGATAAAACGGTCCGACGGCAACCCGGCAGCCGATAATGCCGCAATCAGCGCGCACGCTCCCGGAACTGGCACTACATTGATACCAGCGGCACGCGCCTGGCGGACCAGGTGGTAGCCAGGGTCGGAAATCAACGGAGTGCCGGCATCCGAGATCAACGCCACATCGTCGCCCGCCAGCAAGCGCGTGATAAAACGGCTGCCTTCTTCGCGTTCATTGTGCTCATGGCACGCAGCTAATGGCGTGCTGATACCAAAATGCTGCATCAATCGCTGGGAGTGCCGCGTGTCTTCAGCCGCGACCAATTTTACTTCGCGCAACACTTTCAGCGCCCGAGCACTGATGTCGTCCAGGTTGCCAATGGGCGTCGCCACGACAAAAAGCGAGCCTGCAGTGGAATTCAAAGGACCTGGAGCAGTCAAAACGCACACCTCGATGGTAAGGAAAAGTCGCATTGTAGCGCGTAGGCGCCTCGATAATATGCCCTCGAGGTCGGCCATGGATGCCGGCTCGCAACATTTACACGACCTAAATCGATGGTTTCACGCCAGTAACATCGCGCCTGGGCCAGTGCTTGGGTACAATTCCACGCTAATTTGATCGGTATCAGGAACACTTACATGATCGCTTGCCTGCGGCTGCTCTCCGCCCTCTGCCTCGCTGCCTTACTGGCCGCGTGCGCCAGCTCGCCCTCGTCCAGCCTTGGCGACCTCCCCCGGACCCCGGATGCCAGTATCGAGCAACTGCTCGAACAGGCTACCAAAGCCAGTACGCCAGAAAAGGCCGCGATGTTGCGCCTGAGTGCGGCAGACCTGGCCTACCACCAGAACAACCCTGGCCGTTCGTCGCAGATTCTTGCGCAGGTGCCCCTGGATGTCCTGAAGCCGGCCGCCCAAGTGTTTGCCAGCACCCTGGCTGCGGAACTGGCCATGGCACGCAATCAGCCCAAAGCGGCGCTGGCAGCCCTGAACCACCCCAGTTTGCAAAGCCTCAAAGAGCTGCCGGCTGACCAGCAGGTGCGGACCGGCACCGTGCATGCCCGCGCCTATGAAGCCGATGGCCAGACCCTGGCCGCCGCGCGTGAGCGGGTCGCCATGGCGCCCTTGCTGACGGGTGATGCCGCCAAGGACAACCACGAAGCCATCTGGGCGCTGGTCGCCGCGCTGCCTGCCGAGCAACTGCAAGCCAGCGGCAACCCGACTCTCGACGGCTGGATCACCCTGGCCCAGGCCATCAAGGGCGCCGGCACCCTGGAGCAACAGCAAGCCGCCATTGATACCTGGCGCGCGCAGAACCCTGGCCACCCGGCGGCAGTCAACCTGCCGACCCCGCTGACCAAACTCAAGGAGCTGGCCAGCCAGCCGCTGACCAAGATCGCCCTGCTGCTGCCGCAGGAAGGCCCTTTGGCGGCGGTCGGCAAGGCGCTGCGCGAAGGCTTCATGGCGGCGCACTTCCAGGCTGAACAAGCCGGACAGAAGCCGCCGGTCATCGAGTTCTATGACAGCTCGCGCCTGACCTCCCTCGACGACTTCTATGCCAAGGCCCAGGCCGCCGGTGTGCAACTGGTAGTCGGCCCGCTGGAGAAGCCACTGGTCAAGCAACTCGCCTCCCGCGGGCAATTGCCGATCACCACCCTGGGCCTCAACTACAGCGAACTTAACGAAAACCCGCCGCAATTGTTCCAGTTCGGCCTGGCCGCTGAAGACGAAGCCCGCGAAGTCTCGCGTCGCGCCCGTGCCGACGGCCTGCACCGCGCCGCCGCCATGGTGCCGCGTGGCGAATGGGGTGAGCGTGTCTATAAAGCCTTCCGTCAGGACTGGGAAGCCAATGGCGGCACCGTGGTGGGTGTCGAGTACGTCGATCAGCCGGTGGCCCTCGCCCAGCAAATTGCCGACCTGTTCCAGCTGCGTAAAAGCGAAGGTCGTGCCAAGAGCCTGCAAAGCACCGTCGGCACCGACGTCGCCGCGCAACCTTCGCGCCGCCAGGACATCGAGTTCATCTTCCTGGCTGTGACCCCGCAACTGGCCCAGCAGATCAAACCGACCCTGAACTTCCAGTACGCCGGTGATGTGCCTGTGTATGCGACGTCCCACGTGTTCAGCGCCAGCGGCGACAAAAACCAGTACCTGGACATGACCAATGTGATGTTCTGCGAAACCCCATGGCTGCTCAACACCACCGACCCGCTGCGCAACCAGGTTGCCGCGCAATGGCCGCAAGCCAATGGCAGCCTTGGCCGCCTGTATGCAATGGGCGTGGACGCCTACCGCCTGGCACCGCGCCTGGGCCAACTCAAGGCGCTGCCGGACACCCGCATTGACGGCCTGTCGGGAAACCTGGGCATCGGCGCCTACCAGCGCGTTGACCGCCAGATGCCATGGGCAAAATTCGTCGGTGGCGAGATTCAACGCCTGCCGGACACCCCGCGCTGATGCCCGAGCGGTCCAGCGCACAAAGCGGCAAGGATGCCGAACTGCACGCTCTGAACTATCTGCAACAACAGGGTCTGCGCCTTCTGGCGCAGAACTGGTTATGCAAACGCGGTGAGCTTGATCTGGTCATGCTTGACGGCGATACAGTAGTATTCGTCGAAGTCCGCTACAGAAAACACGCACAATGGGGTGGCGCGCTCGCCAGTATCGACGGGCGCAAGCGTCAGAAGCTGATACTCGCCGCGCAGTTTTTCCTGCAAAAAGAGCATCGCTGGGCTGACAGCCCTTGCCGTTTCGATGTGGTTGCCATGGAAAGCACACCGGCAGGCCCAGCTGATTTGAACTGGCTCAAGAATGCCTTCGACAGCTGATTGCCCGGATATCTTCACCACACACTTTTGCTCTTTGCTTTGCGGGCTGCACATTACTGTGCCAAACAGCCGCGCTACTTAAGGTCACACAGATGGACATGCAATCCCGAATTCGCCAGCTTTTCCAGGCCAGCATCGACACCAAGCAACAGGCGATGGACGTACTTGCACCGCACATCGAGCAAGCCAGTCAGGTCATGGTCAATGCCTTGCTCAACGAGGGCAAAATGCTTTCGTGCGGCAACGGCGGTTCGGCCGGTGATGCCCAGCACTTCTCCTCCGAGCTGCTCAACCGCTTCGAGCGCGAGCGCCCGAGCCTGCCGGCCATTGCCCTGACCACAGACTCGTCGACGATCACCTCGATCGCCAACGACTACAGCTACAACGAAATCTTCTCGAAGCAGATCCGCGCCCTGGGCCAACCCGGCGATGTATTGCTGGCGATTTCCACCAGCGGCAACTCGGCGAACATTATTCAAGCGATCCAGGCCGCACATGACCGCGAAATGATTGTCGTAGCCTTGACCGGGCGCGACGGCGGCGGCATGGCCTCGCTGTTATTGCCTGAGGACGTGGAGATCCGTGTCCCGGCCAACGTCACTGCACGCATTCAAGAAGTCCACCTGCTGGCGATCCACTGCCTGTGCGATCTGATCGACAGCCAACTGTTCGGGAGTGAAGAATGACCGTTAACCGCCTCAGCCTTTTGGCCATTACGCTGTGCCTCGCCATCAGCGGGTGCAGCACGGCAATCACTGCGACACGTGACACACCCATTCAGGATGACCGGGGCACACGCACATTCGGCAGCACCATCGATGATTCGCTGATCGAAACCAAGGTCAAGGTCAACGTCGCCAAGGCCGCTACCGACCTGGGCAACGGCGCCTCGCGCATTGTGGTCACCAGCTTCAACGGCGTGGTACTGCTGGCCGGGCAGACGCCGCGTGCCGACCTCAAGGCCCAGGCCGAACAAGCCGCCTCGACGGTTCAGCGGGTCAAGAAGGTCCACAACGAGCTGCAGGTCATGGACCCGATCACCCTGCTGGCCATCAGCAACGATGCGTTGCTGACCACCAAGATCAAGGCGCAGATGCTCACCGACAGCGGTGTACCCGGCTCGCGCATCAAGATCGTCACCGATAATGGCATCGTCTACATGATGGGCCTGCTGACCCAGGCGGAAGCCACCCGTGCGGCCAACCTGGTACAGGGCGTGTCCGGCGTGCAGAAGATCGTGAAGGTGTTCGAATACATCGACTGATGTAATCGCCAGCCACAAAAAGGGCGCCGTGCATTGACTGCACGGCGCCCTTTTTAATGCCCAGGGTTTACTGGTATTGCTGGTACGGGTTGCCCTGGAACTGGTTGTTCTGCTGCGGTGCCTGTTGTTGTTGCTGCTGACCAGGCTGGCCGTATTGCTGGCCGGGGATCGGGCCGAGGTTAACTTCTACGCGACGGTTCTGGGCACGGCCATTGACGTCAGCGTTGCTGGCAATCGGGTTATCCGGGCCGGCACCGCGGGCGCTCAGGTTGGTCGGGCTGACGCCCTGGGAAGTCAGGTAGTTGGCCACGCTCTGGGCACGACGCTGGGACAGGTCCATGTTCAACTGGCGGCTGCCCGTGCTGTCGGTGTAGCCGACGATCTGGATGGTGTTCTGGTTGAACTGCTTCAGCGAACCCGCCAGGTTATTGAGCGGCGTGTAGAAGCTACTGGCGATGGCATCGGAGTTGGTCGCGAAGGTGATATTACCCGGCATGATCAACTTGATCTGGTCGCCCTGGCGCTGCACCTCAACACCGGTGTTGGCCATGCTTTCACGCAGTTTCTTTTCCTGCTGGTCGGCGTAGTAGCCATAACCGGCGGCGCCCAGGCCTGCAATGGCACCACCGATCAGTGCGCCCTTGCCACGGTTGTTATGGTCAATGGCAGCACCTGCCAGCGCACCGGCCAGGGCACCCAGGCCGCCGTACTTGGCGGTTTTGCTGATGCCCCCTTCGGAACCGTTGCTGGCCTGTCCCTGGCTGCCGTCATAAGGATTAGGTGAAGCGCAGCCGGACAACAGGGCTACGGCGGTAGCGACAACAAGCAGACGACGCGGAGTAAACATGAAGGGAGCTCCTACTTTTGCATTCTGTGGTGCAGAGGACATTGGCAATCGACCTGTGCGGAGTTTGGAACGCGACAAGCGGTAAAAATTCCGTGGCCGCGTCCCGCGCCAGAACAAACTACTGGCCGCTATCACCGCCAGGGAAACCGTAGCAGACGCAGGCTGAACGCGACCTGCGTTTTTTGCTACTGCGGTGCTTGAGAGAGAACAGCGCCGGTAAACGAAATCTTGCCAGGCGTACCCTCAAGCCCGCACAAATGGGTTTTCGCGCATCTCATCGCCCAAGCGGGTGTCCGGGCCATGCCCTGTCACCACGGTCGCGCCCTCATCCAGGGTGTACAACCGCTGCTTGATCGAGCGCACTATCGTCGCCTGGTCGCCACCCCACAGGTCGGTACGCCCTACGCCGCGCTTGAACAACGTATCGCCGGCGATCAGCAGCTTGGCATCGGCAAACCAGAAACTCATCGAACCCGGTGTGTGCCCCGGCGTATGCAGCGCCACCCCGCAGCCACAGGCCAGCTCCTCGTCGTCCTCCAGCCAGCGGTCTGGCGACGGCACCGGCGTGTAGGGCACACGAAACATTTGGCATTGCATTTCCAGGTTATCCCAAAGAAATTGGTCTTCTTTGTGCAAATGCAGCGTGGCGCCGGTCTTCTCTTTCAACTGGCCGGACGCCAGGAAGTGATCCAGGTGGGCGTGGGTGTGGATAATGCTCACCACCTTGAGGCCCAGCGCATCGAGGCGCGCCAGGATCAGCTCGTGATTGCCGCCCGGGTCGACCACAATGGCTTTTTTGCTGATCGGGTCGCCGATGATGGTGCAGTTGCACTGCAACGGGCCGACGGGGAAGGTTTCGCGGATCAGCACGGGTTTTTCGATATTCATGGGCGTTCCTGCAAGCTCTATGGCACATTCCAGGCGCAGTATGGTGGAGCTTGCTCCGGATTCGAAGAGTCTCAACTGCTAAGCTACTCAAGCGCCATGGAACCCGCACCGCAGCGTCGCATTTGGAGCAAGACGTATGGCCAATTCTCGGATCATCTGCGAACACTGCGATTGCGTGTACGAAAAGGTCACGCTCGCCAAACATCAAAAAGCCCTGTGCACCCGTTGCGCAGGCGTGTTGCAGCGTTACAACGGGTTGTCGGTGCAACAGCGCCTCGCGCTGACCGTCACCGCAGCGGTGCTGTGGACCTTTGCCAATTTCTATCCGGTGATGAGCATCAGCCTGCAGGGCCTTAAAAACAGCGCGACCCTGTGGGACTCGGTGGTCGCGCTGAGCCTGGGGCCGATCACCTTTATTGCGCTGGTGGCGGCGATCTCGATCATCATCGCGCCGGTGTTTCAGTTGCTCTTGCTGATGTGGGTGCTGAGTTTCGCCCTGGCCGGCAAGCGCTCGCCAGCGTTCAAAGTGTGCATGCGCTGGCTGGAAGCGCTGAGGCCGTGGAGCATGCTCGAAGTCTGCCTGCTGGGCGCCATGGTTGCGGTGTTCAAGCTGGCCGGCATGCTCGACGTGATCCCCGGCACCGGCCTGTTCGCCCTCGCCGCCCTCGCCTTGTTGCTGATTCGCATCGCCGGGCGTGACGTACGCGACTTGTGGGACGCCGTATGAACTCGCCACCGACCGCCCGCGAACTCAACCTGTGCCTGTGCCATACCTGCGGCCAACCATGCGACATGCGCGACGAACCCAGCGAGTGCGAGCGCTGCGGCGCGCCGCTGCATCGGCGCAAACTCCACTCACTGACCCGCACCTGGGCCTACATGCTCACGGCACTGGCGTTTTATATCCCGGCGAATTTATTGCCGGTGATGAACACCACCATGCTCGGTTCCGGCGCCGACAGCACCATCATGAGCGGCGTGCTGGAGTTCTGGCAGCATGGCGCCTGGGACATTGCCCTGATCATTTTCATTGCCAGCATTGCGGTGCCGGGCATCAAGTTTCTCTCGCTGACCCTGCTGCTGGTCACCGTGCAACGCAACAGCCAGTGGGCGCGCAAAGAGCGCTCGAAGCTGTTTCGGTTCGTCGAGCTGATCGGGTACTGGTCCATGCTCGATGTCATTGTGGTCGCGCTGGTGGCCGCGCTGGTGAAGTTCCAGGCGCTGGGCACCATCGAGCCACGCCTGGGCATTTTGTTTTTTGGTCTGGTGGTGGTGTTCACCATGCTCGCGGCCATGAGTTTCGACCCGCGCCTGATCTGGGAAAACCCACACAACGAGGAGATCTCGGATGAGTTCACACAACACTGACACGCCTGCCGGCTCACCGGCCATCAAGACGCGGCGCTTCAGCGTTTCGCTGGTGTGGATCGTGCCGATCGTGGCAGTGCTGGTGGGCATCTCGCTGGTGGTGCACAACGTGCTGCAACAGGGCCCGGTCATCGTCCTCAACTTCAAGACCGGCAACGGTCTGGTTGCCAATAAAACCGAGGTCAAATACCGCAACGTGGTGATCGGCCAAGTCTCGGATGTGGCCTTGAGCGATGACCAGAAAAGCGTCAACGCCACCATCAAACTGGCCAAGCAGGCGGAAAGCTTCACCCGTGAAGACTCCAAGTTCTGGGTGGTACGCCCGCGCATCGGTGCCGGTGGCGTGTCCGGCATCGATACCTTGCTGTCCGGTGACTATATCGGCGCCGATATCGGCCAATCCGATACGCGCGCCAAACAGTTCAAAGGCCTGGAAAACCCGCCGCCCATCACCTATGGCGAGCCGGGCAAGCGCTTCACGTTGCATACCCAGGGCCTGGGCTCGCTGGATATCGGCTCGCCGGTGTACTACCGCAAGATCCCGGTGGGCCAGGTAGTGGCCTACGAGCTGGATGACGATGGCAAGGGCGTGAAGATCGAGGTTTTCGTGCATGCGCCCAATGATGTGTACGTCACCGAAAACACGCGCTTCTGGAATGCCAGCGGCATTGACCTGAGTGTCGGCGCCAATGGTTTCGCGCTGAAAACCGAGTCCTTGTCATCGATGTTGGCCGGCGGCATCGCGTTCCAGGCACCGCCCTACAGCCCCAACGACAAACCGGCCAACGAAGATCACCCCTATGAACTGTTCGACGACCAGCAAAGCGCCCTCGCCCCGCCCAGCGGGCAAGGGCAATACATGGCGCTGCGTTTTGATCAGGCATTGCGTGGGCTCAAGGTCGGCGCGCCGGTGGAATTTCTTGGGGTCGAGTTCGGCAAAGTGGTGTCGATCAACCTGGACTTCGATGCCAAAAAACGCAGTTTCCCGATCAACGTCGGCATCGTGATTTACCCGCAGTTGCTCGGTGAAGCCAACACCAAGCTGCTCAAGGCCACCAACCATGACCCCAATGATGAAGCGGGCGGCGTGCGCCTGATTGGCACCTTTATCGAAAACGGCCTGCGCGCTCAGGCCCGCAGCGGCAACCTGCTGACCGGCCAGCTGTACATCGCCCTGGACTTTTTCCCGAAAGCCGACAAAGTCACGTTTGACCCGAACCTACGCCCGGTCAACATTCCGACCATCCCCGGCAATCTGGAACAGTTGCAGGAGAAACTCGAAGGCATCGTCAACAAGGTCAACCAACTGCCGATCGAACGCATCGCCGGCAACCTCGACGGCAGCCTGGTGGAGCTGCGCAAAAGCCTTGCCCAGTTCAACGCCAAGACCCTGCCTGGCGTGCAGAGCACCCTGGGTGACGTGAGCAAGACCTTGCAGTCGGCCAACTCAACCCTGGCCGAAGACTCGCCGCAGCGTGAACAACTGACCCAGACCCTGGATGAACTGGCCCGCATGTCGCGCTCCTTGCGCGAACTGTCGGACTACCTGGGCCGGCATCCGGAATCGCTGATCCGCGGTCGCCCTGACAACGCCGCGCCAACAGACCTGCAAGGGCCACCGCGCAAATGACCATTGGAGCCGCCATGACCTTTCCCTTGAAACTCACCCTGGTCGCCGCGCTGGTGTTGCTCGCGGCCTGTCGCAGTGAGCCGATTGCCTTCCACACCCTGACCCCGGTGCACTGGAATAACAGCACTCAGGCACAGGCCAGCGATATCCGTATTGAAAGCATCAGCGTGCCGCCCCAGGTGGACCGCGCGCAAATCGTGATTCGCCAGGGTGACAGTGGGCTGGCGATCCTTGAAACCCAATGGTGGGCCGCAACCCTGGCCGATGAGCTGAAAAGCGCGCTGGTGGACCAACTGGCCAACAGTCGCTCCCGGCAGGCCCTGTCGTTGCGCGTTGAAGTGCAGCGATTTGACTCGGTGCCGGGCCAATACGCACTGCTCGACGTGCGCTGGCGCCTGCGGTCCACCAGCGGCGCAGATGCCGCACCGCTGACCTGCCGCACCACCTTGCAGACACCCGCAGGCCCGAGCATTGATGACTTGGTGGCGGCGCATCAGAACAACCTCAAGCGCTTTGCCGCCCTGGTCAGCAAAACCGCTGACACGTCGATCAAAGCGTGCCCGGGCATGCGGTGATGTCACCCGGCGTGAACTGGACAACAATGATGGCAATTAAGTATCATCGAGAGTCAATCGGGCGATAGTATTCGACCGCTCGCACACTTTCACCGAGCCATCAATTCGAGCCGTTATGGAAAACCCAGGATGCTGTACCGAATCAAAAATAGAACGGAAGCTCAAGGAGTGGGAAACTCGACTTAATGCGGCTCAAACAGGCCATTTCATAATGGCTGAACGGTACCTGTGGTGGAACTTTTTCATCGCCATGCCCTTGGTCACTTGCTCAGTCATCGTCGCCTCATTCATCTTTTACCAAGCGCCACCGGAAGACATGTGGTCTATTTCATTAAAAGTCGCGGCTATCGCCGTTACGATTCTATCCTCGTTGCAAATATTGATACGCCCTTCCGAAAAAGCCGAGCAGCATAGAACCAAGGCTTCTCGTTACGGTTGCCTGAAAAGAAAAATCGAAATGTTGTCGTTGAAAAGCAATCTCACCACAGAGTGGGAAGGTACAACCAAGGAACTCATGCACGAATGGAACAGCATTGCGGAAGATTCTCCCCTGACGCCAAACTACGCCAGAAAGAAGATCAAGAAGCTGAGTGAGCAGTAGCACTGCACAGCCCTTCTAAACATTGACAGCAACTTCACCGCGTAGGCAGCTGCACAACACGCGCAGGGCTCGCAAGGCAGAGTGTCCCGGTGCTCGGCTCTTCTACACAGTTGAGCATCGAACAATCAACCACGCGCTTAAACAATCAGGCACCCCATGAAAAACCACAGCCCTGTTTCTGCCACGCTTAGCGCACACGATGTAGAGTCGTACTTAAGCGGCATATTTAACCTGACAAAAAAAATGCCGCATGTAAGGTGCTATCGAGGTGAAGCAAATGCTGCGTGGGATCTCAAACCTTCTATAACCAGAGGACTCAAGCCGGAGGCAGAAAGTCAGATTTTGAGTGAGCTGTTACTTGAAGTACCGGGAGAGTTTACTGCAGAAAAATCAATGTTTGACAAACTCGTAAAGGCGCAGCATTACGGGCTCCCTACCCGACTTTTAGATGTTTCTCTAAATCCATTAGTCGCGCTGTACTTTGCCTGCGCAGACCCCCTGCACGCCGAAGAAGATGGGGCTGTGCGCATTCTCGACTTCTCCAGCCGACGCGTTAAATTTGCAGACAGTGATACCGTCAGTCTTATTTGTAACCTGGCCAGACTCAGTGATAACGAAAGGGCACATCTTTACAGGCAGCGAACCCCCTCAAGACGCTGGAATAAAAAAGACGCTACTGCGTTTAGAAAGCTCAAACCTATGAATCGGTTATTGCAATTTATCAGAATAGAGAAGCCCTACTTCTTAGATAAGGCAAAACCCGGCGACTTGTTCAAATACTTTTTTGTACACCCTGCCAAGGCCAATCGCAGGGTGATCGCTCAATCAGGGGCTTTTGTAGCGGCTGGACTGCTGGAATATCGTACTCCAGAAAAATCCAAAGAGCTAAAAATGACAAAAATCGACATCGCTGCAGCTCATAAACTATCCATCCTCAAACAACTGGACATCCTGAATATAAATTCTCGATCACTGTTTCCGGAAATAGAGTTCGCCTCGAAATACATCAAAGAAAAGTGGCGCATCTGACCATTTCACAACGCAACTAAATTAGTTTTACACCTGCCTGAACAACCCCATTTCCTGCGCCCGAGCCACGGCTTGGGTACGGCGCTCCACTCCCAGTTTGCTGTTGATATGGCTGGCGTGGGTTTTCACGGTGTGCAGGGAGATAAACAACTGATTGCTGATTTCCTGGTTCGAGCAGCCTTGGGCGATGAGTTGCAGCACCGCCAGCTCACGTGCGCTCAAGGTTTCATGATTAGGCAAGGCCTCAACCATCGCAGCCACCGGCAACAGCGCCAACAGGCTCTGGTTCAGCAAGCCATGAGCCTCCCGGCCAAGCTGTTCACGCATCCAATCCGGATAACTCTCCAGCAGCCGCTGAAAGGGTTGCAGGGCCCCACCAGCGCCCGCCTCAAGGGCGCGGGCCAGTGCCAGTCGGGCCTGGTCTTGCTGCCCGCACTCCAGCAACAACTGCACTTGCTGGGTCAGGGCCATCAAGGCAATCATTTGTCGCCCACTGTTATGCGCCTGCTGCGCCAGTTCTTCGAGGCGTTGCAACGCGGCGGCCGGTTGATGACGGGTGGCGTCCAACGCAGCCTGTTGCAGCCCGATATGTTGCGGCAAGTGCGGGTGAAATTCCGGCGCGGCGGCTGCGTGTTCGCCGTTGTAGGTTTGCCCCAGCCGGGTCAACCAGGCCTCTGCCAGGTCAGTGCGGCCTTGAGCCAGCCACAGCTCGCATTTGATCAGGGTGATCATCGCCAGGTAGTAGATCGGCGGCACATCCCAGATGTGCATCAAGCGCTCAGCTTCGGCAAGCTCGGCAAACGCCGTGGGAAAATCCCCACGGCGCCCTTCAAAGTTGGCAATCACACAATGCCCGATCAGCACGCTGATATCCCGGCAGGCACGGGCTTCGTTCAGACCCGCGCGTAAACGGACAAGGCCGGCCTCGGGCTGATAGCGCACCAGCAGCAGATAGCCCTCGTACAGCGACAACCGCGCGCGCACCGCGTACAGCCGCTGCGGCGCCAGGCCGTGCAGGCGTTGCAGGCCTTGGCGCACTTCATCCAGGGAACGCAGGATTTCGCCGCGCGCCTGCAACACCCGCGCCCGATCGTAATGGGCCAGCGCCTCGAACAGCGGGTTGCCGACGCGCTGCGCCAGCTCCAGGGATTCGCGATTCAGGCCACGGGCACGCCACAAATCGGCATCGACGATGGCCAGGTTGGACAAGGTCGACAGGCACATCAGGCGCTGGCCATAGCGTTTTTGCGGCAAGCTTTCCAGCGCCTCGCTGCAATAACGCAGGGTCAACTCACGATCGCCTCGGCCGCGAGCGATAATCCCGCTCAGCGCCAACCATTGGGCCAGCATCGACTTTTGCGCAGTGGCCGACGGCGCCGGCAGGAAGCGGCTGAGATAGCTGGACAGTTCTTCGGCCGCATCCAGTTGGCAGGCCAGCCCCAATGCCCAGCTGTAGAGCACGATCAAACGCGGCGTGCTGATCAGCAGGCTGTCGGGCAAGTCCATCTTCCAGCGCAGCAGCATGCCGACATTCTGCTCGGCCAGCAGTTGCTCCTCCGATAGGTTCTGCACCAGGTTCGCCGCCACATCCAGGTGGCCGGCGCGCAACGCCTGTTCCACCGCTTCATCGATCAGGCCCTGGGTATTGAACCAGCGACAGGCACGCAGGTGCAGGCTGGCAATCGGCACGTTGGCACTGCTGGCACGGCGGGTACGCAGCAGGTCGGAAAACAGATGGTGGTAGCGATACCAGTGGCCCTGCTCATCCAGCGGCACCAGAAACACTTGGTGGGCCTGCAAATAACCGAGGATATGCGCGCTGTCGTGGGCTTCGCGTACGGCGTCACACAGCTCGCTGCAAAAACGATCCTGTGGGGCGGTGTCATACAAAAAGGCTTGAACGTCTGCCGGCAGGCAATCGATGACTTCTTCGAGCAGGTAGTCGCGGATCAGCCCTTCGCCACCGTGCAAATGTTGCGGCAACGCGGCGTCATTGCCGGCTTCGGAAAGGGCCAGCAACCAGAAGCGCAGGCCAGCCACCCAACCCTCGCTGCGGCGGATCAGGTTGTCCAGGGCTTCGCCGCGCAACGAACTGCTGTGTTTGTCGAGTACCGCCAGCGATTCGTCATGGGTCAGGCGCAGGTCTTGTTCATGCAGCTCCAGCAGGTGGCGCGAGAGCCGCAGGCGCGCCAGGTGCCAGTCCGGGCGCTGGCGGCTGGTGACCATCACCAGCAGACCATCGGGTAGATGATTGAGGAAAAATTGCAGGCAGCGATCCAGCACCGGGCCCTGGGCCAGATGGTAGTCATCCAGCACCAGCAGCAATGGCGATTGGGTGGACAGGTGCAGCGTCAGCTCGTCGAGCAAGCCGTCGAGCCATTCTTCAAAGGCAAAGGGTTGGTGACGCTGACGCATCTTCAGCAGGCCCAGGGATTGGCCACCCAGTTGCGGGAAGTATTGCTGCAAGCCGTCGAGCAGGCGCTCAAGGAAGCGGCCGGGGTCGTTATCCCGTGGGCTCAGGCCCAGCCACAGGCTTTGCCAATGCGCCGGCAGACTCTGGCAGAACTCCACCGCCAGCGAACTCTTGCCGAACCCGGCCGGGGCGCTCACCAGCAACAGTCGTCCCGCAAGGCCGGCACTCAGGCGTTCGCACAGGCGCGGGCGCAGCACATAGCCGTCAGGCAGCGGTGGCCTGTAGAAGCGCGATTCCAGAGTCGGAATCACCGCGCTCGCAGGCCCTTGGATTCGGGACAGATCAGTCATCGCCGGGCTCTTGTAGAAGGCTGTTGTCGGCACTGCAGATGTCCGCAGACTAGCGGTAAAAGCGGCGGGTTTGTAGATCTTTGCGGCATTTGCCTGAAAAAGAACTGCGACAAAAAATATCCCCACATAAAAAAGCCCCGAACCAGTCGGGGCTTCACGCTGAGGATGCGGCCTCAGTTAAAACAGCTTAGCGAACCCCATCCTGGCGCAGGGCCGCCGGGGAGAAGTCTGCGGTGGAGGCGGTGAAGCCGAAGTCATAGGCCTGCTTCTCTTCGTTCTTCATGCCCAGCGCCAGGTAGCGGCCGGACTGCAGGTCGTAGAGGGTTTCGATGGCGTACCACGGCACTTGCTTGTCGTAGTAGTTCTCGGCATGGGCTTCGGCGACGCGCCACAGTTGGCCGCGACCGTCGTAGTGGTCGATAACCGCTGCTTGCCAGGTGTCTTCGTCGATGAAGAAATCACGCTTGGCATAGATGTGGCGCTGGCCTTCCTTCAGGGTCGCGACCACGTGCCAGACGCGGCGCAGCTCATAGCGCGCCAGGTCCTGGTTGATGTGGCCGGCCTTGATGATGTCGGCGTACTTGAGCTTCGGATCGTCTATCTTGTAGCTGTTGGACGCGATGTAGATTTCTTTCTTGCCTTCAAGCTTCCAGTCGTAGCGGTCCGGGGCACCGTTGTACATGTCGAGGTTGTCGGAGGTACGCAGGCCATCGGCGGCGGTACCCGGCCCGTCATAGGACACTTGCGGCGCCCGGCGCACACGGCGCTGGCCGGCGTTGTAGACCCACGCCGAACGCGGCTCTTTCACCTGGTCCAGAGTTTCGTGCACCAGCAGTACACCACCGGCCAGACGCGCCGGCGCGGTGACTTGCTGCTTGAAGTAGAACAGCACGTTGCCCGGGTTTTTCGGGTCGTAGTCCTTCATCTTGTCGCGGAACACGAACTGATCGCGGAAGTACACCAGGCTGAACGAGCCGTTGGTTTGCGGCGTGGCCTGGGTCACCAGACGGGTCACGCTACCGCCGCGATAGCGGGTGATGTGGTTCCAGATAACTTCCACGCCGCTTTTCGGAATCGGGAACGGAACCGCGGTTTCGAAGTTTTCCAGGCCGTTACCGCCGGACACCAGGTTGGTGTTGGTGGCGTTCTTCTTGATCGAGGCAAACACATCAGCCGGCACGGTAGCGCCACGATGGGTCGGGTACACGGGCATCTTGAAGGTGTCCGGGTAGCGCTTGAACATCGCGTACTGCCCCGGCGCCAGCTTGTCCTTGTACTGCTCGACGTTCTGCGCGGTGATAGTGAACTGCGGCTGTTCGCTGGCATACGGGTTGGCCAGGAAGCCACGGGCATCCACGGCGCCGGCATTGGTTGGCAGCGGCGACCATTTAGGAATGGTGCCGGCCGCGTTACCGGCCATTTCGGCGCCCATCGGCGTCAGGGTCGTGCCCAACTTGGCGGCTTCATCCGCCGTCACTGCCGCCATGACGTTGCTCGCCAGGATCGACAGCCCAAGCACACCCACATGCAACAAACTTCTAGTTATTTTCATGTTCTGGTTCTTCCTGAAAACAGACTGCTTAAAGAGGTTGTGCTTAGAAGTTCACGCCGGCGCTCAGCGCGATGAAGTCACGGTCATCCACGGTGGTGAACTTGCCACCGAAGAAGTTGGTGTAGTTGAGGCCGACGGTGTAGGTGTTCTGGTACTCGGCATCCACACCCAGGCTGACGGCCTTGCGACCTTCTTCAAAGTTGCCGCCAGGACCAGGCGAATAACCTTTGACGTCGTGGGACCAGGCCACGTTGGGCTTGAGGTTCACACCGGCAAACACATCCGGGTATTCCCAGATGGCCCGGGCGCGATAACCCCAGGACGTGGCGGTGGTGTAGCCGTCGTTGTTGCAGTTGGTGTTCAGGCCGGACGCATTCGGCAGGCCTGCGCCGTTGGCTGTCGAATTGTTAAGCGCATTGCAGAAACCGCCGGGCAGCGTGCCGGGGCCGAAGACCGGATCACGGCCATAACGTGCCTGGTTTTTGCTCTCCAGGCCGCCGACGTGGGTCACGCCGATTTCGCCCACAGTCGTCAGGCGAGTAGCGCCCATGACCTGGTCGAAGAAGTGCGTGAAGGTGGTCTGGAACTGGGTCACTTCCTTACGGTTGTAGCCGTGCAGGTCCTGGCCCGGTGTGCCCTTGAGCACCGACGCATTGCCAAAGCCCGGAATCGGCGTGACGCCCGCGTACAGGATATCGGTGGTGCTCAGTTGTACCGGCGCATTTGGCCGGTAGCTCAGTTCACCACTCCACGCGGTGCCGGTAGGCAACGTGGTGGAGAAGCTCAAGCCGTAGAGGCGGATATCTTCCGGGTACTCGACAAAGTACTGGGAGCTGCCTGCCACGATCAATGGGCGCAAAGCCCCCAGCGGCCCCAGCGGACGGGTGTAGGCCGAGTTTGGCGCACCGGTGGCGCTGAAGATCGGCGCACGGCTGTGGTAGTTCATGAAGTACGCACCGAACTCCGTGTCCAGCGGCTCGAAGTTGTAGTGCATGGCCACGCCGAACTGGCCGCTGTCGCGTGCATCACGGTCACCGCCGCGACGTACCAGCACCCCTTCGTTGTTCACATCCACGCCCAGGGCATTAAGGGTCGGCAAGGCCGCGCCAGGGATGGTGGAGCGCTTGTTCAGCACCCGCAGGTTATTGCTGCAACCATCCGAGATGACGTCCGGCTGGGAGAAGAATGTGCCGCAGTTATCGGTGACGGTCTGGTCCCATTCCAGCTGGTAGAACGCTTCGGCCGAGAGGTTATCGGTGAGGGTTTGCGACACGTAGAACATGTTGACCGGAATCAAGCCTTCCTTGATTTCGGCGCCCGGACGACGGAACGCGGACACATCGATAGGGTTGATGGAGTTGATACCGCCACCGATGAAGGTGCTTTCACCCCAGCTCACCACCTGTTTACCGAACCGCACGTTACCCGGCTGATCGGCGATGGTGTAGTTGTGGTAGATGAAGGCATCGAGGATCTGCCCGCCAGAAGACTTGGCGCCTTCTTTGCGGTTGTTGTTGCTGACGTTCTTGAAGTCCAGGTCTTCGTTTTGCAGCGCGAAGTCGTACCAGTACTTGCCACGCACAAAGATGCCGGTGTCGCCGTATTTCAGCTCAAGGTCATGGATACCCTTGAAGATCTTCGAGAAGGAATCACCCTTGTCAAAGTTCAAGTGGCCGTCATCGGAGGTCTGCGATAACCCCCTGCCACCGTTGTTGGCACCGATCAGGTCTTTATTGCGACCGGCAGTCGACCAGCTCGCCCCCACCGACAGGGATGAGTCGAAGCTGCCTTCGATTTCACCGATGTTGAAACTGACGCCGAATGCGGGCCCGGCGAGCGTAGAAGCGAGACTGACGGCCAGGGGCAGTCTTGCCCGGCGCCAGAACTGGTTTACTGAGGTCATCGACGCTACTCCATGTGCATTATTGTTATGGCAGTGAGCTCTTTCGTCTGGATGCATGTAACGGCCGGAATACAACGACTCCAATGCCGAACGGCAACCGGGCCCCCATGGCCCGCAGCGCAACATCCGTGAAAAACTCTGAGTGGGACTATAGCCAGCAGGGGGTACCGCTTGATCCCTCTAAAGTGTGATTTGCATCACCAACCCGTCTGCCACAGTCCTTTTCGCCACGCCGACGAAGGCCGGCGAGGCAAGGATGGCTGAAAATCCCAAAATCACAAGTGAAGCCGCGAGTTAGAGCATTGCCGCGCCCGGACGGGCGCGGCGAAGGGGGTCAGAGCGTGGACAGGAACGTGCTGTTGTTGGCCTGCCATTCAATGATGTCAACGCGGATACGTTTTTTGTCGAGTTTGCCGACACTGGTCTTGGGAATTTCAGTAACAACGGCGATCTGGCTTGGAATCGCCCACTTGCTCAAGTGTCCCAACTCCACGAACGGCTTGAGGTGTTCCTTGAGCTCGCGGGCACCTATCACATGGCCATCACGCACTACCAGCAACGCAAACGGGCGCTCGCCCCACTGTGGGTCGGCGATGCCCACCACCGCTACTTCGCGTACCGCCGGGTGACGGCTGACCAAATCTTCGAGGGCCAATGACGAGATCCACTCGCCGCCGGTCTTGATCACGTCCTTGATGCGATCGCGAATATCGATCACCCCAAACGCGTCCAGCGTGGCCACGTCACCGGTGTGCATCCAGCCGCCTTCCCACAGCTCGGCGCCCTTTTGCGGCTCGTTGAAATACCCTTCGCTGAGCCACGGCGCACGCAGCACCAGCTCGCCCTGGGATTCGCCGTCGGCGGGCAAAAAGTTGCCGTCGCCGTCGATAATTGCCGCTTCCACCAACGGCCCGGGCACGCCGGCCTTGATGCGGTAGGTGGTGCGCTCGTCCTCGGTGCCCGCCATCAACTCTTCGTTGAGGTGAGCGCAGGACACCAGCGGCCCGGTCTCGGACATGCCATACGCGGCAGTCAACTGAATGCCCCGCGCCTTGGACGCTTCATACAACGTGCGGTTAAGCGCGCTGCCGCCGATGACGATTTTCCAGCCGCCAAAATCCACGCCCTGGGCGGCCTTGGCGTTGAGCACCATTTGCAGGATGGTCGGCACGCAGTGAGAGAAGGTGACCTTTTCTTTGCGCCACAACTCCACCAGGTATTCCGGGTCGTAGCGGCCAGGGTAAACCTGCTTCAGGCCAAGCATGGTTGCCACATACGGCAGGCCCCAGGCGTGCACGTGGAACATCGGCGTGATCGGCATGTACACGTCGTTGGTGCCCAGCAGGCGCACGCTGTCGACACTGCCCATTATGGTCGCCACGCCGATGGTGTGCAGCACCAGTTGGCGGTGGGTGAAGTACACGCCTTTTGGGTTGCCGGTGGTGCCGGTGGTGTAGAAGGTGGTGGCGACGGAATTTTCGTCGAAGTCCTGGAACTCGTACTTGGGGCTGGCGGCCGCCAGCAGGGTTTCGTACTCGCCGACCAGGTTCGGCAACTCGGCAGTCTTGGCCTCAGCGTCGGTGAGCAGCAGGGTTTTGTCGATCGTGGTCAGATGCCCGGCAATCGCCTGGTAGAGCCCCACGAACTCGCTGTTGACCAGCACAAAGCGGTCTTGGGCGTGGTTCATGGTGTAGAGAATCTGTTCCGGCGACAGACGCACGTTGATGGTGTGGATCACCGCGCCGATCATCGGGATGGCGAACATGCACTCCAGGTAACGGTGGCTGTCCCAGTCCATCACGGCAACCGTGTCACCGGCCTTGACCCCGGCTTCAGTCAGCACATTGGCCAGGCGCGCGACCCGCTCGATCAGGGTTGGGTAGGTGTAGCGCAGCTTGTCGCGGTAGATGATTTCCCGGGTCTTCTCGTAACGCGCCCCGGACATCAGCAGGCGTTTGATCAACAGCGGGTATTGGTAAGCGCCTTCGGCGGGCGGGATAACACGGGTCTGCAACATACGAATCCCTTATCTGACTGCACGGTCTTGGCTAAGACCTGCACTGTAGAGCGCTAATGTTTCAGCCAAATCAGCCAAAGGAATGATTTGCAGCGGCCAATGAATGCTAGCTTTGCGCCAGCATCCAGGATTTACATAGATCGAAATGTGGGAGCGGGCTTGCTCGCGAAAGCGGTGGGTCAGTCAACTTTTCTGCCACTGATACACCGCCTTCGCGAGCAAGCCCGCTCCCACATTTTGTCCGTGCCCACTCAGGTACAGCTTTATTTCATGCTGGTAAACGCCAACTTCACACCAATGGCAATCAGCACCGCGCCCATGGTCCGATCAAACCAATGCCCCATCCGCGCAAACCCGGCGCGTACGCGCTGCTGGCTAAACAGCATGGCCACCAGGCAGAACCACAACGCCGTCGCCACCGCCAGGTACACACCGTAACCGGCCTGGATCGCCAGCGGCGTGTGCGGGTTGATCACCACCGTAAACAGCGACAGGAAAAACAGTGTGGCCTTGGGGTTCAAGCCATTGGTCACAAACCCTGCGGTAAACGCCCCGCGTGGGGTGCGCTCGCCCACTTCACGGTGCAATTCGCCCTCGGCGGGCGGCTTGGCCGGCTGCGCGCGCAGGGCCTTGAAGCCGATGTACAGCAGGTACGCAGCAGCGGCCCATTTGAGCGCGTTGAACAGCACAATGGACTGCGACACGATCAAACCGATGCCCAGCAGCGAGTAACCCACGTGCAGGAAAATCGCCGAGCCCACGCCCAGCGCGGTCCAGGTGCCGGCGCGACGGCCATGGGTAACACTTTCACGCACCACCACGGCGAAATCCGGCCCGGGGCTGGCCACCGCCAACAAGTGAATCAGGGCTACGGTCAAAAACTCGGCGACGTACATGCTCACTCCATTAAGTAACTGATTATTTCATCTGATAGGCTCGGCAGATTACGCCTTCGAACCTCGTCGCAAAAGGTACAGTTGAGAATGAACAATCGCCGCGCCGTCTTCCTTGATCACCCGTCCCTGGACCTGGGCGACCTCGACCTCAGCGAGCTGCGCAACAGCTTCAGTGACTTGCAGTTGTTCACCGACACCACGCCGCAGAATGTGCTTGAACGCGTGCAAGGCGCCCAGGTGGTGATCAGTAACAAGATCCCCCTCAACGCGCAAACCCTGGCGGCCTGCCCTGAGCTCAAGCTGATCCTGGTGTCGGCCACCGGCACCAACAACGTCGACCTCGACGCCGCCCGCGCCCACGGCATTACCGTGAGCAATTGCCACGGCTACGGCACGCCGTCGGTGGCGCAGCACACGATTATGCTGCTGCTCAACCTGGCGACGCGTCTGAAGGACTATCAACAGGATGTGGCGGCAGGCAAATGGCAACAGGCCAAGCAGTTCTGCCTGCTGGACTATCCGATTGTCGAGCTGGAAGGCAAAACCCTCGGCCTGCTCGGCCATGGTGAACTGGGCGGCGCGGTGGCACGCCTGGCCGAAGCCTTTGGCATGCGCGTGGTGCTCGGCGCCATTCCCGGGCGCCCTGTCCGCGCCGACCGCGTGCCGCTGGATGAACTGCTCGCACAGGTCGACGCACTGACCCTGCACTGCCCGCTCAATGACCACACGCGCGACTTTATCGGCGCCCGCGAACTGGCGCTGCTCAAGCCGGGCGCGTTTATCGTCAACACGGCACGCGGCGGTTTAATCAACGAACAGGCGCTGGCAGATGCCTTGCGCAGCGGCCATTTGGGCGGCGCGGCCACCGACGTACTGAGCGTGGAACCGCCCGTGAATGGCAACCCGCTGCTGGCCGGCGACATTCCTCGCTTGATCGTCACCCCCCACAATGCCTGGGGCAGTCGCGAAGCGCGCCAGCGTATCGTCGGCCAACTGGCTGAAAACGCCCGAGGCTTTTTCAGCGGTGCCCCGCTGCGCGTCGTCAGTTGATAAACTGCGCCCCTTTTCAAGGAGCAGACTATGGATCCGCGCAGTGAAGTACTGCTTCGTCAGGCCGAACTTTTTCAAGGCAACCTGCTGCTGGTAGGTTTGCCTGCCGACGACTTGCTCGGCCGCCTGCCCAATGCCCACGGCTGGAGCTGGCATGCCGGCGACCAGGCCGCACTGGATGCGCGCTTTCCCGAGCGCAGCCAGTTCGGCGTGAACGTGCCCGAACGCGGGTTTGATGCGGCGGTGATTTTCCTTCCAAAATCCAAAGACCTCACCGACTACCTGCTCAACGCTGTGGCCGCACGCTTGCCCGGCGCCGAGCTGTTTCTGATCGGGGAAAAAAAGGGCGGCATCGAAAGCGCCGCCAAGCAGATGATCCCGTTCGGCAAGCCGCGCAAGCTCGACAACGCGCGGCACTGCCAACTGTGGCAAGTCACCGTGGCCAACGCCCCGCAAGCGGTCGAGCTGGAAAGCCTGGCGCACGTCTTCGAGGTGCCGCTGGCCGAAGGGCCGCTCAAGGTGGTGAGCCTCCCCGGCGTGTTCAGCCACGGCCGCCTGGATCGCGGCACCGAGCTGCTGCTGGAGCATCTGGATAAGCTGCCGAGCGGGCATCTGCTCGACTTTGGTTGCGGCGCCGGCGTGCTTGGGGCGGCGGTCAAACGCCGCTACCCGCATAACAGCGTGACGATGCTCGACGTGGACGCCTTCGCCGCCGCCAGCAGTCGCCTGACCCTGGCAGCCAATGGTCTGGAAGCCGAGGTGTTGACCGGTGATGGCATCGACGCCGCGCCGATGGGTTTGAACGCGATTTTGAGCAACCCGCCGTTCCATGTCGGCGTGCACACGGATTATTTCGCCACAGAGAACTTGCTGCGAAAAGCGGCGAAACACCTGGCAAAAGGTGGTGAACTTCGCCTGGTCGCCAACAGCTTCCTCAAGTACCAACCGCTGATCGAAGAGCACTTGGACGTGTGTGCAGTGAAGGCCGAAGGCAATGGTTTTCGCATTTATCGTGCCAAACGCGGCTGATGGCGATTTGAAAAAGAACGCTTGCCGAATGGATTTTGCCTAGGCAGAATCCGCTCCGTCCTAGGGGAGTAGTCTCCCACGAGCGCCATGCTCGTCCGGCATACGTCAACATACTTGGTCAACAGACCATGGCGTATGCGACCCAGGAGTCCGCACAGACGGACCGGGGTTTGACAAGACCTATGACACGCACACCTTACCCGGGGCGGGAAGGCTGTACGTGTCATAGCCGTGTCGACCCGCCCCTGGAAACCTACCTGATGCTGGATTCATTACTCGTTCCTACCGCAATCGTTGCCTTGGCCGAAATCGGCGACAAGACGCAACTGCTCGCGCTCATCCTTGCCGCACGCTTTCGCAAACCCTGGCCGATCATCGCCGGCATTGTCGCCGCGACCCTGGCCAACCATGCGGCCGCCGGTGCCGTGGGGGCCTGGTTCGGCAGTTTCTTCTCGGATGCGGTATTGCACTGGATCCTCGCAGCGAGCTTCTGTGCCACCGCGCTGTGGACTTTGGTGCCGGACAAACTCGACGATGACGAAGCCAGTACCACGCGCAAGTTCGGGCCGTTCCTGACCACACTGATTGCGTTCTTCCTCGCCGAAATCGGTGACAAGACCCAGATCGCCACGGTGATGCTGGCGGCGCAGTACCCGGAGTTGTGGCTGGTGATTATCGGCACCACGCTGGGCATGCTGATTGCCAACGTGCCGGTGGTATTGGCGGGGAATTTCGCGGCGGAAAAACTGCCGCTGACCTTGATTCGTCGACTGGCGGCTACGGCGTTTTTCGTGCTGGCGGTGGTGGCGGTGTACAAGGCCATGCAGAGCAGCGGCTGGATATAAACCCGATGTAAACCTGTGGGAGCTGGCTTGCCTGCGATGGCATCACCTCGGTACACCTTACAAACCGAGTCGCCTGCATCGCGGGCAAGCCCGGCTCCCACACTGGACCGCGTTAACTCAGGATTTTTTGGCCTGCTGGTAAAGCGGCATCACCTTCGGAATCGCCGCCTGCAACGAGGCGATTCGGCTGTCGGAAGCCGGGTGAGTGCTCATGAACTCCGGTGGCGCGCCTTCCGACGCCTTGGCCATCTTGTTCCACAAGGTGATCGCGGCATTCGGGTTGTAGCCGGCGCGGGCCGAAAGCTCGAGGCCGATCAGGTCGGCTTCGTTTTCATTGGCACGGCTGTTAGGCAAGGTCATACCGTAGTTGGCCACGGTATCGGCCAACGCCAGGCTGTCCTGACCCAGGCCGAACAACGCACCGGCGCCCTGCTTGGCCATCTGGATACCATAGGCCTTGGACATGGCCTCACGCCCGTGTTCACGCAAGGCGTGGGCGATTTCATGGCCCATCACGGCGGCCAGTTCGTCGTCGGTGAGCTTGAGCTTGTCGATCAACCCGCTGTACACGAAGATCTTGCCGCCAGGCCCGCAGTTGGCGTTCATCTCATCGCTTTTGATCAGGTTCACTTCCCACTTCCACTGCGCCGCATCCGGGCGGAAAGTCGGCGCCTGGGCGATCAGGCGGTTGGCGATGGCCTGCACGCGCTTGGCGTTGGCACTGGTCTTGTCGAGCATGCCCTTGCCGCTCGCCTCGCCCAGCGTCTGCTGGTAGGACTGGGCATACATCTGGTCGACTTCCTGGCTCGACAGCATGCTGAACATGTACTGCTTGCGCTCCACGCCAACGGCACCGCCGCTGGTGGTGTTAACCGACTGGCAACCTGCCAGCAGCATCGCTGCACTGAGTACGCTTACTGCCAATGACTTTTTCATGACGCTCTCCCTGAAACCTGGTGCGTATCCTAGGCGGTCATTTGTATCAACGCCAGATACACGCGACGTTTAACCACTAACTTTCAGATACATCCCACACCCCCACAGCGGCGGCGAATAGCTCGTTTGCGACATCTCGCACTATTTTGCCGGCCAAGCCTTAAGCCTCCAGAGTCCATGGCCGATACATAAAAGGCAGCCCACCTGCCCCTGCGCCTGGAGCCTCCATGAAATTCAAGTCGATTCAGTTTTCTGTCGCCGCATTGACCGGGGCCATCGTGCTGAGCGTGGTCGCGGTGCTGGTGCTCTATGCGGTGTTTGCCGGTGCCCGCACCCAGGAGCTGGTGCAGGAGCGCACCCAGGCGCAATTTGAGCAGATCATCGAGCAGCGTCTGACCGCCCTGGCGCAAACCCAGGCCACGCTGGTCCAGCGCGAACTGGAAGCACCGCTGGTGACCGCCAAAGGCCTGGCCACCGCCAACGCCCTGCTGGCGATGAAAGACGCCAAGGGCGAACCCGCGCTGCAGGTTGGCCGTGAGCAATTGATCAACCTGCTGCATGAAACCGTGGCGCGCAACCCGAAAATCCTCGGCGCCTACATCGGCTGGGAACCCAATGCCATCGACCATAACGACGCCGCCTACGTAAACACCCCAATTGTCGGCATGGCCGCCGACGGCCGTTTCCTGCCGTGGTGGTACCGCAACGCCGATGGCAGCCTGGGCCTGGATAAGCTCGCCGACGTCAACGACCAGAAAATCCTGTCCACCGGCGTGCGCGCCAGTGAGTACTACCTGTGCTCCAAAGAGAGCAAGAAACCCTGCGCCATCGACCCGGCGCCTTACAAGGTCGGGAATGCGATGGTGATGCTCGCCTCGTTTATCGAACCGATCATGGTCGACGGCACGTTCCAGGGCATCGTCGGCGCCGACCTGTCGGTGAACTTTATCCAGGACATGCTCACCCGCGCCGATCAGAACCTCTATAACGGCGCCGGCGAAATCGCGCTGATCTCCAGCAATGGCCGCCTGGTGGCCTACACCAAGGACGCCAGCAAGCTCGGCGAAAAAGCCAGCGACCTGCTCGACAGCAACGAACTGGCCAACCTCCGCCAGTTGAAAGTCGGCGAAGTGCGCTACGACATCGACAAGGAACACGGGCATATCGAACTGTTCCTGCCCTTCAACATCGGCCAGACCGAAGCGCGCTGGACCTTGATGCTGCAACTGCCGCTGAGCGCAGTGATGGCCGACTCGCAGAAGCTGCAAAGCGACCTGCAAGCCCAGCGCAAGACCGACACCTTCGGCATGGCCATGGTCGGCCTGTTGATCGCCGGTATCGGTTTGCTGGTGATCTGGCTGGTGGGCCATGGCATCGCCCGCCCGCTCAAGCAGATGGTGGCGATGCTTAACGATATCGCCCAGGGTGAAGGCGACCTCACCCGCCGCCTCACCAGTGATCGCGCCGATGAGCTGGGCGCGATTGCCAACGGCTTCAATACCTTCCTGATCAAGTTGCAGGGCATGATCACTCAGGTGGTGAGTTCGGTGCAGAAGGTCAGCGACTCATCGGAACACACCGCCGACATCGCGATTCGCACCAACCAGGGCGTGCATAAACAAATGGTCGAGATCGACCAGGTGGCCACCGCTGTGCACGAAATGACCGCCACTGCGCAAGACGTGGCACGCAACGCCACCCAGGCCGCGCAAGCTGCCAGCCACGCCGACCAGGCCGCGAGCCAGGGCATGCGCATTGTGCGCGAGACGTCCACGTCCATCGGCGCGCTGGCTGAAGAAATCGGCAAGGCCGTGGGCGTGGTGCAAACCCTGGCCAAGGACAGCGAAAACATCAACGCGATCCTCACGGCGATTCGCGGAATTGCCGAGCAGACCAATCTGCTGGCGCTCAACGCCGCCATTGAGGCGGCCCGTGCCGGCGAACAAGGCCGTGGTTTTGCGGTGGTGGCCGATGAGGTGCGCAACCTGGCGCAGAAAACCCAGAAGGCCACCGAAGAAATCCAGACCATGATCCAGCAGCTGCAACAAGGCACGCGGGATGTGGTGCGGGTGATGGAAGACAGCCAGAACCGTACCGACGAAAGCGTGCAGCACGCGGCGAAGGCGGCCCAAGCGCTGGAGACCATTACCCAGGCGGTGTCGGTGATCAACGACATGAACACGCAGATCGCCAGTGCGGCCGAAGAGCAGAGTGCGGTGGCCGAGGACATCAATCGCAATGTGATCAATATTGGCCAGGTGGCCAATGAGGTGGCGGGCGGTGCGGATGAGTCCAGTGCAGCGAGTGCGGATTTGACCAAGCTGGCTGAGCAGCAGCGGCGGTTGATCAATCAGTTCAAGGTTTAGCGATCTGCGGTGGTTTTGAGGCCGCCTTCGCGAGCAAGCCCGCTCCCACATTTGACGGTGTTCACAAATCAAAATGTGGGGGGCTTGCTCGCGAAGAGGCCAGCACATTCAACCTCAACCTGGGGTCAGACACTCCGGCCCATTGAGCTTGGGATCATTGACCATATTGGCCAACACCCGCTCGCGCAACGCGGCAGGCTCGCTGGCCAACAAGCCCTGCAACACGTGCAGCGGCGTCTCAGGATTGAGCCACGCCTCTTGCCCCGCCGCATCCAGAATCAACGGCCGCCGCTGGCTCTGCGCGGCCTGGGTCACCACCGCTGTACTCAGCCACACCTGCTCCTGCACCGGATAAGCCTCCCAGATTGCCGCAAAAAACAGCGTCGAGCCTTCGCCCGGCGTCAGCCAGTAGGGGCGTTTGCGCTGGGTGCCGCGCCATTCGTAGAAACCGTTGGCCGGCAGCAGGCAGCGGCGCTGGCGCAAGGCTTCGCGAAACATCGGTTGTTCGGCCAGGGTTTCGGCGCGCGCATGGGCTGGCGTGCGCGACAGGTCGGTGAGCCACGGTGGCGTGAGACCCCAGCGCGCACGGGCCAGGGTGCGCTGGCCTTCGCTCAGGCGCTGGATCAGCACCGAATCATTCGGGGAGATGTTCCACTGGGCCTGCTGATCGGCCGGGAAGCCCGGCAAGGCAGCAAAAGAAGGGTTCCAGCGAAACAGGGCATAACGTCCACACATGGGGCAACACGACTCTTGGGGTAAACCGACCGACAGCCTAACAGACCAACACGTCGGGGAAGCTGTCGGGTTCATCGCCGGGCATGGGTTGCGCGCCGTTATAGGCCGTAATCAATTCACGGGCGTAGGCGGCCTGGTCGTTATCCACTTCCAGCCCCAGCAGCCCGAAGATCGGCAATTCGCCAGTGCCACCCAGCAAATGGCGCCCCACCAGGTGCGCCTCGATGCCTTCGCTGGCAAGCATCTGCTGCAGCAGCTCGCCTTCCATCAGGTTTTCCGGTTCGTAGATTCGCTGCATGGGGTGTACCTGTTACTCGTTTTCGCTGCGCACGCTCAGCATCCATTCGTCCTCGTGCACCTGTAGCTCGAAAGTAATGGGCCGGCAGCACACCGGGCAATCCTCTATATATTGCTGATCACCTCCCGACAGGTCCAGCAACGCCGTGACCACCTCTCCACAATAAGGACATTCGTACGACTCCTCTTCCATCGCGGTCTCCCAGGTGACTTGTGCGTATAATCGCCGGTCTATTTACAGGGCTATTCACGGCAGCGCCAATATTGCGGCCGCACCCTGATATTTCCTTTACTTACCCTAGCCGTTTCTAACAAGAGAGCATGATGGGCGAATTCGATACCATCCGACCTTACAACGACAGCGAAGTCCCGGCCGTGCTGGCGCGTCTGTTCAGTGACAAGGCCTTTCTGGACATCCTGACTCACTTTCGCTTCCCGCGCTTTGCCGGCGCCCTGGGCTGGCTGCTCAAGCCGATGATCGCCCGCAAGCTGCGCCGTGAATTTGCCGGCGTCACCACCGTGGCCACGCTGCAGGACAAAGTCGAGTACTACGTCGATCACACCATAGATCGGGCCACCGACGGCGTGACCTATACCGGCGTCGAGCAGCTCAAGTCCGGCACCGCCTATCTGTTTCTGGCCAACCACCGCGATATCGTGATGGACCCGGCCTTCGTCAACTATGCCGTGTACCACGCCGGCCTGCCGACGCCACGCATCGCCATCGGCGACAACCTGCTGCAAAAGCCGTTTGTCAGCGACCTGATGCGCCTGAACAAGAGCTTCATCGTGCACCGCTCGATCACTGGGCGAAAGGAGAAGATGGCGGCGTATAACCTGCTGTCGGCCTATATCAACCATTCGATTCGCAACGACTGCCAGTCGATCTGGATCGCCCAGGCCGAAGGCCGCGCCAAGGATGGCGATGATCGCACCGAGTCGGCAATCCTCAAGATGTTCCACGTCAGCCGCAAGGACGAGCCGTTTGCCGAGGTGATCCAGTCGCTGAACCTGACACCGGTGTCGATCAGCTATGAATACGACCCGTGCGACAGCGCCAAGGCCCGCGAGCTGTACATCCGCGCCACCACCGGCACCTACAGCAAGGCGCCAGGTGAAGACGATGTGAGCATTGCGCTGGGCATTACCGGCTACAAGGGCCGTGTGCACGTTAACTTCGCCCCGCCGATCACCGAGCGTTTCGAAGACACCAAGCTGCTGGCCGTGGAAATGGACCGGCAGATTCTCGGCGGTTATCGCCTGTTCCCGGTGCACTACCTGGCGTATGCGCAGTGGAGCGACGCCGACCCGCAATTGCAGGTGCCGGCGGCAGCCGAGGTGTTCCCGGCCGATGAGTTGGCCAAGGCCAAGGCGGAGTGGGAGCGGCGTTTGAATGAGTGCCCGGTGGAACACCGACCGTACCTGGTGACGCAGTATGCGACGCCGGTGAGGAATCAATACCGGGTCAAGGCCGGGATTCCCCTCTAAACACCGAAGCAAAAAATGTGGGAGCGGGCTTGCCCGCGATAGCGGCGTGTCAGAACCGAATTTATCGACTGACACACTGCTATCGCGGGCAAGCCCGCTCCCACATTTTGGTTTTTCGGTGGTTTTAGAGGCGGGTGCTGAGCCAGGACACGGCCAGCGCCAGGCCGAGGCAGGCAAACCCGACGCGGTAAGCCAGGCGATGCGACCGTTCGGTACGCACATCCAGAAACAACATCGGTTGGTCGATCGCGCGGTCTTCGCTTTGGGCGGTCAGGTCGGCCAGCGCTCGCTGCTCGCGCAGGCGGGTAATGAACAGCAGCGCTGCACCCAAGCAGGCCACCAATAAAGCCACAGCATTGATCAACAGTGCGGGCAGCGCCATCGCAAACCTCGGTAGACGAGTGTCCTGGTATCAATTCAGATACAAACCTGAATGATATTGGCCTCCTGCCGCTGAAACGTTCCGTCCCCCATGTACGGCTAATGTATCCAGTAATTTACAGCGTCACCTGAACGTCACCTTAAMAAGCCACTCTGTTGCCCTTCGAACGCTTGGGAGCTTGTCATGCTGCACGCACAAAACCAGGATCGGCTGTACCTGATGGCCCAGAACGATGAGCAGGAAGCGCTGGTCGGCGGCCTTGCATTCAACGTCCAGGACCGCCACTGGCTGGTGTATTGCGCCCTCGGCGGGCACCAGCATGCCGACCTGCCGGAGCTGGACCTGCTCACAGGCGTGAGTGTGCTGGACTTTTATGTCGAAACGGCTGCATGAAGGCTACAGGCATAAAAAAACCGGGCTCATTGCTGAGCCCGGTGATCGGGGCGTTGCGCGCCCGCCTGACGCTTACTGCGCGTTGAGCAGCGAACCGATGCTCGGGTCTTTGAACAAGCGCGTCAGGGCGTCGCTCAACACGTCGCTGACCAGCTTGGTGTTGGTTTCCTGGTTCGGCGACATACCGAAGCGCTGGTTCAGGGACGCGCCGTAGCGGCCACTGTAGCGGCGTGTACCGGCGCTGACGTCGGACTTGAAGGTCGCGCCGATGGAGGCTTCCGTCACATACAGGCCTTCTTTGGGCGACTGGTACTTGAGCTCAGCCAGGGTGACGGTCAACTGCGGCGCGCCCGGCGAGTTGGCCGGGGTAAAGCCCAGCAGGCGCACGGCGGCTTCAGCCTGGGCTTGCAGCTTGGGCAGCACGTCCTGGCCCTGGACTGAAATCAGCGCAGTCTCAGGGTACAGGCCACCACGGGAACCCAGGGTGGGCGAAGGACGACCATCTACCACACGCACCGACACCGGCTGGCCATGGCCGACAGGCGCCAGTTGCGCCGTGACTTTAGGTTGCGGGCTGAGTTGTTGCGGGCTGTTGGCGCAGCCAACCAGGGTCAAACTGGTCACAGTGATCAAACCGAACAGCAGGCGTTGCAACATACTCATTTCTCCAGGACTGGGTGCAAACAGGCCGCCAGTATAACGGCGCATGTGGGCCACTCACCAGCCATCCTGAACGGCAGCTGAAGGCGGGCTGAAATTACAATTTCGCATAATTTCGTCACTCCACTGTCATGGCACACTGGCAACCTTCGAGCATGTAACGTAACAGGTACAAAGCCATGCGCCTTCTTAAATCATTGTTCATGTCCCACCCCCGCCATCGCCACTACGCACGGCTCGATGCCAACGGCCATTGCGTGGCGTTCAAGCAGTGCAGCCTGCCACCCGTGGGCGATGGCTGGGTGGAAGTCTCGGAGACTCACCTGGGCTGGATGCACCGTCCACTGCCGATGAGTGCCCGAATCAGCCCGCAGGTTGCTCACAGGCATTCGCGGCACGCACTGGCTTCCTGAACAGCCCTAATAAAAGTCACAAAACACGCCCATTTCCCCGACGTTCTTCGCTACAATCTCCCCCCGATTATAAGGACGTCTCCTGATCGGGCCCCGCAGCACCGTTAATGCCTCGGTATTAACCCCCCAATCGCCCACAGAGAGCCGCCCACACAGATCGAGTGAAGCTGGCGCGCTTGCTGATTTCTTTGCAAACCACCCCTCTTTGCCGAATCTGCCAGAGCTGCCATTGCGCTCGGCCACTTGAGTTGTTTGCCCGTCTTGCCGCGTGTCGGCAGGGGTTTACGGGCCAGGTGCCAGGCTGGGGCAGCCCTTTTTTGAGGTTCACGTCTTCAAAAGAGCGTGAAAAAACGGGTTTTCACAACTTCACAAGAGTGTGGCGAGCAAATGAATAGTTTGGCGTTTGTACAAGCACCATCAGCGTCTGGAACAGCCCAACCACACAGGACCGAGTACTCCTCAAACACCGGAGCTTGAGCCTGTCCGCTACGGATTGGTTGCACGAATCGCACGCTTTGACCATAAGTCGAATTGCCACAGGCGCCCATGAATGCGTTCATAGGCAGATTAGCCGGCAGGAAGCGTGTGCTGAAGTTGCAAAGAATTGCGAAACGGACATGGCGATCCTGGCCATGGGTAACCTGGGGCAACACGTGAACCGCCCCGTCACTCCTGGCAGCCATGCCGTCAATTTGGTGCTGCAGATTTTGGAGACGCGTTAAATGGCGCATAACGAAGCAGTCGACGTAGTACTGGTAGGGGCCGGCATCATGAGTGCCACCCTGGCCGTATTGCTCAAAGAGCTCGACCCCGGCCTCAAGCTGGAAGTCGTTGAGCTGATGGATTCGGGTGCCGCGGAGAGTTCCAACCCGTGGAACAACGCCGGCACCGGCCACGCCGGGCTGTGTGAGCTGAACTACACGCCGCAGGCCGGCGACGGCTCCATCGACATCAAGAAAGCCGTGCACATCAACACCCAGTTCGAGGTATCGAAGCAGTTCTGGGCGTACCTGACCAAAAAGGGCACCTTTGGCTCGTCCAAGTCCTTTATCAGCCCGGTGCCGCACCTGAGCTTCGTGCAAGGCGACAAAGGCGTGTCCTTCCTCAAGAAGCGCTTTGAAACCCTCAGCCAGCACCATGCGTTCTCGGACATGCATTACACCGAAGACCGCAATGAGATGGCCGAGTGGATGCCGCTGATGATGCCGGGCCGCCCGCTCGACGAAAAAATCGCGGCCACCCGCGTGATGAACGGCACCGACGTCAATTTCGGCGCCCTGACCAACCAACTGCTGTCGCACCTGACCAGCGCACCCGATGCCCAGGTCAAGTACAGCAAGCGCGTTACCGGCCTCAAGCGCAATGGCGCGGGCTGGACCGTGAGCATCAAGGACGTCAACAGCGGCAACAGCCGCGAAGTCGACGCCAAGTTCGTCTTCCTGGGCGCCGGTGGCGCGGCCCTGCCGCTGCTGCAAGCTTCGGGCATCGAAGAGAGTAAAGGCTTCGGCGGCTTCCCGGTCAGTGGCCAGTGGCTGCGTTGCGACAACCCGGAAGTGGTCAAGCACCACCAGGCCAAGGTTTACAGCCAGGCCGCCGTGGGCTCGCCGCCGATGTCGGTGCCGCACCTGGACACCCGCGTGGTCGACGGCAAGAAATCCCTGCTGTTCGGGCCATACGCCGGCTTTACCACCAAGTTCCTCAAGCACGGCTCGTTCCTCGACCTGCCGCTGTCGGTTCGCGCCGGCAACATCGGCCCGATGCTGGCAGTCGCTCGCGACAACATGGACCTGACCAAGTACCTGGTCAGCGAAGTGATGCAGTCCATGGAGCAGCGCCTGGAATCCCTGCGCCGCTTCTATCCTGAAGCCAAAGCCGAAGACTGGCGCCTGGAAGTGGCCGGCCAACGGGTACAGATCATCAAGAAAGACCCGAAAAAAGGCGGCGTGCTGCAATTTGGCACCGAGCTGGTCGCGGCCAAAGACGGCTCGCTGGCAGCCCTGCTGGGCGCATCCCCAGGTGCTTCGGTGACGGTTTCGATCATGCTGGAACTGATCGAGCGCTGCTTCCCGGCCAAGGCTGCCGGAGAGTGGGCGGCCAAGCTGCACGAGATCTTCCCGGCGCGGGAAAAAGTGCTGGAGACGGATGCTGAGCTGTATCGCAAGATCAATGCGCAGAACAACATCAGCCTGGAGCTGGTTGAGCAAAGCAACGAGGCTGAGAGCTACGCTTGAGGTCGTGACGCGCAGCGTCAGTGGAGGCATTCCCACGCGGTGCGTGGGAACGATCAAACGCCCCTCGGGGCGTTTTTTTGTGGCTCGAATAATCAGCCGCGAGCGTTTTCGATCAGCTCGATGTACTCAGGTGCGTTGCGCTGGTCCTTGATAATCTCGACGAAGGTCTGGCCATGCTCATCCTTGCCGTCCAGGTCCAGGCCTGCTTCCTTGAAAAAGCCCAGGAAGCGCTCGAAGTCGTGGATACGCAGGCCACGGTAAGCCTTGATCAGCTTGTGCAGGGACGGTGAGGTCGCGTCGACCGGCTCGAAGTCCAGGAACAACTTGATCTGGTCGTCGCCGATCTCGTCACCAATCACCTGTTTCTTATCTTTACGCATTACCGACTCCAGCCTGCAGACATTACACGGGAGAGGAAGTCTACCTGCCAGACACCACCTTCGAAAACAACCAAACACACATGTGGGAGCTGGCTTGCCTGCGATGGCGGTGCATCAGTGATAGTTGGGCCAACTGACCCGCCGCCATCGAAGGCAAGCCAGCTCCCACATTGACTGCATTCGGCTTAATTACTTTGCGCGAACGGCCCCTGTGTGCAAATCCGCCCAGATATGCCCATTGGCATAACTGAGGAACTGTACATACACCGTGTCATTGCGCAGCAGGTCGACAATCACTCGATATTGCGCCATCGGGTAAGAAAGGGTCAGGGTCTTGCTGGCGTCATCAAACAGCGGCTTTTTCAGGCTTTTGCTTTCGGCGTCGAAATTGAGCACTACCTGGGCGATGGTCGCGCCTTTGTTCAAGGATTTACCCTTGAGGCGGATCATCAACGGCGAAGTCACTGGAATCGGCTGTTGCGTTGATTGCCGCTGGTTACCCACCACCACTGCATATTCGGTAACTTGCAGCAGTTGCTGCTGGTCGGGCGTTTGCGCGCGCAGGGTGAGGTCATCCGGCGGCAGGAACTGGCTGTGCATCGGCGCGGGCGCGGCAGCCAGTGGCAAACTGAGAGTCAACGCCAGGGCGGCGCAGGTGCGTGTCAACAGGCTCATGGGCCGCTCCGTAGAAAGATAGCCGAGCACTGTAGCTCAATCGAACTGGGCGAGCATCCAGCGTTGATACTCGGCCACACCGGCATCGCCTTCGCGGGGCGCCCAGTCGGGTGACTCGCCCTCGCCTATCGGTCGATACGGCCCGGCCTTGCATTCAAACATCACGCTATCGGGTTCCAGCACCACCAGGCCATGAAACACGCCTGGCGGCAGATCGACGCCTGCGCACTCGCCGCCCGCCTGCAAAATGCGCTTGGCAATCACCTCGCCGGTGTCGCTGAACACCAGGATGCCGAGGCTGCCCTTGAGCACCAGCAAGGTTTCCGCCTTGTCGGCACTCAGGTGACGATGCGGCGGCACATAGGTGTCGGGTTGCAGGCCGACGGCCAGGCGATGGCAGGGCTCTTCCATCTGATGCAAGTTGTGATGGTGCCGGCCACGAGGGCTGGCGGCCGCTTTCTCGGCCAATTGCGCGAACAACGTCTGGTCAAGAAAGCGCACCATGGTTTACATCCCTTTAACCGCGTAGATGCCATTGGCGTTACGCCAGTAGCCTTTGTAGTCCATACCGTAGCCGAAAATGTAACGGTCGATGCACGGCAGACCGACGTAATCGGCTTTGAGGTCCGGGCGGGCCTTGCGGTCGTGGTCTTTGTCGATCAATACGGCGGTGTGCACTTTGCGCGCACCGGCGTGTTTGCAGAAGTCGATGATCGCGCCCAGGGTGTGACCTTCATCGAGGATGTCGTCGATGATCAGCACGTCGCGGTCGATGAACGACACTTCCGGCTTGGCTTTCCAGAACAGGTCGCCGCCGCTGGTCTCGTTGCGATAACGGGTGGCATGCAGGTACGAGGCTTCCAGCGGGAATTGCAGATGAGTCAGCAATTTGCCGGCGAAAATCAGGCCGCCATTCATCACGCAGAAGACCACCGGGTTGGTGTCGGCCATTTCGCGGCTGATGTGTGCGCCGACCTTGGCGATCGCTTCTTCGACTTGCGCTTCGGTGTACAGGCAGTCAGCCTCGCGCATGATTTGACGGATATGCTCGAGATCAGCGGACATGGCGCTCTCCAAGGGGGTGCTGTGGCAAGAAAAGCGGGCAAAGGTACGCATGTGAGGCGCAACGATCAAGCCTTAATGGACTAACGTACTAGATGTCTATAGGACAACACCCTCGGATAGATTAATCTAGGCCGGTTTTTTTGCCCGCCGCCGGAGCCTTTCCCATGCCCACTCGCGAGATCCGCCACCCGCTGATCCGACACAAACTCGGCCTTATGCGCCGTGCCGACATTAGCACGAAGAATTTCCGTGAGCTTGCTCAGGAAGTCGGAGCGCTGCTGACTTATGAAGCGACCAAGGATTTGCCGCTTGAAAGCTACGAGATCCCCGGTTGGGCCGGTCCCGTACAAGTGGAGAAAATCGCCGGTAAGAAAATCACCGTAGTGCCTATCCTGCGCGCCGGTATCGGCATGCTCGAAGGCGTGCTCAGCCTGATCCCGGGTGCCAAAGTCAGCGCCGTGGGCGTGGCCCGCAATGAAGAAACCTTGCAGGCGCACACCTACCTGGAAAAACTCGTCCCGGAAATCAACGAACGCCTGGCAATGATCATCGACCCGATGCTCGCGACCGGCAGTTCCATGGTTGCCACCATCGACCTGCTGAAAAAAGCCGGTTGCAAGGACATCCGCGCCATGGTGCTGGTGGCTGCGCCCGAAGGCATCGCTGCCGTCGAAAAGGCTCACCCGGACGTGCAGATCTACACCGCCTCCATCGACGAGCGCTTGAACGAACACGGCTACATCATCCCAGGCCTGGGCGATGCCGGTGACAAGATCTTCGGCACCAAGCAGAAGGACGCGTGAGCATGCAGGATGAATTCAACGACCCGCTTTGGCGCCAGATCCTGTCTGGCGCACAAATGCTGTTTGTAGCATTTGGCGCGCTGGTGTTGATGCCACTGATCACAGGTCTTGATCCAAACGTCGCACTGTTTACCGCAGGCCTGGGCACGTTGCTGTTCCAGGTGGTGACAGGGCGGCAGGTGCCGGTATTCCTGGCATCGAGCTTTGCGTTTATCACCCCGATCATTCTCGCCAAGGGCCAGTTCGGCCTCGCGGCGACGATGGGCGGAGTGATGGCGGCCGGTTTCGTTTATACCTTCCTGGGCCTGGCTGTTAAGGTCAAAGGCACGGGCTTCATCGACCGCCTGCTGCCGCCGGTGGTGATTGGCCCGGTGATCATCTCGATTGGCCTGGCCATGGCGCCGATTGCCGCCAACATGGCGATGGGCAAAGCCGGTGATGGCAGCGAGCTGATCCATTACCAGACGGCGATGCTGATTTCGATGCCGGCACTGCTGACCACCCTGATCGTCGCGGTATTCGGCAAAGGCATTTTCCGCCTGGTGCCGATTATCTCCGGCGTGCTGGTCGGCTTTGCCATGTCGTTCTACTTTGGTGTGGTCGACACCGCGAAAATCGCCGCAGCGCCGTGGTTCGCCCTGCCCCACTTCACCGCGCCGGAGTTCAACTGGCAGGCGATTCTGTTTATCGTCCCGGTGGCCCTGGCCCCGGCGATCGAACATATCGGCGGTGTGATTGCGGTGGGCAGCGTGACCGGTCGCGATTACCTGAAAAAGCCCGGCCTGCACCGCACCTTGCTGGGTGACGGGATTGCCACCACCGCTGCCGGCCTGTTCGGCGGCCCGCCAAACACCACCTACGCCGAAGTGACGGGCGCAGTGATGCTGACCAAGAACTACAACCCGAAAATCATGACCTGGGCGGCCGTGTTTGCCATCAGCCTGGCGTTTATCGGCAAGTTCGGCGCGTTGCTGCAAAGCATCCCGGTACCGGTGATGGGCGGGATTCTGTGCCTGCTGTTCGGCTCGATTGCGGCGGTGGGCATGAACACGCTGATTCGCCACAAGATCGACCTGGGCGAGGCGCGCAATCTGGTGATTGTGTCGGTGACCCTGGTGTTCGGGATTGGCGGTGTGCTGGTTGGCACCGGCACTGGCCCGGATGACTTCGGCCTCAAGGGCATCGCCCTGTGTGCGGTGGTAGCGATTGGTTTGAACCTGCTGCTGCCAGGCAATGATGGCTGGAAGAACAAGAAGCCGGATGAGCCGTTGATCTAACTGGCTCAACGCAAAACAAGTGTGGGAGCTGGCTGCCAGCTCCCACATTTTTTTATCTTCAGTGTGGCTTAGAGCTCGCCAAGGCCATCGATCAGCGCCTGGTTCTGCTCCGGCGTACCGATGCTGATCCGCAGGAACTGGGCAATCCGCTCCTGCTTGAAGTGCCGCACAATCACCCCTTGCTCACGCAGCTTTGCGGCCAAACCCGCGGCGTCGTGCCGTGGGTGACGGGCAAAGATGAAGTTGGCCGCAGAAGGCAACACTTCAAAACCCTTGCCCTCCAATTGCGCGACCACCGTGTTGCGGCTGTCGATCACCTGCTTGCAGGTCTTCTCGAAATATTCACGGTCCTCAAACGCCGCCGCCGCCCCGACAATCGCCAGGCGATCCAGCGGGTAGGAGTTGAAGCTGTTCTTGACTCGCTCCAGCGCTTCGATCAGGTCCGGGTGGCCCACGGCCAGGCCCACACGCAAACCGGCCAGTGAGCGCGATTTGGACAGGGTCTGGGTCACCAGCAGGTTCGGGTAGCGATCCACCAGGCTGATGGCGGTTTCGCCGCCGAAGTCGATATAGGCTTCATCCACCACCACCACCGAATCCGGGCTGGCCTTGAGGATCTGCTCTACCGCGTCCAGCGCCATTACGCAGCCAGTCGGCGCGTTCGGGTTGGGGAAGATGATCCCGCCGTTGGGCTTGGCGTAGTCGGCCACGCGGATCTGGAATTGCTCGTCCAGCGGCACCGGGGCGGACTTGATGCCGTAAAGTCCGCAGTACACCGGGTAGAAGCTGTAGCTGATGTCCGGGAACAGCAGTGGCAAATCGTGCTGGAACAAACCGTGAAAGATGTGCGCCAGCACTTCGTCGGAGCCGTTGCCGAGGAACACTTTGCCGGCGTCAACGCCGTAGTACTTGGCCACGGCCTGCTTGAGCAGGTCGCTGTTGGGGTCGGGGTACAAACGCAGGTTGTCGTTCAACTCGGCCTGCATCGCCGCCAGCGCCTTGGGCGATGGGCCGTAGGGGTTTTCATTGGTGTTGAGCTTGACCAGTTTGGTCAGCTTCGGTTGTTCGCCGGGTACGTAAGGCACGAGGTCCTTGACGAAGGGGCTCCAGAATTTGCTCATGCCTCATTTCCCCTCTTCAAGGATGCGATATTCGGCGCTACGCGCGTGGGCGCTCAGCGATTCACCACGGGCCAGCACCGAGGCAGTCTTGCCCAGTTCGGAGGCGCCTTGTGGCGAGCAGAAGATAATCGACGAGCGCTTCTGGAAGTCATACACCCCCAGCGGCGAGGAGAACCGCGCGGTGCCGGACGTCGGCAGCACGTGGTTGGGGCCGGCGCAGTAGTCGCCCAGGGCTTCGCTGGTGTGGCGACCCATGAAGATCGCACCGGCGTGGCGGATCGATGGCAGCCAGGCCTGCGGGTCGGCTACAGATAATTCCAAGTGCTCCGGCGCAATGCGGTTGGCCACTTCGATGGCCTGTTCCATGTCACGCACCAGAATCAGCGCACCACGGCCATTGATCGACTTCTCGATGATCTCGGCGCGGTCCATGGTCGGCAGCAGCGTATTGATGCTGGCGGCGACCTTGTCGAGGAACTCGGCGTCCGGGCTGACCAGAATCGCCTGGGCGTCTTCGTCATGCTCGGCCTGGGAAAACAGGTCCATGGCGATCCAGTCCGGGTCGGTCTGGCCGTCGCACACCACGAGGATTTCCGAAGGGCCGGCGATCATGTCGATACCGACCTGGCCAAACACGTGGCGCTTGGCGGTGGCGACATAGATGTTGCCTGGGCCAACCACCTTGTCGACCTTCGGCACGCTTTCGGTACCGTAGGCCAGGGCTGCAACGGCTTGCGCACCCCCAATGGTGAACACACGGTCGACGCCGGCGATGCAGGCAGCGGCCAGCACCAGCTCGTTGATTTCACCACGCGGGGTCGGCACCACCATGACCACTTCGGTCACGCCCGCCACTTTGGCCGGGATCGCGTTCATCAGCACCGATGAAGGGTACGAGGCCTTGCCGCCGGGCACGTACAGACCGGCGCGGTCCAGCGGCGTGACCTTTTGGCCCAACACGGTGCCGTCGGCTTCGGTGTAGCTCCAGGAATCCTGTTTCTGTTTTTCGTGGTAGCTGCGCACCCGCGCCGCCGCCACTTCCAGGGCTTGGCGCTGGGGTGCAGTGATGCGTGTCAGCGCCAGCTCCAGGCGTTCACGGGGCAGGATCAGGTCAGCCATGGACTTCACGTCCAGGCCGTCGAACTGACGGGTGAAATCCACCAGCGCCGCATCACCGCGCTCACGCACGGCCTTGATAATGTCGAGCACTCGCTGGTTGACCGAGTCGTCAGACACGCTTTCCCAGCTCAGCAGATGATCCAGATGATGGGCGAAATCCGGGTCGGCAGCGTTGAGTCGGGCAATTGCAGTGGACGTGGTCATAGCGAGGGCCTCAATAGAATTGGCAAAAACTCAGGCGCCCTAAACTAGCAGTCATTTCCGCTTGGGCACCTGAGAATTCTGGCTATGAGGCGGATAGACGGGCGCGGCCTAAGGCCGCGCGGGTGAGTCAACCGCGGTGTCGAGACTCCACTGCCTTGCGCAGGGTGTCGATCAACGCCTGGATACGGGCGTGCTGCATTTTCATGGAAGCTTTGTTGACGATCAGGCGGGAGCTGATGTCAGCAATGAAATCCTGGGGTTCGAGGCCGTTGGCACGCAGGGTGTTGCCGGTGTCGACCACATCGATGATCTTGTCGGCCAGGCCGATCAGCGGCGCCAGCTCCATCGAGCCGTAGAGCTTGATGATGTCGACCTGACGGCCTTGCTCGGCGTAGTAGCGCTTGGCGACGTTGACGAACTTGGTGGCCACGCGCAGGCGGCCTTTGGGCTCAACATCACCGACACGGCCGGCGGTCATCAGCTTGCACAGCGCAATACGCAGGTCCAACGGCTCGTACAGGCCCTGACCACCGTATTCCATCAGCACGTCTTTACCGGCCACACCGAGGTCGGCGGCGCCATGTTCAACGTAGGTCGGCACGTCGGTAGCCCGTACGATCAGCAGGCGTACATCGTCCTGGGTCGTGGGGATGATCAGCTTGCGGCTCTTGTCCGGATTCTCGGTCGGCACGATGCCCGCTTCAGCCAGAAGCGGCAAAGTGTCGTCAAGGATGCGGCCCTTGGACAGTGCGATGGTCAACATGGGAAACGTCAGTCCTTCATCAGGCTATTGCTGTCCGGTCGCAAACGGCGCCAGACACAGATCGAGGCCATTACAGCCTCGATTTGAAACAAATTCAGCTAACAGCAAACACAGCCCAGTGGCGGTGTTTGCTGCTTCAGGAACTAGCCCGGTACGCGGCGGATTTTAGCGCCGAGCATCTGCAGTTTTTCTTCGATGCACTCGTAACCACGGTCGATGTGGTAAATGCGGTCGATCAGGGTGTCGCCGTCCGCGCACAGCGCCGAAATCACCAGGCTGGCCGAGGCACGCAGGTCGGTCGCCATCACTGGCGCGCCCTTGAGCTTGTCGATGCCGGTAACGATGGCGGTGTTGCCTTCGACCTGGATCTTGGCGCCCATGCGGTGCAGTTCATACACGTGCATGAAGCGGTTTTCGAAGATGGTCTCGATCACGGCGCCTGTGCCTTCGGCAATCGCGTTCAAGGAAATGAACTGCGCCTGCATGTCGGTCGGGAACGCCGGGTAAGGAGCCGTACGCACGTTTACGGCTTTTGGCCGCTTGCCGTGCATGTTCAGCTCGATCCAGTCTTCACCGGTAGTGATTTCAGCACCGGCTTCCTTGAGTTTTTCCAGCACGGCTTCCAGGATGGTCGGATCGGTGTCCTTGACCTTGACGCGGCCACCGGTAACGGCGGCGGCAACCAGGTAGGTGCCGGTCTCGATACGGTCCGGCATCACTTTGTAGGTGGCCGAGTGCAGGCGCTTCACACCGTCGATAGTGATGGTGTCAGTGCCGGCGCCGGTGATGTTGGCACCCATGGCGATCAGGAAGTTGGCCAGGTCGACCACTTCCGGCTCGCGCGCAGCGTTTTGCAGCACGCTGCGACCGTTCGCCAGGGCGGCGGCCATCATGATGTTCTCGGTACCGGTGACGCTGACGGTATCAAAGAAGAAGTTGGCACCGCGCAAACCGCCTTCCGGCGCCTTGGCCTTGATATAGCCACCTTCTACGTCGATGACCGCGCCCATGGCTTCAAGGCCACGGATGTGCAGGTCGACAGGGCGCGAGCCAATCGCGCAACCGCCAGGCAGTGCGACTTCAGCTTCGCCGAAACGGGCAACCATCGGGCCCAGCACCAGGATCGAGGCACGCATGGTTTTCACCAGTTCGTACGGAGCGATCAGGGTCTTGATGGTGCGCGGGTCGATTTCGACAGACAGCTTCTCGTCGATCACCGGCTCAATACCCATGCGACCGAACAGCTCGATCATGGTGGTGATGTCGTGCAGGTGCGGCAGGTTGGCCACGGTTACCGGGCCATCGCACAGCAGGGTCGCTGCCAGGATCGGCAAGGCGGAGTTTTTTGCACCGGAAATGCGGATCTCGCCATCAAGGCGGGCACCACCGGTAATAATCAATTTATCCATAAGAATCTCGACGCCTTGGGGGCTCAGGGGCGCTCGGCCCAGGCCGCGCGGCTGAAAAATTTCATAGTGACCGCATGGATGCTGCCATCGGTGATCCACGGGTTCAAATGGGCATAGATCTGCTGTTGACGCTTGACCGGGCTCAATGCCGCCAGTTCATCGCTAATCACGTTCAGCTGGAAATTGCAGCCTTCGCCTTCAACTTCTACCTGCACTTGTGAAGAAAGGCTTTCGGGCAGCTTTTCTTCAAGGAAGCTCTTAACTTCGTAGGCCTGCATGCTCAACCTCTATCGGCGCCCAGTGCGCACGGGTCGCACATCATACAAAAAAGCCCCGCGCCTGCGAACCCCGCATAGCAGGACTCTGACGGGGGGCTTCTTTAATAATGTGTATTAAGGATGCGCCAACAGCTCGGTAATACCGGAAACCTCAGCGATTTCACGCATGTCTTCGGGCATTGAGCGGATACTGACCGGTTTCTTGGCCGCTTGCGCATCACGCATAAAGCACAGCAACAACGACAAGCCGACACTGCTGGACTTGGTCACCGCCGAGCAATCAAGCACCAGCGCAGGCGCATTACTGCTGTTGATCAGCGCCTGGCCCTGCTTGCGCAGGTCAGGCCCGGTGCGGTAATCCAGCACGCCACTGAGGAACAACTCGCCGGCGTCACCAAGACGAACAGCCGACTCGGTCATTGCGCAGGCTTCCCGGCTTGTTTGTCGGTTTCTTCCTTGGCCTTGGCGACTTCACCGGCCCAACCATTGATGGTTTTGTCCAGGTTATTGCCATTACGCTGCATCGCATCAGCGAACTGATCGCGGAACAGCTTGCCGATGTTGATGCCGTTGATGATCACGTTGCGCAGTTTCCACTCGCCGTTGACCTTCTCCAGCGTGTACTGAACCGGGTAAACCGCGCCGTTGTTGCCTTTAACGGTCATGTTGACGCTGGTGCGGTCGCCCGACTCATCCCCGGCTGGAGCGACGGTAATACCTTGGTTGTTGTACTCAAGCAGGGCATTGCCATAGAACTGGAACAGGCCCTTCTTGAAGTTTTCCTGGAAGGTCTGCATCTGCGCAGGCGTGGCCTTGCGCGAATACTTGACCGTCATGATGCTGCGGGAAATGCCCTCGGCATCGACCACAGGACCCACAATGGTGTTGAGCGCTTCGTAGAACCTGGTGGGGTCTTGCTTGTACTGCTCTTTGTTGGCAGTCAGGTCAGCCAGCATCTTGTTGGTCGTGTCCTGCACCAGATCGTGCGCAGAACCCGCCGCGTTGGCCATCAACGGCAGCGCTGCCAGCAGCACCAGCAGGCCACGTCGCAAGGTAGAGATCATGAACAGGTTCCTCATTTGGCGTCTTTATTGACCGTATTGAGCAGGAATTTACCGATCAAGTCTTCAAGCACCAACGACGACTGTGTGTCGTGGATTGTCGAACCATCCTTGAGCAGGGCTGTTTCCCCACCCACGCTGACGCCGATGTACTTCTCGCCCAGCAGCCCAGCAGTGAGGATAGATGCAGTGGAGTCAGTCGGCAGATTATCTACCTTCTTGTCGACTTGCATGGTCACCCGGCCAGTGAAGCTGTCGCGATCCAGATCGATTGCCGTGACCTTGCCGATGGTTACACCGGCCATGGTCACTTTAGCTCTGACCGTCAAACCGGCGATATTGTCGAAGTACGCGTAAAGTTTATAAGTATCGGCGGTGGGGCTGGCCGAAAGGCCGCTGACTCGCAGGGCGAGCAACAGTAAAGCCAGGATGCCAGCCAGCAAGAAAAGGCCGACACCGATTTCCACAGTGCGGTTTTGCATCAGAAATCTCCAAACATCAAGGCGGTCAAAATGAAGTCAAGGCCCAGTACCGCCAGCGAGGCGTACACAACGGTCTTGGTGGTGGCGCGACTGATCCCTTCTGAAGTGGGCTCACAGTCATAGCCTTGGAATACGGCGATCCAGGTCACTACAAAGGCGAAAACGATGCTTTTGATGATGCCATTGAGCACGTCGCCGCTGAAGGTCACGCTGTTTTGCATGTTGCCCCAGTACGAGCCGTCATAAACGCCCAACCAGTCAACCGCCACCCACGAACCGCCCCAGATGCCCACCACGCTGAAAATCATCGCCAGCAGCGGCAGAGATATGAAGCCGGCCCACAGGCGCGGGGCAACAATATATTTGAGCGGGTCCACGCCGATCATTTCCAGGCTGGACAACTGCTCGGTGGACTTCATGTTGCCGATCTCGGCGGTCAATGCAGAACCCGCTCGCCCGGCGAACAGCAACGCGGTGACCACCGGCCCCAGCTCACGCAGCAGCGTCAGGGCAACCATCTGCCCGACTGCCTGCTCCGAACCGTAGCTGGAGAGGATATTGAACCCCTGCAACGCCAGCACCATGCCGATGAATATCCCGGACACCACGATGATGACCAGGGACATCACTCCCACCGAATGCAGCTGCTTGATCAGCAGGCCGAAACCGCCGCCAATGCCGCCACGCCCGAGCAGCGCGTGAAACAGGAAAATCGTCGAACGCCCCAGAACCTCGATCAAGTCGATGCCGGAGCGGCCGAAAAGGCGAACCTTCTCGATTAAAGATGTCTTGCGCATCAGCGCTTCCCCAGAAGATCTGAGCGGTAGTCCGCTGCCGGAAAATGAAAAGGCACCGGGCCATCGGGATCGCCGGTCATGAATTGGCGAATGCGCGGGTTGTCAGCGTTCATCAGCTCTTCAGGCGTACCCTGCCCCAGCACCTGGCCATCGCCGACCACATAAAGGTAGTCAGCAATGCTCGCGGTTTCGGCCAGGTCGTGGGAGACCACGATGCTGGTGATCCCCAACGCATCATTGAGCAGGCGGATCAGGCGCACCAGCACGCCCATGGCGATCGGGTCCTGGCCTACGAACGGCTCGTCATACATGAGAATCTGCGGATCGAGGGCAATCGCTCGCGCCAGCGCAACTCGGCGCTTCATGCCACCGGACAACTCGTCGGGCATCAGGTCGATAGCACCGCGCAGGCCCACGGCCTGCAATTTGAGCAGCACAATGTCACGAATCATTTCATCGGACAGCTGGGTATGCACCCGCAGCGGAAACGCTACGTTTTCGAAAACGTCGAGGTCGGTAAACAGGGCACCGCTCTGGAACAGCACGCCCATATGCTTGCGCGCATCGAACAGATCGCTGCGCGACAGGGTCGGCAGGTTCTGGCCGTTGACCCACACTTCGCCGGCGCTGGGCCGCAATTGCATGCCCATCAGGCGCAACAGAGTGGTCTTGCCGCAACCGGAAGGCCCCATGATGCCCGTGACTTTGCCGCGGGGAATGCGAATATCGACGTTATTGAAGATGCTGCGCGAACCGCGCTTGAAGGTAAGGCCCTTCAGCTCGACCGCGTAGGCGTTATCGGCACTCATCTAATCTCCTTGGGATGCAGCCTTTCACTCAGACACCATGCTTGCGACTTTCGTTTGCAACCGATGCACAAAAGTTAGCGGCATGGCTTGGGCCGACCGAACTGGCGGCGAACTATATCACTGCTGGTACAGAGCCCCCAAGGCCGGAACAGCGCTTGTTCAGATTCGGGACAGGGAAAACACCTGACTTAGCATCAATAGCAGGCACCTGCTGAATAACTAGCGTGAGGGATTTGATCATTACCGCTATAATCGCCGACTTTTCGTCAGGCTATACGATTTCAGACATGAGCCAATCCAGCGACCTTATTCAATCCGCACAACGCACCATCCGCCTCGAGCTTGAAGCCGTAGAAGGTTTACTGGCCCATATCGACGCAGATTTCGTACGCGCCTGCGAGATGATTCTGGCCAGCAAGGGCCGCGTGGTGGTGGTCGGCATGGGCAAATCCGGCCACGTCGGCAACAAGATCGCCGCCACCCTGGCCAGCACTGGGACCACGGCGTTTTTCGTGCACCCGGCCGAAGCCAGCCACGGCGACATGGGCATGATCACCAAGGATGACATCATCCTGGCGCTGTCGAACTCCGGCACCACCAACGAAATCGTGACCTTGCTGCCCTTGATCAAGCGCCTGGGCATCAAGATGATCAGCCTCACCGGCAACCCGGAATCCACGCTGGCCAAGGCTGCCGAAGTCAATTTGAACGTGCATGTGGCCCACGAAGCCTGCCCGCTCAACCTGGCACCGACCTCCTCCACCACCGCGGCCCTGGTGATGGGCGACGCCCTGGCCGTGGCGTTGCTCGAAGCCCGTGGTTTTACCGCTGAAGACTTCGCGTTTTCGCACCCGGGCGGCGCCCTGGGTCGTCGCCTGCTGCTCAAAGTGGAAAACGTCATGCACTCGGGCGATGAACTGCCCCACGTACAACGCGGCACCCTGCTCAAAGACGCACTGATGGAAATGACCCGCAAGGGCCTGGGCATGACCGTGATCCTGGAAGCCGACGGGCGCCTGGCCGGGGTCTTCACCGACGGCGACCTGCGCCGCACCCTGGACCGCACCATCGATATCCACACCGCGACTATCGATGCGGTGATGACGCCCCACGGCAAGACCGCCCGCCCCGAGATGCTTGCAGCCGAAGCGCTGAAGATCATGGAAGACCATAAGATTGGCGCGCTGGTGGTGGTCAATGGTGACGACCGCCCGATCGGCGCCCTGAACATGCACGACTTGCTGCGTGCAGGAGTGATGTAAATGACCAGCGACCTGCTGCAACGCGGCAAAAACATCAAACTGGCGATTTTCGACGTGGACGGCGTGCTGACCGATGGCCGCCTGTACTTCCTCGAAGATGGCAGCGAATTCAAGACCTTTAATACCCTCGACGGCCAGGGCATCAAAATGTTGATGGCCGCCGGTGTGCAAACGGCGATTATCAGTGGTCGAAAGACACCGGTTGTGGAACGCCGCGCACAAAACCTGGGGATTCCTCACCTGTATCAAGGCCGTGAGGATAAACTGGTGGTTCTGGACGAGCTTCTTGGCCAACTCAACCTAAGCTATGAGCAGGTTGCGTACCTGGGTGATGATCTGCCTGACCTGCCGGTCATTCGCCGAGTGGGCCTGGGCATGGCCGTCGCCAATGCGGCGGCATTTGTGCGTGAACACGCCCATGGCATTACTGTCGCACGTGGCGGTGAAGGCGCAGCCCGCGAGTTCTGCGAATTGATCCTGCGTGCCCAGGGCAGTCTTGAAGCGGCCCACGCCGCCTACTTATAGAGCGTTTTATGCTGAGCAAAAAGATTCGCAACTTCCTGTTATTCGGGGTCATCGCCGCGCTGTTCCTGGCGGTGGGCTACTGGAATATCAGCCCGGAGCGCTTTCTCGACAAGCCTGTAGCGCAGGTTGACGAGGGGCTGATCGACAATTTCGCCACCAATGCCTATACGGTGCAGTTCATGCCTGACGGCAAGGTCCAATACGAGATGACCTCCGATAAGGTAGAGCACGTCAAAGCCTCCGACGTCAGCCTGCTGACCAACCCGGACCTGAACCTGTTCCGCGGCACCGACTTTCCGTGGCACGTCACCAGCAAACGTGGCGAGGTCAATGCGGACGGCACCCAGGTTGAATTGATCGACTCGGTACGCGTCGCGCGCACCGACGAACAGAAGCGTGACACCATCATCACCAGCAGTCGCATGACCGTTTTCCCACAACAGCAATATGCGCAGACCGAGCAAGACGTTAGAATTGACGGCGCTGGCGGTGTATCGACTGGCAAGGGAATGAAAGCGTATTTGAAAGAAAGCAGGATACACCTGCTATCGAACGTAAGAGGACAGTATGAGGCTCGTTAAAACCCTCCCTATTTTGCTCGGTCTGGGCGCAGCACTGGGAAGCGTGAGCGCCTGGGCTCTGCCGAACGATAGCCAGCAGCCGATCCACATTCAGGCTGACGACGCGCAGCTGGATGACAAGCAAGGTGTTGCGACCTACACGGGTAGCGTGATCATCACCCAGGGCTCGATGAAGATTACCGGCAACACGGTAACGCTGACTCGTACCCCGGCTGGCGATATCGACGTGGTGACTTCGGTGGGCAACCTGGCTTACTTCGAACAGAAGCAGTCGGCTGCCGACACCGGACCGATGAAGGGCTACGGCAAAACCATTCAGTATCACGCCCAGCAAAACCGCATTATCCTGATTGACCAGGCACGGGTTGTCAGCACTGACGGCAACACCACCGACGGTGAAAAAATCACCTACGACACCGTCAAACAGATCGCTACCGCCGGTCGAGCCAATGGCACAAAAATCGGCACGCCGAAGCCGCGCATCGACATGGTTATCCAGCCGAAGCAGAAAGACGCTGCCGCCCCTGCGCCTAAACCCGCTGCGAAGAAGACGAACTGATGGCAACCCTGAAAGCCCAGCATCTGGCCAAAGCTTATAAAAGCCGTCAGGTCGTACGCGACGTCAGCCTGTCGATCGACAGCGGCCAGATCGTCGGCTTGCTCGGCCCTAACGGCGCCGGCAAGACCACCTGCTTCTATATGATTGTTGGCCTGGTCCAGGCGGATCAGGGCCGTGTATTGATTGACGATCTGGACGTAAGCCACCAGCCGATGCACGGTCGTGCACGCGCGGGTATCGGCTATCTTCCCCAGGAGGCGTCGATCTTCCGCAAACTGTCGGTGTCCGACAACATCATGGCGATCCTCGAGACCCGCAAGGAGCTCGACCGTGACGGCCGTCGCAAAGAGCTGGAAAGCCTGCTGCAGGAGTTCCACATCAACCACATCCGCGACAACCTCGGCATGAGCTTGTCCGGTGGTGAGCGTCGCCGTGTGGAAATCGCCCGTGCACTGGCTACCGCGCCGAAGTTCATCCTGCTGGACGAACCTTTTGCCGGTGTCGACCCGATCTCGGTTGGCGATATCAAGCAGATCATCCATCACCTCAAGGCCAAGGGCATCGGTGTATTGATCACCGACCACAACGTGCGTGAGACGCTCGATATCTGCGAAACCGCCTATATCGTCAACGATGGGCAACTGATTGCAGAAGGTGATTCCGCCACTATCCTGGCCAATGAACTGGTGAAGGAAGTGTACCTGGGTCACGAGTTCCGCCTGTAAACACGGTGGTATCAGGCCATTGCCAGGGGCGCGTGCAAGTCAATAAGAACCTCAGTTTTTTTATTGTTACCGCGCTCTAGGCAAAGCCCCTGATATCAGGCATATAATTTGCTTATGTTTGGCGCTCACGCGCCCTGTCGTGGATGGCGCATTGCGCCGGCGAATAAGGTGTTAAGCCCCTGCCATGAAACCATCGCTAGTCCTGAGAATGGGCCAGCAGCTGACGATGACACCGCAGCTGCAACAGGCCATCCGCCTGCTCCAATTGTCGACCCTGGACCTGCAACAGGAAATCCAGGAGGCCCTGGAGTCCAATCCGATGCTCGAACGCCAGGAAGAAGGCGACGACTTCGATAATGCAGACCCGCTGGCCGACAACATCGAGCAAAAACCCAACCCCGACGTGCAGGAACCGTCCTATCAGGAAACCGCCCCTACGGTGGATAACCTGGAAGAAGGCGAATGGAACGAACGTATTCCCAACGAGCTTCCCGTCGATACCGCCTGGGAAGACGTCTACCAGACCAGCGCCAGCAGCCTGCCCAGCAATGACGACGACGAGTGGGACTTCACCACCCGCACGTCCGCCGGCGAGAGCCTGCAAAGCCATTTGCTGTGGCAACTGAACCTGGCGCCGATGTCCGACACCGATCGCCTGATCGCCGTAACCCTGATCGACTGCATCAACAATCAGGGCTACCTGGACGAAACGCTCGACGAGATTCTGGAAGCCTTCGACCCGGAACTGGACATCGAGCTGGACGAAATCGAAGCCGTCCTGCATCGCATCCAACAGTTCGAGCCTGCCGGCATCGGCGCTCGCACCTTGAGCGAATGCCTGTTGCTGCAACTGCGCCAACTACCGGCCAAGACCCCGTGGCTCGCCGAGGCCCAGCGCCTGGTCACCGACTACATCGACCTGCTGGGCAGCCGTGACTACAGCCAGTTGATGCGCCGCATGAAGCTCAAGGAAGACGACCTGCGCCAGGTCATCGAGCTGGTGCAGAGCCTCAACCCGCGCCCCGGCTCACAGATCGAGTCCAGCGAAGCCGAATATGTCGTGCCTGACGTGATTGTGCGCAAAGACAACGAACGCTGGCTGGTAGAGCTGAACCAGGAGTCGGTGCCACGCCTGCGGGTCAACCCGCAGTACGCAGGCTTTGTACGCCGCGCCGACACCAGCGCCGACAACACCTTCATGCGCAACCAATTGCAGGAAGCGCGCTGGTTCATCAAGAGCCTGCAAAGTCGCAACGAAACCCTGATGAAAGTGGCCACCCAGATCGTCGAGCACCAGCGCGGCTTCCTGGAATATGGCGACGAGGCGATGAAGCCGCTGGTGCTGCATGACATTGCCGAGGCTGTGGGCATGCATGAATCGACGATTTCCCGCGTGACCACACAGAAGTTCATGCATACCCCACGGGGTATTTATGAGCTGAAATACTTTTTCTCCAGCCACGTCAGCACCTCCGAAGGCGGTGAATGCTCGTCCACGGCGATCCGCGCGATCATCAAAAAACTGGTTGCGGCGGAAAATCAGAAAAAGCCATTGAGTGACAGTAAGATCGCTGGTTTACTGGAGGCACAAGGCATTCAGGTCGCCCGTCGAACCGTCGCCAAGTACCGCGAGTCCCTCGGGATCGCGCCTTCCAGCGAGCGTAAGCGTTTGATGTGACGGGCGGGCCATAGCGTTCCAGTGGCAGGCGCTTTTGCCTGTCGCTTTATGCACTGGCAACGAAGGAGAAGCTGTATGCAAGTCAACATCAGTGGACAACATGTGGAAGTCACCCCACCACTTCGCGACTACGTCGTGCAGAAGCTGAAGAAGCTTGAGGGCCATTTTGACAAGATCACCAACGCGGAGGTCATCATGAAGGTCGACAAGCTTCAGCAGAAAATTGAAGCGACCCTCCAGATTCCAGGTGGTGAAGTGCAGGCCAAGGCCGAGCATGAAGACATGTATGCATCGATCGACTTGCTCACCGACAAGCTTGACCGCCAACTCTTAAAGCATAAGGAAAAGAATCTGCACCTGATGCAAGGTACAGGTCGTTAACTCTCCCCCATGATCCAACTTGAAACCATCCTGACCCCCGGCCGTTCCCTCGTGAACGCGCCGGGCGGCAGTAAGAAAAAAGCCCTCGAACACATCGCCAACCTGATCAGCCGTGAAGTGCCTGAGCTGGATGAGCAAGTCGTGTTCAAGGCCCTGATTGACCGTGAAAAACTGGGCTCCACCGGTTTTGGCAACGGCATCGCCATTCCTCACTGCCGCCTTGAAGGCTGCACGTCTCCCGTCAGTGCGCTATTGCACCTGCAGGAGAAAATCGATTTCGACGCCATCGACGGCGCCCCGGTTGACCTGCTGTTCGTTCTGCTGGTCCCGCAAGCCGCCACCGATGCGCACCTGGAACTGCTTCGGCAGATAGCCAGCATGCTCGACCGCAAGGAAGTACGCGACAAACTGCGCAGCGCCAGCAGCAACGAGGCGCTATATCAGGTTGTACTCGATGAGCAAAGCGGGCAGTAACCATGCGTTTGATCATCGTGAGCGGCCGTTCCGGCTCGGGTAAAAGCACCGCCCTCAACGTCCTTGAGGACAACGGTTTCTATTGCATCGACAACCTGCCGGCGGGCCTGCTGCCGGAGTTGGCCGAACGCGCCCTGATCCACACTGAACTGGCGCAGCCACTGGTGGCCGTCTCGATTGACGCCCGCAACCTGCCCAGCCACCTTGAGCGCTTCCCGCAACTGCTCGAGGAAGTACGCGCCAAGCATATTCATTGCGATGTGCTGTACCTGGATGCCGACGAGGAGACGCTGCTCAAGCGTTTCTCCGAAACCCGCCGACGTCACCCCCTCAGCAGCCCGCATCGCTCCCTGGCCGAAGCCATCGAGGACGAAACCTCGCTGTTAGGGCCGATCATTGACCTCGCTGATCTCAAGATCAACACCACGGACCTCAACCTGTATCAGTTGCGCGATGCTATCAAGCTGCGCCTGCTGAACCAGCCGGAGCCAGGCACGGCCTTCCTGGTTGAGTCGTTCGGGTTCAAGCGCGGTATGCCGGTGGATGCCGACCTGGTGTTCGACGTGCGCTGCCTGCCCAACCCTTACTGGAAGCCGGAGCTGCGCGACCAGTCCGGTTTGGACCAGCCGGTGGCCGAGTACCTGGCGGCGCAACCGGATGTCGAGGAGATGTTCCAGGATATCTCCAGCTACCTGCTCAAATGGTTACCGCGCTTTGCCGCAAGTAATCGGGCTTATGTCACCATTGCCATCGGCTGCACCGGCGGCCACCATCGCTCCGTCTACCTGACCGAACGCCTGGGCCAGGTGCTGCAACAAACCCTCAAGAACGTCCAGGTTCGCCACCGCGACCTTAGCTGAAAGGAACACCCCCGCGATGCCCGCTCTGGAAATTGAAATCATCAACAAGCTGGGCTTGCATGCCCGCGCCTCGGCTAAATTCGTCGGCGTTGCCGGGCAGTTCCCTTGCCAGATCCGCGCCGGTCGCACGCCGGAGTCCATGGTCGACGGTAAAAGCATCATGGCCATGATGATGCTGGCTGCGGGCAAGGGCACTAAAATTCACTTGAAGACGGAAGGCGAACAAGAGCAGGAAGCGATGGACGCCCTGGTTAAGTTGATCAATAACTACTTTGACGAGGGTGAGTAAACCCACCCTTTGAGAGCGGTGTGAGGCTGCAATGGCCTCACCCTAGCGCGGTATCCATCACCATCATCAAACAAAACCCGATGCACAACCCCAGGCTGGCAAGCTTTTCGTGACCGTTGCGGCGCGATTCCGGGATCACTTCGTGAGTCACCACCAGCAACATAGCCCCCGCCGCCAGCGCAAGCCCCAATGGCAACAGAACCTCAGCCAGACTTACCAGCCATGCACACAGCACGGCAAATACTGGCTCGACCAATCCTGACGCAGCGCCGATCAAGAACGCTTTTACCCGCGACATGCCCGCCCCTGCCAGCACCAGCGCGATCACCAACCCTTCCGGCACATCCTGCAGGGCAATGCCCATGGCCAGGCTGTCGGCATCCGGCATTCCGCCACCGGCAGAAACCCCCACCGCCATGCCTTCCGGAATGTTATGGGCAATGATGGCGAACACAAACAGCCAGATACGCGGCGGAATCACCGGTTTATCCGGCGTACCCACCAGCATTTCAGGGCTCGCGCCGGAGACCTTGCGGTCCACCAGATACAACCCGAACGCGCCGAGCATGATGCCGAAGCTGATCAACCCACTGGCGCCCCAAGGTGAGAGCCCGAGGCCTTCGGCGGCTGCAATACCGGGAACGATCAGCGAAAACGCAGTCGCCGCCAGCATTACCCCGGCACCAAAGCCCAGCAAGGTATCGCTCAGCGCCACCGGCATGCGGCGTATTACCAAAACGGGCACCGCGCCCAGCGCAGTGCCGAGCGCGCAGATCGCCCCGCCCTGCAAGGCGCGCAGAATACGCGGCTCAAGGTTCAGCCAGGACAGCCCGTGGGCCACCAGCAATGCAGTCCCTGCCAACAGCAACAGCGAGCCAAACGCATAACGAAACATTCGCCCGCTGCTGATCGCCAGTGTTTCAGTGCCCATAGTCGGCCTTAGATCTTGTTATAGAGTGAAAATCAGGCCAAAGCGGCCTTGTAGCGTGCGGCGACTTCCGGCCAGTTGATGACACTGTAGAAGGCGTTGATGTATTCCGGGCGACGGTTCTGATACAGCAGGTAATAGGCGTGCTCCCACACGTCCAGGCCCAGGATTGGCGTGTTGCCGCTCATTAACGGGCTGTCCTGGTTGCCACTGCTTTCCACCACCAGCGTCTTCTGTGGGGTGACGCTCAGCCAGGCCCAGCCGCTGCCGAAGCGGGTCAAGGCGGCCTTGGTGAAGGCCTCTTTGAAACTGTCGAAGCCACCCAGTTGCTCATCGATGGCTTTGCCCAGTGCACCTTCGGGTTTGCCGCCGCCCTTTGGCGACATCACCGCCCAGAACAACGAGTGGTTCGCATGACCACCGCCTTGGTTGATCACGGCAGCACGCAGTTTTTCCGGCAGTTGCTGCACGCTGGACACCAACTTCTCTACCGGCCAGCCCGCAAACTCCGTGCCTTCGACCGCAGCGTTCAGGTTGTTGATGTAGGTCTGGTGATGCTTGGTGTAGTGGATCTCCATGGTTTGCGCATCGATATGCGGTTCCAGGGCATCGTAGGCGTAAGGCAGGGCAGGCAAGGTGTAGGTCATATCAATGTGCTCCGTAGTGTGGAGTGATCGGTTGCGCCGCAGCACCACCCAGCAGGCGATGGGTACGCGGGTATTCGCCGTGATCGCTGATGAAATTCAACAGTTCGACATAGGTCTTGCTGCTCTGGCGCAGCGCCGCCTCGCGCAGTTGCGGGCTCAGACGCGGGTCCTGCATGGTCTGCAACAGCCGCTGGTGAATGGCGCAGAGGTATTCCGCACTTTCCTCCGGCTGGTTGAGGCGTAGATGCAGGTCTGCCAGGTTGTGATGGGAAATAACGCAGGCCGCCACTGCTTCGTCGGCATCCGCCCAACGCGCGAACAACACTTGAGCCAGGGCCAGGGCTTGCAGATAGGCTTCGCGAGCGTCGACCAGCTCGCCCGCCATAAAACAGCGATTGGCCCGTTCGATCGTGCGTTTCCAGTGCTCCATGGTGAGCCTCCAAAGCAGGGTCGGTGATTACACGCCGCCGGCCGTGAGCTTTTCCGGGTCCAGCAGGATCTCCAGCTGGCTACGTGGCAAGTCGGTGTGCTCGATGGCGACATCGATCACCGGGCGGCCTTGCTGATAGGCCTTCTTGGCGATTTCAGCGGCCTTTTGGTAACCAATGATCGGGTTAAGTGCGGTGACCAGGATCGGGTTGCGCGACAGCGCTTCCTTAAGCTTGGCTTCGTTGACCTTGAAGCTGGCAATGGCCTTGTCGGCCAGCAGGCGGCTGGAATTGGCCAGCAGTTCGAGGCTGCTGAGCAGATTCTGGGCGATGATCGGCAGCATCACGTTCAACTCGAAGTTGCCGGACTGCCCCGCCACAGTGATCACCGTGTCATTGCCGATCACCTGCGCCGCAACCATGGCGGTGGCTTCCGGAATCACCGGGTTGACCTTGCCCGGCATGATCGAGGAGCCTGGCTGCAAGGCTTCCAGTTCGATCTCACCCAAGCCTGCGAGCGGGCCGGAGTTCATCCAGCGCAGGTCGTTAGCGATTTTCATCAGCGACACCGCGGTGGCTTTCAACTGGCCGGAAACGGCGACGGCAGTGTCCTGGGAGCCGATCAGCGCAAACAGGTTTTTGCCTGGGGTGAATTTCACCCCGGTCAGGCTGCTCAGTTGCTGACTGAAACGTGCTGCAAATTCCGGGTGTGCATTGATCCCGGTACCGACCGCTGTGCCACCCTGTGCCAAGGCCTGCAAGCTCGGCAGCAAATCCTGCAAGTGGCCGATATTGGCCTTGAGCTGTTGCGCCCAACCATTAAGCACCTGGCTCATGCGCACCGGCATGGCGTCCATCAGGTGCGTGCGGCCGGTCTTGATGAACGGGTGAACTTCTTCGGCCTTTTGCTCGATGACCTGTACCAAATGCAGCAAGGCCGGCAGCGTTTGCTCATGCAGCACCAAGGCGGCGCTGACGTGGATAGTGGTCGGGATAATGTCGTTACTGCTCTGGCCACAGTTCACGTGGTCATTGGGGTTGACCGGCTCGCCCAGCAAGCGGCTGGCCAGGGTCGCAATCACCTCGTTGGCGTTCATGTTGGAACTGGTGCCGGAGCCGGTCTGGAAGATATCCACCGGGAAGTGCGGCATGAAGTTGCCTTCGAGCAGGCCCTGGGCCGCGTCAACGATGGCCTTGCCCTGCCCTTCGCTGATTTGCTTGAGGTCGACGTTGACCTTGGCGGCGGCGGCCTTGGCCAGGATCAGGGCGCGAATGAATTGCGCCGGCATGCGTTGATGGCTGATCGGAAAATTGTTCACCGCGCGCTGGGTTTGCGCGCCATACAGGGCCTCGGCGGGTACTTGCAGCTCGCCCATGCTGTCGCGTTCGATACGGGTGTTACTCATCGTTTGATCCTTGCACCAGGTCGGAGTGAGAAATAGACGGCAGCAATTCGCAGGCCGCCAATTGCCAGGCAAAGGTCTGCCAGCGCTTGAGGCGGCAGGCACAGTGGGACAGTTTTTCCAGGTCGCGCAGTGGGCGCCAGGCCTGGTCCAGGCACATGGATCGCCAGTGCCAGGGCAAGGCGATGTCGCTGGCGGTGTCGATCAAAAGACGGAATGACGTTTCGGCGATCGTCCACGGATGGGTCGCGGTACAGCACGCCAGGTATCGCCCCTCGTTGAGGTAATGTTCGATCAGGCGCGGCTCATTGGGATCGAGACCGCAGCGAATCTGACGACTCATCCAACGCCAACTTTCCAGGTACGGATCCTCATGCAGGACAGAACTCATGATCCACGCTCATTCGGTAATGATATTTATTATTAAATGATATTGAGAATCAAAACAAGCGTGGCAAATCGCAGCCATAAAAAAAGGCACGCCATCTCGAGGATGGCGTGCCTTTTTTTTAAAGCATCGCGCGGTTAACTGCCGGCGACGGTCATACGCTCAATTAGCACCGAACCGGTGCGAATGTTACTGCGCAGCTCCAGGTCATTCCCCACTGCGACGATCTGCTTGAACATATCGCGCATGTTGCCGGCAATCGTCACTTCCTGGACAGCGAACTGAATCTCGCCATTTTCTACCCAGAAACCCGCCGCGCCGCGCGAGTAATCACCGGTCACCATGTTCAGGCCACTGCCCATCAGCTCGGTGACCAGCAGACCGCGCCCCATACGACGCAACAGCGCTGCCTGGTCTTCGTCGCCATGGGTGACGAACAGGTTGTGCACGCCACCGGCATTCGCCGTGCTTGGCAGGCCCAGCTTGCGACCGGCGTAAGTGCCCAGTACGTAGGACACCAACTCGCCGTTCTCGACGAACGGTTTGGCATAGGTGGCCAGGCCATCACCGTCGAATGCCGAACTGCCCATGGCACGCATCAAGTGCGGGCGCTCATCGAGGGTCAGCCATTCAGGAAACAGCTTCTGGCCAATCGCGCCCTCAAGGAACGAGGATTTTCGGTACAGGTTGCCGCCGGAAATCGCGCCCAGGAAGCTGCCGAACAAACCACCGGCCAGCTCAGCCGAAAACAGCACCGGCACTTCACAGGTTGGTACCGGGCGCGCGCCCAGGCGGCTGGCGGCACGTTGCGCGGCGCGTTGGCCGATGCTGACCGGATCGGCCAGCAATTCGCCCTGACGGCTCACGTCGTACCAGTAATCGCGCTGCATCTGGCCATTGGCTTCGGCGATCATCACGCAGCTCAAGCTATGCCGAGTGGAGGCATAACCACCGATAAAACCATGGCTGTTACCGTAGACACGGCAGCCTTGATGAGTGCTCAACGTGGTGCCATCGGCGTTCTTGATGCGGGCATCGGCATCAAACGCGGCGGCTTCGCAGATCAGCGCCTTTTCGATCGCTTGCTCGGGCGTGATGTCCCAGGCGTGAAACAGATCGAAGTCCTTCAAGTCCTTGGCCATCAGCGCTTTGTCGGCCAGGCCCGAGCTTTCATCTTCGGAGGTGTGCTTGGCAATCGCCAGCGCCGCCGCGACGGTTTCACGAATCGCTTCCGGCCCACTGGCGGAAGTACTGGCCGAGCCTTTGCGCTGCCCGACATACAACGTGATACCAAAACCCTGGTCGCGATTGAATTCGACGGTTTCCACCTCACGCTGGCGCACCGACGTCGACAGCCCCTGCTCCAGCGAAACGGCTACCTCACAGGCACTGGCCCCCTGGCGCTTGGCCTCGGCAAGGATCTGCTCGACTTGTTCCTGCAGTGCCGGTAACGCTTGCGGACCGACGCTTTGGGCTGCACTCATGGTTTTCTCCACTCAAATTCTGCTTTCGGTTAAGGCCATCGAGCGACCGGGCCGGACAAGCGGCCCCCGACTGGTTATCATGGCGGCGTTTCTTTGCGGACTGCCACCATGGTTGATTCTTACGACGACTCCCTCGATGGGGAGAAAAGCAAAACCCAGGTCAAACGCGAGCTGCATGCGCTGGTTGACCTCGGCGAGCGCCTTACAACGCTCAAGAAAGACTTGATTGCCAAATTGCCATTGACCGACGAAATGCGCCGGGCGCTTGCGGATGCTCCCAAGCACACCGCGAATATCGCGCGTAAACGGCACATCATGTTTATCGGCAAGCTGATGCGCGATCAGGACACTGACGCGATTCTGGCGTTGCTTGATCAAACCGATGCCTCCACTCGCCAATACAACGAACGCTTCCATAACCTGGAGCGTTGGCGTGACCGCCTGATTTCGGGCGATGACGCGGTGCTGGAGAAATTCGTGCTGGACTACCCGGACGCGGACCGCCAGCAACTGCGCTCCCTGATCCGTCAGGCCCAGCACGAGCAGGCGCATAACAAGGCACCGGCCACCAGCCGTAAAATCTTCAAGTACATCCGTGAGCTGGATGAGACTCAACGCGGCCTGCGTTGATCCTCTTCCCCGGGTGGCGTTCTTCGCCACCCGAAGCTCCGGCCATTACGACCCCGTGCCACCCACGGTGATCGCATCGATTTTCAAGGTTGGCTGACCGACGCCGACCGGCACCGATTGCCCATCCTTACCGCACGTGCCCACGCCGCTGTCCAGCGACAGGTCGTTACCGACCATCGACACCTTGCTCATCGCTTCCGGCCCATTGCCAATCAACGTCGCCCCTTTGACCGGCGCGGTAATCTTGCCGTCTTCGATCAGGTACGCTTCGCTGGTGGAGAACACGAACTTGCCGCTGGTGATATCCACCTGGCCGCCGCCGAGGTTGGCGCAGTAGATCCCGCGCTTTACCGAGGCGATGATTTCTGCGGGGTCGCTTTCGCCACCGAGCATGTAGGTGTTGGTCATGCGCGGCATCGGCAGGTGCGCGTACGATTCGCGACGGCCGTTGCCGGTGCGTGCCACACCCATGAGGCGAGCATTGAGCTTGTCTTGCATGTAGCCCTTGAGCACGCCGTTTTCAATCAGCGTGGTGCATTCGGTCGGCGTGCCTTCGTCGTCGACACTCAGCGAGCCACGCCGACCAGCCAGGGTGCCGTCATCGACAATGGTGCAGAGCTTGGACGCAACCATTTCACCCATGCGCCCGCTGTAGGCCGAACTGCCTTTGCGGTTGAAGTCACCTTCCAGGCCATGGCCAACGGCTTCGTGCAGCAGCACGCCGGACCAGCCCGAGCCCAACACCACCGGCAAAGTACCGGCCGGCGCTGGAATGGCTTCCAGGTTGACCAGCGCCTGACGCAGCGCTTCACGGGCATAACCCATGGCGCGGTCGTCAGTGAGGAAATAACGGTAGTCGGTACGCCCGCCACCGCCATGGCCACCGCGCTCACGGCGACCGTTCTGTTCAACAATGACACTCACGTTGAAACGCACCAGCGGCCGCACGTCCGCCGCCAGCCCGCCGTCCGTGGACGCCACCAGAATGCGTTCCCACACCCCGGCCATGCTCACGGTCACCTGCTGAATACGCGGGTCGAGTGCACGAGTGGCGGCGTCGATACGCTTGAGCAAATCAACCTTTTCCGCGCGGCTGATCACCTCCAGCGGGTTATCCGGTGCGTACAGCTGGGCCACGTCCTGAGTGCTGAAGGCCTGCACCGTGCCGTTCTGGCCAGCGCGGGAAATCGAGCGCGCCGCACGCGCCGCCAGGCCCAGGGCTTCAAGGGTGATGGCGTTGCTGTAGGCAAAACCGGTCTTTTCACCGGATTGCGCGCGCACGCCTACGCCTTGGTCAAGATTGAAACTGCCTTCCTTGACGATGCCGTCTTCGAGGGCCCACGACTCGGAAATCTGGCCCTGGAAATACAGGTCGGCCGCGTCGATGCCTGGCCCGGCCAGATCACCGAGCACGGTTTGCAAACTTTCGATGGTCACGCCACCGGGTGCCAGGAGGTGTTCACTGACTGAGGACAACAACTCGCTCATAGGTTTGGCCTTAAATTCATCGTTCTGAAGCAGGCCGCTGCGCGCCCTGCGAGAAAAAGCGCCGATGATTGACCACCGGCATGCGCGCCCGTATCGACGCCTGTTCACTGCTATCGCGTTCGGCCAACAACACCGCTTCGCCTTGATCCTGTTGTGTCAGCACACGCCCCCAGGGGTCGACAATGGCTGCGTGGCCAAAAGTTTCCCGTGGCCCCGGGTGCCCACCGCCTTGAGTGGCGGCCAGTAAATAGCACTGGGTTTCGATGGCTCGTGCCCGAATCAGTACATCCCAATGTGCAGCGCCGGTCACCGCCGTAAAGGCCGAAGGCGCGGTAATCAACTCCGCCCCCGCTGCACGCAGTTCGCTGTACAACTCGGGGAACCGCAGGTCGTAGCACACCGTCAGGCCCAAGCGCCCCACCGGCGTGTCCGCCACCACCACATTGCTGCCGAAAGCATAGTCGTCGGATTCACGATAACGCCCCCTGGCATCTGCAACATCGACATCAAACAGGTGCAGTTTGTCGTACCGGGCAACGATTTCGCCCCGATCATCGATCAATAGCGAGCAAGCGTTGGACTTGGCGTGCGGTTGGTCCTGGGGCGGCAACGGCAAAGTGCCGGCCACTATCCATAAGGTGAGGTCGCGGGCGGTCTGTTTCAACCAGGGCAGGATCGGGCCTTCGCCCAAGGCTTCGGCACGACCGATATCGGCCACGTCGCGGCGGCCCATGGCGGCGAAGTTTTCCGGCAGTACCGCAAGCTTCGCTCCGCCCGCAGCCGCTTGCTCCAGCAAGCGCCGGGCCTGTGCCAGGTTGGCCAGCACATCGCTCTGGCTGACCATTTGAATTACCGCAAAGGACATGGGCCGACACTCCGTAATAGGCATGCGGCCATGCTACTCCACAGGCTCTCAGTTTGGCTTTTCAAATGGCTTGTCGAAGGTGATTTTTGGATCCTTCCACGGGCCTTGCACCTTGTATTGCACGCTGGCGAAGCGCGAAACACGGTCACCGATCAGCTTGTCGATCAGGAACAACGCGCCACCAATGGCGGGCGCGCCGACAATCAGCGCTGCAATCGGCAGGTTGTTGGTCACCGGCAACGTGACCAGCAGCTTGGCGTCGACACGGTCAGCCACCAGGTCCAGGGTGCCATTGAGCTCCAGGTTGGTGGAAGGCCCGGTCATGGTGATGGGCTCACGGGTGACGAACACCCCATCACTGGCGGCCAGCAAGCCTTTGACCCGGTCATAACTCAAGCCTTTGCCGAGCAGGTCCGAAAAGTCCAGGCGCAACCGGCGACCGATGGAATTGAAGTTGAGCAAACCAAACACCCGCAGGGCCTGGGCGCCACCTTCAACTTCGACAAACTGGCCTTTACGGAATGACGCATCCAGGCTACCGGAGAAACGCTTGGGGCCCACCCACGCCGGCGAACCCGGCCAACGGCCATCCACATCCAGATGGAAGTCTTCGCTGGTCACTGTCGGCGCAAAGCCCCAGCCCTTGAGCACGTCGGCGATGTTCTTGCCGTCCAGGCGGCCCTTGTACCAGCTGCTGCTGGCCCCCGGCGCGCCTTCCCAACCACCGGCGCCATTAAGCTGCATGCCCTTGAGGCCGAGGTTGAGGTTGTTGAAGGCCAGGCCTTTGGCTGTCGGGCGGATCTTCAGCGACCAGGCGCCCACCAGATCGGGGCCCTGGAACAGCTGATTGATCGCGATATCCAACGCGGGGATGTCCTTGGGGTCGATATCCGCCAACGGGTCCGGTGCGTTTTCGTCGGCCTGCACGGTCGGGTCCACCGCTGGCAGTTTCACGTATTGCAGGTTGATCGCAATCGGCGCGCCTTTGGCGTCCGGCAGGTTGACCGTGCCCTTGGCTTGCTGGCTGTCGAGCTGCAAGCCCCAGGCGCCCGGCTTGCGGTCGAGCTGAAGATTGGCCTGATCCAGCTGGGTGCCAAAACCGGTCAGCTTGCCGACTTTGAAGTCGGCACCACTGAGCAATTGCTTGGCGCTGCCGCCTGGGTCGTTACCGGCGTAGCGGTTGGCCAGTTTTTTCCACGGGTCAATGTCCAGTTCCGACAGCACACCGCGAATACGCAAGCCTTTGGCTGCGGGCAATACGGCATTGCCGGCGCCAAGGAACAACTCCCCGCGCCCGTCATTGAATTTGTCCGGCGGCGAGGCAAAGGTAAAGCTCGCCAATTCACCATAGTCGAACCAGTAACGCCGCTCCGGACCCTGCAAGGTCATGCGGAACACACTGTCACGGCCTTGGCTGGCAGGCATGCCGAAGGGCGCCGGAAGGTCTACCGCCACGCCTTTCATACTGGAGCTGACCATCAGTTGGCTGTCGGCGCCGTCCAGTGTCAGCTGCAGTTGGTACGGAATATCACCGGACACCGGCAACGGCTGGCTGATTTTTAACCAATCGGTCAGGCGCTTGACCGTGACCTGCCCCTTGGCGGTGACGCGGGTACTGATGTTGCCCGGTTTGCCATCGGCAACAATTTGCGCGGTGATTGGCCGATCGAATGCCTGGGCCGAGATGTTCTGGCCACTCAAGCCCTTGCTGCTGTCGAAGCGGAAGTCGCCCTTGAGCTGTGTCAGGTCCAAGGTCGGCTCCGCCAATTGCAAACGGGCTTTGTCGGTCTTGAAGTCCACCACGATCTTGGGCTCGGTGCCTTTGACCAGCGGAATGTCCAGGTCCAGGTTGCCTTGCAGGTCACCGTCGCCCTTCCAGCCGGCAAAGGTTGACCCTGTACCTATCGGCGCATCCTGCAGGATCTTCAGACCATCACCCAGGCCGCCCGAAAACCCGCCGGTGATCAGCAAGTGGCTGTCTTTACCGGCCGGTGCGTGGGGAATATTGACGTAGACGTCCTTGACCTTGGTGTCGAGCAACTGGCCCTTGCTGGCCAGGATGCGCACGCCGCTCTCCTCGACAAACACTTCGCCATTGACCTTGCTCACATGCGGCCAACCCGGCTGGAAGGCCAGTTCGGCGTCATGCACCTTGAAGAACAAGCTGATGTTGCGCGCAGCGGGCAGCGCGTCATGGTTGAGCGAGCCCTGGTACTGGAAGAATCCTTGGTCCACCGCACCTTTGAGAATTGCGGTGCGCAGCCATTCATCCAGGGACGGGCTCAACACGGCCGGCAAATACTTGGGCGTGAAACGGCCATCGCCATCGACCATACCGACCCGCAGGTCCATGTAATCTTCCTGGGCATGGTCAAAATGCAGGCGAATCAAGAAGTCGGCAGCCACTTTGCCCTCTTCGCCCAGCACCTTGATGTACGGGGCTATCAGGGTGAAGCCTTCTTTATCCAGCTTCCATGTCAGGCGTGCGTTGGCCTGGATGTACTGCCACGGCTTGGCGAAGATCGGGTCCAGGTGCAGGGAAAAATCCTTGCTGTCCATACGCAACTCACCCTGGCCCAAATCGCCACTGATGCTCCCGGATACGTTCCGTGCGGCTGGCGCACCGAAGTACGCGTCAAAACCGATACGCTCAAGGTTGGCGGCGAAGCTGACTTTTTTATCGGTGGTGTCCTGCGGGCGGAAATCCACCAACACATTGCGTAGCACGCCCGTGGCCTTCAGGTGCTCAATGGTCTTGGCAAAGCCTTCCGGCAATGGCGCCAGGGCATTCAACAGCGGGGTAATCGGGGTCAGGTCAAGACGGTCAGCCTGAAGCTTCCAGGTTTCCAGGTCTTTGTCGGTTGCCAAGCTTTGTTGCAGTTGCAGGCGTGTTTCCCAACGGGTGTCGCCGATGTTCATCGCCAGCGAATCGAGCAACACCTTAAGGCCACTGTCACTGCGTTGCAGGTAGGCGGTCAGGGCGAGGTTTTCGATATGCACAGGTTTGCGGTCGGCGTAACTGCCCTTTACTTGCGCTGAGTTGAGGCGCACCACGGCACTTTGCACGGTGCCCTTGCCCCAATTGAGCCAGAACTCGCCACCGGCTTTGAACTGGGTGAGTTTCCATTGCTGGGTCAGCCTGGCGGGAATCCATTTGGCCCAGTCACTTTGGGGCAGGCTCAGGTAGGCTTCGACTTCGCCGTCCTTCCACGCACTGGCGCGAATACGGCTGCGCAGGCTCAGGGCCAGGGGCTGACCGTCCGGCAGGGTGAGGCGCGCATCCAGGCGTTGGCGGGTGTTGCCGGTATGCAGGCTCAGGCCCACATAGGTCAGGGTCAATGGCGCCTGGTCGAACGGCTGCAACGTCACCTGGCTGTCGAGCAACGACACACGCTTGACCATCTGCATGCGCGTGAGCAACTGCTGTGGGTCCAGCGGCTGGTCGTCCTGTACCGGCAAACCTTGCAGCGCCCAGCGGCCGTCCTGGTCTTCCTTGACACTCAACTGCAGGCCGCTGACTTCGAGGTGGGCGATACGCACTTCCCGCGCCATCAGGCTGGCCCAGATATCCGGCACCACTTCAACCTGATCCAGGCGCAAGGCGCTGTTGCCTTCGCCGACCATCACGTCATGGGCCATCAATATCGGCGCGAAACCACTCCAGCGCCCTTCGAGGCTGCCGATGTGCAGGGGCATTTGCACCGCAGCCTGCGCCTTGGCTTCAACTTCGGCGCGGTACTCCGCCACCAGTGGGACCAACTCACGACCCAGGCTCACGTACACCGCCGCCAATACCAGCAGCAAGGCGCACAGGCCCAGGCCCCAACGGGTCAAGGTGGCAAAAAAGCGTGTCAGACGCTCCATGTCAGGCGACCCTCAAGGCAGTTAGCGGACGGCAGATCAATGCCTGCCGGTCTCGAATAAAGAAAGCGATTGGGGATCAGAGCAGCACCACGTCGTATTGTTCCTGGGAATACATGGTTTCGACCTGGAAACGAATAGTGCGCCCGATAAAACCCTCCAGCTCAGCGACGTTACCGGACTCTTCATCCAGCAATCGGTCGACCACTTTCTGGTTGGCAAGCACTCTATAGCCTTCCGCCTGGTAGGCACGTGCCTCCCGTAAGATTTCGCGGAAAATCTCGTAGCAAACCGTTTCCGGGGTCTTCAATTTGCCACGCCCCTGGCAACTGCTGCACGGCTCGCACAGTACTTGCTCAAGGCTTTCGCGGGTGCGCTTGCGGGTCATCTGCACCAGGCCAAGCTCGGTGATGCCGATGATATTGGTCTTGGCGTGGTCGCGCTCCAGTTGCTTCTCCAGGGTACGCAGCACTTGGCGCTGGTGCTCTTCGTCTTCCATGTCGATGAAGTCGATGATGATGATGCCGCCCAGGTTGCGCAGGCGCAGCTGACGGGCAATCGCAGTGGCCGCTTCGAGGTTGGTCTTGAAGATGGTTTCTTCGAGGTTGCGATGGCCCACGAACGCGCCAGTGTTGACGTCGATGGTGGTCATGGCCTCGGCCGGGTCCACCACCAGATAGCCGCCGGACTTGAGCGGCACTTTACGCTCCAGGGCCTTCTGGATTTCATCTTCGACGCCATACAGGTCGAAGATCGGCCGCTCGCCAGGATAATGCTCCAGGCGGTCGGCAATTTCCGGCATCAGCTCGGCGACAAATTGCGTAGTGCGCTGGAAGGTTTCCCGCGAGTCGATGCGAATTTTCTCGATCTTGGGGCTGACCAGATCACGCAAGGTACGCAACGCCAGACCGAGGTCTTCATAGATGACGCTCGGCGCACCAATGGTTTTGATCTGTGCGCCGATCTGGTCCCACAGCCTGCGCAGGTAGCGGATGTCCATGAGGATTTCGTCGGCGCCGGCGCCTTCAGCGGCGGTGCGCAGGATAAACCCGCCGGCTTCCTTGATGCCTTCGGCCGCTACGCAGTCGCTGACCACCTTTTTAAGGCGCTCACGCTCGGCTTCGTCTTCGATCTTGAGGGAAATACCCACATGCGCGGTACGCGGCATGTACACCAGATAGCGCGAAGGAATCGACAGTTGCGTAGTGAGCCGCGCGCCTTTGGAGCCGATGGGGTCCTTGGTGACCTGCACCACCAGGCTCTGCCCTTCGTGCACCAGGGCGCTGATGCTTTCCACTGCCGGGCCTTCACGCAGGGAGATTTCCGAGGCGTGGATAAACGCAGCACGGTCCAGGCCGATGTCGACGAAAGCCGCCTGCATGCCCGGCAGTACGCGCACCACCTTGCCTTTATAGATATTGCCGACGATCCCGCGCTTCTGGGTGCGCTCGACGTGCACTTCTTGCAGAACACCGTTTTCTACCACCGCCACGCGCGATTCCATCGGCGTGATATTGATCAGAATCTCTTCACTCATGGCTGGGTCTCGTTCAGGCGTTTTCACAATAGTGACCGATCGCTTAAGGCTTGGCGCGCAAATAAAGGCGTTCAGCGCGCGGTAAGGTTTTGCCAACAGGGTATGCCGAATTGGTCGAGCAGTTGCGCGGTTTCGCACACCGGCAGGCCGACCACAGCGGAATAGCTGCCATTGAGCCCGGCGACAAACACCGAACCCAGCCCCTGGATAGCATAGCCGCCCGCCTTGTCCGCAGGTTCGCCACTGTGCCAGTAGGTTGTAGCTTCCTCGACAGAAATAGTGCGAAAACCTACACGACTGCTTACACAACGGGTTTCGCAGCGCTGGCCGTCGGTGAGGGCAATGGCGGTGAGCACTTCATGTTCACGACCGGAAAGCGCCATCAGCATCGCCAAGGCATCGGCCTGGTCGACGGGCTTGCCAAGGATCTGGCCATCCACGATCACCGCCGTATCCGCACCCAGCACACAGGCGCCCGAGGCGTGTTCAAGCGCAGCAAAACCCGCCGTGGCCTTGCCGCGCGCAAGGCGCTCGACGTAGGCAACGGCGGGTTCATTGGTAAGAGGGGTTTCATCAATGGCAGCGCTGACCACGGTGAACGGCACACCGATCTGGGTCAACAGTTCACGCCGCCTCGGTGAGCCCGAGGCCAGGTAAAGCGAATTCATTGCAGACTCTCCCTGTAGGGTTTGATAACCAGGCAGAGCCTCGCAATCCATTCAATTGATTTTATAGCGACGACGTAACCCACGCAGGCCGAAACTGACCCAAGGCCACAGCAGCGCGCTGACCAACGCCGGCAACACCAGCGCCAAGGTCGGTTGGCGGTTGCCGGTCAAGGCGCTGAGCCACAGTTGCACCAACTGCGCCAGGCCGAAGATCACCAGGATCACCAGGCATTGTTGCCACATCGGGAACATGCGCAAACGCTGCTGCAACGACAGCACCAAAAAGGTAATCAGCGTGAGGATCAATGCGTTCTGACCCAGCAAGGTGCCATAGAGCACGTCTTCCGCCAAGCCCAGGCACATTGCCGTAACCATCCCGACTTTGTGCGGCAGGGTCAGTGACCAGAAGGCCAGCAGCAACGCCAGCCAGAGCGGTCGCAGGATCTCCATGAATTGCGGCAGCGGCGAGACGCTGAGCAGCAAACCGATGGCGAACGTCAGCCAGACAATCCAGCCATTACGCGAATGAGTACCGGCCATTATTCCTCCCTCTGCCGCGTGGTTGCCGGGGCTGCGGCCGCTGGCCGAGCGGCGGGTGTGGCGGCAGGCGTTGTCGCAGGCGGTTTGGCTGCGGCGGGTTTAGCCGGGCGGGCGTTGTGAGCGGCAGGTTTGACGGGCGTCGCCACCGGCGCTGCCGGCGTTGCCACCGGTGCAGGCGGCCCGACGAAGGCTGGCTTGGGCACCGTTGCGGGAACGATCGGCGTTGTACCGTTCTGCTTGTCTTCCGCTTCCTGGGCTTGAGCGGCGTCGTTGGCGCGCTCTTCCGGGGTGCGGTTGTCGCTGAACACCAGCAGCAGGTAGCGGCTGCGGTTCAAGGCAGCGGTCGGGACTGCCCGCACAATGGCAAACGGCTGGCCGGAATCGTGGATCACTTCCTTGACCGTCGCCACCGGGTAACCCGCCGGGAAGCGCTGGCCCAAACCGGAGCTGACCAGCAGGTCGCCTTCCTTGATGTCGGCGGTGTCGGCCACATGCCGCAATTCCAGGCGTTCCGGGTTACCGGTGCCGCTGGCAATGGCGCGCAGGCCGTTACGGTTGACCTGTACCGGAATGCTGTGGGTGGTGTCCGTCAGCAACAATACCCGCGAGGTGTAGGGCATAAGCTCCACTACCTGGCCCATCAGGCCACGGGCATCGAGCACCGGCTGGCCCAGTACGACGCCGTCGCGCTCACCCTTGTTGATGATGATGCGGTGGGTAAAGGGGTTGGGGTCCATGCCGATCAACTCGGCCACTTCGACCTTCTCGTTGACCAGTGCCGAAGAGTTGAGCAACTCGCGCAGCCGAACGTTCTGCTCGGTGAGGGCCGCGAGCTTTTGCATGCGCCCCTGCAACAGCAGGTTTTCAGTCTTGAGTTTTTCGTTCTCGGCGACCAGCTCGGTGCGGCTGCCGAATTGGCTGGCCACGCCCTGGTAGAGACGTTGCGGCAGGTCGGTGATCCAGTAAGTCTGCATCAACACCAGCGACATCTGGCTGCGCACGGGCTTGAGCAGTGCAAAACGGGCATCGACCACCATCAGCGCGACCGAAAGCACGACCAGCACCAATAAGCGCACGCCCAATGAGGGGCCTTTGGCGAAAAGCGGTTTAATAAGCCGCTCCTCCCAGGCAAATGTTCTCTTTATTCATACGGCATCAAACCGGCCTGGATGCAGATTGAAGAAGATAAACGCCAACAGGCAGCACTGCAAAGTGCTGCCTGCGGGCGAAGCATGGTGCAACCAACGATCTTATTCGCTGGAAAGCAGGTCCATGGTGTGTTTATCCATCATTTCCAGTGCACGACCACCGCCACGGGCAACGCAGGTCAGCGGGTCTTCGGCGACGATCACCGGCAGGCCGGTTTCCTGGGCCAGCAGCTTGTCGAGGTCGCGCAGCAAGGCGCCACCACCGGTCAGCACCAGGCCGCGCTCGGCGATATCGGAAGCCAGTTCCGGCGGCGATTGCTCCAGGGCGCTTTTCACAGCCTGAACGATGGTGGCCAGGGACTCTTGCAGAGCTTCCAGCACTTCATTGGAGTTCAGGGTGAAGGCACGTGGAACGCCTTCGGCCAGGTTGCGACCGCGAACATCCACTTCGCGAACTTCGCCGCCCGGGTATGCGGTGCCGATTTCCTGCTTGATGCGCTCAGCGGTAGATTCACCGATCAGGCTGCCGTAGTTGCGACGCACATACGTGATGATCGCTTCGTCGAAACGGTCGCCGCCTACACGCACGGATTCGGCATACACCACACCGTTCAGGGAAATCAGGGCGATCTCGGTAGTACCACCACCGATATCCACCACCATCGAACCGCGCGCTTCCTCAACCGGCAGGCCGGCGCCGATTGCGGCAGCCATAGGCTCTTCGATCAGGAACACTTCGCGGGCACCGGCGCCAAGGGCCGATTCACGGATGGCACGACGCTCCACCTGGGTGGACTTGCACGGAACGCAGATCAGCACACGAGGGCTGGGCTGCAGAAAACTGTTTTCGTGAACCTTGTTGATGAAGTACTGCAGCATCTTTTCGCAGACGCTGAAGTCGGCGATCACGCCGTCTTTCATCGGACGAATGGCAGCAATATTGCCTGGTGTACGGCCGAGCATGCGCTTGGCCTCGGTGCCTACGGCAACGACACTTTTCTGATTACCATGGGTCCGAATGGCCACAACCGATGGCTCATTCAGAACGATACCGCGCTCGCGCACGTAAATAAGGGTGTTGGCAGTGCCCAGGTCAATGGAAAGATCGCTGGAAAACATGCCACGCAGTTTCTTGAACATGGGGAAAGGACCCTAGGCAACGCGTGGGTAAAAAAGTGCGGCAAACTCTAACAACGACAGGGATTTTGGGCAAGGCGCCAATGTGCTAAATTGGCCGACTTTCTGTGCACCAACCCCCACAATCGCGGCCTTATGACCGTAGAAATGCGGTAGTGTTCCGACAATCTAACACACGGATGCCCTCCGTTCTGTTTTCCACTGGAGAAACCCATGGCGCTTGAACGCTCCGACGTGGAAAAAATCGCGCATCTGGCCTCGCTTGGCCTGAATGACGCCGATCTTCCACAGACCACCGCAGCCCTGAACAGCATTCTCGGGCTGGTCGACCAAATGCAGGCCGTGAATACTGACGGCATCGAGCCCCTGGCTCACCCGCTGGAAGCCAGCCAGCGCCTGCGCGCAGACGTTGTGACCGAGCGAAATAATCGCGAGGCCTACCAGTCCATCGCGCCAGCGGTCGAAAACGGCCTGTACCTGGTTCCGAAAGTCATCGACTAAAGGGAAAGAGCCTTTCATGCATCACATGACTCTGGCCGAGATCGCCCGCGGTCTCGCCGACAAAAAGTTTTCTTCCGAAGAGCTGACCCAGACCCTGCTGGCGCGTATTGCCGCGCTGGACCCCAAGGTCAACAGCTTTATCAGCCTCACCGAGGAGCTGGCCCTGAGCCAGGCCAAGGCCGCCGACGCACGTCGCGCCAACGGTGAAAACGGCGCACTGCTGGGCGCACCGATCGCCCACAAAGACCTGTTCTGTACCCAGGGCATTCGCACCAGCTGCGGCTCGAAGATGCTCGACAACTTCAAGGCGCCCTACGACGCCACTGTGGTGTCCAAGCTGGCTGCCGCCGGGGCCGTGACCCTGGGCAAGACCAACATGGACGAATTCGCCATGGGTTCGGCCAACGAGTCGAGCTACTACGGCGCGGTGAAAAACCCGTGGAACCTGGAACACGTGCCCGGCGGTTCATCGGGTGGTTCGGCTGCTGCCGTTGCTGCGCGCTTCCTGCCTGCTGCGACCGCCACCGACACCGGCGGCTCGATCCGCCAACCCGCAGCCTTCACCAACCTCACCGGTTTGAAGCCGACCTACGGTCGCGTTTCCCGCTGGGGCATGATTGCCTACGCCTCCAGCCTCGATCAGGGCGGCCCGCTGGCACGCACGGCAGAAGACTGCGCAATATTGTTACAAGGTATGGCCGGGTTCGATAAACAGGACTCCACCAGCATCGATGAGCCGGTGCCGGACTACAGCGCCAGTCTTAATACCTCGCTTAAAGGCCTGCGTATCGGCGTGCCGAAAGAGTATTTCAGTGCCGGTCTCGACCCGCGCATCGCCGAACTGGTGCACAACAGCATCAAAGAGCTGGAAAAGCTCGGCGCCGTGATCAAGCAAATCAGCCTGCCGAACAACCAGCACGCGATTCCTGCGTACTACGTGATCGCGCCGGCAGAAGCCTCCTCGAACCTGTCGCGTTTCGACGGCGTGCGTTTCGGCTACCGCTGCGAAAACCCGAAAGACCTTACCGACCTGTACAAACGCTCCCGTGGCGAAGGCTTCGGCGCCGAAGTACAACGCCGGATCATGGTCGGTGCCTACGCGCTGTCCGCCGGTTACTACGACGCGTACTACCTCAAGGCGCAAAAGATCCGTCGCCTGATCAAGAACGACTTCATGGCTGCCTTTGAAGAAGTCGACGTGATCCTCGGCCCGACCACGCCGAACCCGGCCTGGAAGATCGGCGCCAAGACCGGCGACCCGATCGCCGAGTACCTGGAAGACCTCTACACCATCACCGCCAACCTCGCGGGCTTGCCGGGCTTGTCCATGCCCGCAGGTTTCGTCGATGGCCTGCCGGTCGGCGTGCAATTGCTCGCCCCGTATTTCCAGGAAGGCCGCCTGCTCAATGTGGCGCACCAGTACCAGTTGAACACCGACTGGCACACTCGCACCCCTACCGGCTTCTGAGGAGAACACTATGCAATGGGAAGTTGTGATCGGGCTGGAGATTCATACCCAGCTCGCCACCCAATCGAAGATTTTCTCCGGTAGCGCCACCACGTTCGGCGCAGAACCCAACACCCAGGCCAGCCTGGTCGACCTGGGCATGCCTGGCGTACTGCCGGTACTGAACGAGGAAGCAGTGCGCATGGCGGTGATGTTCGGCCTGGCGATTGACGCCGAGATCGGCCAGCACAACGTGTTCGCGCGCAAGAACTACTTCTACCCGGACCTGCCCAAGGGCTACCAGATCAGCCAGATGGAATTGCCGATCGTCGGCAAGGGCTACCTGGACATCCCGCTGGAAGACGGCACCATCAAGCGTGTCGGCGTGACCCGTGCGCACCTGGAAGAAGATGCCGGCAAGAGCCTGCACGAAGAATTCAACGGCGCCACCGGCATCGACCTGAACCGTGCCGGCACGCCGCTGCTGGAGATCGTTTCCGAGCCGGACATGCGCAGCGCCAAGGAAGCCGTGGCCTACGTCAAGACCATCCACGCGCTGGTGCGCTACCTGGGCATCTGCGACGGCAACATGGCCGAAGGTTCGCTGCGTTGCGACTGCAACGTGTCGGTGCGGCCAAAAGGCCAGGCCGAGTACGGCACACGCTGCGAGATCAAGAACGTCAACTCGTTCCGTTTCATCGAGAAGGCGATCAACACCGAAGTGCGTCGCCAGATCGAGCTGATCGAAGACGGCGGCAAGGTGATCCAGCAAACGCGCCTGTACGATCCGAACAAAGACGAAACCCGCGCCATGCGCAGCAAAGAGGAAGCCAACGACTACCGTTACTTCCCCGACCCGGACCTGTTGCCGGTGATCATCGAGGACTCGTTCCTTAATGACGTGCGTGCCACCCTGCCGGAATTGCCGCCGCAAAAACGCGAGCGTTTCCAGGAACAGTTCGGCCTGTCGGTCTACGATGCCAGCGTATTGGCCTCCAGCCGTGAGCAAGCCAACTACTTCGAAAAAGTCGTGAGCATTGCCGGCGACGCCAAGCTGGCGGCCAACTGGGTGATGGTTGAGCTGGGCAGCCTGTTGAACAAACAGGGCCTGGAGATCGACGAAGCCCCGGTGACCGCCGAGCAGTTGGGCGGCATGTTGCTGCGCATCAAGGACAACACTATCTCCGGCAAAATCGCCAAGACCGTGTTTGAAGCGATGGCCGCAGGCGAAGGCAGCGCCGACGACATCATCGAGAAGCGTGGCCTCAAGCAAGTTACCGACAGCGGCGCTATTTCGGCCGTGCTCGATGAGATGCTCGCCGCCAATGCCGAGCAAGTTGAACAATACCGTGGGGCAGACGAAGCCAAACGCGGCAAGATGTTCGGCTTCTTTGTCGGCCAGGCGATGAAAGCCTCCAAAGGCAAAGCCAACCCGCAACAGGTGAACGAACTGCTCAAAAGCAAGCTCGAAGGCTGACACTTGATCGTTCCCACGCTCCGCGTGGGAACGCCTCACTGGACGCTCCGCGTCCGCTTTTGTGACGCGCAGCGTCACGGGCTGCATTTCCACGCAGAGCGTGGGAACGATCAATTGGGGGTTTGTTGAACATGAAGCGTCTACTCGGCCTCCTGGCCCTGTTCTCTCTGCTGGCCGGTTGCGCCAGCGGCCTCATCGACCCCAACGGCTACGACGAAACCGGCACCGCCTCCTATTACGGCGCCAAGCACCATGGCAATAGAACCGCCAGCGGTGAACCCTTCAACCAGAACGCCCTGACCGCCGCCCATCGGCGCTTGCCCTTCGGCACGCGGGTCAAGGTGACCAATCTCGACAACAACAGATCCGTGGTGCTGCGTGTGAATGATCGCGGCCCGCACACCCGTGGGCGCCTGATCGATGTTTCCCGCAAGGCGGCTGAGCAGCTCGGTATGCTGGGCCGTGGCACCGCGCGGGTTCGCGTGCAAGCGCTGAGCAACTGACAGGAGCCTTGGCCATTTCCGCACTCACCTCCCTCTCCCCCTTCAGCCTGCTCGAATTGGTCAGCGGCCTGCTGCTGCTGATTCTCGGCGCCGAAATCCTGGTGCGCGCCGCCGTGCGCCTGGCGGCCAGCCTCAAGGTGCGGCCGCTGATCATCGGCTTGAGCATCGTCGCCTTCGGCAGCAGCGCGCCGCAGATGACCGTCAGCCTGCAAGCCACCCTGGCCGGCAATACCGATATCGCCGTGGGCAGCGTGATCGGCAGCAGCATTTTCAACATCCTCGTCACCCTGGGCCTGTCTGCGTTGATCATCCCGCTGCGGGTGTCGCGGCAACTGGTGCGCCTGGACATCCCGGTGATGATTTGCGCCGCGCTGCTGGTGTTTACCCTGTCGGCCAATGAAGAGCTGACGCCCGCTGACGGGCTGGTACTGCTTGCGGCGCTGGTGGCCTACCTGGGTGTGCTGCATTACCAGACCCGCCATTCCCGGCGCCCGCGCACGCTGGACACCGTGGCCAGAGCGCCGTGGTTGAGCAGCGTGTTGCTGATGCTCGGTGGGCTTTTGATTCTGGTGCTGGCCGGGCACTTGCTGCTGGGCGCGGCGGTGGACGTGGCGAGCGACCTGGGCCTGTCGGAACGCATCGTTGGCCTGACCTTGATCGGCGTCGGCACTTCGTTGCCGTGCCTGGCCACCTCATTGATTGCCGCCGTGCGCGGCGAGCGCGAGATTGCCGTGGGCAATGTGATCGGCAGCAGCCTGTTCAACCTGCTCGGTGTGTTGGGGTTTACTGCATTGGTAGCGCCATCACCGCTGTCGGTATCGCCCAATGCCCTCGATTTCGACTTGCCGGTGATGCTCGCCGTGGTGGCGCTGTGCCTGCCGGTGTTCTACACCGGTTACCGGGTCACCCGCGCCGAAGGCCTGGTATTGCTGGGCCTGTACCTGGTGTACGCGTTGCATGTGGTCTCGTTCACGTTCGGCATGCCCTTGGCTACCCGGCTTGAAAAACTGATGCTGTATTACGTCCTGCCGGCGCTGATGGCGTTTCTGCTACTGAGCACGCTGCGAGCCTGGCGCCGCCAACACAAGAGGGAAGCGCAATGACCGATCAGAAAAAGCCCGGAGTTGAGATGCGTCGCCAGGTAATGGGCGACGTGTTCGTCGATCGCGCCCTGGGCAACGCCACCGAGTTCACCCAGCCGCTGCAGGACTTTGTCAACGAACATGCCTGGGGCAGTGTGTGGAATCGCGAAGGCTTGCCCTTGAAGACTCGCAGCCTGATCACCCTCGCGGCCCTGACCGCACTCAAATGCCCACAGGAACTCAAGGGCCACGTGCGCGGCGCACTGAACAATGGCTGCACGGTGGAAGAGATTCGCGAAGCGCTGCTGCATTGCGCGGTGTATGCGGGTGTGCCGGCGGCGATTGATGCGTTTCGGGCGGCGCAGGAAGTGATTGAGGCGTATCAGGCAGACCGGTAGTGACTGTTAGATAGCCATCGCAGGCAAGCCAGCTCCCACATTCTGAATGTATTCACAGTTCAAATGTGGGAGCTGGCTTGCCTGCGATTGGCCCTAAAACACACTACAAAGCTTAGATCCACCCACCCGCCTGCAACACAAAAATCCCGATATTGGTGGTCACCGCCGCCATCAACGTAGTGATCACAATAATCGCCGCCGCCAATTCATGGTTACCCTCGGCGGCCCTGGCCATGACAAAACTCGCGGCCGCCGTCGGCGCGCCGAAATACAGAAACAAAATCCCCAATTCCGGCCCGCGAAAGCCCAACAGCCACGCGCCCAGCGTCGCGAATAGCGGCAGGCCGATCATCTTCACCAGGCTCGCACTCAGGGCCATGCTGCCGCTTTTGCGCAAGGCTGCCAATGACAAGGTGCCGCCAATGCAGATCAGTGCCAGCGGCAAAGTCATGTCCGCCAGATACTGCCCGGACGACTCCAACCACCCCGGCAAGCCGATCTTGAAGATCGCGAACGGCGCGGCGACGATCACGCTGATGATCAGCGGGTTGGCTATCACGCTTTTGAAGATGCTCCACGGGTCAGACTTGATCACCGGGCTGTACACCGCCAGCACAATGGTCGACAGCGTGTTGTAGAACAGGATCACCAGCGCCGCGAGGATGGCGCCAAGGGAGATGCCGTAGTCGCCGTACATGCTGGCCGCCAGCGCCAGGCCGATCACGCCGTTGTTGCCGCGAAACGCGCCCTGGGCATAAATGCCACGGTCTTCACGCGGGCAACGAAAGATCGCCCAGCCCCAGGCCAGGGCAAAGCTCAGCAGCGTGGCGACGGCAAAGTAGATCAGCAAACCGGGCTTGAGCGCCGAATGCAGGTCGGCGTGGAGGATGCCGAGAAACAGCAGCGCCGGCATGGTGACGTTGAACACCAGCGACGATGCAACGTGGATGAAGTTGTCGTTGATCCAGTTGATGCGCTTGAGCAGCACCCCCAGAAACAGCATGGCAAACACCGGCGCGGTGATGGTCAGGGTGGTGAGGAAGATAGCCAGCATGCCGGGGAGAACCTTGGTGGGTGTCGTCAGGTGGCTAATGATAAGCCAGATTCACCTGGATCGTTCCCACGCTCTGCGTGGGAATGCAGCCCGGGACGCTCCGCGTCCCATTCACAGCGGACGCAGAGCGTCCAAAGAGGCATTCCCACGCGGAGCGTGGGAACGATCGGTGACTTGGTCTCAGGTGATGGGCGCGGGGTTGAACAGGGTGATGTCGTTATGCAGCTTATGCCGCTCCGCCCACGTCTGTTTCTTGCCGCTGGCCACATCCAGGTAGAAGTGGAACAGCTCCCAGCCCAGCTCCTCGATGGTCGCGCGCCCGGTGGCGATGCGCCCGGCGTCGATATCGATCAAGTCCGGCCAGCGCTGCGCCAGTTCCGTGCGCGTCGACACCTTCACCACCGGCGCCATCGCCAGCCCGTAAGGCGTGCCACGCCCGGTGGTGAACACATGCAGGTTCATCCCGGCCGCCAGTTGCAGGGTGCCACACACAAAGTCGCTGGCCGGCGTGGCGCAAAAGATCAGGCCCTTGCCCTTGAACCGCTCACCCGGGCCCAGCACGCCATTGATCGCACTGCTGCCGGATTTGACGATGGAGCCCAGGGACTTCTCGACAATGTTCGACAACCCGCCCTTCTTGTTGCCCGGCGTGGTGTTGGCGCTGCGATCCGCCTCACCCTTGGCCAGGTAACGGTCATACCAGTCCATTTCCCTGACAAGCTCCTCGGCAACTGCCTTGCTCTCGGCGCGCGACGTCAGCAGGTAGATGGCATCGCGCACTTCGGTGACTTCGGAAAACATCACCGTCGCTCCGGCGCGCAACAGCAAATCCGAGGCATAGCCCAACGCCGGGTTGGCGGTGATGCCGGAAAACGCATCACTGCCGCCACATTGCATGCCCAGGATCAGCTCGGACGCCGGCACGGTTTCCCGGCGACGCTGGTCGAGCTTCTTCAAGCGGGTTTCGGCCAGTGCCATGATCTGCTCGATCATTTCGGTAAACCCGTGGCTGGAGTCCTGCAAGCGGTACAGCCAGGGCTCACTGAGGTCGACGGAACTGTCGTTGTCGTGCATCACCTGCCCGGCCTGCAACTTCTCGCAGCCCAGGCTGATCACCAGCGCTTCACCGCCCAGGTTCGGGTTGCGTGCCAGGTTGCGCACGGTGCGAATCGGGATGTAGGCATCGGTCGCGGTGATGGCCACGCCACAGCCGTAGCTGTGGGTCAGCGCCACCACGTCATCAACGTGCGGGTACTTGGGCAGCAACTCATCCTTGATGCGCTTGACCGCATGGTCCAGCACACCGGTGACGCACTGCACCGTGGTGGTAATGCCGAGGATATTGCGCGTGCCGACGGTGCCGTCGGCGTTGCGGTAGCCCTCAAACGTGAAGCCTTCCAACGGCGCCTGGGTGGCAGGCACCTCGGTGGACAGCGGCAAGCTGTCCAGCGGCGGCGCAGTGGGCATGCGCAACTGGTCTTCCTGCACCCAACTGCCGCGCGGAATCGGCGCCAGCGCGTAACCGATGGTCTGCCCGTAGCGAATAATCTCACCACCTTCGGGGATGTCTTCCAGGGTCACCTTGTGGCTCTGCGGGATGAAATCCACGGTGACCAGGCCGTCCGGAAACTCGGTGCCGGCCGGCACGCCCTGGTCGTTCACCACGATCACCACGTTGTCGCGCGCGTGCAAACGGATCGAGCGCGGCGAGTCGGCATGTTCAATCAACTGCATTACATCGCCCCTCAGGAGTGCGCTTGGGTAAGGTTAGTCAGTTCCGGCCCTTTGCTTGGCGGCTCTTTGAGCACCACGCGCTTGATCGGGCCGACGATCACCAAATAGCTGAACACCGCCAGCAGCGCGTTGGCGCCGACGAACACCAAGGCCCATTTGAACGAGCCGGTGGTGGCGATGATGTAACCAATCACGATCGGCGTGCTGATGGACGCCAGGTTGCCAAACATATTGAACAAGCCGCCACTGAGCCCGGCGATTTGTTTCGGCGAGGTGTCGGATACCACCGCCCAACCCAGTGCGCCAACACCTTTGCCGAAGAAGGCCAAAGCCATGAAGCCCACCACCATCCATTCAACGTCAACGTAGTTACACGCGATGATGCTGCTGGAGACCAACAAGCCGGCAATGATCGGCGCCTTGCGCGCGAACGTCAGCGAATGGCCTTTGCGCAGCAGGTAGTCGGAAATCACGCCACCGAGTACGCCACCGATAAAGCCGCAGATGGCCGGCAACGAGGCGATGAAACCCGCCTTGAGAATGGTCATGCCACGCTCCTGCACCAGGTACACCGGGAACCAGGTCAGGAAGAAATAGGTGATGCCATTGATGCAGTACTGGCCCAGGTACACGCCGAGCATCATGCGGTTGGTGAGCAGTTGGCGGATGTAATCCCATTTCGGCCCGTCGGTTTTCTGGCCTTTGGTCTTGTCCTGGTCCATGTCGACCATCGCACCGTTGGCCGCGATATGGTTGAACTCGGCTTCGTTGATCATCGGATGCTGGCGCGGGCTGTGGATAAGTTTGAGCCAGATCAGCGAGAACAGGATGCCGATGCCGCCCATCACAATAAACACGTGCTGCCAGCCGAAGGTGTAGACGATCCAGCCCATCAGCGGTGCAAACAGCACCGTGGCGAAGTACTGCGCCGAGTTGAAAATCGCCGACGCTGTGCCGCGTTCTGCCGTAGGAAACCACGCCGCCACAATACGGGCGTTCCCGGGAAACGAAGGCGCCTCAGCCAGGCCCACCAAAAAGCGCAGCATGAACAGCGCCACAATCGCGGTGGAGACCCCAAATTCACCCACGTAGCCTTGCAGCACGGTGAACAGCGACCAGGTGAAAATGCTCAGCGCATAGATTTTTTTCGAGCCGAACCGGTCCAGCAGCCAGCCACCGGGAATTTGCCCGGCCACGTAGGCCCAACCGAATGCAGAGAAGATGTAACCGAGGGTGACCGCGTCAATGCCGAGGTCTTTTTGCAGGCTGGAGCCGGCGATGGCGATAGTGGCTCGGTCGGCGTAGTTGATCGTGGTCACCAGGAACAGCATGAGCAGGATCAAATAGCGGACGTGAGTCGGCTTGGTCGCTTGCATGAAGAAGTACTCCCACTAATTATTTTTTTTGCGGGTAATCATTTCTGTTTTAAGTGCAGGAACCGCTTTGTGTGGGAGCTGGCTTGCCTGCGATACAGGCACCACGGTGTGTCAGTTACACCCTGGTGATGCAATCGCAGGCAAGCCAGCTCCCACATAAGCCGGTGCCTACCGGGCCATTTCCTACGACCCGATGTAGCTGGTTTTCACCACTGTGTAGAACTCTTGCGCATAGCGGCCTTGCTCACGCGAACCATAGGACGAACCCTTACGGCCACCGAACGGCACGTGATAATCCACACCGGCGGTTGGCAGGTTGACCATCACCATCCCGGCCTGGGAGTGGCGCTTGAAGTGGTTGGCGTACTTGAGCGAAGTAGTGGCAATGCCCGCCGACAGGCCGAACTCGGTGTCATTGGCCATGGCCAGCGCCGCCTCGTAATCCGCCACGCGCACCACGTTGGCCACCGGGCCGAAGATCTCTTCACGGCTGATACGCATGGCGGCTTCGCTGTCGGCAAACAGCGTCGGCGCCAGGTAGTAGCCTTCGGTGTCACAGGTCACCAGGCCGCCACCGCTGACCAGCCGCGCGCCTTCGCTTTGGCCGATGTCGATGTACTTCATGTCCTGGTCCAACTGGGCCTGGGAGACCACCGGGCCAATGTCAGTGCCGCTTTTGAGCGCGTGGCCGACTTTGATCGACTTCATGCGCTCGGCCATGGCCGCGACGAACTGGTCGTGGATACCGGCGGTGACGATCAAGCGGCTGGAGGCCGTGCAACGTTGGCCCGTGGAGTAGAACGCGCTCTGTACCGACAGCTCGACGGCCTGCTTGAGGTCGGCGTCATCGAGGATGATCTGCGGGTTCTTACCGCCCATTTCCAACTGCACCTTGGCCTGGCGCGACACGCAGCTGACGGCGATCTGGCGACCGACGCCAACCGAACCGGTAAAGCTGATGCCGTCGACTTTCGGGCTGTTGACCAACACATCGCCAACCACACGGCCGCTGCCCATCACCAGGTTGAACACACCGGCCGGGAAACCCGCGCGGGAGATGATCTCGGCCAAGGCCCAGGCGCAACCCGGCACCAGTTCGGCCGGTTTGATCACCACACAGTTGCCGTAGGCCAGGGCCGGGGCGATTTTCCACGCGGGGATGGCAATCGGGAAGTTCCACGGCGTGATCAGGCCGACCACACCGAGGGCTTCGCGGGTGACTTCCACATTCACGCCTGGGCGCACCGAAGGCACGTAATCGCCAGACAAGCGCAGGCACTCGCCGGCGAAGAATTTGAAGATGTTACCGGCGCGGGTCACTTCGCCGATGGCTTCGGGCAGGGTCTTGCCCTCTTCACGGGCCAGCAAAGTGCCAAGCTCTTCGCGGCGGGCGAGGATTTCGCTGCCGACTTTATCCAGTGCATCGTGGCGCGCCTGGATGCCGGACGTCGACCAGGCCGGGAACGCGGCGCGGGCGGCATCGATGGCGGCGTTGACTTGGGCTACATCGGCCTTGGCGTATTCGCCAATGACATCGGACAACTCCGACGGGTTGATGTTGTTGCAGTAGTCGGCACCGGCCACCCACTCGCCGTTGATGTAGTTTTCAAAACGTTTGGCTTGGGACACACATTCTCTCCTGACGCAAAAGGCCGCTGATTGCTCAGCGGCCTTGTGGATAAGTTACTGCGGACCTTGCTTGTCGATCAGCGCGGCCAGGGCTTCGTACTCTTCCGGCAGCAGGTCGGTCAGCGGCGTGCGCACCGGGCCTGCGTCGTAACCGACGATTTTGGCGCCGGCCTTGACGATGCTCACCGCGTAACCGGCTTTACGGTTGCGGATATCGAGGTAAGGCAGGAAGAAGTTGTCGATGATCCTGGCAACAGTGGCGTGATCGTCCTGGGCAATCGCGTGGTAGAAGTCCATCGCGGTTTTCGGGATGAAGTTGAACACCGCCGAGGAGTACACCGGTACACCCAGGGCCTTGTAGGCAGCGGCGTAAACCTCTGCAGTCGGCAGGCCGCCGAGGTAGCTGAAACGATCGCCGAGACGGCGGCGGATCGACACCATCAGCTCGATATCGCCCAGGCCGTCTTTATAGCCGATCAGGTTCGGGCAGCGTTCGGCCAGGCGTTCGAGCAAGGGCGCGGTCAGGCGGCAAACGTTGCGGTTGTAGACCACTACGCCGATTTTGACTGACTTGCACACGGCCTCAACGTGGGCGGCGACACCGTCCTGGCTGGCTTCGGTCAGGTAGTGCGGCAGCAGCAGCAAGCCTTTGGCGCCAAGACGCTCGGCTTCCTGGGCGTATTCGATGGCCTGGCGGGTCGAACCGCCGACACCGGCCAGAATCGGCACGCTGGTGGCGCAGGTATCAACAGCAGTCTTCACCACTTGGGAATATTCGCTGGCGGCCAGGGAGAAAAACTCACCGGTGCCGCCGGCGGCGAACAAGGCGGTGGCGCCGTAAGGGGCCAGCCATTCCAGACGCTTGATGTAGCCCGCCTGGTGGAAGTCACCCTGGGCATTAAAATCGGTTACCGGAAAAGACAGCAAACCGTGGGAGAGGATGGACTTCAGTTCTTGTGGATTCATTATTCGAACACCCTGGATGAAGACTTTCTGTCGAAAGGTTGTTGTTGGTTTTGGTGATGTCGTACGTCATCGTACAACTATAAAAAGATTCGTCAACTGCAATTCATCGGTCCTCATTCGTAGGCACGTGTTTAAACGCAGCTTCTTGACGCAGGAAATTATTCCTCTATGCTCCGAACAACTGTATATACATACAGTTATTACGGAAGATTCCTACGACATAGCAAGGAGCTAACATGTCAGGTCTTGAACTCGCAGCCCCCGAAAAAACACCACCCACCCTACGTTTTGAAGGCGGTGAGCACACTGCCATCGGCGATGACACGCTGCTGCGTTTCGCCAAGGACGCCCCGGCGATTCCTGCGCGGCAAGTTGAACTGCACCTGCCCAATGGCCTGGCACTGACCTACGGCCAAGTGATTGCCCTGGGCGGTGATTTCTATGGCATTCCGGGCCAGGCCATCAGCGATGGCGCCTCCCCGGCCGAGCGTGTGCAACGTTTTACCGCGGCCTTCAACTCGCTGGCGGTGCTACCGGCCTCGCGTGAAGAAGCCGGGAAAATCCTCGCGGTCATGCAAAAGGAGATCAACGCGGTCAACCAGGCGATCCGCGACGGCAAACAACCCCATGAAGCCTATGACGCGCTGGGTGATACGTTGTCCGAGGAATGGAACCGCATCACCGGCGGCGGCAGTGCGGTTTCGGCGCTGATTCCACTGGGGCGTTACTTGAAGCTGGCCGCAGACAACGCCGACCACTTTGGCGAATGGGCGCTGTCGGCGTACCTGGCCGGCCATACGGCGGCGCTGCAACAGGCGGTCATCGCGCACCAGACCGGCACCGACCAGGCGCTGGAACTGGCGTATGCGATGAACAGCTTTGCCGATCACTTTTTGACCGATCTGTTTTCTGCCGGCCACCTGCGCGTGCCGCGCAAGCAATTGGCGGCGGTGGTCACACCCGGAGAATTAGGCTCGCTGATCAGCCGCTTCATGCACGACGAAGACAGCAAGTTCGGGCTCAAGGTAAGCAATGCCAAGGGTGATCAATGGCATGCCTATGGGGACAAACGCTACTTCGATGCGATCGACGCGGACAATCGGGCCATGGTCAAACGTGCGGTGCAGGCCTCGGCTGATGAGATCTTCGAGACCTTTATCAGCGGTATCGCGCCCTCCCCGGCCAGCTTCAAGGCGCCGTTGTATGTGCCGGACCTGAATGCTGCGCAGAACCCGGCGAACAACTTTTCGCCGCTGTTCAAGATGGAGGGTGACAAGGTGCTGCGCCGCAAGGACGTGAATGACCTGAACGACAAGCGCTGGACCAATGATTGGTGGGGTTGGAGCACTTATCTGCTGCTCAAGGACTACAAGCCCAACCAGCCCGCCTGACACTGATCGTTCCCACGCTCTGCGTGGGAATACATCCTGTGACGCTCTGCGTCACCTTGCGCGGGGCTTGAGATACTCGCGCACATCGGGACGCGGAGCGTCCAGGGCGGCATTCCCACGCTGAGCGTGGGAACGATCAACAGCCAGCTCCCACATTAGAGCGTGTCTGGCGGTTAACCGCGCTGCGCCTCCGCCTCTTCATGGGCATGGCGCAGCCGCTCACGGCTGTTGGTCAAATGCAGGCGCATGGCTGCGCGGGCCGCGTCCGAATCCTGGCGGGCAATCGCCTCATAAATCTCTTCGTGTTCGCGGCTCAGGCGGCTCATGTAGTGCTGCTGGTCGTCATGGGCCAGGCGCGCCGAATTCAGGCGGGTACGCGGAATAATGCTGGTGCCCAGGTGGGTCATGATGTCGGTGAAGTAGCGGTTGCCGGTGGACAGCGCGATTTCCAGATGGAACGCGAAATCCGACGCCACCGCGTCCCCTGCATGGGCCGCGCTTTCATTCAGCGCATCGAGGGCTGCGCGCATCGCCGCCAGTTGTTCGTCGCTGCGGCGCAACGCAGCAAGGCCAGCGGACTCCACTTCCAGGCTGATACGCAGCTCCAGAATCGCCAGCACATCCCGCAGCGTTACCACCGTGGCCGGGTCGATCCGGAAACCGCTCGGGCTTGGTGTATCCAGCACAAAGGTGCCGATGCCGTGGCGGGTTTCCACCTGCCCCGCCGCCTGCAAACGTGAGATGGCCTCGCGCACCACGGTGCGGCTGACCCCATGGGCTTCCATGATGGCCGACTCGGTGGGCAACTTGTCGCCGCGTTTGAGCTGGCCGTCGCGGATCTGCTCGGACAACACCGTGACCAATTCCTGGGCAAGGCTGCGGCGCTTGCGGGGAAGACGAGGGGCGGTGTTGGCGTTTTCCATGACGAATGATCTTTCTCGGCGAACTTGAGCCCGCATCATAGCCCATGGCGGTTGTACGATCACCGTTCTGACACGACTTTCATCCATATCCGTTGCGCAAAAAAATGCCCCGGCAAAGGCCGAGGCATTTTCAGGGCTCACACGAAGGTGAACGCCGCTTACTTCACCACTTTCAGGCTCGGCCGACCGCTTGGACGCGGCGGCTCGGAGTCCGGTGGCGGTAGATCATCACCGTCTTCGCCTTCAATCGCTTCGTCATCCTCGAAAGGCGACTCCAGATCAAACACCATGCCCTGGCCATTTTCCCGGGCATAGATCCCGAGGATGGCACCAATCGGCACGAACAGCGTATGTGGCACGCCGCCAAAACGCCCTTCGAAGCTGACGGCTTCATTGTCCATGTGCAGGTGGCGCACAGCACTTGGCGAAACGTTCAGTACGATCTGCCCGTCACTGGCAAAACCCTGCGGCACGTCAACCTTGGGAAATTCAGAGTTGACCAGCATGTGCGGGGTGCAATCGTTGTCCACAATCCACTCATAGAGCGCGCGGACCAAATAGGGTCGACTGGAGTTCATCAGCGGCTCCTTAAGCCTTAGCGCATATCGCGTTCGACACCAGACAGACTCGCCTGGAAAGCCTCACGCGCAAACTGGCGCTCCATGTAATCAAGCAACGGCTTGGCCGGCCGTGGCAGTTCAATGCCCAGGATCGGCAAGCGCCAGAGTATGGGTAATAGGCAGCAATCCACCAAGCTTTGTTCCTCACTGAGGAAAAAAGGCTTGTCGGCGAACAGCGGCGAAACGCCGGTCAGGCTCTCGCGCAATTCCTTGCGCGCTTGCACACGAACGGCTTCTTTACTGCGTGTATCCAGGATCACATCCACCAGCCCGCACCAGTCACGCTGGATCCGATGGATCAGCAGGCGGCTGTTGGCACGCGCCACCGGATACACCGGCAGCAAAGGTGGATGCGGGTAACGCTCATCCAGGTATTCCATCACCACGGTTGACTCCCACAACGCCAGGTCACGATCGACCAGGGTGGGCAAGCTGCCGTAAGGGTTCACTTCGATCAGTTTCGGCGGATGACGACCTGCCTCCACACTGATGATCTCGGCGCTGACACCCTTCTCTGCGAGCACGATGCGTACTCGGTGGGAATAGTGGTCGGCGGGGTCGGAGTAACAGGCCAACCGATTGGTCACGCCCATGGCGGTCCTCCTCGCTTGTTGAAATTATGGAAAGCTCAAAAACGAGCGCGCCCAGAGAGCATCCCTGTAGTGCCTGGTTCAACCAGACCGCTACGTATTCAGAGATGCCGCTGGGCGCGCAAGATTAACAGCAATTGCTTACGGTTGGATCAATGCACATCCTTCCAGTATTCGCGTTTGAGCAGATAAGCGAACACGAAGAAGAAGGCCAGGTACAGCAACACATACGTACCGATGCGCTGATGCTGCAATTTGACCGGGTTGGCCGAGTAGGCCAGGAAGGTCACCAGATTCTTGACCTTCTCGTCGAACTGCTCTTCGTTCAGCGTACCGGTCTTGGGCACGATGGTCAGTTGATCGCACGCTTCGTGTGTCAGAGGCGTGCCGGTCAGCGGATCATATTGCTTCTTGCCGTCTTCAACGACCTGAACCTGCTTGCATCCTACCACTTGGCGACCCTGCAGGCCGACCAGAACGTTAGGCATGCCGACGTTCGGGAAGACTTTGTTGTTCACGCCGTAAGGGCGCGCCGGGTCTTCGTAGAAGGATTTGAGGTAGCCATACAGCCAATCGGTACCGCGCACACGCGCCACCAGGGTCAGGTCGGGCGGCGCAGCGCCGAACCAGGCCTTGGCATCCGCAGGCTGCATGCCGATGTTCATGTGGTCGCCGATCTTGGCGCCCGTGAACACGGCGTGGCTGAGCATCACGTCATGGGGAATGCCCAGGTCATCGGCAACCCGCTCGTAACGCTGGAACTTGGCGCTGTGGCAGCCCATGCAGTAGTTGGTGAACGTACGCAGGCCATCTTGCATGGCGGCCTTGTCGGACACGTCGATATCGACTTTTTCCAGCTCCGCGCCGTGCTCGGCCGCGAAGGACAGTAGCGGCAGCGCCGCAAGGATCAAAGCAACGAATAACTTTTTCATCAGCCAGTCACCCTTTCCGGAACCGGTTTGGTCTTCTCGAGCCGGGTGTAGAACGGCATCAGAATGAAGTAGGCGAAGTACAGGAAGGTGCAGACCTGCGACAGCAGCGTGCGCTCAGGGGTCGGCGCCAATACGCCCAATACGCCCAGGATCACGAATGCAATGCAGAACACCCACAGCCAGATCTTGCTCAGCCAGCCTTTGTAGCGCATCGACTTGACCGGGCTGCGGTCGAGCCACGGCAGTACGAACAGCAGCGCAATTGACGCGCCCATGGCCATTACGCCCATGAGCTTGTCGGGGATCGCCCGCAAGATCGCGTAGAACGGCGTGAAGTACCAGACCGGGGCAATGTGCTCAGGCGTCTTGAAGGCGTTGGCCTGTTCGAAGTTAGGCTTCTCGAGGAAATAACCGCCCATCTCCGGGAAAAAGAACACGATCGAGCAGAAGATGAACAGGAAGACCACCACGCCGACAATGTCTTTGACGGTGTAGTACGGGTGGAACGGAATGCCGTCCAACGGGATGCCGTTTTCGTCTTTATGCTTTTTGATGTCCACGCCATCGGGGTTGTTGGAACCCACTTCGTGCAGTGCCAGGATATGCAGCACCACCAGGCCCAGAATCACGATAGGCAATGCAACGACATGCAACGCAAAGAAGCGGTTCAGGGTGATGCCGGAGATCAGGTAGTCACCACGAATCCACTGGGTCAGGTCGTTGCCGATCACCGGGATCGCACCAAACAGCGAGATGATCACCTGGGCGCCCCAGTACGACATCTGGCCCCACGGCAGCAGGTAGCCCATGAAGGCCTCGGCCATCAGCGCCAGGTAGATCAGCATGCCAAACACCCACACCAGCTCGCGTGGCTTCTGGTACGAACCGTAGAGCAGGCCACGGAACATGTGCATATAGACGACGATGAAGAACGCTGACGCGCCGGTGGAGTGCAGCAGACGCAGGATCGAGCCGTACTCGACGTCACGCATGATGTACTCGACGGAGGCGAACGCCTCTTCCGCCGACGGCGTGTAGCTCATCGTCAGCCACACACCGGTGACGATCTGGTTGACCAGCACCAGCAAGGCCAGCGAGCCGAAGAAGTAGAAGAAGTTGAAGTTTTTTGGCGCGTAATATTTGCTGAGATGGTCTTCCCACATTTTAGTGGCGGGGAAGCGCGCATCCACCCAATCCATGAACTTGCTCATCAGGCTTTCTCCCCCTCGTCGACGCCAATGACAATGACACTGTCAGTCTCGTAGTGATGTGGCGGCACTGGCAGGTTCAGTGGTGCGGGTTGTGACTTGTAGACGCGACCGGCGAGGTCGTAATGGGAGCCGTGGCAAGGGCAGAAATAGCCACCGACCCAATCCTTGCCAAGGTCGGCAGGAGCAACTTCCGGGCGGAAGGTAGGCGAGCAACCCAAGTGGGTGCAGATACCGATCAGCAGCAGGATCTCTGGCTTGATCGAACGGATTTCCTTATCGACGTAGGCGGGCTGGTCGGAGTTCTTAGAGTCGGGGTCAGACAGCTGACCTTCGATTTTCTTCAGATTCCCCAGGATCTCCTCAGTACGACGAACGATGAAGACCGGCTGACCGCGCCACTCAGCAATCATCTGCTGGCCTGGGTCGATCTTGCTGACATTCACCTTCACCGGTGCACCTGCGGCTTTCGCCTTGGCACTGGGAAACCATGACCCCACGAACGGGACCGCAGCCCCCACCGCTCCTGCAGCACCCACCACGGATGTGGCTGCTACCAAGAAGCGACGCCGGCCTGCATTCACGCCGTCATTGCTCATTCAGTCCTCTCCCATCAGCTTTTTGGCCTGTTAAATCAGGCGTCTACTAAGTGTTGAATCTTTACTTATAAAAATTTTGTCGGATGGTAATGAAAAGCCCCACGTATGACAAGGGAATTGCCCTGGGCTCAGCCTCCAGGCCTTGTAGTATAGGGGGTCTACGGATGTGGCAAGTTGTCACGGTAAAATTTATGCATAAATCGCAGGCAATAAAAAACGCCCAGCTCCGTAAGGAGTTGGGCGTTTTTGTGGAACGTAAAGCGAATTAACGCTTCGAGTACTGCGGACGCTTACGCGCTTTACGCAGACCGACTTTCTTACGTTCTACTTCACGAGCATCGCGAGTTACGAAGCCAGCTTTGCGCAGAGCGCCACGCAGGGTTTCGTCGTACTGCATCAGAGCGCGAGTGATACCGTGGCGGATTGCGCCAGCTTGACCACTTACACCGCCACCGATAACGGTGACGTAGATGTCGAACTTTTCAACAGTCTCGGTCAGTTCCAGCGGCTGACGAACTACCATGCGGGCAGTTTCGCGACCGAAGAAATTTTCCAGAGTGCGGTTGTTGATCGAGATGTTACCAGTACCCGGACGCAGGAAAACGCGAGCGGTAGCGGTTTTGCGACGGCCAGTGCCGTAATTTTGAGTCGCCGACATAATGAACTATTCCGTTAAAACTTCAGTTCTTGGGGCTGCTGAGCAGCATGAGGGTGTACAGCGCCCGCATAGACTTTCAGCTTGCGAAACATATCGCGACCCAGTGGGCCCTTAGGCAGCATACCTTTGACCGCGATTTCGATCGGGGCTTCAGGCTTCTTGGAGATCAGGCCTTCGAAGTTCGAAGACTTGATACCGCCTGGGAAACCGGAGTGACGGTAGTACATTTTGTCTTGCGCTTTGTTGCCGGTAACACGTACCTGCTCGGCGTTGATGATGACAATGTAGTCACCGGTGTCAACGTGAGGGGTGTACTCAGGCTTGTGCTTGCCACGCAGACGGCTGGCGACTTCAGTGGCCAGACGACCCAGGGTCTGACCAGCGGCGTCGACGACAAACCAGTCGCGCTGAACTGTTTCCGGTTTTGCAGTAAAAGTTGTCATTCTTTAATAGCCTCAGGGGCCGCCCTGTAAATTAGACGGCGGATCTTACTGAATAGTGCGTACTTTGACAAGTCAAAGGCAGCCGGATACAGACGCTATCGGGGGCTCGGGTCGGCGCGTCCGTTCAACGGCAAGATTCTTCGGCAGGCGGCGCATCACTTCCACTGCAGAAAGAGGTGGGCAATTATGCAGATTGCGAAAAAAAATTCAACCTGCTTTTATGATTGTTTTCCCCGAAGGAGTACCCGATGGATTATCGACAGCTGGGCCGCACCGATCTGAACGTAAGCGCGATCGCCTTGGGCACCATGACCTGGGGTGAGCAGAACAGCGAGGCAGAGGCCTTCGCACAGATCGAACGGGCCAAGGCCGCAGGGATCAACTTCCTCGACACCGCCGAAATGTACCCGGTGCCGCCTAAAGCCGACACCTATGCCACCACCGAGCGTTATATCGGTAATTACTTCAAGAGCCGCGGCGACCGTGCCGACTGGATCCTCGCCAGCAAGATCGCCGGCCCCGGCAATACCATCGACTACATCCGCGACGGCCACCTGCGCCACAACCGCAAGCACATCGTCGACGCCCTGGATGCCAGCCTCAAGCGCCTGCAAACCGATTGGATCGACCTCTACCAGCTGCACTGGCCGGAGCGCAGCACCAACTTCTTTGGCCAACTGAGCTACAAGCACAAGGACGAAGACGACCTGACCCCGCTGGAAGAAACCCTCGAAGCGCTGGACGAACAGGTCAAGGCCGGCAAGATCCGCCACATCGGCCTGTCCAACGAAACCCCGTGGGGCACCATGAAGTTCCTGGCCCTGGCCGAAGCCCGTGGCTGGACCCGCGCCGTGTCGATCCAGAACCCCTACAACCTGCTCAACCGCAGCTTTGAGGTGGGTTTGGCGGAAGTGGCGATTCGCGAGCAATGCGGCTTGCTGGCCTATTCACCGCTGGCCTTCGGCATGCTCAGCGGCAAATACGAAAATGGCGCACGCCCGGCCAAGGCGCGCCTGACCGAGTACAGCCGCTTCAGCCGCTACTTCAACCCGCAGTCGCAAGCTGCGTGCAGCCGTTATGTGGCCCTGGCGCGGGAACATGGCCTGGACCCGGCGCAGATGGCTTTGGCGTTTGTGACGCAGCAGCCGTTTGTGACCAGCAACATTATTGGCGCCACGAGCCTGGAGCAGTTGGACAGCAACATTGCCAGTGCTGATTTGAAGCTGTCCAAGGAAGTGCTGGAAGGGATTGAGGCGATTCAGAAGGATCATCCGAACCCTGCGCCTTGATTGATTTGTAGATAGCTATGATCGTTCCCACGCTCTGCGTGGGAATGCCGCCCTGGACGCTCCGCGTCCGCGCTTGTATGACGCAGAGCGTCACCGGATGCATTCCCACGCAGAGCGTGGGAACGAGCCGATGGGCGTCAAAGCGCCCGCGCAATAATCTCCTTCATGATCTCATTGGTCCCCGCATAAATGCGCTGCACCCGCGCATCCGCCCAGGCCCGCGCAATCGGGTATTCCCACATGAAGCCGTAGCCACCGTGCAACTGCACGCACTCGTCGAGCACCTTGCATTGCAGGTCGGTGGCCCAGTACTTGGCCATCGCAGCGGTGGGCACGTCGAGCTTGCCTTCCAGGTGCAGCGCCATGCATTTGTCGACAAACACGCGGCCGATCTGAATCTCGGTGGCCATCTCCGCCAGTTTGAAGCGGGTATTCTGAAAGTCGGCAATCGCCTTGCCGAACGCTTTGCGCTCGCGGGTGTAGTCCAGGGTCCACTGCAGCGCAGCTTCGGCGGATGACAACGCGCCAATCGCCACCGTCAGGCGCTCCTGAGGCAGCTCCTGCATCAAGTAGGCGAAGCCCATGCCCGCCTGGCCCAGCAGGTTTTCCTTGGGCACGCGTACATCCTGAAAGAACAGCTCCGAAGTGTCCTGGGCCTTCATGCCGACCTTCTCCAGGCGCTTGCCCTTGTCGAAGCCCGGCGTGTCGGCTTCCACCAGAAACAGGCTGGTGCCCTTGGCGCCGGCCTTGGGATCGGTCTTGGCCACCACGATTACCAACTCGGCGAGGTAGCCATTGGTGATGAAGGTCTTGGAGCCGTTGATCACATACTCATCGCCATCCAGCACGGCGGTGGTCTTCACACCCTGCAGGTCAGAACCGGCACCCGGCTCGGTCATGGCGATGGCCGTGACCATCTCGCCGGAGATCAGTTTAGGCAGGTACTTTTGCTTCAGCGCCTCACTGCCGTAATGCAGGATGTAGGGCGCGACGATGTCCGAATGCAGCGAGAAACCGATGCCGGTAAGGCCCAGGCGACTGATCTCTTCGATCACTACCGCGCTGTACAAAAAGTCCGCGCCCAGCCCGCCGTATTCTTCCGGCAGGTGGGAACACAGCATCCCCGCCTCCCCCGCTTTGCTCCAAAGATTACGGTCGATGTAACCCTGCTTTTCCCACTGTCCGTGGAACGGCGCAGCGTGTTTTTCAAGGAAGGTGCGCACGCTCTCGCGGAAGAGTTCGTGCTCCGAGCTGAACAAGGTTCTGGGGATCATGGGTCACCTGCGTGGATTGTCGGACAAAGACCAGACCACAGAGCCTATGCCGCGAAGGCGTCACAGGACACTGGACACATGCGACAAAAAATAAGACGATCCAGCCGTCTGGTGACCACTTTCCCCTATAAGAATAAATGAAATTATGTCTAACCAAATCTCCACGCCCTTGCGGCGCGTCAGCATTTTGGCCATTGATCGGGTATTCGCTTCCACCCTCATGCAAGCCAAGGATTTCTTCCACCTCGCCAGCCTGCGTTACGGCAAGCAGCAAGGCCTGGGCCTGACCCCGGCATTCGAAACGCGCCTGGTCAGCCCTGACGGGCAATCGGTACGCAGCTTCAGCGATGTGATCATGCCGGTGGACGGCGGCCTGGAAAACGCCGACATCATTGTGTTGCCGGCCTTCTGGGATGACTTCGAAGCCCTGTGCAGCCGCTACCCGCAAGTGCTGCCGTGGTTGCGCGAACAACATGCGCGCGGCGCGGTGCTGTGCGGCGAAGCCACCGGGGTGTTCTGGCTGGCCGAAGCCGGGCTGCTCGATGGCAAGGAGGCGACCACTTACTGGCGCTTCTTCAACGCCTTCAGCGAGCGTTTCCCCAAGGTGCAACTCAACCAGGACAAGCACCTCACCGACGCCGACAACCTGTACTGCGCCGGCGGCACCACCTCGGCGTGCGACCTTTACATCTACCTGATCGAGCGCTTCTGCGGCGCCAACATCGCCCAGGCGGTGGCCCGCGACATCCTTTACGAAGTGCAGCGCAACTACGCGCCAGGGCGCATCGGTTTTGGCGGGCAGAAGCTGCACCAGGACGTGATCATCCTGCAGATCCAGCACTGGCTGGAAGAGCACTTTGCCGACAAGTTCCGCTTCGAAGACGTCGCCCGGGAACACGGCATGAGCATTCGCAACTTCATGCGCCGCTTCCAGACGGCCACGGGTGACAAGCCGCTGCATTACCTGCAAAGGCTGCGCATCGAAACGGCCAAAGGCCTGCTGTCGGGCAGCCGCAAGAGCATCAAGACCATCAGCTATGAAGTGGGTTACGACGATGCAAGCTTCTTTGCGCGGCTGTTCAGGCAGCACACCGAGCTGTCGCCGAACCAGTATCGCCAACAGTTCCAGCAAGCCGCGTAAGCCAGACTCAACTCGGTGAAAAATGTGGGAGCGGGCTTGCTCGCGAATGCAGTGTGTCAGTCAATGCATCTTTAACTGATCCACCGCATTCGCGAGCAAGCCCGCTCCCACATTTGATCTGAGTTGCCTTTAGGGTTTATGCCCACGCGACAGGAACTCGTGGGACTGCATTTCGAGCAAGCGGCTCAGGGTGCGTTGGAATTCGAAGTTCAAGCGACCGCCCGTGTAGAGGTCCTTGAGTTCGACTTCCGCCGAGATAATCAGCTTGACATTGCGGTCATAGAACTCGTCGACCATGTTGATGAACCGCCGCGCGATGTCATCGGTAGTAACGCTCATCTGCTCCACGCCGCTCAAGATCACCGCGTGGAAGATCTTGCCCAGCTCGATGTAGTCGTTCTGGCTACGCGGGCCGTCGCACAGCTGGCGGAATTCGAACCAGGCCACGTCATCGCAGGTACGCAGGGCGATGATTTCGCGGTTCTCGATCATCAGCTTGTCGTTTTCCACTGCCTGGGTGCATTCCGGCGTCAGCGCGCGGAAGCTCTTTTTCAGGCTTTCATGCGCCGCTTCGTTCAGCGGGAAGTGGAACAGTTCAGCCTGCTCAAGATGACGCAAACGGTAGTCGACACCGCTGTCGACGTTGACGATCTCGGTGTTCTGCTTGATCAGCGCGATGGCCGGCAGGAAGCGCGCACGTTGCAGGCCGTCCTTGTACAAGCCGTCAGGCACGATGTTCGAGGTGGCGACCAGGGTCACGCCGTTCTTGAACAGTTCTTCCATCAAGGTGCCGAGGATCATGGCGTCGGTAATGTCGGAGACGAAGAACTCATCGAAGCAGATGACCCGCGCTTCGTCGGAGAAGCGCTTGGCGATAATGGTCAGCGGGTTCTTCTCGCCCGGCAGCGTCTTCATCTCTTCGTGCACACGCTTCATGAAGCGGTGGAAGTGCGTACGCACCTTGTCCTTGAACGGCAGTGCTTCGAAGAAGGTGTCGACCAGGTAGGTCTTGCCACGGCCCACGCCACCCCAGAAATACAGGCCTTTGACCGGCGTGTGGTCTTTCTTGCCAAACAGCTTGCTGAACATCCCTGGCTTGTTGTGCGAGGCCGCGACCAGGTCGTCATACAGGCGCTGCAAATGACGCACCGCATTTTCCTGGGCCGCGTCATGGAAGAACTCAGGGCGTTTCAGATCAGCTTGATATCGTTCTAGGGGCGTCATAATTTCGTTAGCAAGGCAACAAAAACGGGCCGTCACTGTAACGACGGCCCTGGATAATGGCAATCAACCCTTGGTCGGGTTAATCCTCGATGGGGGTCAACGCAACGCGCAAGGCGGCGATGGCTGCATCGCGCGACGCTTCGTCGGCAAAGTCAGCGCTGTCGGCCACGGCAGCACCGTCCAGCCATACGCTGAAACCTGTGGCCTCAGTGCGTAGATCCAGCGCGTCGCCGTTTTGCAGTTGCTTGGTCACGGCGCCCGCTGTTTTGCCGTCGGCAAAGTTGCGCGACAACAGCAATTGCTCGCCCTCGGCCGACAGCAGGCGGAAGCGGAAGCTGCCGTCGTCTTCACGAAAGCTCACGAAGCGCGCAGCTTTGGCGGTTTTCTTCTTGGCCGTCACTGGCGCGGCGGCCTGGTTGACGAACGAACGCAGGCCCACGGCTTCACGCAGCTCGGCAAGGAACGGTGCGGCCACGGCGCGGGCTTTCTTGGCGCCGATCAGCAGCAGGTCTTCCATGTCCGAGGGGCGCGACATCAACTGGTGGTAACGCTCGCGCGGCTCGCTCAACTGGCTGTCGAGCAGTTGGAACAGACGATTCTTCGCCTCGCCCCAACCCAGGCCTTGCAGCAGCTCGGCGCGGAACTCTTGTTCCTGAGCCTTGCTGGCAAATGCCTGGAACAAGGTGAACAGGTGCGAGTTGTCCGGGTCTTTGGCTTCGCCAGGCGCGCGCGAATCGGTGACGATCCGCGAGATGGCGTCCTTCATGTCCTTGGCGCTGGTGAATAACGGAATGGTGTTGTCGTAGCTCTTGGACATCTTGCGGCCGTCCAGGCCCGGCAAGGTGGCGACGCTTTCTTCGATCAACGCCTCGGGCATGGTGAAGAATTCTTTACCGTTGCCGAACAGGTGGTTGAAACGCTGGCCGATGTCGCGGGCCATTTCCACGTGCTGGATCTGGTCACGGCCGACCGGCACCTTGTGCGCGTTGAACATCAGGATGTCCGCCGCCATCAGCACCGGGTAGCTGTACAGGCCCATGCTGATGCCGGCGTCCGGGTCTTCACCGCTTTCGACGTTCTTGTCCACCGAGGCCTTGTAGGCGTGGGCGCGGTTGAGCAGGCCCTTGGCGGCAACACAGGTCAGCAGCCAGGTCAGCTCGGGAATTTCCGGGATGTCGGACTGGCGATAGAAGGTCACCCGGTTCACATCCAGGCCACCGGCCAGCCAGGTCGCGGCGATTTCCATGCGCGAGCGCTGGATGCGCTGCGGGTCATCGCACTTGATCAGGGCGTGGTAGTCGGCCAGGAAGTAGAAGGAATCGGCATTCGCGTCCTGGCTGGCGAGGATCGCAGGGCGGATCGCACCGGCGTAGTTGCCCAGGTGCGGCGTGCCGGTGGTGGTGATGCCGGTGAGGATACGGGTACGAGTCGTCATGGGTAATCGCTTATCAGACTGCTATCAATTCGAGAGGCGCGGCAGCACCAGATCCTTGAGATCGGTGAGCTTGCCATGAAAAAAGTGTCCGCATTCTGCCACTTTCAGCAGCTCATGGGGGCGTTTGAGGGCGGCGGACCAATCGTAGACCAGCTGCGGGTCGACCACTTCATCGGTTTCCGGCTGGATCAGGGTCAATGGGCAGCCTTGGGGCAGCACATCGCTATCGCGCAGGCGCATCACCGCAGCGGCGACCATGAACAGGTGCGCAAGCTTTTCGCCCTTGGCTTCCAGGCGGCCGCCGAGGCTGGCCGCGACATAGCCGCCGAAGGAAAAGCCGAGCAGGGTAATCGGCAGCTCAGGGTGTTTTTCCCGCAGCCAGGTGGCCGCCGCTTCGGCATCGTCCACTTCACCGGTGGCCATGTCGTGAGTACCGGCGCTCGCGCCGACGCCACGGTAATTGAAACGTAAAGTAATCAAACCAGCATCGCGGGCAGTGCGTTGCAGGGTCGAAACGACTTTATTGAGCATGGTCCCGCCTTGCACCGGGTTAGGGTGGCAGATCAGCGCCAGGCCACGTGGCTCGGGGTGATCCAGGTACAAGGCTTCCAATTGGCCTACCGGGCCGGCGATCAAAACGGGGGTTTCACGCATGAGCAAGGAATGAACTCCGTGACCTCTCAAAGGGTCGACTCGTCTAGCTAAAAGTCTGTGCATGGCATCATTGCGAGCTTAATCGCGGTATACAGCGCAGGTTTGAGCCGTTAACGTAAAGCAAAGCCGTTTATAGAGGAAGGACTCGTGGAACACTCGCTCTTAGTTTGGTTGTTGCCGACTCTTGCCCTGGTTGCCGGTGTCGCCATTGGATTCCTGGTTGCCCGCTTGCTGCCGAATGCCGCGCCTAACCGCACGCAGCGTCAGCTGGATGACATTCAGGAACGTTTTGACAGTTATCAGAACGAGGTTGTTACCCACTTCAACAGCACCGCGACCCTGGTCAAGAAGCTCACTCAGAGCTACCAGGAAGTACAGGATCATCTCGCCGATGGCGCCAACCGCCTCGCCCTCGACGACATCACCCGCCAGCGCCTGCTGGCCGCGCTGCATTCCGATGCACCGCAAGCCCCACGGGAGCGCTTGACGCCGCCGCGGGAAAACCAGGAGCCACCACGGGACTACGCGCCAAAAACGCCGAACGCCCCAGGCATGCTGGATGAGCATTACGGCTTGAAGAAGTAAGTTATTTTCAAGCACTAAAAAGCCCGGCTGATCGATGATCAGCCGGGCTTTTTTGTGGGTGCTCAATCAAGCAGGCGACACTAATCCAATGTGGGAGCTGGCTTGCCTGCGATAGCGGTGTACCAGCAAAGTATCTGTTGCCTGACCCACCGCCATCGCGGGCAAGCCCGGCTCCCACATTGACCGCGTAAGACCTTAAGCCGATTGTTGCTCCTGCAACAGCCCACCCTCAATCCGCACATGCCGCCCATGGAAGCGTTTGAGGCTGCTGCGATGGCCGACACTGACGATACTCAGCCCCGGCAATTCATCGATCAGCGCTTGATACAGGTTCGCTTCATCCTCTTCATCCATGGCCGAAGTGGCTTCGTCCATGTACAGCCATTGCGGCGCGAACAACAAGGCGCGGGCAAAGGCCAGGCGCTGCTGCTCACCGGGTGAGAGCATGCGCTGCCAGTGGTTGGCCTCATCCAGACGGCTGACCAGATGGGGCAAGCGGCAGGTTTCCAGGACCTGTGCATAACGTTCGGCCGGGTAGGTGCTGTCGTCTTGTGGATAACTCAACACCGCCTTCAGGCTGCCAATCGGCAAGTAGGGCTTTTGCGGCAGGAACAGATAACGCGCCGCCGGCAGGCGAATGCTGCCGTGGCCCGCGGGCCACAAGTTACCCATGGCGCGCAGCAACGTACTTTTACCGCTACCGGAACGCCCACTGAGCATCACGCGCTGGCCAGGCTCTACCGTCATGTCGGCGTCGGTGAGGAGGCGGCGGCCGTCGGCCAGGTCCATGCCCAGGTCTTTGACCACCAGTTGCTCGCCGTGCGGGCGCACATCGATGGCCGGAGCACGTTGCTCGTTGCGGCTCATGGCCTCATGGAAACTCAGCAGACGGTCACTGCTGGCACGCCAGCTGGCGAGGTCGGAGTAAGCGGTGATAAACCAGCTGAAATTGCCCTGCACATTGCCGAATGCCGAGTTGATTTGCATCAGCTCGCCCAGCTCGATCTTGCCGGCGAAATAGCGCGGTGCCGCCACGATAAATGCAAAGACCACCGCGATCTGCTCATAGCCTGCGGTGAAGAATGTCAGGCGCTTGGACACCTTCATGATGTCCCAATAGTTGTGCCAGACCTTACCGAACCGCGCACTCAAACGTTGATTCTCGTTTGACTCGCCATTGTACAAAGCAATGCTTTCGGCATTTTCCCGCACGCGCACCATGGAGAAACGCAAGTCGGCTTCGAACCGTTGCTGCTGGTTGCTCAAGCCGATCAAACGACGGCCGATCAGGTGCGTCAGCCAACTGCCGACGGCGGCATACAGCAGTGCGCACCAGAACATGTAGCCGGGGATGGTGATACCGAACACTTCGATGCTGCCCGACACGCCCCACAAGATAATCGAGAACGACACCAGACTGACCACATTGCGTAGCAAACCCAACCCCAGCGTTAACGTGTTCAAGGTAAAGCTATTGAGGTCTTCGGAAATCCGCTGGTCCGGGTTATCGGTATAGCCGCCCTGCTCCAACTGGTAGTAGTTCTTGTTGTTGAGCCAGCGTGCAAAGTGCTTTTCGGTGAGCCACGCGCGCCAGCGAATGGTCAACATCTGGGTCAGATAGAGGCGGTAGACCGCGCCGAGAATAGCCACCGCAGCGATGCCGCAGAAATAGATGATCTGTTGCCAGAAGGCCGCAGTGTCCTTTTTTTCCAGGGCGTTGTAGAAATCCTTGTACCAGTGGTTGAGCCACACGGAAATCGCCACGCTGAACAGCGTCAGACCAATCACCACAGCCAGCAACAACCAGGCCTTGCCCTTCTCTTCACTGCGCCAATACGGTGTGATCATCGCCCAGGTTCGGCGCAAGAATTGCCCACGCACCGCGTCGTTGACCGCGGAATACTCAGCGTTCTGATTCATCGTTCAGGCTCTGTAAGAAAATGTGACAGGCGTTTGAACCGATCATAGACGATCGGTTCAGCGCGCTGTGCAGCCTGAAGCGGATTGTTCAGACTTTGTTCAGCGCCGTACCGGGCGTTTCTGCAACTTGCGTTGCAGCGTACGTCGGTGCATGCCCAACGCGCGGGCGGTAGCGGAGATATTGCCTTCGTGTTCGGTCAGCACGCGCTGGATGTGTTCCCACTGCAGGCGGTCCACCGACATCGGGTTTTCCGGCACCAGGGTGTCGAGGTCGGCGTGCTCGGAAAGCAAGGCGGCCAGCACGTCGTCGGCATCCGCCGGCTTGCACAGGTAGTTGCAGGCGCCGCGCTTGATGGCCTCGACGGCGGTGGCGATGCTGGAGTAACCGGTGAGGATTACCACGCGCATTTCCGGGTCCAGCTCCAGCAGCTTGGGCAGCAGCACCAGGCCGGAGTCACCGTCCATTTTCAGGTCGAGCGCGGCGTAGTCCGGCAGGTCGGCCTGGGCGATGGTCAGGCCTTCTTCAGCCGAACCTGCCGTGCTCACGCGAAAGCCACGACGGCTCATGGCGCGCGCCATCACGCGGGTAAAGGTGGCGTCGTCATCTACCAGCAACAGGTGCGGCAGTTCTTCGCCTTCGACTTGGATCTCGTCACTCATCGATATCTCCTCGTGCGACACGGGGCAGGCGCAGCTCGGTGAGCGTGCCACCTTCCTCATGACTATAGAGCTTCACTGAGCCGCCCGCGCGGGTCACGCTGGCCTTGCTCAAAAACAGGCCGAGGCCGAAGCCTTTGCCCTTGGTGGTAAAGAACGGTTTGCCGATCTGTTCGGCAATGGCCAGCGGCACGCCCGCGCCGTGGTCACGAATACTGATGGTGACGTTTTCCGCGTCCCAGTCCAACTGTACGCCCAGGCCTTCGGGGCAAGCGTCGGCGGCGTTGTTCAGCAGGTTAAGCAAGGCCTGGGTCAGGTCCGGCGGCGGCGCCATGCGCGGCACACTGCCCTGCCCTAATAGATGAAAACGGTAACTGGCTTCGGGACGCATCAGGTGCCAGCGGTTCAGGGCTTCGTCGAGCCACTGGGTCACGTCCTGCATCTCAACCGCCAGGCGGCGATTGGCTTCGGCGGCGCGCACCAGTTGCTGCAAGGTCTGCTTGCACTGCTTGACCTGTTCGCGCAACACACCGAGGTCTTCTTGCAGCACCGGGTCGTGATGGTCCTGGGTCATTTCGTTAAGCAGCACGCTCATGGTCGCCAGTGGTGTGCCCAATTCGTGGGCGGCGCCGGCGGCTTGAGTGGCGACGGCCAGCAATTGCTGGTCGCGCAGGCCTTCTTCGCGGCGAATAGCGCGCAGTTCTTCCTGACGGCGCAGTTCCTCGGCCATGCGTGCAGCGAAAAATGTGATCACTGCAGCAGACAGCGCGAAGCTCAGCCACATCCCGTAGATCTGCAGGTTTTCGCGGGCGATGGGAAAGGTTTGCAGCGGATAGAACTGCGCCAGCAGCAAGGTATAGAGCGTCAGCGCAATACCCGACAGCACCACCGAGTAGCGCCATGGCAAGGTCACGGCGGCGATGGTCAGTGGCACCAGGTAATAAGAAACGAATGGGTTGGTGGAACCACCGGAGAAATAAAGCAACACACTGTGGATAAACAGGTCGCAGGCCAACTGGAGCGCATATTCCAACTCGGTCACCGGCCACGTAGTGCGCAAACGGATGGCGGTGAACGCGCACAGCACCGTGGAAAACGCCAGGGTCACACCCAGTTGCAGCCACGGCAGCGGCAGCAGGTCGAACCAATAGGCAAGCCCGACGGAGCCGGCCTGTGCGGCCAGTACCAGGGTACGGATGAACGTCAGGCGCCAGAGGTTCTGGCGTGTGGCGGAAGTCAGTTTTACGGCGGCGAGCATGAGCTCTCCCGGTGAGCGCTGCAGGCGGATCGGCACGAGTATAAACGAAGCAGACCCGCTGGCACGGCGCGTGTGGCTCTTTGACGCAGGCCGGGCAAATGACCGTTCGTCGGCACCCCCACCACTTGTAGCGAATGTGTAAACCCGAAGAACCCGATGCCACCGTCTACAGTCTTAACCAACACGACTACCTCAAGGAGCTTCCATGTCTCGTTTCACTCGCAGTGCAGCTGTTATCACCCTCGGCGTCGCCACCCTGGCCAGCCTGCCTGTGCTGGCAGCCGAAGGGCTGAACTACAACCAGATTTCCCTGCGCGCCGAGGTCAGCCAGGAGGTTGCCCGCGACAAGATGATCGTCACCCTTTACACCGAGTCGCAAAACGCCGACCCGGCCAAGCTCGCGGCCGAAATCACCAACACCATGAACAAGGCCCTGGGCGAGGCGCGCGAAGTCAAAGCGGTGACCCTGCGCCAAGGCAGCCGCAACAGCTACCCGATCTACGACAGCAAGAACCAGAAGATCACCGGCTGGCGTGAGCGCGCCGAACTGCGCCTGGAAAGCGCCGACTTCCCGGCATTGTCCAAGCTCACCGGCGAGCTGCTCAACACCCTGAAAATGGAAAACATGGACTTCGCCATCGCCGATGCCACGCGCAAGGCCAGCGAAGATGCGTTGCTCAAAGAGGCAGTGGCCGCATTCAAAGCGCGCGCTCAACTGGCTACCGATGCACTGGGCGGCAAGGGTTACAAGATCGTCAATCTGAACTTCAACACCAATGGCTACCCTATGCCTTACGCGCGTGGCGGCATGATGATGAAAGCGGCCATGGCCGATTCGGCACCGACACCGGAAGTTGAAGCCGGCACCAGCCAGGTGAACATGAGTGCTGATGGCGTGATTGAAGTCCTGCAGTAAGCTTCTCGATTCCAAACAAACGGCGCAGCCCTGAGGGCTTGCGCCGTTTTTTTATACCTTGGTTTCCAATACCACGAGCGGTAAGTTTTTCCCCGTGGCTGTAGGCCGCTCCTTATGAGCGCTTTTTTCGGACAGAGCACACGTATAACGTGGAACCTTGCGCACGCTTTTAGCCACGCAGTGATAAGTAACGCCATGCGGACATTTCAAAAGCTTAGCAAGTAAGTTCTGTACAAAAGATAGACCAACAAAATTAATTTTATCCTTTGGCTTATGTAAATCACACACTCGCAAACGTGACTTAATCAGTGTCAAGAGAACACTGATCAGGCCCTCGTAAAAATCATGACATGGCGTACTGGCGCGGTGCACGCACTGCCAGCCGTACTGTTTCGCGCCCAGAAAACATCGTTAATCACTGATCAATAAAGCGACCCGATAATGAATACACTCTCGCCTCTGCTACCGCCGCCTATTACAACGCCCGCTCAACACAGCCGCCCGACTCGAGCCACTGACACTGCGCCAACAGTAGAAAATACACCGTCGGGCATGCCGACCCGTTCAGAAGATAAAGCCTCAGGCCTGGTACAAAAACCGAACTCGGCTCCAACCCCCAACCATGAACTGGATTTCGCCAAGGGCGTCATTTATGGGGCGCTCGGCGTTTCCCCACCCACAGCAAGTTACACGCTACAGGAGCGCCTACAGCGGATCGACGCTTATGCCGGTCGCGTCGTAACGCAAATCAAGCACATAGAAAGCGGCGAGGAAGGCGAAAGCAATATCAGGTTCCAGAAGACTCGCCAGTTTCTGGAGCCTGCCGGCTACTTCAGCGGTGGGTTATTGGCCGCCGGGTTAGACCCACATGAAAAAATCACCGTGACATTCAACGCTTACGTGGGGAAATGGAAACCGGAAGTCAAGACCAACACCGAGACACGCACCTATTTTGCCTGGGAAATTGCCGCGGGTGCCCTGAAGCACGATAGACCAGCGGAAGGCGGCCTGCTCAACTTCCAAACCATGGAAATCCAGCCCCAGGACCGCAGCAAGATCAACGATCTGGAAGCGCTGGGTGCGAAGCTTCAAGATCACTGGAAAGATGACATAGCCAAGCCCATGCACGACGAGTCAGGCGCATTGGCAAAGCGCTCGGGGAAAGCCGATGCCTATGTTGTGAAGGGCATCTTGCAAGGCCTGCGCAATGATAAAGATATCTATAAAACGCTAACGCCTGAAGGTCAAATAGCTGTTGACCGCACGCTGGACAAGAAAGGCAACGTGCTCATCCCAAACATATACGGCTATCCAATGGCCGGGTACGCGTTCATCCCTTACGTCAATTATCACGGCAACTATGATACCCGCCCCAATCAAGGCCTGATGATTGACTTGAAGAATGGTACGGTCAATGAAATAGACGGGGATGATGATTTTGCCCGCTGGGCCGGTAATAATCGTGAGGCATTGCGGGCCAGCTTTAACGCCCAGGACAAGCAAGGCGGAAAAGATGCTCATTGGCCAGCCGCAGGCAATGTACTCGAAAACATTATTGAGGGTAATCATGCTCATTACCCAGGACGTCATAACTTCCTCAGTTATAAACAGGTCCCCGTAAAGGAGACATTTAATTACACCCAATCCCGAACACAAAGTTACCATTTAAAGTTCGGAGATCTGAAATCCGGCATTGCTGCAGATTACCAAGAGCTCAACGCCAACAACGCAAAGTGGGCCGATCAAACCGAGGTATTTGGCGCCTCGCAGCAAACATGGAAGGAAGCCAAAGAATTGTGGGGGCGCACGTTCGGCTACGTGCCCATCCTTGGCAACGCGGGCAATATTTACTTCGGTGTCCATGACTCCATTTATGGCATGACCGCCGACGATCGTGTGGGCGGCACGGCCGCTGCAGTCATATCGGGCCTGCAACTTGCGCACGAAATTGCACCCTCTGTGGCAGAGGCGGGGCTGGGTGAGCCTGCAATCGCTACCCGCGCCTCGACGCCGCGGCCGTACAGCTGGAAATACAATGAGCAGACGCGCGATTTTGAGTTCGTGCGAGCGCCAGAAACTTCGAACAAGGCTGACACAAACGCCACCAAACCTGCGAGCACAGTTGTAACCCCGCCGACGAAGACCGCCTCATCCTTTCCGGGGATGCAGGAAATAGAGTTCAGGGGCAAAACGTATTTCGTCGCGGATAAACCCGATGCGTGGGACGGCACGGCTTACTTGTTGCGCGTAAAAGATCCGAGCGACCCAACAAAATTGGTGAGCAGTGGAATTGTTGCCAACCCTGATGAGACAGGCGCGTGGAAGAAAGCCGGGGAAACGGGTGGCGGAAGGTGGCCATGGCAACGCCCCGAATCACCCACCCCAAGTATCGAACCCAAGACCCCGTTGATGTCGGATCAGTTTCTGGAATTAGACGGGACAAAAATGCGAGGCTCTACGACGCTGGATCAATACCTCAATGGTGAGGAGCACGCCTATACCTATGGTGTTGCTATTAACGATAACGGTGAGACCGTACCGCAGGTTTCCTGGACAGTTGACGAGAACCCAGCCCACGCCACACCACACCCGACAGCTGGAAAATCAACGTTCGGGACGAGTGAATACAGTGAGCAATTTATTAAAGATATAAACCGCAGCCGGTTCACAGTGAACACGCCAGAGGGCATCACACTGGAAATCAACATCCCCGAACAGGTCCGGTTGCTTCAACAGCAAAAAGGCGCCACGTTGTCAACTGCCGAACTCAACAGCGTCATACAAGAAAACATTGAAAAGTTTGAGATCGCTATACCAGATGCCGCGTTAAGAGCCCGAATTTCTGAAGTTGCCCATCAATGGTTGCTCGGCGCTGCCCCCGATGAGTTTCGAACCTCTCGTTTCAACGGCACAGTATTTGGTAGCGGTCGAGACCCCCACTACATTATCGAGTATGCGGGAGAAGGAAAAACGGCCACCGTCACAGGGAAATCTGACTTTATACTTACCCGACTAGACGAAAGTAATGGCGAACTTGAAACACTGACTGATGTAAATGTAAAAGCGTCAAGAACAATCACTATAGACACCAGCAATGAAATTGACAGCGACGGTTATGTCATCAACCCCTCAGCGCCTACCCGTATAGAGATCACGGCTGTACTGGACTGATCAGTACTCCCCTCTATCTGCCCTTACTGAACGGCGGTAACCTCGGTGACCGCCGTTTTCGTTTGGGCAATTTTTGGCTGCCAGCCACTTCAGGGGACTCCATGGAAAGAATCGCGTTTAAACCACTGCTACTCGCCGCCAGCCTCCTGGCCTGTATGCCCATGGCTCACGCCGCCAGCACCCTGGTCTACTGCTCCGAAGCCAGCCCCGCCGGTTTCGACCCCAGCCAGTACACCAGTGGCACCGACTTTGATGCCTCCGCCGAAACCGTATTCAACCGCCTGACCCAGTTCAAGCGTGGCGGCACCGAGGTGGAACCTGGCCTGGCAACACGCTGGGATGTCTCCAAAGACGGCCTGACCTACACTTTCCACCTGCGCGACGGGGTCAAGTTCCACACCACTGACTACTTCACCCCGACCCGCGACTTCAATGCGGATGATGTGCTGTTTACCTTCAATCGCCTGCTGGATGCCGACAGCCCGTTTCGCAAGGCTTATCCATCAGAATCGCCGTACTTCACCGACATGGGCTTGAACACCACGATCAAAAACGTCGAAAAACTCGACGACCACACCGTGCAGTTCAACCTCAACAACGTCGATGCCTCGTTCGTACAGAACCTGGCCATGAGCTTCGCCTCGGTGCAATCAGCCGAATACGCCGCTCAACTGCTCAAAGAAGGCAAAGCCGAGGAAATCAACCAGAAACCGGTAGGCACCGGGCCGTTTGTGTTCAAGCGCTACCAGAAAGACTCGCAGATTCGTTTCGTGGCCAATAAACAGTATTGGAAGCCCGAGGATGTGAAACTCGACAACCTGGTATTCGCCATTACCCCGGATGCCGCTGCGCGCCTGCAAAAACTCAAGGCCGGTGAATGCCAGGTCAGCGGTTACCCACGCCCATCGGACATTGAAGTAATGAAGCAGGACCCGAACCTGCGCGTGCTGCAACAGGCCGGTTTCAACCTGGGGTTTCTGGCCTACAACGTGACGCATCCGCCGCTGGACCAGCTCAAAGTGCGCCAGGCGCTGGATATGGCCATCGACAAGCCCGCGATCATCAAAGCCGTTTACCAAAGCGCCGGACAATTGGCGCAGAACGCGCTGCCACCGGCGCAGTGGTCTTATGACCCGACGATCAAGGATGCACCTCACGATCCGGCCAAGGCTCGGGCGCTACTAAAAGAAGCAGGGGTTGCACCAGGTACCACCATCAACTTGTGGGCGATGACAGTACAGCGTGCCTCCAACCCCAACGCGCGCATGTCGGCACAAATGATCCAGCAAGACTGGGCAAAGGTGGGTATCAAAGCCAACATCATCAGCTACGAATGGGGCGAATACATCAAGCGCGCCAAAAATGGCGAGCATGACGCGATGATTTACGGCTGGACTGGCGACAACGGCGACCCGGATAACTGGCTCGGCGTGCTCTACAGTTGTGCCGCCGTAAAGGGCAGCAACTACGCCAAATGGTGTAACCCGGCCTACGACAAACTGGTGCAGCAGGCCAAGGTCAGCAACGATCGCGAGCAACGCATCAAGTGGTATCAACAGGCGCAAAAAATCCTTAAGGAACAAGTACCTATAACGCCTATTGCGAACTCGACGGTTTTCCAGCCACTGCGTAAAGAAGTGCAAGACTTCAAGATCAGCCCGTTTGGGCTGACGCCGTTCTACGGTGTCAGTCTAGATAAGTAACAAGGGCGCCCCAACCGAGTGCGCCAGACGCCTCGGTTGGGCTTTTTTGGTGCGCTCAATGCACCGAAAAAACCCTCTATATATATGCATTTATGTACAAACTTTCATAAATGCGACATTCCTGTACGTTCGTACCACAGTTTGCCTCTCGCAACGGTTCAGCATCTTGCAATGGGTATGGCCCCTGCATAAGTATCCGCAGGCCGACTCACGAGGTCGCCCTCACCACCAAAAATGACAACAAATCATGAGGCCAACATGCTTAAACACGCAGTCCTTCCGCTTTTAGTGAGTGCTGGCCTTATGGCCGCAGCTCCATTCGCCCAAGCGGCGACTAACCTGGTGTTCTGCTCCGAAGGGAGCCCGGCCGGTTTCGACCCAGGCCAGTACACCACCGGAACAGACTTCGATGCCTCGGCCGAAACCATGTTCAACCGTCTGACCCAGTTCGAACGCGGCGGCACCGCTGTGATTCCTGGGCTGGCCACCAGCTGGGACGTTTCCCCGGATGGCCTGACGTACACCTTCCACTTGCGTGATGGCGTGAAGTTCCACACCACCTCGTACTTCAAGCCGACCCGTACCTTCAATGCCGATGACGTGCTGTTCACGTTCAACCGCATGATCAACAAGGACGACCCGTTCCGCAAAGCCTACCCCACCGAGTTCCCGTACTTCACGGACATGGGGATGGACACCAACATCAAGAACATCGAGAAAGTCGATGACCACACCGTCAAGTTCACCCTTGGCACCGTGGACGCCGCTTTCATCCAGAACCTGGCGATGAGCTTCGCTTCCATCCAGTCAGCCGAATACGCTGCTCAGCTGTTGAAGGAAGGCAAAGCTGCGGACATCAACCAGAAGCCAATCGGCACTGGCCCGTTCGTGTTCAAGAGCTACCAGAAAGACTCGAACATTCGTTACACCGGCAACAAGGACTACTGGAAGCCGGATGACGTGAAGATCGACAACCTGATCTTCGCCATCACCACCGACCCGTCGGTGCGTATCCAGAAGCTCAAGAAAAACGAATGCCAGATCACCCTGTTCCCACGTCCGGCCGACCTTAAGGCACTGGGCGAAGACAAGGACCTGAAACTGCCGCACCAGGCCGGTTTCAACCTGGGCTACATCGCTTACAACGTCATGCCGGTACTCAAGGGCCAGACCGCCGCCAACCCACTGTCTGACCTGCGCGTACGTGAAGCGCTGGACATGTCGGTGAACAAGCAGCAGATCATCGACTCCGTGTACCAGGGCGCAGGCCAACTGGCCGTCAACGCCATGCCGCCGACCCAGTGGTCCTACGACACCACCATCAAGGATGCGAAGTTCGATCCGGCCAAGGCCAAGGAACTGCTCAAGGAAGCCGGCGTTAAGGAAGGCACCGAGATCACCCTGTGGGCCATGCCGGTTCAACGTCCGTACAACCCGAACGCCAAGCTGATGGCCGAGATGCTGCAGAACGACTGGAAACAGATCGGCCTGAAGGTCAACATCGTCAGCTACGAGTGGGGCGAGTACATTAAGCGCTCCAAAGGCGGCGAGAACCAGGCCATGATCATTGGCTGGAGCGGCGACAATGGTGACCCGGACAACTGGCTGAACGTGCTGTTCGGCTGCGACTCGCTGGCCGGTAACAACTTCTCCAAATGGTGCGACAAGAAATTCGACGGCATCGTGAAAGAAGCCAAGGCCACATCGGATGTCGCCAAACGCACCGAGCTGTACAAGCAGGCGCAACATATCCTTAAAGATGCAGTCCCGATGACACCTATCGCGCACTCGACGGTGTATCAACCCATGCGCAACACCGTGCAGGACTTCAAGATCAGCCCGTTTGGCTTGAACTCCTTCTACGGCGTTAGCGTAAGCGGCAAGTAAGGCTCAGTAACGGCGACGTTTCATAACGTCGCCGTTATTGCATCCGCCTAGACCATAGGAAACAGACCACAACCGCAACATTGCCGTCCTACAGCAATGAACTGCGACTTGTGTATCCGTTACCTACAAGGTCAATCCGTTTTGGCGCATTTACTGCAAGCTCCGCGACCCATACCGTCGTAGGACCGCAGAAGCTTCAATACAGGAAGGGCACTTGCTGCGTGTGGGATCAGTGATGTCCACCAGGCCTGACGCCTGGGTGATTGCTCGCTGATGACAACAACAAACAAGGATCGGGATCGTCATGCGCCATACCACTGTTCTATCCGCAATTTTTGGCACCAGCCTGCTGGCTGTGGCCACGATGGGCCAAGCCGCCGAAAAGAAGAGCCTGGTGTTCTGCTCCGAAGGCAGCCCGGCCGGGTTCGACACCGCGCAGTACACCACCGCCACCGACAACGATGCGGCGGAACCTTTGTACAACCGCCTGGTTGAATTCGAAAAAGGTGCGACTGACGTGGTGCCTGGGCTGGCAACCAAGTGGGATATTTCCGAAGACGGCCTGACTTACACCTTTCACCTGCGTGAAGGGGTGAAGTTCCACAGCAACAAGGAATTCAAGCCGACGCGCGACTTCAATGCCGACGACGTGCTGTTCACCTTCAACCGCATGCTTGACCCTGAACACCCGTTTCGCAAGGCCTACCCTACCGAGTTTCCGTACTTCAACGGGATGAGCCTGAACAAGAACATCGCCAAGGTCGAGAAGACCGGCCCTTACACCGTGGTGATGACCCTGAACACGGTCGACGCCGCGTTTGTACAGAACATCGCCATGAGCTTTGCCTCGATCCTGTCGGCCGAGTACGCCGAACAGTTGCTCAAAGAAGGCAAACCCAGCGACATCAACCAGAAGCCGATCGGCACTGGGCCGTTTGTATTCCAGCGCTACCAGAAAGACTCGCAGATCCGTTATGTGGGCAACAAACAGTACTGGGACCCAAGCCGCGTCAAGCTGGACCAACTGATTTTCGCCATCAACACCGACGCCTCGGTGCGCGTGCAGAAGCTCAAGGCCGGCGAGTGCCAGATCACCCTGCATCCGCGCCCCGCTGACGTCGACGCGCTCAAGGCCGATCCAAACCTGCAACTGTTGACCAAGCCAGGGTTCAACCTCGGTTACATCGCCTACAACGTGCGCCACAAACCCTTCGACCAGCTCGAAGTGCGCCAGGCGCTGGACATGGCGGTGAACAAGCAGAGCATCCTCAATGCGGTGTACCAGGGCGCGGGCCAACTGGCGGTCAACGCCATGCCGCCCACCCAATGGTCCTACGACGACAGCATCAAGGACGCCGCCTACAACCCGGAAAAAGCCAAGCAACTGCTCAAGGCCGCCGGCGTTAAAGAAGGCACCGAGATCACTCTGTGGGCCATGCCGGTGCAGCGCCCGTACAACCCCAACGCCAAGCTGATGGCCGAGATGCTGCAAAGCGATTGGGCCAAAATCGGGCTCAAGGTCAAGATCGTCAGCTATGAATGGGGCGAATACATCAAGCGCACCAAAAACGGTGAGCACGATATCAGCCTGATCGGCTGGACCGGCGACAACGGTGACCCGGACAACTGGCTGGGCACCCTCTACAGCTGCGACGCCATCGGCGGGAACAACTACTCCATGTGGTGTGACCCGGCGTACGACAAGCTGATCAAGCAAGCCAAGGTCGTGACCGACCGCGAACAAAGGACTGTTCTGTACAAACAGGCGCAGCAATTGCTTAAACAGCAAGTGCCGATCACGCCAGTCGCCCACTCGACGGTCAACCAGCCGTTAAGCGCCAAAGTCGAAGGTTTCAAGGTCAGCCCCTTCGGCCGCAACGTGTTTTCGGGCGTCAGTCTCAACCCATAAGAAAATAACCGGATGATGGGGAGCCAACTGGGCTCTCCCGCAAACGTGCAGCCTTTTGTTGGGATTTATCCTACGGCAAACGTTTGCACTAGCTTGAACGAGTTACACACCCAATAGCCGGTTCACCTAAAAAGACCGGCATTAAAAAGAGAACCAAAGGAGCTCCACCCATGAAACTGAGCAGCAAAGCGCTTCTGGCCCTGGCCATCAGCAGCATCACGGCCACCGCATTTGCGGAAACCCAGAGCCAGGACTTCGTCCCCACCACACTGGCCGGCACCAGCGCCCAAAGCGAGGCCAAGGGCTTTGTCGACGGCGCAAGCCTGGGCGGTACCACCCGTAACTGGTTCTCCAACGAACAGAAGTTCCGTGGCGGCAAGTTCACCTACCAGAAGCACGGCGAAGCGCGCACTGACGCTTACCGTACCAACTGGGTGCAGGGCACCATCCTCAACCTGAGCTCGGGCTTTACCCAAGGCACCGTGGGCGTCGCTACCGAAGTCGCGGCCTACAACGCTATCGTGCTGGACCGCAGCAAGCGCGACATCAAGGGTGGTTCCAACCGTACCCTGGCTGACTCCGACGGCGATGCAGTCGACCAGTGGAGCAAACTGGGCCTGGCCAACGTGAAGTTCCGTGTGTCGAACACCACCTTGACCGCCGGTCGCCAGAACTTCAGCAGCGGCATCGTCGACACCATCGGCAACCGTGCACTGCCATCGAGCTTCGAAGGTTTCGCTCTGAACAGCGAAGAATTCAGCAACCTGTCGTTCCAGGGCGCGTACTTCGACCGCGTGTCGCCACGTACCGAACAGAGCCTGTCGAAATTCCGCAGTGAATACGGCAATGGCCAGGAAGCGGATCACGTCTACACCGCCGGTGTGAACTACCAGCCGTTCAAGAGCCTGAAAACCAGCTTCTTCGGCGCTCAAGTCAAAGACTTCTGGAACCAGTACTACTTCGGCGCCACCCACGAACTGGGTGATGCTCAGACCCTGGCCCTGACCACCGGCCTGAACTACTACAAAACCGTCGACGAAGGCAAAAAGTTGATGGGCAAGATCGACAACGACACCTACTCGCTGTCGCTGGGCCTGACTCACCAGGCTCACAGCCTGACCTTCTCGTACCAGGAAGTGAACGGTAACGAATACTTCGACTACCTGCACGAAACCAACGGCATCTACCTGGCCAACTCCCTGACGTCCGACTTTAACGGTCCGAACGAGAAATCGTTCCAGGTCGCTTACGGCCTCAACATGGCCGAATACGGCGTGCCGGGCCTGAAGTTCAACATCTACTCGGCTCGCGGCTGGGGCATCGACGGCACTCACTACACCGGCGACGGCGGCCGTGCCGGCTTCGCTTACAACGGCATCCAGTCCCAGGATGGCGAGAAGCACCAGGAATACGGCATCGGCACCTCGTACGCCCTGCAAAGCGGCCCACTCAAGGCCACCACCATTCGTGGTACCTACGTGACTCACCGTGCCAGCGCCAACCAGGCTGACGGCAACATCCGTGAGTTCCGCCTGGTCACCACCATCCCGTTCAACATTCTTTAATTAGCGCCAGGTAGACGGCGGGCTCATCACGAGCCCGCCGTCTACGCTTGTCTGGTTTAATCGATTGCAGAGGGCTCTGAATGAAAATGCTCCCGCTACAAGCTGCCATTGCCGCTGCGCTGTTGAGCGTTGCGATCGGCGTTTCGGCCAAACCGCTGGTGGTCTGCACCGAAGCCAGCCCTGAAGGGTTTGACCCGGTGCTGTACACCACTGCCGTAACCGCTGACGCCGCCGCTGAAACCATGTTCAACCGCCTGGTGGACTTCAAGCCCGGTACCACCGAAGTTGTACCGGCACTGGCCAAGGCCCTGCCCGAGATCAGCGCTGATGGCCTGACCTACACCTTCCACCTGCGTGACGATGTAAAGTTCCACACCACCGACTATTTCAAACCCACGCGCAACATGAATGCCGACGACGTGCTTTGGAGCTTTCAGCGCCAGCTGGACCCGAATCACCCTTGGCACAACAAGTCTCTCGTGGGCTACCCATACTTTGAAAGCATGGGCTTCAAGGAACTGCTCAAGAGCGTAGAGAAGACCGACGATCACACCGTCGTCTTTACCCTGACCCGTCCTGAAGCACCGTTTTTGGCCGACCTGGCCATGGCGTTTTCCTCGATTCACTCCGCTGAATACGCCGACCAGTTGCTCAAGTCCGGCAAGACCGATGACCTGAACGCCAAGCCCATCGGCACCGGCCCGTTCATCTTCACCCGTTACGCCAAAGACGCCCAGGTGCGTTTCAAGGCCAACCCGGACTACTTCCGCGGCAAACCGCCAGCTGACCCGCTGATCCTGGCGATCACCACCGACAACAATGTGCGCCTGCAGAAGCTCAAGGCCAACGAGTGCCAGATCGCGCTGTATCCGAAACCGGATGACGTGCCGAGCATGAAAGCTGACCCGAACCTGAAGGTTGCGGAGCTGGCGGCGATGACCACCGCCTACACTGCGCTGAACACCACCCACAAGTACATGAGCGACGCCCGCGTACGCCACGCGATCAACATCGCGTTCGACAAAAAAGGCTACAACGAATCCCTGTACGGCAAAGGCAATGCCATTGATGCCACTGGTCCGTATCCGCCAACGCTGCTGGGTTTCAGCGACAAGCTGAAAAACCCAACCCGTGACCTCGACAAGGCCCGCGCCCTGCTCAAGGAAGCCGGCGTACCGGAAGGCACCGAGTTCACCCTGTTCACCCGTAACGGCGGCGGCCCGACCAACCCGAACCCGATGCTCGGCGCCCAGCGCATGCAGGCGGATCTGGCGCAGATCGGCCTGAAGGTGAACATCAAAGTGATGGAATGGGGCGAGATGCTCAAGCGCGCCAAAAACGGCGAGCACGACATGGTTTCCGCCGGTTGGGCAGGGGATAACGGGGACCCGGATAACTTCCTTACGCCAAACCTGAGTTGCGATGCAGCGAAAAACGGCGAAAACTACGCCCGCTGGTGTAACAAGGAGTTTCAAGACTTGATCGACAAAGCGCGCGCCATCGAGGAACCCTCGAAACGGGCCGCACTCTACGAACAAGCCATGGATGTCTTCGAAAAAGACCAACCGTGGATTCCAATGGCTTACCCGAAAATGTTCACCGCCATGCGCAAAAACGTCGAAGGCTTTACCCAAAGCCCTCTGACCACAAATAACTTCGCCACCACCCAGGTGAAGTAAATAAGAGAAGACGCTCGGCACCGTCGACATTGACGGTGCCGAACCTGCCTAACCGGCTGATTGAGGTACACAACAAGATGTTTAGTTTTATTGCCCGCCGATTGGGGTTATTGATCCCCACGTTTTTCGGCATCACGTTGCTCACGTTTGCGTTGATTCGCATGATTCCCGGCGACCCCGTAGAAGTCATGATGGGCGAACGCCGTGTCGACCCCGAGATGCACGCACAGGCAATGGAACGCCTTGGCCTGAACAAGCCGCTCTATGCGCAATACTTTGACTATGTAGGCAAGCTCGCCCACGGCGACCTCGGCGAATCGCTGCGCACACGCACCAGCGTGTGGACCGAATTCACCGCCCTCTTCCCTGCGACCCTGGAACTGTCCATGGCCGCCCTGTTGTTCGCCGGTATCCTGGGCCTGTTGGCCGGGGTGATCGCGGCCCTTAAACGAGGATCCCTGTTCGACCATGGGGTGATGGGCATCTCCCTCGCGGGATATTCGATGCCGATCTTCTGGTGGGGCCTGATCCTGATCATGTTCTTCTCGGTGAGCCTGGGCTGGACCCCGGTTTCCGGGCGTATCGACCTGCTCTACGACATCGAGCCGCGCACCGGCTTCATGCTGATCGACACCCTGCTGGCTGACGAGCCGGACGCATTCTGGGATGCCCTGCACCACCTGATCCTGCCGGCCATCGTGCTCGGCACCATCCCGCTGGCGGTGATTGCGCGGATGACCCGTTCGTCGATGCTCGAAGTGCTGCGCGAAGACTACATCCGTACCGCCAAGGCCAAAGGCCTGTCGCCGGCGCGCGTGGTATTCGTGCACGGCCTGCGTAACGCGCTGATTCCGGTGCTGACCGTGGTCGGCTTGCAAGTCGGCACCCTGCTGGCCGGTGCGGTACTGACCGAAACCATCTTCTCGTGGCCCGGCATCGGCAAATGGCTGATCGAAGCCATTGGCGCGCGGGACTACCCGGTGGTGCAAAACGGCATTTTGTTGATCGCCTGCCTGGTGATCCTGGTGAACTTCGTGGTGGATATCCTCTACGGCTTCGCCAACCCACGCATCCGTCACCAGCGCTGAGATCATGACCATGACCACACCTACTCAAGTGTCAGCAGTCGATCAAAGCCTGCTGTACCCGTCCCCGTACAAAGAATTCTGGCAAGCCTTCTCCAAGAACAAAGGCGCGGTTGCCGGCCTGCTGTTCATGTTGCTGGTGGTGTTTTGCGCGCTGTTTGCCCCGTGGGTGGCGCCGCATAACCCGAGCGAGCAATACCGCGACTTCCTGCTCACCCCGCCAGCCTGGCTGGAAGGTGGGCAGATGCAGTTCCTGCTGGGCACCGACGAACTGGGCCGTGACCTGCTCTCACGCCTGATCCAGGGTTCGCGCCTGTCGTTGCTGATCGGCTTGTCGTCGGTGGTGATGTCGCTGATCCCGGGCATCCTGCTGGGTCTGTTCGCCGGGTTCTTCCCGCGCATGCTCGGCCCAACCATCATGCGCTTGATGGACATCATGCTGGCCCTGCCGTCGCTGCTGCTGGCTGTAGCCATCGTCGCAATCCTCGGCCCTGGCCTGATCAACACCGTGATCGCCATCGCTATCGTGTCGCTGCCGTCTTATGTGCGCTTGACCCGCGCCGCGGTGATGGGCGAACTGAACCGTGACTACGTGACCGCCGCCCGCCTCGCCGGCGCCGGCCTGCCACGCCTGATGTTCATCACCGTGCTGCCCAACTGCATGGCGCCGCTGATCGTACAGGCTACCTTGAGCTTCTCTTCGGCGATCCTCGATGCTGCGGCCCTGGGCTTCCTCGGCCTTGGCGTACAACCGCCAACCCCTGAGTGGGGCACCATGCTGGCTTCGGCCCGTGACTACATCGAACGCGCCTGGTGGGTGGTGAGCCTGCCTGGTTTGACCATTTTGCTCAGCGTGCTGGCAATCAACTTGATGGGTGACGGCCTGCGCGATGCGCTGGACCCGAAACTCAAGAACGCCGCCTGAGGAGATTCCCATGTCACTGTTAGAAATCAAGAATCTCAACGTGCGCTTCGGCGACAAGACCGCCGTGCCGGTGGTCGATGGCCTCGACATTTCGGTCGACAAAGGCGAAGTACTGGCGATCGTTGGCGAGTCGGGCTCGGGTAAATCCGTGACCATGATGGCGCTGATGGGCCTGATCGAACACCCCGGCATCGTCACCGCCGACGCGCTGAACTTTGACGGCAAGGACATGCTCAAGCTGAGCAACCGCCAGCGCCGCCAAATCGTCGGCAAAGACCTGGCGATGGTGTTTCAGGACCCGATGACCGCGCTGAACCCCAGCTACACCGTGGGTTTCCAGATCGAAGAAGTGCTGCGTCTGCACCTGAAGATGTCCGGCAAGCAAGCACGCAAGCGCGCCATCGAACTGCTCGAAAAGGTAGAAATCCCGGGCGCTGCCAGCCGTATGGATGCCTACCCGCACCAACTGTCCGGTGGTATGAGCCAGCGTGTGGCCATCGCCATGGCCATTGCCGGCGAGCCGAAACTGCTGATCGCCGATGAACCGACCACGGCACTGGACGTGACCATTCAGGCGCAGATCATGGAACTGCTGCTGGCCCTGCAAAAAGAGCAGAACATGGGCCTGGTGCTGATCACTCACGACCTCGCGGTCGTGGCTGAAACCGCCCAGCGCGTGTGCGTGATGTACGCCGGCCAGGCCGTGGAAGTCGGCCAGGTGCCGCAACTGTTCGACATTCCGGCGCACCCGTACAGCGAAGCACTGCTCAAGGCGATCCCCGAGCACAGCCTGGGCGCCACGCGCCTGGCCACGCTGCCGGGTATCGTGCCCGGTCGTTATGACCGCCCGCAGGGTTGCCTGCTGTCGCCGCGCTGCCCGTATGTGCAGGAATCCTGCCGTGCCCAGCGCCCCGGCCTTGACCCGAAAAGCAACAGCCTCGCGCGCTGCTTCTACCCCTTGAACCAGGAGGTGGCGTAATGGCCGTCGTTCTTACCGCCCGCGACCTCACCCGTCACTACGAAGTGTCCCGTGGCCTGTTCAAGGGCCACGCACTGGTACGCGCGCTCAATGGTGTGTCGTTTGAACTGGAAGCCGGCAAGACCCTCGCCGTGGTAGGCGAATCGGGTTGCGGCAAATCCACCCTGGCCCGTGCATTGACGCTGATCGAAGAGCCGTCGTCCGGTTCCTTGAAAATCGCCGGCCAGGAAGTGGCCGGCGCCGACAAGGCCCAGCGCAAGCAATTGCGCAAAGACGTGCAGATGGTGTTCCAGAGCCCGTACGCCTCGTTGAACCCGCGCCAGAAGGTCGGTGACCAGCTCGGCGAGCCGCTGCTGATCAATACCAACCTGTCCGCCGCCGAACGCCGCGAGAAGGTGCAGGCGATGATGAAGCAAGTGGGCCTGCGCCCTGAGCATTATCAGCGCTACCCGCACATGTTCTCCGGCGGTCAGCGCCAGCGCATCGCCCTGGCGCGCGCCATGATGCTGCAACCCAAGGTGCTGGTGGCGGATGAGCCGACCTCGGCGCTGGACGTGTCGATCCAGGCCCAGGTACTCAACCTGTTCATGGATTTGCAGCAGGAATTCAACACCGCCTACGTGTTCATCTCCCACAACCTGGCGGTGGTGCAACACGTCGCCGACGACGTGATGGTGATGTACCTCGGTCGCCCGGTGGAAGTCGGCCCCAAGGAAGACATCTACGCGCGCCCGCTGCACCCGTACACCCAGGCGCTGCTGTCGGCCACCCCGACCATCCACCCGGACCCGAACAAGCCGAAGATCAAGATCGTCGGCGAACTGCCCAACCCGCTGAACCCGCCGCCTGGCTGCGCATTCCACAAGCGCTGCCCGTATGCCACGGCGCGTTGCAGCAGTGAGGAGCCGCAGTTGCGCGCATTGGATAACCGTCAGGTGGCTTGCCACTATGCGGAGCAGTTTGTGGCCTGACGAGGTCGCTGGATCGTCGCTCGATTAAGGCGTGACGCAGAGCGTCACAGGATGCATTCCCACGCGGAGCGTGGGGACGATCGACTTAGAGGAGTTCTACCGCCCCACCCGTCGGATTGCGCATCAGTCCGGCAGGCGGGGCTTTTTTTCATCTCGACTCAGGTATCGCTGTCACCTTCAGGGGTGTCATCGTCATCTGGCGGCGCTTGCTGGTCATCGTCATCCTTGGAACCGCCCTGGTCTTCATCACCAGGCTCTGCCTCGCTCTTGGCCAACTGCAAGCCACCCACCTGCGCCGTCTTCGCCGCCACATAACCCGGCGCCTGGCTCTGCACAGCCGTACTGGCCCACGCCGATGAAGCGCCCAGCGATAACATCACCAACACTTTCAGCAACAGCACCAAACGTTGAAAGATAGTCATGGTCGATTTCCGTCCAGTCAGTGAAACACGTGCGCCAGCGTTCGACCGGCGCTGTGAATGAAGCTAGTTCCGTTCTCGGGTTTATGCCAATAAGGCCTCAGGTATCGCCGTCATCGTAGGTTTCGCTGTCCTCACCTTCGTTGTAGGGGTTTTCTTGATCTTCCTTGGGGGCCGGCTGAGCCTGGGGCTGCCAACTGCCGGAGTTGGCTTCCTTCTGCTTTTTCTTGGTGACCGGGCCCGTGTCTTTCCACTGTGGCGTGCCGGTATCCGCCAGCGCCGCTGCGCCGGCCAGGCCCAAAGCCGCCAGCAACATCAGTTGGACGGCACGTTGAGTTATACGCAAGGTCGCCTCCGGATCCGTCGGTGAATGGGTGAAGTATTTGAATACGCTAGCCCGAATGCGGGGTTCTCGCCAATGCCACTGACAGATGAAGATCAACGGTGGGAGCTGGCTTGCCTGCGATGGCGGTCTGTCAGTAACCCTATTAGTGACAGACACACCGCTATCGCAGGCAAGCCAGCTCCCACATCAGGTCGGCAGCGCGCGCACAAAAAAGGGCGAAGCCATGACAGCTTCGCCCTTTGGTGTACCGCGCGGACCTTAGTGGTGTTCGCGCGTCGCACGGAATTTCACATCCGGCCAGCGCTCTTCCATCAGCGCCAGGTTGACCCGCGTCGGCGCCAGGTAGGTCAGGTGACCACCGCCGTCGATCGCCAGGTTTTCCACGGCTTTGTTGGAGAACTCTTCCAACTTCTTCTTATCGCTGCAATCGATCCAGCGCGCGGAGTACACGGTGATTGGCTCATAGGAGCATTCGACCTTGTATTCCTCTTTCAAGCGGCTGGCGACCACATCGAACTGCAGCACACCGACGGCGCCGAGGATGATGTCGTTGCTGCGCTCGGGGAAGAACACCTGGGTGGCGCCCTCTTCCGCCAGCTGCTGCAAACCTTGGCGCAGTTGCTTGGATTTGAGCGGGTCACGCAGGCGTACGCGGCGGAACAGTTCCGGGGCGAAGTGCGGGATACCGGTAAAGCCCAGGGCTTCGCCTTCGGTGAAGGTGTCGCCGATCTGGATGGTGCCGTGGTTGTGCAGGCCGATGATGTCGCCGGCAAACGCCTCTTCCAGCTGTTCACGCTCGGAAGAGAAGAACGTCAGGGCGTCGCCGATGCGCACGTCCTTGCCGGTGCGCACGTGGCGCATCTTCATGCCTTTTTCGTATTTGCCGGAGCAGATACGCATAAAGGCGATACGGTCGCGGTGTTTGGGGTCCATGTTCGCCTGGATCTTGAACACGAAGCCGGTGAATTTATCTTCGACCGGTTCCACGGTGCGCTCGTTGGCAACACGGGCCAGAGGCTTGGGTGCCCAATCCACCACGGCGTCGAGCACGTGGTCGACACCGAAGTTGCCCAGGGCAGTACCGAAGAACACCGGCGTCAGCTGGCCGTCGAGGAATTCCTGCTGGTTGAACTCGTGGCAAGCGCCCTGCACCAGTTCCAGCTGGTCGACAAAACGGTCGTACTCGTCACCCAGGTGGGCGCGGGCTTCGTCCGAGTCGAGTTTTTCGATGATCTTGGTTTCGGTGCGTTCGTGACCGTGGCCGGCGGTGTAGACAATGATGTAGTCATCAGCCAGGTGGTACACGCCCTTGAAGTCGCGGTAGCAGCCGATCGGCCAGGTGATCGGCGCGGCCTTGATCTTCAGGACCGCTTCGATCTCATCCAGCAACTCGATCGGGTCGCGAATGTCGCGGTCGAGTTTGTTGATGAAGCTGACGATAGGCGTGTCACGCAGGCGGCACACGTCCATCAGCGCGATGGTCCGTGGCTCAACGCCTTTACCGCCGTCGAGGACCATCAAGGCCGAGTCCACCGCAGTCAGGGTGCGGTAGGTGTCTTCGGAGAAGTCTTCGTGGCCGGGGGTGTCGAGCAGGTTGACCATGTGGTCGCGATACGGGAACTGCATGACCGACGTGGTAATGGAAATACCCCGTTGCTTCTCCATCTCCATCCAGTCGGATGTCGCATGGCGGTCGGATTTGCGGGATTTCACCGTGCCGGCCACAGCGATTGCCTTGCCCATCAGCAACAGCTTCTCGGTGATGGTGGTTTTACCGGCATCGGGGTGGGAAATAATGGCGAAAGTGCGGCGTTTCGCGACTTCGGCGGCCTGGTGGGTCATGGGAAATCGCCTGGCAGGTGAGTCAAAAAAGGGCGGCGAGTATAGCGCAAACCCCAGGCGCCGGACCACCGTTCACCCGATTGGGGGTGGCTAAATGCTGCCAAGTGTGGAACCTTTTAAAAGGTAGAGACGTCCACTCCCCTGCTGCCGCACTCGGAACAGGGGCTGAAAAATCAGCAAGTTAGCCTGACGAGGCTGCGCTCATGGCTCGATCGCATACCGCGTTGCCGGTATCGGCGAGCTGCTTTTCGCGAACACATTCGAAGGCAGCCAGCAATGGCATTGCCGCCGGAGAATGTGTTCGCCGACAAAAGAAAAAAAGGAGTCCGCCTGTGGCTATTCGCTATGGCAAAGGGCTGATAGGAGGTGCGGTTGTCGTCGCACTCCTGGCCCTGCTGGTCCACTGGATCGGCATCAACACGATCGAACTGTACCGCGACGATTTGTTGTTTTACCTGCAGGCACACCTGATCCTCGTTCTAGTCTCCATGCTGGCCGCCCTCGTTGTGGGCATCCCCGCCGGTATCCTGCTCAGCCGACCGAACATGGTAGGGCGCGCAGAACGCTTCATGCAGATATTCAACATCGGCAACACCGTCCCTCCCCTGGCCGTACTGGCCATCGCCCTCGGCGTCCTCGGCATCGGCAGTGGCCCGGCCATCTTCGCGTTGTTCCTCGCCTCGTTGCTGCCCATCGTGCGCAACACCTACGAAGGCCTCAAAAACGTTCAAGGCTCACTCAAAGAAGCCGCCACCGGCATCGGCATGACGCCGCGCCAGGTGCTGTTTCGGGTGGAACTGCCTAACGCCGTACCGATCATCATCGGCGGCGTGCGCGTGGCCCTGGCGATCAATGTGGGTACTGCGCCACTGGCGTTCCTGATTGGCGCCAACAGCCTTGGCAGCCTGATTTTTCCCGGCATCGCCCTGAACAATCAGCCGCAACTGCTGCTCGGCGCAGCGTGCACCGCGCTGCTGGCCTTGCTGCTCGACGGTCTGGTGACCATGGCCAGCCGCCTCTGGCTGGAACGCGGAGTGCGTGCGTCTTAAGGCTTGGCAAAGGAAATCACATGAAAAAACTGACCTTGATATTGAGCTGCGTCCTGCTGTTTGCAGGCATTGCGCAAGCCGCCGAACAACCGGTAATTCGCATCGGCGCCCGGGTGTTCACCGAACAGACCCTGCTCGCCGAAATCACCTCCCAATACCTGCGCACCAAAGGCTACGACACCCGCGTGACCGGCGGCCTGGGCAGTAACCTGGCGCGCAGTGCCCAGGAAAGCGGGCAGCTGGATTTGATCTGGGAGTACACCGGCGTGTCGCTGGTGGCTTACAACCACGTCGATGAGAAGCTCGACAGTGAACAGTCCTACGCTCGGGTGAAAGAACTCGACGCGAAAAAAGGCCTGGTCTGGCTCTCTCCGTCGCACTTCAGCAATACCTACGCCCTGGCACTGCCTGAAAAAGTGGCCAAGGAACACCCTGAGATCAACAGCATCAGCGACCTCACCCAAGCCATGGCGCAACACACCAAGGAAAACCGCCTGGTGGCCCTGGACACCGAGTTCGCCAACCGCTCCGACGGCCTGGCGGGCATGGTCAAGCTGTACGACATGAACCTCACGCGCAAAAACACTCGGCAGATGGACGCCGGCCTGGTCTACACCGCGCTGCGTAATGGCCAGGTGTTTGCGGGCTTGGTCTACACCACCGACGGTCGCCTGAATGCCTTCAAATTGAAGCTGCTGGAAGACGACAAGCACTACTTCCCGGACTACACCGCCGCGCCGGTGGTGCGTCAGGTTTATCTCGACGCCCACCCGCAATTGGCCGCCGACCTGAAACCACTGGCCGCGCTGTTCGACGACGAAACCATGCGCCAGTTGAACGCACGGGTCGACGTCGACCATGAAAGCCCGTCCGCCGTGGCCGCAGATTTCCTGCGCCAACATCCGATCAACTAAGAGGAGAAGACATGGAATTCCTGAACGCCTTTTCCCATCTTGATTGGGCCCAAGTCCTGCACCTGACCTGGCAGCACATCACGCTGGTAGGCATTGCGGTCATCCTGGCAATCGTCGTGGGTGTGCCCCTCGGCGTGCTGATGACGCGCTTCCCGACCCTGGCCGGCCCACTGCAAGCCAGCGCCACGGTGCTGCTGACCGTGCCGTCCATCGCGCTGTTCGGCCTGCTGCTGCCGTTCTACTCCAAGTTCGGCCAGGGCCTGGGGCCGATGCCGGCGATCACCGCCGTGTTCCTCTACTCGCTGCTGCCGATCATGCGTAACACCTACCTGGCATTGACCGGCGTTGAGCCGGGCATTCGCGAAGCCGCCAAAGGCATCGGTATGACCTTCGGCCAGCGCCTGCGCATGGTCGAACTGCCGATCGCCGTGCCGGTGATCCTCGCCGGTGTGCGCACCGCCGTGGTGATGAACATTGGCGTCATGACCATCGCCGCCACCATCGGCGCCGGTGGCCTGGGTGTACTTATTCTGGCTTCCATCAGCCGCAGCGACATGTCGATGCTGATCGTTGGCGCCGTACTGGTCAGTCTCCTGGCCATCTTCGCCGACCTGCTTCTGCAATGGCTGCAACGCTCGCTGACTCCAAAAGGACTGCTCAAATGATCGAACTTCAAAACCTGACCAAGACTTTTCAAAGCAACGGCAAAACCGTATCTGCCGTGAACGACGTAAGCCTGACCGTCAACGAAGGCGAGATTTGCGTATTCCTCGGCCCGTCGGGCTGCGGCAAGAGCACCACGCTGAAAATGATCAACCGCTTGATCAAGCCCACTTCGGGCAAGATTTTGATCAATGGCGAAGACACCACCGACCTCGACGAAGTGACCCTGCGCCGCAACATCGGCTATGTGATCCAGCAGATCGGCTTGTTCCCGAACATGACCATCGAAGAAAACATCGTGGTGGTGCCCAAGCTGCTGGGCTGGGACAAGCAGAAATGCCATGACCGTGCTCGCGAATTGATGAGCATGATCAAGCTCGAACCCAAGCAGTACCTGCATCGCTACCCGCGCGAATTGTCGGGCGGCCAGCAGCAGCGCATCGGCGTGATCCGCGCGCTGGCGGCGGATGCGCCGCTGCTGCTGATGGACGAGCCGTTCGGCGCGGTCGACCCGATCAACCGCGAAATGATCCAGAACGAGTTTTTCGAGATGCAACGGGCGCTGAACAAGACCGTGATCATGGTCAGCCACGACATCGACGAAGCCATCAAGCTGGGCGACAAGATTGCAATCTTCCGCGCCGGCAAGCTGCTGCAGATCGACCACCCGGACACGCTGCTGGCGCACCCGGCTGACGAGTTCGTGAGTAACTTTGTCGGCCAGGACAGCACCCTCAAGCGCCTGCTCCTGGTGAAAGCCGAAGACGCGGCGGACAACGCCCCGTCGGTAAGCCCGGAAACCCCGGTGGCCGAAGCGCTGGAGTTGATGGACGAGACGGACCGCCGTTATGTGGTGGTCACCTGCGCCGAGAACAAGGCACTGGGGTATGTACGACGCCGCGACCTGCACCGTCAGACCGGTACGTGCGGCCAGTACCTGCGCGAGTTCAACGCCACGGCGGCGTACGACGAGCATTTGCGCATTTTGCTGTCGCGTATGTATGAGTTCAACCGTTCGTGGTTGCCGGTGATGGACGCTGAGCGGGTGTTCCTCGGTGAAGTGACCCAGGAATCGATTGCCGAGTATCTGAGTTCCGGTAAGTCGCGTGGGGGCAAGACCAGTATTGTGTCGCCTGCTGAAACAGCCTTGGCTTGATGCGCGATGTCGCCGCCGTTTGACACTCGGCGGCGACAATTTACAACCTACGTATTTTTACTGTTTGGGTTGCACTTATTATCCCCTTGCAGCTTCATGATTACATCATGGGCGACATACGGACGACGCGGTTCCAGACTCCAGGTCGGCTTATTCTGAGCGATGTCCGGAGAATCGAGATGGCAGGCCAATTGGCGACGCATACTGCTGCCCAAATGGTCAAAGTTCCACTCCTTGCTCATATCATTAGCCGCCAGATTGGCCAATTCTGCATACACCACGTCGGTTTTGCCCACCCCCGCTTTCCTGCCGCAGTCAGTAGGTGTCACCTTGAGTGATGAAATAGTCCCCAGGACGGGTTCCTGATAGTTGTCAGTCCATTCGACCTTTTCGATGTACTTTTCGCAAGATCGTTGGTCGACCGGCTCCAGCGCATCAGCGGCCTGATCATTTTTGATATAGGTGAAGATGGCGTCTTCCCCGGTGTTTCGAGGCAACTCCATATGAATCACCGGCTTCCAGGTATTGCCTTGTTTGAGCCACCGGCTTTGATCATCCTGAGCCAGGTCTCGCGCACGAAAAACCCGGTCATCCGAGTGAATGACGCCCACGTTACTGACATAGACAAATGCCATTATAGGCAGCTGTTTATAGGTTTTTTTCACCTCCAGTGACGGGTCCAGCGGTGCATCAAACTGCGGCCTAGGTGCATTCCAATCCCTGTTCCAGTACTTATTATCCGGCCAAGTCAACAGGCGTAGCTCCGTTTGGGTGATTTGTGCGTCTACTTTGTCGGCAGGGTCACTGGCCAACAACTTTCTAGCCTCAACAAATGTATTAAACGCATCGGCCTTATTGTAAGTACCAAAGTAATCAGCGGTCGTGTCAAAGCCACACTCAAACTTATGTGATTTCAAGCCAGGATTAGTCGGCTGACGATGAAAATGATCCAACCACGCCTTGGCATTGCTGACACTCAATTTCTGGCAATAATCTTCAGTCACGCCGAGAGTATTATTATTTTCCAGATAATCGCCACACCCTTTGTTATTGCGATTCCCCGTCCATGAGTCAATTGGAAAGGCACACAGCACCGTTATCTTGAACTGTGTCTGATTGTCGATGAGGTCATTGGGTGTCAGGGCGAATCCGTTGAATTTGTTCAAGCCAAGCCCGTCGTAGCTGGTGTCGGTCCTGAGATAGGACACCGATGTGCCGCCATTGGACTGCGCTGGGGTACCGCCAGCTTCCAGAGTGTGCGAATAGGGGCTGGGATCCCATGGCAAGTAACTTTGTTTACTGTCAATGCCACGTAAAATGATACCGGAGCAGTCAGAAGCCAACCGCCCGCTACCGCAATCACGCGCTGTAAAATTATACAAATACTTCATCATTGTCGCCGCATCCGTGCCCGGACTCGCGTACAGCCCCATCGAACTAAATGCCCCTCCCAAGACTACCAACACCTTCAGAGCCTTCTTTGTATTTTTCGTATACATGAGCGATCCCTCACCATCTGTCAGTTGTAATATCCACCGCAAAACACTTGAACTACCAACCTCACGCGCAAGGCATCGCCCCACCGATAAAACGGCAGCTCTCACACTTCAGGCCATTCATGACTGCGGAGTTTTATATGTACAAAGCAACACTAAAATTATTTATCAACTGCTGCAGACTGACTACTGTCATAAATTACAGGTCAGGATATATTTTTATATTTTTTGTGCATAACCAGCGCCGCCTGGTGCGCCTAGAATGGCTAACGAATTTCAGGGCCGAGCAGGCCCATTGGCGGGCAACATTGCGAACGGTCTCGCCATCAGCCGAAAAACGAGGGGGAACATCTGCCTGTCACGCAGGTCGGTTAAAACGTACCTCAGCACCGCGCCACGACGAACGCGTGCAAAAACGCGACATTTTTAGTTGATCTATGGCCCCTCACGTCCTAAAGTTCGCGCCGAACGTCCATGCTGGAAACGATCCATCCGGCTCAAGTACTGACGACGAGACAGCAAGGCCAAGGGAAGCGGGTATTCCCATGGCCTTTTTGCTTTCGGCGACATGCCTTGGGAAGTAGGCGAACCAAAGTGGGGATACGGAGGACGTTCAGTTGCACCCATTGATTACTACAGTTTGCCCTTAGGAGTCCCCAGCATGTCGATCAACGTCGAAGATTATTTCGCGCGCGCCACTTTTGACAAAATGAAGGCGTTCGCCGACAAGCAAGAAACCCCGTTCGTGGTGATCGACACCGCGATGATCAGCCAGGCCTACGATGACCTGCGCGCCGGTTTCGAATTCGCCAAAGTCTATTACGCGGTCAAGGCCAACCCGGCCGTCGAGATCATCGACCTGTTGAAAGACAAGGGTTCGAGCTTCGACATCGCGTCTATCTACGAGCTGGATAAAGTGATGGACCGTGGCGTCAGCCCGGACCGTATCAGCTACGGCAACACCATCAAGAAATCCAAGGACATTCGTTACTTCTTTGATAAGGGCGTGCGTCTGTTCTCCACCGACTCCGAAGCCGACCTGCGCAACATCGCCAAGGCCGCACCGGGTTCGAAAGTGTATGTGCGTATCCTCACCGAAGGCTCGACCACGGCCGACTGGCCGTTGTCGCGCAAATTCGGCTGCCAGACCGACATGGCCATGGACCTGCTGATCCTCGCCCGTGACCTGGGCCTGGTGCCTTACGGCATCTCCTTCCACGTCGGCTCGCAACAGCGCGACATCAGCGTGTGGGACGCGGCAATCGCCAAGGTCAAAGTGATCTTCGAGCGCCTGAAGGAAGAAGACGGCATTCATCTCAAGCTGATCAACATGGGCGGCGGCTTCCCGGCCAACTACATCACCCGCACCAACAGCCTGGAAACCTACGCCGAAGAAATCATCCGCTTCCTCAAGGAAGATTTCGGCGACGACCTGCCGGAAATCATCCTGGAGCCAGGCCGTTCGTTGATCGCCAACGCCGGTATCCTGGTCAGCGAAGTGGTATTGGTTGCACGTAAATCGCGCACCGCCGTCGAGCGTTGGGTGTACACGGATGTGGGCAAGTTCTCCGGCCTGATCGAAACCATGGACGAAGCCATCAAGTTCCCGATCTGGACCGAGAAGAAAGGCGAGATGGAAGAAGTGGTCATCGCCGGCCCAACCTGCGACAGCGCCGACATCATGTACGAAAACTACAAGTACGGCCTGCCGCTGAACCTGGCGATTGGTGATCGTTTGTACTGGCTGTCGACTGGTGCATACACCACCAGCTACAGCGCGGTTGAGTTCAACGGCTTTCCGCCGCTGAAGTCTTTCTACGTGTAAGAACTGCGCACACAAAAAACCCATGACATGTCATGGGTTTTTTTATGGGGGCTACGTTGATGATCATTCCCACGCAGAGCGCGGGAATGATCATAAGGTCGCGGCGCGCTCTTGGTAGGCGTCGGCCATGGCGCGAATCTGTGGGTCGTTGGCCGCTGCCAGTGCCTTGTGCGCCGTACACAAAAACTTGAGATTCCCGCCTGCCAGCGCCTGACGCAGCCAACCCAGCGCCTCCTCGATCTGGCCCCTATCAGCCAGCACCGCCGCATAGCTGAACTGCCCGCGAAAATCCCCGCCTTCGGCTGAGCGCCGATACCACGCTACGGCCGCCTCCAGATCCTGAGGGCAATACTGGCCGTCTTCCAGATACCGCCCCAGCAGGTTCATCGACTTGGCATGGCCCTGCTCTGCGGCCAGCCGGTAAAACGCCAGCGCTTGCGGCCGGTCTTCAACAACACCTCGGCCGGTGGCCAGCAGATTCGCGTAGTTGTACTGGCCCCAATCCAGCCCAGCGTCTGCCGCCAGACGATAATTGCGCGCCGCCGCTGCTTCATCGACGGCGCAACCCCAGCCATGCTCCAGGCAACGCCCGGCCATATTGCGCGCCATCGTATGCCCGGCATGGGCCGCGATCTGGAACCAGCGCAGTGCCAGCGCTTCATCGCGTGCAATGCCGCGCCCTTCCAGCAGGATCTGCCCGAGCAATGCTTGAGCGTCGACCACGCCTTCCTTGGCCGCCATCAAAATCGCCTGGGCGGCGCGCACCGGGGAGTCGTCGAGCATGCTTTGCAGTTGCTCGACGTTGAGCACTTCTTCGCGGCGCAATAAAAAACCCATGCTCACACCTCAACCCAGCGGCGCAGCAGGTTGTGGTAGGTGCCGGTGAGCTGGATCAGCGCCGGGTGGTCGGGCACGTCACGGGTCAATTGCTGGATAGCGCCGTCCATCTCGAACAGCAACGTGCGCTGGCTGTCTTCGCGCACCAGGCTTTGGGTCCAGAAGAATGAAGCGTAGCGCGCGCCGCGAGTCACGGCGTTGACTTTGTGCAGGCTGGAACCGGGGTACAAGACCATATCGCCCGCCGGCAGTTTTACCCGTTGCAGACCGAAGGTGTCCTGAATCTCCAGCTCACCGCCGTCGTATTCCTCGGGGTCGCTGAAGAACAGCGTGGACGACAAATCCGTGCGCACCCGCTCATGACTGCCGCGCGCCTGGCGCACGGCGTTGTCGATATGGAAGTCAAAACTGCCACCGGCCGTGTAGCAGTTGAGCAACGGCGGGAAGACTTTGTGCGGTAATGCCGCCGACATAAACAACGGGTTGTTCCACAAACGCTCGAGCATCGCCGCGCCGATTTCCTTGGCCAGCGGGTGGCCTTCGGGCAACTGCAGGTTGTGCTTGGCCTTGGCGGATTGGTGCCCGGCGGTGATTTTACCGTCGGCCCACTCAGTGTTTTCCAGGGCTTGGCGAATGCGCAGCACCTCCTCGCGAGAGAACAGGCCGGGAATATGCAGCAACATGAGGCAATACCTGAAAACAGAGAGGCGCTAATGGTATTGATTCTTATCCGCCCTGTAAAACGCGGTGGACGAATGAGTGAGTAAAAACCGTAAGGCAAAAGTGTAAAGAATGTAAATTCAGTGCGAATAGTAATGTATCGCAATTGATAGAAAGTCTTGTTGACCCTATATTCCGCGGCCTCACCTCCTTGGGGAAAGGACTTGTTATGTCGCGCACTACGCAAAAAACATCTGCCAGTTCACCGCGCATGCTGGCTTCGGCCATCGGCGTTGCACTCAGTGCCAGCTCTGCCGCCCAACTGGCGCAAGCGGCCGAAAGCACCGAACCAAAAGGCGAGCGCAACAGCATCTCCCTCGGCGCCACCAGCATTACCGGCCAGGAACAGGACAACACCTCCTACCAGGTCGAAAAAGCCTCGTCGCAAAAGTACACCGCGCCACTGGTGGACACCCCGCGCTCGGTCACCGTGGTGCCGCAGCAAGTGCTCAAAGACACCGCCGCCACCTCGCTGCAGGATGCCTTGCGCACCGTGCCGGGCATCACCTTTGGCGCCGGCGAAGGCGGCAACCCCCAGGGCGATCGCCCGTTCATCCGTGGCTTTGACGCCCAGGGCGACACCTACCTGGATGGCGTGCGCGACACTGGCGGCCAGAGCCGCGAGATCTTCGACATCGAATCGATCGAAGTCAGCAAAGGCCCCAACTCCTCGTTCGGCGGTCGTGGCTCGGCCGGCGGCAGCATCAACCTGGTGAGCAAGACGCCACAGGCGCGTGACTTCACCAACGGCGGTTTCACTTACGGCTCCGACCAGACCCGCCGCTACGTACTCGACGTGAACCGTCAGTTCCTCGACAACGCCGCGTTCCGTTTGAACCTGATGAGCCACGAGCAGAATGTGGCCGGCCGCGACACCATCAACTACGACCGCTGGGGCGTGGCACCGTCGCTGACTTTCGGCCTGGGCACATCGACCCGCGTCAACTTCAGCTACTACCACATGGAAAGCAACGACCTCCCGGACTCGGGCATTCCGTATGGCTACAGCTCGCCGACCGCCACTGCCCACGGGCATGACAAGCCCACCGACGGCGGCGACAGCAACAACTTCTACGGCTTGAAAGATCGCGATTTCCGCAAGACCCGCGCCGATATCAGCACGTTCTCCATCGAGCACGACCTGAACGACAACATGACGCTGAAAAACACCCTGCGCCATGGCAGCACCGGCCAGGACTACGTACTCACTCAGCCGGATGACAGCCAGCGCAACGTCAGCCGTTTCGGCACCGTATGGCGCCGCGCCAACACCCGCGTGTCGACCACCGACACCACCACCAACCAGACCGATCTATTCGGCAACTTCCAACTGGCGGGCATGAAGCACTCGTACTCCACCGGCCTGGAACTCACCGGTGAAGAAACCCGCGTCAGCGGCTACACCGTCAGCCCGAACAGCAACCCGACCTGCACCGTGGCCAAAGGCAGCCTCGGCGGCCAATGCACCTCGCTGAGCAACCCGACACCGGATGACGCCTGGACCGGCAGCGTAGCCCGCAACTACCTGGGCACCAACACCAAGGCCACCAGCCGCGCCGCCTATGTGTTCGACACCATCGAGCTGGACCCCAAATGGCTGCTGAACGTCGGCTTGCGTTACGACACCTTTGATACAGAAGCCAACACCAACGCCGCTGCTGGCCGCAGCAAGCTCAAGGACGACAGCCAATTCTTCAACTGGCAGGCGGGTCTGGTCTGGAAGCCACTGGAAAACGGCAGCATCTACACCTCCTATGCCACCTCGGCACAGCCGGTCGGCGGCCTGGTGGGTGAAGGGCAAGAAACCAATGGCTTCGTCACCGGCATCAACACCAGCGACCTGAAACCCGAAGAAACCGTCAACTACGAGCTGGGCACCAAGTGGGACCTGTTCCACAACCGCCTGTCGTTGACGGCAGCCGTGTTCCGTACCGAGAAGAAAAACACGCGAATCCTGGTGGACTCCAACACCTTCGAAAACGGCGGCGAATCCCGTGTTGATGGCCTGGAATTGTCGGCCAGCGGCAAGCTCACCGATCAATGGCAAGTGTTTGCCGGCTACAGCTACCTGAAAAGCGAACTGGTCGACCCAGGCAAGATCGGCAACCGTCAAAACGTAGTGTCTGCCGGCTCCAACAAAGGCAACCAAATGCCCAACACGCCGAAGAACACCTTCAGCCTGTGGACCACTTACGACATCACGCCAAAACTGACCATCGGCGGCGGCGCGTTCTACGTCGATCAGGTGTACGGCGACCCGGCCAACACCGTCTACGTACCGGCGTACACCCGCTACGACGCGATGGCCAGCTACAAGCTGACCAAGAACGTCGACCTGCAATTGAACGTGCAAAACCTGACCGACAAGACCTACTACGACAAAGCCTACGCGGCGCACTTTGCCAACCAGGCCGCCGGGCGTACGGCGCTGTTGACCACCAGTTTCCACTTCTAAACCCGGTCAACGTTCAGCCAAAAGCCCCACGCATCGGATGCGTGGGGCTTTTGCGTGTAAAACAGAATTTTTCTCGTTAACCCACGGCATAATGCGCGCCGTGGCAACGACATCCAGATGAGCGAGGCGGTCCGACGTGTTGAAAAAAACCCTGTTCCAATTGCACTGGTTCTTCGGCATCACTGCCGGGCTGGTGCTGGCGTTGATGGGGATGACCGGGGCTGCGGTCTCGTTTCAGGATGAAATCCTGCGGGCGCTGAACCCCACAGTCTTGAAGGTCGAAAAACGCGAAGCCGGTGTGCTGCCGCCTGCCGAACTGGTGCGCAAACTTGAGGCCACCGAAGGCAAGACCGTGTCGATGCTGTGGGTGGAAAGCGACAGCGGCAACGCCGCGCGCGTGTTCTTCACCGCCCCGCCGGGCGAACGGCGTGGCCTGATGCGCTACTTCGACCCCTACACCGGCGACTACAGGGGCGACGCCGTCGGCCAGGATGTGCTGGGCTTTATCTTGCAGTTGCACCGCTTCCTCGCCATGGGTGAAACCGGGCGAAACATCACCGGCGCCTGCACCCTGCTCCTGGTGTTCTTCTGCCTCTCGGGCCTGTACCTGCGCTGGCCGCGCCAGGTGGCGAGCTGGCGCGCCTGGCTGACGCTGGACTGGCGCAAGAAAGGCCGCAGTTTCAACTGGGACCTGCACTCGGTATTCGGCACCTGGTGCCTGCTGTTCTACCTGTTCTCGGCGCTCACCGGCCTGTATTGGTCCTATGACTGGTACAGCCAGGGCCTGAACAAACTGCTGTCCGACGCACCGCAAAACGAGCGCCTGCGCAAACGCGGCCCGCCGCCCGAAGGCGCGGCGCCGGTGGCCAACTACGACGCCATATGGAGCAGCATCTACGCCAACGCCGGCCCCGGTTTGATCGCCTACAACATTCGCATGCCGGCCGTCGCCGGGCAGCCGGCCATCGTGTATTACCTGCTCAACTCATCGCCCCACGACCGCGCGCTGAACCAGATCAACCTGGACCCGGGCACCGGCGAGGTCAAATCCCACGACCAATACGCCAGCAAGACGCTCAAGTCCCAATTGCTCACCAGCATTTATGCACTGCACACCGGCAGCTATTTCGGCTGGACCGGGCGGATCATCCTCACCCTCAGCTCGCTGATGATGCCGTTGTTCTTTATTACCGGCTGGCTGCTGTACCTGGACCGTCGCCGCAAAAAACGCCAGGTGCGCGACGCCCGCAAAGGCCTCGGCGCCAACCACAGCGACGCGCCGGCCTGGCTGATCGGCTTTGCCAGCCAGAGCGGTTTCGCCGAACAGTTGGCCTGGCAAACCGCCGGGCAATTGCAGGCCGCCGGTTTGCCGGTGAAGGTGCAGCCGCTGGGCAGTGTCAGTCAGGACGACTTGAGCCAATCACAGCACGCGCTGTTCGTGGTCAGCACCTTCGGCGATGGCGAAGCGCCTGACAGTGCGCGGGGGTTTGAGCGCAGCGTGCTGGGCCAGAACTTGTCGCTCAAAGGCCTCAACTACTCGGTGCTGGCCCTGGGTGATCGCCAATATGAACACTTCTGCGGCTTTGCCCGGCGCCTGCATTTCTGGCTGACCCACCAGGGCGGCACGCCGTTGTTCGCGCCGGTGGAAGTCGACAGCGGCGACAGCGAAGCACTGCTGATATGGCAACAGCAACTGGGCCAACTCACCGGCCACGCACCGGCAGCGGCCTGGCAGGCGCCTCAGTTTGAAAACTGGACCCTTAGCCATCGCACCCTGCTTAACCGTGACAGCGCAGGCTCAGACATCTACCTGCTGGGCCTCACACCGCCTGCGCCGCAAAGCTGGCTGGCCGGTGACCTGGTGGAAGTGCTGCCGCGCAATTGCCCGTGGGCCATCGAGCATTTCCTCGCCGGCCTGGGCCTGGTCGGCAGCGATGGTGTGTTGATCGACGGCCTGGCGCAAACCCTCAACCAGGCTTTGGCCACCCGCCAACTGCCGGACAACCGCGCGCACCTGGTCGGCCTGCACGCACAAGCGCTGGTCAACGCACTGGTGCCCTTGGGCATGCGCGAATACTCCATCGCCTCGATCGCCAGCGACGGCGTGCTGGAGTTGATCGTACGCCAGGAACGCCACCCCGACGGCAGCCTGGGCCTGGGCTCCGGCTGGCTGACCGAATACGCCGCCATCGGCTCCGGCATCAGCCTGCGCCTGCGCCGCAACAGTGGCTTCCACTTGCCCGAAGCGCCGGTGCCGCTGATCCTGCTGGGCAACGGCACCGGCCTGGCCGGCCTGCGCAGTTTGCTTAAAGCGCGCATCGCCGATGGCCAGCAGCGCAACTGGCTGCTGTTCGGCGAACGCAATATCGCCCACGACTACCTCTGCCAGGACGAGCTGCAAGGCTGGCTGGCCAGCGGAGACCTGGCCCTGCTGGACCTGGCGTTTTCCCGCGACCAGACAGAGAAAATCTACGTACAGGACCGCCTGCGCGAATCGGCAGACGTATTGCGTCGATGGCTGGCCGAAGGCGCCGCGATTTATGTGTGCGGCAGCTTGCAGGGCATGGCCACGGGTGTGGATCAAGTGCTGCACGAGGTGCTGGGCAGCGAAGCGGTGGAGCGCTTGATTGAGCAGGGCCGCTATCGTCGGGATGTGTACTAAGCCCTCATACCGATCGTTCCCACGCTCTGCGTGGGAATGCATCCTGTGACGCTCCGCGTCACCGCCCTAAAAGCGGACGCGGAGCGTCCATGGCGGCGTTCCCACGCAGAGCGTGGGAACGATCGTCCTCAAGCGGGCTGCAGCTTTTGCTCGAACACCGAGACCCCATCCAAGTCGCGCAGGATCACGGTCAACTCCGCCGTCTGCCCATCAATCTGCACCTCACCAAAAAACTGAAAGCCGGCAAACGGCGAGGTGTTCTGCGCATGCGGAGCCTTCTGGAACACCACCTCCGGCCCGAAGGTTTTATCCAGCTGATTAGGCCCGAAGCTCCCCGCATTCAGCGGCCCCGCCACAAACTCCCAGAACGGCTCGAAATCCTGAAACGCCGCGCGGTCCGGGTGGTAATGATGCGCCGCGCAGTAATGCACATCCGCCGTCAGCCACACATGGTTGCGCACCTGCTGCACGCGTAAAAAACCCAACAGCTCGGCAATCTCCAACTCACGCCCCTGGGCCGGGCCTGGGTCGCCGTTGGCGATGGCTTCCCAACGTGGCACGCCGGGGCTGACTTCACCGTCGGGCACGCCGAGGCCGATTGGCATGTCGGCGGCGATGACTTTCCACTGCGCCTGGGAGGCCTTGAGTTCGCGCTTGAGCCAGTCCAGTTGCTCACGGCCCATAAAGGGCTTTTCGCCGCCCAGGTTGTCGTCGTTAGGCCCGCGATAGCTGCGCATGTCCAGCACAAACACATCCAGCAACGGCCCGTAGCTGAGCTTGCGATAAATGCGCCCACCGCCATCGGCGCTCTGGCGGCGCATCGGCGAATACTCCAGCCAGGCCTGGCGTGCGCGGCCGACCAAGGTGTTGATGTCCCTGGTCTGATAACGCTCATCGAGCACCTTGCTCGGCGACCAGTTGTTGATCACTTCGTGGTCGTCCCACTGCCAGATCTGCGGCACTTCAGCATTGAAGCGGCGCACGTTTTCATCCAGCAGGTTGTAGCGGTAATTGCCGCGATATTCGTCGAGGGTTTCGGCGACTTTGCTTTTGGCTTCGGTGGTGATGTTGCGCCAGATGCGCCCGTCTTCAACGGTCAGCTGCGCCGGCACCGGGCCGTCGGCGTAGATGGTGTCGCCGCTGTGGATAAAAAAGTCCGGCAGGCGCAGGCGCATGGCTTCATAAATGCGCATGCCGCCGATGTCCGGGTTGATGCCGAAGCCCTGGCCGACAGTGTCGCCGCTCCACACAAAACGGATGTCGCGACGCTGCTGCGGCACGCTGCGCAAGTGGCCGAACCACGGCTCGCTGGCGACGCCGGTCTGGGCGTCTTCAAAGTGCACACGGTAGAAAATCGCCTGATCGACCGGCAGCCCGGTGAGTTCGACGCGGGCGGTAAAGTCGGTGCGGCTGTCGGCCAGCGGCGAGATGAATTTGCGCGGGTTGCTGAACACGCTGCGGGTGTCCCACTCCACCACCATCTTCGCCGGGCGGTCGCTGCGGCTCCAGATCATCGCGCGGTCGCCCAGCAAGTCGCCGGACTGCACGCCATCGGTGAGTTGCGGGCGGTCCTTGACCGAGGCGATCACCGCCGGCGCCAGCCCTGGCAGCAACAAACCGGCGCCAACGGCTTGCATCACGCGGCGACGGCCGAGATCGAAGTGGCTCATGCAGGTGCCCTCTTGAGTATCAAAAGGGCAACTTAAACACGGGAGCATGAAGCGGATGTGACACCGCCAGAAAGAACACTGGAGATCAACTGTGGGAGCTGGCTTGCCTGCGATAGCGGTGAATCAGCCACTGAAAGGGTGACTGACAGAAAGCAATCGCAGGCAAGCCAGCTCCCACATTTTGAACAGTGTCAGGCCTTGGCTGAAGTGACCGACAGCTCCGCCGCCTCCGGACGCTTGATCAGCGCATACACCAACCCGGTCACCAGGCTGCCCGCCACAATCGCCAGCAAATACAGGAGTGCATGGTTCATCGCATTCGGAATCACCAACACAAACAAACCGCCATGGGGCGCGGCGAGTTTGCAGCCGAAATACATCGACAGCGCGCCGGTCAAGGCGCCACCGGCGATGCTGGCCGGGATCACCCGCAGCGGGTCTTTGGCGGCAAATGGAATCGCGCCTTCAGAGATAAAGCACAGGCCCAGGATCATCGCGGCCTTGCCCGCCTCGCGTTCGGTCTGGGCGAACTTGCGCCGCGCCAGGAAGGTGGCGATGCCCATGCCGATCGGCGGCACCATGCCAGCGGCCATGGTCGCCGCCATTGGTGCACCGCTGGACGCGGCCAGCAGGCCGACCGAAAACGCATACGCTGCCTTGTTGATCGGCCCGCCCAAATCCACGCACATCATGCCGCCCAACAAAATGCCCAGCAGCACCGCATTGGTGGTGCCCATGGTGCTGAGAAAATCCGTCAGCCCCGTGAGCAACCGCGCCACCGGCGGACCGACCAGGTAAATCATCGCCAGGCCGGTGAACAGGCTCGCCAGCAGCGGGATGATCAGGATCGGCTTGAGCGCCTCCAGGCTTTGCGGCAACTGCACCGCGCGGGTGATCAGTTTGACGCAGTAACCAGCCAGAAAACCGGCCAGGATGCCGCCGATAAACCCGGCGCCCAAGGTGCCCGCCAGCAAGCCGCCGATCATGCCCGGCGCCAGGCCCGGACGGTCGGCAATCGAATAAGCGATGTAGCCCGCCAGTAACGGCACCATCAGCATAAAGGCCTGGTCGCCGACGGTTTTGAGGGCGGCGGCCAAGGTGCCTTTTTCTTCAAAAGCATGGATGCCGAACACAAATGACAAAGCGATCAACAGCCCGCCCGCCACCACCATCGGCAACATGAACGACACGCCGGTGAGCAGGTGTTTGTACACGCCGGTTTTTTCTTTTTTGGCGACCGCACCGCTGCCGGCGTTTTCTACCGCGCCTTCGGCCAGCGCCTTATTGAGCGTGGCCTCGGACTGCTTGAGGGCGATGCCGGTGCCGCAGCGGTAAATCTTCTTGCCGGCGAAACGCTCGGTGGCGACTTCGATATCCGCCGCCAGCAACACCACATCGGCATCGGCGATGGCCTGCGCGCTCAACGGCGTGCGTGCGCCCACCGAACCCTGGGTCTCGACCTGCAAGTCATAACCCAAGCGCTTGGCCGTTTGCTGCAAGGCTTCGGCGGCCATGAAGGTGTGGGCCACGCCGGTCGGGCAGGCGGTGATCGCGACGATGCGCGGGGCATTCTTCGCCGCCACCGGGGCTTGGCTGGCGACGTATTCCTGGGCTTCTTCGGCGCCACGGCGCAGCACCGCGTCGACATCTGCCAGCGCCTGGGCCGGCGTGCTCTGGAATACACGCTTGCCGACAAACCGCTGCATATCCACCGGCGTGCTGCTGACCAGCAACACCCACTCGGCCGCGTCGATAGTCGCTTGGGACAAGGCCCGTTCCGGGCGCTGCACATCCACGACTTCGGTGCTGGTGCTCCAGCCCTGGCGCTGCGCGGCGGCGTCCAACAAGCGGGCGCACAGCACACTGGTGACCATGCCGTTCGGGCAGGCGGTAACAATGGCTAACTTCATCACAAACCCTCTTATTGTTCTGTCAGCGTGCGCACATGGACGCCGCTTTCGAGGCGCGCCAACTGCGCGTCATCGCTGATGCCGAAACCGATCTGCGTGACCGCCATGGCGGCAATTGCCGTGGCCCGGCGCAAGGTGACTTCGGGCAGATCACAGCTGAGCAAACCGTGCAGCATCCCGGCCAGCAACGAATCGCCTGCACCCACGGTGCTGGCGACGCTGACCTTGGGCGGCGTGGCCTGCAACGCGGTGCCCGGGCTGAACCAGTTCACACCGTCGGCGCCGTGGGAGACCACCACATGCTCCACGCCTTGAGCATGCAAACGCTCGGCGGCCTGGGCCTGCTGTGCGATGGCGTCGGTGGCGCAATCGAGGGCTTCGGCGAGTTCTTCGGTGTTGGGTTTGATCAACCACGGGCCGGCCTTGATGCCTTCGCGCAAGGCTTCGCCGCTGGTGTCGAGGGCGACTTTCAAACCAAGGTCTTTCAACGCATGTATCAGCTCCTGAAACCACTGTGCGCTGACGCCACGCGGCAAACTGCCGGCGACCACCACCGCATCGAATTCAGGGCCGATGATCGCGACCATTTTGAGCAGTTGTTTTTGCGCCTGCTCACTCACCAACGGCCCCGGCGCATTGATGTCGGTGACCCGACCATCCTGCTCGGCAATCTTGATGTTGCTACGGGTTTCGCCCGGCACGCGGATGAACGCGTCACCAAACCCGCGACTGGCGATCAGTGCCTCGAAAGCCTCAGGGTTTGAAGCGCCGAGAAAACCGCCCACGCTCACGTCATGCCCGAGGTCCGCCAGCACCTGGGCGACATTCACGCCCTTGCCGGCAGCATGGGTCAGCAGGGTTTCGCTGCGGTTGACGGCACCCGGTTCCAGGTGTGCCAGACGTACCGTGAGGTCCAACGCCGGGTTCAGCGTCAGGGTCAGAATTTTCGCCATTTACACGGCCTCCACTAGGGCTCGTACTTCGGCGGGCGAGCCCACCACGAGCGCTTTTTGCGCCAGGCCCTGGGCCTCGCTCAGACTGAATTCACGCACCCGCGCCTTCACTTCGGGAATGCTGCGGGCCGACACACTCAACTCATCCACACCCAGGCCGACCAGCACCGGCACCGCCAGCGGGTCCGCCGCCAGTTCGCCGCATACACCGACCCATTTGCCATGGGCATGGGCGGCGCGCACGGTGATGTCGATCAGTTGCAACACGGCCGGGTGCAGGCCATCGGCCTGAGCCGACAGGGTTGGGTGGCCACGGTCGATGGCCAGGGTGTACTGGGTGAGGTCGTTGGTGCCGACGCTGAAAAAGTCGACTTCCTTGGCGAGTACCGGCGCGAGCAAGGCGGCGGACGGCACTTCGATCATGATGCCCAGTTGCAAGTCGGCCACCGGGATTTCCAGGCGCAGGCGCTCGGTCATATCGCGGGCGGCACGCCATTCATCGACGCTGCCGACCATGGGAAACATGATGCGCAGCGGGCGGTTGTCCGCCGAGCGCAACAGCGCACGCAGTTGCGCTTCCATAATCTGCGGGCGCTGCAAGGTCAGGCGAATGCCGCGCACACCGAGGAAGGGGTTTTCTTCCTCGGCAATCGGCCAATACGGCAGCGGTTTGTCGCCGCCCACATCCAGGGTGCGCACCACCAGCGGGCGACCGCCAAGGCCGTCGAGCACACGGCGGTATTCGGCTTCCTGGGTGGCTTCATCCGGTGCTTGCGGGTGGGCCATAAAAATCAGTTCGGTGCGCAACAGCCCGATGCCTTCGGCGCCCTGCTCCACCGCCGCCGCAACGCCGGCGCTTTCACCGATATTGGCGAACACTTCCACGGCATGGCCGTCGCGGGTCATGGCCGGTTCGTGACGCTGGGCCGAGGCCGCTTGCAGGCGCTGTTCGCGGGTGTCGCGTTCGACCGTGGCGCGTTGCAGCGTGGCCGCGTCGGGGTCGACATGCAGGCGGCCGCGCTGGCCGTCGAGCAATAGCTGCGTGCCCGCAGCCAGCAGCAATACCGCCGCGCCGGCACCGACCAACGCGGGAATGCCCAGGGCACGCGCAACGATGGCACTGTGGGCCGTAGCGCCGCCACGGGCGGTGAGGATGCCGGCGACTCGAGCTGGGTCCAGGCGTGCAACGTCAGAGGGGCCGACTTCATCCATCACCAGGATGTAAGGTTCGCTCGGCTCCTGGGCGGTTTCAAGGCCGCACAATTGCGCCAGCACTCGGCGGCCAATATCACGCAGGTCGGCGGCGCGCTCGGCGAGCAAGGCGTCCTGCAGCGACTCCTGCTGCTTGGCGGCGGCTTCGATCACGCTCATCCACGCCGCTTGCGCGCTCTCGCCTTGCTTGAGGCGCGTGTCGACTTCGTCGGTCAGCTCCGGGTCGTCGAGCATTTCCTGGTGGGTGATGAAAATCTCGCGGATCGCCTTGGATTGGCTGCGCTCGATCAAACCCTGGATATCAGCGCGCACCTCGGTGAGCGCGGCGTGCAGGCGCTGGCGTTCAATCGCCGCAGACTCGCCGCGCAGCGGGTAATCGAAAACCTGTTGGGTCTGGATATGCGCCGGGCCAATGGCAATGCCAGGCGCGGCGGCGATAGCCTGGACCTGGCTGCCGGACACGGGCGCGCTGATCGCGGGTTCAATATCAAGGATGGCGGGTTGGGCACTGACGGTCGGCAGCGGCTCGACTTCTTCGCCAAGCCCTTGCTCCACCGCTGCCAACAGCGCGGGCAATGCATCACCAGCAATCGCAGGTTCGGCGACAAACTCCAGCACCTGGCCGCGACGGGCGCCGAGGCTCAGCAATTTGCTCAGGCTTTTTACCGACACCGCGCCCACCGGGCCGTCGACGATGCGCACGCGGATATCGCCGTCAAAACTTTTCGCCAACTGCGCGAGGATCTTCGCCGGGCGCGCATGCAAACCATGGGCATTGGCCAGGGTGATGCGCGTACTCGGCCAGTCCGGTGGCAACTCGCCGCCAAGCACTTCAAGCACTGCACGGCTGCTGGTCGCACGGCCCAATTCCTGGCCGCGCCCTTCAATCAACAAGGCGCACAGGCGTTCGAGCAAGGTCTGATGGGCTTCCCCAAGGCTGGCCAGGCAGAACAGGCCATTGAGGGGTTGGCCGAGGTAACGCATCGGTTTGTCCGGCGTCACGAACGCAAGGCCGGGGCGTTTCACCGTCTGCTCACTGTGCAGCCACCACAGGCCATCGCCCAACGGCAGCGCATCGACCTGCTGCAACACCGCGGCGAAACCATTACTCACACAATCGGCCTGACGCAACAGGCGTGCGCCGCGCCAGACCAGCTCTTCAAAATCGTCGGCCGACACGCCCAGGCTGATCATCTGCGCGTCCAGCGCCAGTTCCTGCGGTGCGCCTTGCAGCAGTTTCAGCAAGGCTTCGGCCGAGCCGGCACGGCGCAGCGCCTGGCCCAGGTCGGTTTCACCGAGGGCGCGGGTGAGCAGTTGCAGCAGGCGCAGGTGTTCATCGGATTTGGCCGCGATGCCAATCGCCAGATAGACGATCTGCCCGTCGCCCCAATCCACCCCTTCGGGGAATTGCAGCAGGCGCACGCCCGTGGAAAACACTTGGTCGCGGGTTTCCGGCGTACCGTGGGGGATGGCGATACCCTGGCCGAGAAAGGTCGAGCCTTGGGCTTCACGGGCTTGCAAGCCGCTCAGATAACCCTCGGCGACCAGGCCGTCGGCCACCAGTTTGTCCGCGAGCAGGTGCAAGGCAGCAGATTTATCCACAGCCACCTGGCCCATGGAAATCTGCTCTACAGTGAGCTCAAGCATGCCGTTCTCCTAGTTAGTGCAATGTGGGCACTAGGTATTGTTTTGAATAAATCAGCGCAGGCGCGTTCAAAAATAGCTGACCGAGTGGTCAATTGGCAGTAGCCACTCAGCGGCGAACATCGTAAAAATACGCTTGCTGAAACGTTTAATCTAGAATTTATGGCAGATTATGCGCTAATTATGCAAGCTTGAAGGACCACTCGGCACTTGAGCTCAGACAATAGTCGTGTGCAGGAATCGGTTACGATTGGACAAAATGTCGGGGCAAGCTCTAAAAAACAAGGAAATCCCGGTTTGAAACTCAGTGATATTGCACGTCTGGCCGGTGTGTCCGTCACCACCGCCAGCTATGTCATCAACGGCAAAGCCGAGCAGCAACGCATCAGCAACGCCACTGTCGAGCGGGTGCGTGCCGTGGTCGAAGCCCATGGCTTTACGCCCAACCCTCAGGCCGCCGGGCTGCGCAGTCGGCATACGCGCACCTTGGGTTTTATCTTGCCCGACCTGGAAAACCCCAGTTACGCACGCATCGCCAAACTGCTGGAACAAGGCGCGCGGGCGCGCGGCTACCAACTGCTGATCGCCAGCTCCGATGATGAAGCCGACAGCGAACGCCAACTGCTGCAACTGTTCCGCGCGCGGCGCTGCGATGCGCTGTTCGTGGCCAGTTGTTTGCCGGCCAGCGATGACAGTTACCGGGAGCTGCAAGCCAAGGGCCTGCCGGTGATCGCCATCGACCGGGTGATGGAACCCGGGCACTTCTGCTCGGTAGTCAGCGACGACCGCCAGGCCTGCCAGCAACTCACCAGCAGCCTGTTGCAGCCGCTGCCCAAGCAGATCGCGCTGATCGGTGCGCACCCGGAACTGAGCATCAGCCAGGAGCGCGCCGCGGGTTTCCGTGAAGCCTTGCGCGACTTCAAGGGCGAGGTGCTGATCGAACACGGTGAAGCCTTCAGCCGTGACTGTGGCCGCCAGTTGATGGAAGAACTCCTGCAACGCCTGGGGCATTTGCCTGACGCGCTGGTGACTACGTCCTACGTGCTGCTGCAAGGTGTGTTCGATGCGTTGCATGACTTCCCGCTCAAATCCCGGCCGTTGCGCCTGGGCACGTTCGGCGACACCCAACTGCTCGACTTCCTGCCCTTGCCGGTCAACGCCATGGCCCAGCAACATCAACTGATCGCCGACACCGCCCTGCGCCTGGCCCTGGCGGCCATCGAAGAAGAACAGTATGAGCCCGGCGTACATGCCATCGGCCGAACCTTCAAGCAGCGCATTCACGAGGCTTGAGCGTGGAGCTGATCGACACCCACACCCACCTGGACTTCCCGGATTTCGACACCGATCGCCGGGAAGTCCTCGCCCACAGCCGCCAACTCGGCGTGCAGCGCATGGTGGTGCTGGGTGTGTATCAGCAGAACTGGCAACGGCTGTGGGATCTGGTCCAGGACGATGAAGGTTTATTCGCCGCCTTCGGCCTGCACCCGGTGTATCTGGATGAGCATCGCCCCGCCGACCTGATCGAGTTGGGTGATTGGCTGACCCGCCTGCACGGCCATCGGCAACTGTGCGCCGTCGGTGAGATCGGCCTGGATTACTTCCTCCAACAGCTGGACCGCGAACGCCAGCAAAGCCTGTTTGAAGCGCAGTTGAAACTCGCCGTGGACTTCCAGCTCCCGGCCCTGCTGCACGTACGCCGCAGCCACGCGGCGGTGATCGCCACCCTCAAACGCATCCGCCTGCCACGGGGCGGCATCATTCATGCGTTTGCCGGCAGCGTTGAAGAGGCCCGCGAGTACATCAAACTCGGTTTCAAACTGGGCCTGGGCGGCGCGGCCACCTGGCCCCAGGCGCTGCGCATGCACAAGGTGCTGACCCAGCTGCCGCTTGAGGCGCTGGTGCTGGAAACAGATGCGCCGGACATGGCACCCGCCATGTACCCCGGCCAGCGCAACAGCCCGCACCACTTGCCGGACATCTGCAACGCCTTGGCCGAACGCATGGGCATCAGCCCTTCAGTGCTGGCCGAAACGAGCACACGCAACGCGTACGAGCTCTTCAACTGGTAGGCCATTGACCGCCTGCAGTTCCAAGGTCAGCCGCTGCCGGTGGCGCACATAGCGCAACATCAGAAAGTGGATCAGCACCACCAGCAATGAAACGTTGAGCTGCCCGACCATGCTGATCAGGCCCAGCCACTCGGCCACCATCGCCACGATCAACACCACGCTGGTCAATACCATCAAGCTTGGGTGCACCATGGCCCAGTGGTCCAGGGATTTGAACTGGCGCAATTGCCTGGGGCAATTCAATTCCAGGACCCACTGACAATACGGGCAATCAAACGGCTCACGGATGGCAATCGCGTTCAATTGCCAGGGCTTGAGTTCGAAGGTGATGTCGCAATGGGCGCAGTGCCCTTTGATGCCGATAACCGCCGTCATCGCGTTGCCTCCCGAGACCCCTGAGTGGGTGAAACAAATTCTCACCCAATCACGGCCTCAAAACAGGCACAGCGAAAAATCAGGACAGGCACCACAAACTATCGAGTCTATTCCTACGCGCAGGTCTTACACGCGAAACGCCCCGATCAAGTGCTTCAACTCAATGACCTGCAATGACAGCTGCCGGCTGGCGGCCTCGGTCTGCTGCGCGCCCTGGGCCGCATGTTCGCCGGCTCGATTGATTTCGACGATGTTCTGGTCGATATCGTGCGCGACGGCGGTTTGCTGCTCGACGGCGGCGGCGATCTGCTGGTTCTGGTCGACGATCATGCCCACTGCGCCAAGGATATTTTCCAGGGCCTGCTGGACCTTTTCCGACTGAGCCACGGTGCCGTTTGCCATGGTATGGCTGGTGCCCATGGCCTTCACCGCCGCACCGACACCGCTGTGCAAACGGCTGATCATCTGTTCGATTTCTTCAGTGGAATGCTGGGTGCGTCGGGCCAGGGTGCGCACCTCATCGGCCACCACCGCAAAACCACGCCCTTGCTCACCGGCACGCGCCGCCTCGATCGCCGCATTGAGCGCCAGCAGGTTGGTTTGCTCGGCGATGCTTTTGATCACTTCCAATACGCTGCTGATGGACTGACTGTCGGTGGCCAACTGGTTGATCACCCGCACCGACTCATCAATCTCCGAGGCCAGGCGCGCAATGCTGCCTTGCTGGGATTGCACCAGGCCACGGCCGGTGACGGTTTCGTCGTTGACGCTTAGGGCGCTGTTGACCGCCGTCGCCGCGCTGCGTGCCACTTCCTGGGCGGTGGAAGACATCTGGTTCATCGCCGTCGCCACCTGTTCAATCTGGCTGCGCTGGCCGGACACCGCCTGATTGCTTTGCGAAGACACGGCCTGCACCTGGCCGGCTTGCAGCTCGACCTGGCTGACGGTGTGCCCCACGCGTTCGATCAAGTCGTGGATCTTGGCCACAGTGCCGTTGAACACTTGGCCCAGGTCGCCCAGTTCATCGCGACTGTGGGCCTCAAACGTGACGGTCATGTCGCCGGCCGCCACTTTGTCCATCATCGCGCCCAGGCGGCGCAAGGTGGTGCGCGTGGAGGCATAGAAGCCTGCATACAAATAGAAGATCAGCAGGAACACCGCCACCAGGGCGCACACCAGCACCACCATGTGCGTACGGTTTTGCGCCAGGCGCTGCTGCAGTTGCTGCTCAAGGAACGTCAGGGTGGCGTCATTGAGCTGGTAGGTCTGGGCCATCAGTCGGCTGACATCGTCGTAGAACCCCTGCCACGGCGCGTCGAGGGTTTGCGCCATGACCACCTGCTCTTCAAACAACTCGCTGCCTTGCTTGAGGCTGGCACTGCTGGCCTGGGCCTGGCTGTCGAGCGCCGTGTGCGCGGCGGTACTGGCGCCCAGTGCATCCTGCAGCTTCAAGGCGTATTCAGCCTGGAGTTTTTCCAACTGTTGCAACAGTTCGTCAAAGCGCGTGCTGGACGACGAATTGAGAAAGCCCTGGCCGAGGGAGTACGCGCCCATGGCCCGCCCCTCGCCGAGGGTTTGGGTGACTTGCGCGGTGACGCTGGTGAGCAGCTCGCTGAGCTGGCGCAAATCACTCTGGGGGTCACGGCTCAAGCCGGACTGGCTGGCAATGATCTGGCTGAGCATCTGCGCCTTGTTGAGTAATTTGCCGATCAGCGCGCTTTTGCTCAGCAGCGAGGTTTCCTGCTGCTGGGCCTTGAAGGCGGCGATTAACTCGTCGCGTTTGCCCTCGAAGGCGCTGGCTTGCTCGGGGTCGGCGGTCATGGCGTTGAGACTTTGCAGACGGCTCAGCACGCCCTGCTCCAGGGCACTGATCTTGCCTTCAAGATCGCCGGCCTTGCCTGATTGCCCCAGCACCGCGTTGATCTGCACCTGATTGTTCAGGGTTTCCAGGTCACGCCGCAACGCCAGGCTGCTGCCGAGCAAATCGAGGCTTTGCAGTTCGATGCGGGTGCCCTGGAATTGCGACCAGGAGTCGCGCACCAGAAAATAATTGGTCGCCAGCATCGGCAGCAGGAACAGCACGCTGATCAGGCTGAACTTCATGCCGAAACTCAGGCGGTTCATCAGGGCGACAGCGGGATAGAGCAAGCGCTTCACGGGTGAGCTCCCTTTCTTATTTTTATTGAGGCGCAGGGCGGCGGCAGATAGCCACTATTTGGCGCTCTGACTGTATAGCTCAATTTGAAAGGGAGTTTTGTAACGTAAGGTTAACGGCTTGAAAAATCACCACAGACCGGGTGTGGGAGCTGGCCTGTGTGGGAGCCGGGCTTGCCCGCGATACAGGCACCGCGGCTTTTCAGTCATGCCGAGGTGATGCTATCGCAGGCAAGCCAGCTCCCACATTTTGACCGTACGGAGCTAAGGCAACACCGTCCAAATCGCAAACCCCGCATACCACAACACAGCGGCCCGCAGCAGCAGTTCCCACAACCGATCCAAACTGTTGATGCCATCGGCCCCCACCACCGGCGGTGGAATTTCAGCCGCCACCAGCCCGACCTTTTCCATCAGTTGCGCGGCGCTGATGTCCCAGTTCAACAGCTCATGCAGCATCACCCGGCTGACCGCGACAAAATTACCCACCAGGGCAAAGCTGGCGGCCAGCAGACGCACCGGCAGCCAATCAAATGCATGACGCAATTGCCCGGCGCGCTCGGCGACCAACGGGTTCTGGCTGTTCTCACTGGCCAATGCCAACAAGCGATAAGCCAGGGCCGCGACCGGGCCGAGCAGGAAATACCAGAAAATCACCGCAAAAAAGCTTTGGTAAGCCTGCCACAGCAAATGGCCTTGAACCCGCTCCAGCAGTTGCTCGCCACTGTCGGCGGCCACCTTCAGGTCGCGCTCGGCCACGTGCTCGGCAGCTTGCAGGTCACCGCGCCGCCAGGCGTCGCGAAACGGCCCAAGCTCGCCCAGCAAGTCGCCGCGCCCCAGGCTGTAAATCACCACCAGCAAATGCACCGGCAACGCCAACAGACCATAAGCCACGGGCTCCAGCACCAACAGCAACAACCCCAGCAAGGCCACCGGCAACAACACCAGCAGTACCAGGATCAGCCAAGGCTGCTTGCCCATGCGCGAGCTCGTTTCCAGCTTGGCCAGTTCGCGCAGCCATCCGCCATCACGTTGCAACCGCCGACGCAGGGCCGAGAACTTCTCGATCCACACCGCCAGCACCAATACCAGGAAACTCATCGTGCGTGTCCTCCATCCTGCAGGGCGCTGCGAAAGCGCGTCCAATCAAAAGCCGGGCCCGGATCGGTCTTGCGTCCCGGTGCGATATCACTGTGGCCACAAATACGCTGCGGGGTAATGCCTGGGTAGGCCGCCAACAGCTGTCGTGTCAGGTCGAGCAGCGACACATATTGCGCATCGGTAAACGGCAGCTCGTCCGTGCCTTCCAGTTCGATCCCGAGGGAGAAGTCATTGCACACTTCACGCCCCTCGAAGCTGGAAATACCAGCATGCCAGGCACGGTCCAGGCACGACACAAATTGTGTCACCGCGCCGTCACGTTCAATCAGAAAATGCGCAGACACACGTAGGTCGACAATACCTTCAAAGTAAGGATGTTCCATGGCATCCAGACGATTCCGGAAAAACTCATGCACCTTGCCAGTGGCAAACTGCCCAGGCGGCAGGCTGATGTTATGCACCACCAACAGTGAGATCTCGCCGGAGGGACGCTCGTTGAAGTTGGGCGACGGGCAATGACGGATGCCCTGGCACCAACCGCTGGTGGGGTCCAACTGCATACGGGTTCCTTGAATAAGTCGAGGTGTTACCAGTATGCCGCGTTCAGCCCTGCGGTTGCGATCACTTGCCGCGATTGAGTTGACGCAGGGTGCCAATCACCGAAGCCAGCGCACGGTCGAACAGCAGCCCCTCGTCAAGGTGGCGCAGCGTGCCCTGCTTGAGGGCCATGGCCAATTGGCCAGCACTTTTATCGAGGACTTTGAGCCCCGTGCGGCTGACAAAAATATAGCGATTGGTCGGTGCCATGATGGCCTTCAGCTTGCAACGCAGCCGGCTGCCATCGCCTTGCTGGAACTCAAACCAGTTGCCAATGCGCAACTGCTGGACCTTGAGCAACGCCGGATCATCACTGGGCAGGCTCGGGGTGAGGTCAGGCACGTGGCTACTGAGCGAGAACGGTTCACGCACCTCGATCAGTGTGTCCAGGCGCTCGCCTTCGAACGACTGCAGGTGCATGGCCTGCAAACGTACAAAAAATTCGCGGGTGCTGAAGGGGTCGAACGCTGCACTGGTCAACCCATCACGCAAGGCTTTGAGCAGGCCGGGCAGTTGCTCGAGCAAGTGCCGGCCGGCCTCGGTGTCTTTTTGCAGGCTGACGCTCCAGATCAATTCGTCCAGGGTGCGCACGGCGGCCTGCCATTGCACTGACTGCTCGCCCTGCTTGAGGCTGGCCAGCAACAGCACCTGGCTCCAGGCCTGCTGAATAAATTGCACCACGGCCTGGGGCAACACTCGGCCCACCAGTCGTCGATTGAGCACCTCGGCCACCCGCTGGCGTGCAGCGTCTGTGCGCACCCGGCCTTCTTCGGCCTCGCACGTATGCTGTTCGAGCAATTCGCTGCGCTGGCGCTCGTCTGCGGTAAAGGCGCTGAACTGCGCCAGCACCTGAGGAAAAATGCCCAGGTCTTCGACGAACTCATTCAACAGCCGCTGTACCACCTGCTCGGTGCGCAGGTACAGGCTGTCACGCTGATAGTCATCGCGCGGGCTCCATGTCATGGCCGCGCCGGCGATTTCATTGAGCAAGCGTCGCGCCGGGTGGCTGGGGCGACTGAAAAAACTCTTGTCCAGCACTGCCACTTTCAACAGCGGAATCTGCAAACGTGCGATCAAGGCCTTGAATACGTCAGGCACGCAGTGGTCAGTGAGGATGAACTCGAACAACAGCGCGACCAGGTTGATCACATCCTCATCTGCGTTTTCCACCACACGGGATTTACCGCTCTTGACGCTCACGCGGGTCAACAACTGCTCAAGCTGGTTACGCAGGTCGAAGTCGTCTTCGGCCTCGGGCTCCGGCACATATTGCTGCAGGTGGGAGAGCAGACGCAGCAAATCGCGGGTGGCGATGGGCTGGGGTTCGGCGCTGGCTTCCAGGGTGGGCGCGACGCTGCCACGCACGGCAGCGAGCAACTTCTGCAACGCAGCGAAGGCTTGCTGGCCGTTTTCATCCATGGGCGGGTCGACAATCGGGAGGTTGCCTTCAGGCTGCTGTTCACGCGCCGCACGCCCACCGGGGCGGCGCGACGGCACAGCCTTGAGCTGCGGCAAGACGCCAGTGGCGACCAACAGTTGGTTGGCCTCGGCGTACAGTTGGTCGGCGTCACTGAGCACATACTTTTCGAACAGCTTGAGCATGATCAGCTTGACGCGAATCTCCACCCCCAGGCTGCGCCCCGCACGCAGGAAGAACTCGCACAGCAGTGCCGGGCCCAGCGGGTTATCGCGCTCATCCAGGGGGTTGCCGAGCAACGCACCCAGGCGCGCGGTCAATTGCCCCAGCGCCAGGCCATCGCGATGGCGCACCCGGCCGAGCATGGCCTCCAGCGCGACGGCTTTTTCCAGCTCATCACTGGACGTACCCGGCGCCGCCTCATAGGACACCACCGGCACCAGGTGAAACTCACCGCGCTCGGCCTGGCCCAGGTCGATAAATGCGGCGAACAATTGCTCCATGAACACGCGCTCGAAATTCTTGCGCTTGAGGCGCAGGTCACGCATGGCTTCAAAGAAAATATGGTGGTCGACATTGCTGCGGGCCTTGTCGGCCATTTCAAACAAGGTGTCGTCAGCGTTATCGAACAGCTCCTGCAAACCCTGCTGCAACTGCTGTGCAGCCTTGTCGCGAACCTGCAGCAACACCACCGGCAGGCGCGCGAGCGGCGATGGCGTGGTCTGTGCCCGATTGATGGGCACCACCTTTCCGTCAATGTGCATCCTGGCCTCCTGAAACGGCGGTGTTGAGTTGGGGAAAAATCGGCTACAGGCCCCATCGGGCGGTAAACACCGGTTATCTCCAGGACGTCAAAGCTATGACGCCAATCGCAAGGCGCGAGATTATCTTGCAAATGGGGGCTGTTGCGCCAGTGAACTCTGCCAATGCGCTGTAAATGAGTGGCGAGTATGGGTTCGGCGGCGCGCTGCCCCTATAATCGAGACACTTTGTTTGTGGAGCCTGTTATGCCGAATCTCCGTCTTGCCGACCTCACCGCCGAAATCGAAGCCAACGTGCGCCGCGCACTGCTGGAAGACATCGGCAGCGGCGACATCACTGCGCAACTGATCCCGGCCGAACGGCTGGCCAAGGCCACCATCATTACCCGCGATGCGGCCGTTATCGCCGGCACGGCCTGGGTGGACGCGGTGTTCCGTCAGCTCGACCCACGGGTTGCAGTGCACTGGCAGGTGGCCGACGGTGAGCGTGTGAGCCCCAATCAAGTGCTGTTCCACCTCGAAGGCCCGGCACGCTCACTGCTGAGCGGCGAAAGGTGTGCACTGAATTTTCTGCAGATGTTGTCAGGCGTCGCCACGCGCGCGCAGTACTTGGCGGACTTTGTCGCCAGCACCCAGGTCAAGTTGCTGGACACCCGCAAAACCCTGCCGGGCCTGCGCCTGGCGCAGAAGTACGCCGTGACCTGCGGCGGTTGCCACAACCATCGCATCGGGTTGTATGACGCGTTCCTGATCAAGGAAAACCATATCGCCGCCTGTGGTGGGATTGCCGAGGCGATTACCGCCGCCCACAAGATCGCGCCGGGCAAGCCGGTGGAAATCGAAGTGGAAAGCCTGGAGGAGCTGCGTGAAGCACTGGCGGCGGGCGCCGATATCATCATGCTCGACGAATTGAGCCTGGATGACATGCGTGAGGCCGTGCGCCTGAATGCCGGCAAGGCCAAGCTGGAAGCCAGCGGCGGGATCAATGAAACCACCTTGCTGCCTATCGCGCAGACCGGGGTGGATTACATTTCCATCGGTGCGATGACCAAGGATGTGAAGGCGGTGGATTTGTCGATGCGACTGAGCCTCTGAGCAAGCAACGTCCGAGCAAAAGGAGCGAGGTTGCTCGCTCCTTCAATTTCGCGCTCAGATCGCGAGATTATTCATCCCGCAATACTCGTTCCAGTCGACGCCCAGTACCTCGGCGGCCTCCTTGTGCAAGGCCAGGCGCGCCGCTTCGAACTCTTGCGGCGTCGAGGTGTACTTGAGGGTCAGTTCCCATGGCTGCAGGCCCTGGGCCTCGGCCTCATCCTCGAAGGCCCACTGGATCTGGTCCTTTTGATCATCGGCGCTCAGGTCCTTGATCTCGTCGAGCAGTTCCGGGGATTCCGCGACGTATTTTTTGAGGGCTGCTTCGTGCCGCTGTTCCTGGGTCATTTTTTGTGTGGTCATGTTGTTCTCTTAGATCATGGAATGGGGATGCATCTGGGTCATCAAGGTTGCGCAGATACAAAAGAGTGGGCACGAATGCCGCCTCGTCTGGCCTTCAGAACCATTCTGGGATCATCTGAAAACGTTGCCTTTGAAACAGTGTCGCCGTTGAAACAGTGTTGCCTTGTGCCCGAGACAGGAGTCGAACCTGCGACCTTCGCGTTACGAGTGCGCTGCTCTACCAACTGAGCTACACGGGCGGTGGGCTAAAGCTAGCACCGCATTGGGCAGGCGGCAACAAACTCGCTGACCGCCCGGCAGGCATTACGCCCCGTCGGCGCCGCAACCCTTGGCGGCGTACTGCGCCTCGACCGTGGTGGCACAGGCCCAACCCTGGGTGGCGCTGCGCGTCAAGGTAATGGTCTTGCCCAGTACCGGCGCCGGCGCGTCGAGGATTTCGCAGGTGATGGAACCGGCGCCCGTGGCCACTTCACCGGCTAGGGTAATCGCGCAATTGGCAGTCGGGCTGGTGCCACCGATCAGGTCCAGCTTCGGAACGGTGCCCTGGTTAAGGGTGTCTTCAAAACCCGCCTTCAACGCCGCAATTTCAGCCAGCCCCGCCGTGAACTTGGCCTTGGCCTGGTGCTTGGTGTACATGGGCAGACCGATGGTGGCCAAAATGCCGATGATTGCCACGACGATCAACAACTCGATCAAGGTAAAGCCTTTCTGACGCATCACATTCACTCTCCAGAATAAAAACCTTATCAAGGCGCGTCCTGCGCCCCGCAGTGTGCAGCGGCGCCAGTGTACTCATCCGTGAGCGCCCAATTGTGGGTAAGACGCACATTCTGACATTTTATCGTGCGCCAACGAGCGGTCCGAATCCGTCACCTGACTAAGCTATAAATCTACGACGACCTGTGTGCGGACCTGTGCCATGAATGACGCTTCAACGATCTACGCCTGGGAAGGCACCAACCGCAAAGGCCGCCGGGTGTCCGGGCAAGCCACCGGGCATAACCTGGCACTGATCAAGGCACAGCTGCGCCAGCAGGGGATTTACCCCGGACGCGTGCGCAAAAAGGCTTCGCACCGGCCATATTTTGCCGCGCCGATAAAACCCGCCGACATCGCGCTGTTCACGCGCCAATTGGCGACCCTGTTAAAGGCCGGCATTGCGCTGTTGCAGGCGTTCGACATCATCTGCGAAGGCTTCGAAAACCGGCAGATGCGCACCCTGATAAAAGCCTTGAAACAGGAGATAGCCGCCGGTAATAGCCTGGCAGCAGCGCTGCGCAAACAGCCGCGTCACTTTGATGACTTGTATTGCAACCTGATTGCCGCAGGCGAACAGGCAGGCGCCCTGGAAACATTGCTCGAACGGGTGGCGATTCACCTGGAAAAAAGCCAGCAGCTCAAGGCGCGAATCAAAAAAGCCATGACCTACCCTATCGCCGTGATCGTCGTCGCCTGCCTGGTCAGTGCAGTGTTGCTTATCCACGTGGTGCCGCAGTTCCAGAACCTCTTCGCCGGGGTAAACGGCCAACTGCCAGGCTTCACCTTGCTGGTGATTGCGCTGTCCAACTTCCTGCAGCACGCCTGGTGGATGCTTGCCTTGGGGCTGGGAATGGCAATAGCCGCGCTGCGCCATGCCTATCGGGCTTACCCGCGGTGTCGGGACGGGCTGGATGCCGCTTTGTTGAACGCGCCCCTGGCGGGCACACTGCTGAGGCGCTCAGCCATCGCCCGCTACGCCCGCACACTTTCAACCACCTTTGCCGCGGGCGTGCCATTGGTGCAGGCTCTGGACTCCGTGGCAGGCGCGACAGGCAATGGAGTGTTCACAAAGGCGATCGAACATATGCGGCACGATGTATCCACAGGTGTGCCGTTGAACCAATCCATGGCCCACAGCGGGCTGTTCCCCGGCATGGCCATCCAGATGACGGCCATCGGTGAAGAGTCGGGCACCCTGGACCTCATGCTGGAAAAAGTCGCCAACCACTATGAAGCCGATGTGGAGAACCTGGTCGATAACCTCACCAGCCTGATGGAGCCGCTGATCATGGTGGTGCTGGGGGGCATTGTCGGCGCATTGGTGATTGCCATGTACCTGCCGGTGTTCCAGTTGGGGTCGGCGTTTTGAGCCTGCTGCTGAGTGAACACCCCTGGGTCTTTGTCGGGATGGCGTGGGTACTCGGCCTGATCGTTGGCAGCTTTCTCAACGTGCTGGTGTGGCGCCTGCCGAAGATGCTCGTGCGCGAATGGCGCGCCCAGGCCCAGGAAATACTCGGTCTGCCAGCCGACCCTGTCGGCCCGGCCTACAACCTGATGCATCCCAACTCGCGCTGCCCGCATTGCAGCCAGCCGATTCGCCCCTGGGAAAATATCCCGGTACTCAGCTACCTGATGCTCAAAGGCCGTTGCGCCCGCTGCCGCGAATCGATCAGCGCCCTCTACCCCTTTACCGAACTGGCCTGTGCGCTGCTCTCGGCCATAGTCGCCTGGCATTTTGGCTTCGGCTGGCAAGCTGGCGCAGTGATGCTACTGAGTTGGGGGCTGCTGGCCATGAGCCTGATCGACGTCGATCATCAACTGCTGCCGGATGTACTGGTGTTGCCACTGCTGTGGCTGGGGCTGATCCTCAACAGCGGCGGCTTGCTGGCGACGCTGCCCGATGCGCTGTGGGGCGCAGTCATAGGCTACATAAGCCTGTGGACGGTGTTCTGGGTGTTCAAAGTGATCACCGGCAAGGACGGCATGGGTTATGGCGACTTCAAGCTACTGGCCCTGCTCGGCGCCTGGGGCGGATGGCAGATCCTGCCGATGACGCTGCTGATAGCGTCGCTGCTGGGCGTGTTCGCGGGTCTTGTCCTGATGCGTTTGCGCAAGTCCCCGGCATCGTTGCCGATGCCATTTGGCCCGTGCCTGGCAATTGCCGGCTGGATTGCATTGCTCTGGGGTGGTCAAATAACCGACTTCTATTTGCAGTCTGTCGGTTTCAGATGACCACTTGTGTCGCAACACCCTGGATTCTAGGCCTCACCGGCGGCATCGGCAGCGGTAAAAGCGCGGCCGCCCAGCACTTTATCGACCTGGGCATTGACCTGGTCGATGCCGACCATGCCGCGCGCTGGGTGGTCGAGCCCGGCCGGCCGGCACTCGCACGCATTGCCGAGCATTTTGGTGCGGGCGTGTTGCAGCCGGACGGCCAGTTGGACCGCGCCGCCCTGCGCAAGCTGATCTTTGAAGTCCCCGAAGAACGTCGCTGGCTGGAAGCCCTGCTGCACCCGTTGATTGGCGAAGAAATTCGCAGCCATCTGGCGCGTGCGCAATCGCCTTACGCGATCCTGGTGTCGCCGCTGCTGATCGAGTCCGGCCAGTACAGCATGACCCAACGCATCCTGGTGATCGACGTGCCGCAATCGCTGCAGATTCAGCGTACCCTGCAGCGCGACGGCATCAGCGAACAGCAGGTGCAGGCGATCCTCAAGGCTCAGTCCAGCCGTGAAGACCGTCTGAACCATGCCGATGACGTGCTGGTCAACGACAAGGACCTCGCCTGGCTGCACAGCGAGGTCGAGCGACTGCACCACTTTTACCTTACTTTGCGTGGAGGCCGAACATGAGCCAACCCTTGACCGTCGACTGCCCAACCTGCGGCGCACCCGTGGAATGGAAACCCGACAACCTCAACCGGCCGTTCTGCTCGGACCGTTGCAAGCTTATCGACCTTGGCGCCTGGGCCGCGGAAGAACACAAGATTCCGGTGAGCCCGGATGCCGAGGACGAGCTGTTCTCTGAAGACCTGCCGCCGCGCCATTAAGGCCGCATAAAGGCGTATTCCTGCTGGTCGTCGAGGTTTTCTGCAAGGTATTGCAGCTCGTCGGCCAGGTCTTCAAAGCTGCGCACCCCCTTGCTCTGCTGCACCACCGCACTGAGCATGGCGCGCAGCGTGAGGCCTGGGTCAAAGCCGATTTCCTGTGCCGCGTCCTGGCTTCTGCGCAACTCTTGCCGCGCCCATTCGTACACACTCATAGTCTGTACCCCACCCTGCTCAGTAAAATTTCGCAGAGCATGGGCCTGCGCGGCCGTCTGGGATTTGATCTGGATCAACGCCGCGAATCGTCGTCCTTCCACGGCGCCGACAGGTAGCGCGTGCGGTTGAAGGTCTCCAGCCATTCCGGGCAGAACACCACCAGGGCACTGATGACCATGCCGTTGATAAACGCCTCGGGGAAGATGATCAGCCACAGGTAACCGACGAAGTCCTCCAGCCACTCCGGCATGGCAAAACGGCCGTCAAACCACAGCAGCCCCAACGCCGCCAACAGGCACAGCAGTGCTGACAGCGCCGCGGCGAAAAAACCGGAACAGAAGATATACACAAAGGGGTTTCGCGGTTGCGCCCGCTCAACCAGCAGCGCGCAGGTCTCGGTGACCAGCACCGGCAAGCCGATAAGCAGCAGGCCATTGACCCCGACGGTTGCAAGATCTTGACGCCCGAGCAACACCAGCCCCATCTGCGCAGCTAACCCGCCGACGATAGCCAAAGGCCAATCCAGCAGCAGCGTCACGGCAGTCATGCCGATAAAGTGGTAAGACACGCCCGTGTCGAAATCCCGCCGTACCAGCCAGAGCATAAACAGGGCAAACACGGTGCCGAAGAGCAGATGCTGGCGCCGCCGGTCGGTAAACAACTCGACCCACGGCGCTCTCAGGGTCGCCCAAATAACCAGCGGCGCATACAACAGCCAGCCGGTGCTGAGGGTTTCCGGCGCCAGCACTGCGGCACTGATCACGGCTTCAGCAGCCTGAACGTTTCGGTGCCGCTAATGGGCACGACGGTATTGATATCGAGCATGACCCAGCCTCATTCCCAGAGTCCCTATAGGGCGACAGTCTACATCGCCACACCTTCCGCCGCGCAGGGCTCCACTGCCAGCCGACTAAGCGAAAAGAGAACAGCACGTCGCGGGTAATAGCCAATAGAGAAACTAATACTGGCTATAGCATTACTGCATTGCAGTCGATGCCGCCTTCAAATAAAACCTTGGGGCTGTTTAAACTAAACCAAGGAGCAGGAAAACAAGTTTCTTGTTAGTACTGGGCGCATTGATGACAAACACAACTACTTACCCGCTGACCACCAAGCCAAATACTTCTACCGGTGACAGGGGCGCACCAAAACTGGACGCTGATCTCAAAAAACAATTGATGAAAAGGACGCCTGTACGCACAACGATAATTTATGCCAACGCCGTTTTAATCATCGCACTCGGGATGACAGCGCTGCTGCTCGACGACCGTGGGACTATTGACTTGTCGTGGTATGCAAAGGGCCTGACGGTCATCATGCTCGGACTAATCTATGCTCACTTCACCGAGCTTCAACATGAACTCTTGCATGGGCACGCCTTTAAATCTCAACGACTTAATCGCGTGTTGGGATTCTTATGCGGCTTGTTCATGCTCAATTCGTTTTCGCACTATAAGTACCATCACCTTCGCCATCATCGACACCTTGGCACGGCACTTAACAGTGAGTTTTTCAACTATCCAGAAAAAGGCATAAACAGCCCACTCAAACTATTAAGCGCCGCCCTCAACCCCGGCAGGTTTATTCGCGTGGGCGCCCTTATGATTAAGAGCCTGCTCGGAACTACGCTGAAGGACATACAAGATAACAAGGCGCACACACACGCCAGGCAGGAGTATTGCCTTTACTTTGTTATTCTTTCCGCGGCCATCGCCTTTACCCTGGTGACCGGTTCAATGTTTTTTATAGTCGCCTGGTTCATCCCGATGGTGCTTATCGCGGAGCCGGCTCACTACCTGATAGAGCTGCCAGAACATTTCGGCCTTGATGCCTACAGCGAACCGAATTTCAACAGGAACACGAGAAGCATCGAAGCGTCGTGGGTTGCACGCTGGTATACGAATGGAAACAACCTGCACACTGCACACCATAGCCTGGCCAGTGTGCCGATGGGCCATTGCCAAGCCTTGCATGATTGCTCCCGCGCGCACATGGAAGTCATCGAACAGGACTACTGGACCTTCTATCGAAAGGTTATGTCGGGTGAGCTCAAGCCGTTCAATCGAAAAAGTGAGTGATGCCTGCCCACGTCATTTCCGAAATCCGAAGACATAAATCATTCCAGCGCTGGCCAGTATCACGCCAGCCACCTCAATCGGGCTGGGGACCTCCGACAGCACGAGGATACCCAGCACACTGGCAATGCAAGGCACCAGGCCACCAAAGATCGAACCACGCGTTGCGCCCAGGATCGTTACCGCCTTCGTATAAAACAACAAACCCAGAATGGCGGCAAACACGCCCTGAAACAGCGATTGAAATACGATTTCGGACAGGGGAGCGGCCAGAATACCCGGCGTTCCCCAGACGAAATACAGCGGCAGATAAAGCAGCATGGAAACCACGGATACCAGCGCCGTAGCCTGGAAGGCGTCTACATCCCATGCGCGCGAGGCAAGGGTATAGACCCCCCACAATGCGCCAGCACCAATGAACAACAGGTCTCCCAGCCAGACTTGCCCACCGCTGTCCGTCAGGCTTCGCCACCCCGAAAGGGTGGCCCCTGCCAACACCACTAAAACGCCAATCAGCACTGCCTTTTGCGGCCGGTCACGCAGCAAGAACCATCCCCCAACCGTGGAAACCGCAATCATCGCACTGGGGATAAGCACACCGGCATGCCCCGCCGGGGCATAGGCCAACCCGATGATGCCCAACAGTACGTGGGGAATGCCCTGGCCCAGTGTAAGGACCAGGGTTTTTGGCAAGCCCAGCGTTCCCGTGCCTTTTTTTAAAACGAACGGAAGCAAGATCAACCCCGCCACCATGAAGCGCAACGCCGCGATGTCATACGGCGACAGGGTTTTTTGTACGCCGAAACGCGAAAGCACAGGCCATGCGCCCCATATAAGCGCAGAGAGAAGCCCGAAGAACACGGCAACGGAAAGTGCTTTTCTGTCGATTAAAGGTACGCTGGTCATGGCCTGTCCTTTTCACTCATGCTGACTTTATGGGGCGGTCTTGAACGGTGTTTTCAACAACATGAAGGCGATGCGTGAAGTTGGAGAACAGATAAGGGTTCATCGGGTCATCACACCCCGCCTCAATCAGGATGCGCTGCCCCAGCCCCAGTTTCTCTGCCTGCTCAATCAAGACTTCGGTCATGATCTGATCGGCCAGTGAAACACCGGTGCTGTCGAAAATAGTCAGCTTGCTCTGATATTCAATATAGTCCTGCGGCGCTTTGACGATTTTGTGCAGCTCAGGGCCAATACAACCGTGCTCGTCTTCACTTAATTGCTGGCATTCACCCTCGTTCAACGCTTGTTCCAGATAATCCGGAACCAGGAACGAACTTTTGAGTAACTGCGTTGATAATTCATATTTACGTGGCGTATCAGCGCCCACCGCATTGATATGCACGTGGGGTTTCATCCCACCGGCGTGAAGCACCGGGCCTGCATCAAGACCAATGGAGGTCGCTACGCAAATGATGTCGGACTCGGCCAGCACCCTCTCCTTGGAAGCAATGGTTGGCGTAATGCCCAAGGCGGCGACTCGCTTGGCGAACGTTCTTTCCACCGCGGGATCGATGTCGTGGACCAACACCGTGTCAAAGTCAAAGATGCGACTGAGGGCATGGGCCTGGGTGACGGCCATTGCACCGGCGCCAATCAGCCCAAGGGTTTTGCTGCCAGGATGAGCCAGCAATTTCGACGCGACCGCCGAAGACGCGCCAGTGCGTACCGCGGTTGCAAATACACCATCGACCACCGCAATAAGGTGGCCATCCCTGACGTCGTAGAGGGAGTTAGTGGCCATGACCGTCGGCATACCCCGATTGAACGGATTGCCAGGATGGTAGCCAACGACTTTGAGTGCGACGTTCTTATCGCGTCGGTAAGCCGGCATGAACTCAATCAGCCCCATTTCCGGCGTTTCATAGACAAAGCCGGTGCGGGGCTGGATTTCAACCTCACCGTTACCGAACACAGCCAAAGCTTCACGCAACTTTACGATCGTTTCATCCATTAAAGTGTCGAGACCGACTGCTGCAGCAATTTCACCGATGTTTTCCTCAGAGAGGATAATGGTTGCTCGTTGTGCCACGGTGTCACTCCTATACTTGCGCTGGGTGATTGAAGTCAGGTTTATGTAGGCGCCGCGTATTGCCCATGGGAGCTACGCGGTAGTTGCGCTGCGTACGAGAGACTGCCGAAAACGCCATAAACAGCGTGACACCTCGCGCCGAAACTAAAAAGTCCAGTTCAGGCATCGCGCAATTACTTGAAACGATTAGGAGGGTAAGTCGTTGACTTATCGTATCTTCCTGATATGCCACAGGCCTATCTTAAAAATACGAGACTCCTGGGACAGAGTCGATGGAGTATTTCTTCAGCGGGTATTAGTTTTTCTAAACCCTTCAGCCTGACAGCGCCGACATGAAAAGCGTCGGCGCGCCTGAATTAACGTTATACGCTGCTTAACGAACAGGCCAGTGAATCAACTAACCAGTCTTCGAATTTCTGCAACGCCTGTGTCTTCTGAGAGTATTCAGGCTTGAAAAAAGTGTAGCAGTTGTCACCTGAAAAACTCGAACCCAAGACCTTTTCCAACTGGCCACTGCGCAGTTCATGATCGACCAGAATTGACTCTATCAATGCCAAGCCCTGACCATGAATAGCAGCAGTCAACGCCATATGCCCTTCAGTAAAAACAACACTTGCCTTGCTCGGGCTGAGGGGTAAACCCAGCTCACTGAATACGCCCTGCCAGCTTTTATGCAGTTTTCTGTGACTCTCGGTTTTCGACTCATAACTGATCAACTTATGCCCGCAAAGGTCGGCACTCGCATTGATCGCAGGGGCATTTCGAATATAGGCGGGGCTGGCAACTATGATGATATCCGAACACCCCAGCACTTTACTATTTAACGGCAGATCGGCGCCTTTGCCGAAGCGAATTGAAGCGTCAATGCCATCATTTCGAAAACTTCTTACCTCACAGGACGCATCAATAATGATATTGAGGTCCGTGTGCGTTTCGTAAAACTTATTCAGGTTGGGAATAAGCCACTTTACTGCGAACGAAGGCGGCGCAGAGATCGACAACGTGGTTCTTTGGGTGCCGATGATTTCCTCGGCAACAGCGGCCAGTTCGCCCAATGCTTTCTGGGCTACGCCCGCCAGGCGCTGACCGGCTTTGGTGAGCGTCAGCCCCTTGGCGTCTCTGATGAACAGCGGGCAGTTCACATAGTTTTCCAGGTTCTTGATTTGCTGGCTGGTTGCCCCTTGTGTCACGCATAACTCGGCGGCGGCCTTAGTTACACTCAGGTGCCTGGAGACGGCTTCGAACGCTTTTACAGCATTGAGGGGCGGTGTTTTCATGGCTCGCTTCTTTATCTATCCATAGAAAAATTCACTGCCTGGACTCTACTCCATGCAACTTATATTTCCTAGGCATGCTCCCGTGCACTTATGTGCACGCCCAGCGCACCCGGCGAGCCTATAACCAGCGTAGACTTTCTAATAACTTTTAAATATTTATCGGGTAACTTTTCGCACCATTAAAGCGCACTGAAGCCCCGTAAGGGTGCTTATGCAACTCATCAAGTTGCAACTACCGGGCAAGCCCTCCACCCGGCGCAACCACAGCAGGACTTCCTACGGTCATCGTTTGAACGCTAAGCTAGCCCTATGGATGACTCAGATTATTTGCGCCTGCTTACCGTAGCAGCCGAACAAGCCAACGCGTTCCTGTCCAATGCCCGCAAATGGGAGCGTGAGCGTTGGGTCTGCCAGCGCCTGCTGCAAGGCCTCAACGTGCCCTACCGTGCCGAAGAATTTCACCCCGCCGGGCAAGAGCCTCCGGACGTGTTGTTTCGCGACGCCAGTTTCGAAGTGTTTTTCGTGCTGGATGAAGGTCGGCGCCTGAACGACGAATGGCGCGATGAGTTGCTGCGCAGGCGCAGTGCGTTTTCCTTGAGCCAGTTGGTGCGGCGCGAAGCCAAGCCACGGCGTATCCCCGCGCACGAGTTCCTGTTGCGCCTGGCGCCGACGTTGCGCAAAAAAGCGCATAACTACAAAGAACGCGGCATGGACCTGGGCGAGCTGGACCTGATTGCCTTCACCAGCCTCAAACGTGAAGTACTGGACCTCAACAGCCATTTCCCACCGCCTACCGAATACCTGCGCCAGGGCTGGCGCTCGCTGTCGCTGGTAGGCCCGACCTTTGCGCGCGTGCTGTTTGCCCACCCGGACGCCCCGGACTTCTTGCGCAACAACCTGGGGCGCAGCATAGTATTCGACGTGGGCATCAGCCTGTGACACGGGTACAGGCTACGCTTGTGGCGAGACCGCCAACCTCCTGACTGTAACGTGGCGCCCTTTTGCAACGTCTACCTGACGAGGCCTTTATGACCAGCCGCCTGAAACCCGATGACCAACAGCATGTCGAAGAGTACCTGCAACTCTCCCAAAACCGAGTCGAGCGCAAGCCTTTCAGGCCGTGGCTGCTCTTGGGTGTGGTGCTGCTGGTGGTGATCGGGCTCGGTCTGCTGAGCCGCCTTTTGAGTTACCTGACGCTATGAGCTGCGTGGCGCTCGCGAGGGTAACTGCTCCGATTTCTTTTAGCCTTGCGAGATACCCCTATGACCCATCGTATTATTATCGTCGGCGGCGGCGCCGGCGGCCTGGAGTTGGCTACCCGCCTGGGTAAGACTCTGGGCAAGCGCGGCACCGCCAGCATCACGCTGGTGGACGCCAACCTCACCCATATCTGGAAACCGCTGCTGCACGAAGTGGCCGCCGGTTCGCTGAACTCTTCGGAAGACGAGCTCAATTATGTCGCCCAGGCTAAATGGAACCACTTCGAGTTCCAACTGGGGCGCATGAGCGGGCTTGACCGCGAACAGAAAAAAATCCAACTGGCCGCTACCCTCGATGAAGAAGGCCGTGAGCTGGTGCCCGCACGCGTACTGAGTTATGACAGCCTGGTGATCGCGGTCGGCAGCACCACCAACGACTTCGGCACCGAGGGCGCGGCGCAGCACTGCCTGTTCCTCGACACCCGCAAACAGGCCGAGCGCTTCCATCAACAATTACTCAACCACTATCTGCGCGCCCATGCGGGCCAGACCGACGTGGAAGAGAACATCAGCGTCGCCATCGTCGGCGCGGGTGCGACGGGCGTCGAGTTGGCCGCCGAGCTGCATAACGCCGCCCATGAACTGGCCGCCTATGGCCTGGACCGCATCAAACCGGAAAACATGCACATCACCCTGATCGAAGCCGGCCCACGGGTATTGCCCGCGCTGCCGGAGCGGATCGGCGGGCCTGTGCACAAAACCCTGGAGAAGCTTGGGGTGACGGTGCTGACCAACTCGGCGGTCAGCGAAGTGACGGCGGATGCCTTGATCACCAGCAGTGGCCAGGTCATTCCAGCGAGCCTGAAGGTGTGGGCTGCGGGTATCCGCGCACCAGCCTTCCTCAAGGACATTGACGGGCTGGAAACCAACCGCATCAATCAACTGCAGGTGTTGCCGACACTGCAAACCACTCGCGACGAAAATATCTTCGCCTTTGGCGACTGCGCCGCCTGCCCGCAACCAGGCACCGACCGCAATGTGCCGCCACGCGCCCAGGCCGCTCACCAGCAGGCTTCACTGTTGGCCAAGTCGCTGAAACTGCGGATCGAAGGCAAGGACCTGCCGAGCTACAAGTACACCGACTACGGTTCGCTGATTTCGCTGTCGCGTTTTTCGGCAGTGGGTAACTTGATGGGCAACCTGACAGGCAGCGTGATGCTCGAAGGCTGGCTGGCGCGGATGTTCTATGTGTCGCTGTACCGCATGCACCAGATGGCGCTGTACGGGTTCTTTCGCACGGCGATGCTGATGCTGGGCAGCAAGATTGGGCGCGGGACTGAGCCGCGGCTCAAGCTCCATTAACAGCACAAACTAATGTGGGAGCGGGCTTGCCCGCGATGGCGATCGATCAGCACAAGATGCACAGGCTGATACACCGCTATCGCAGGCAAGCCAGCTCCCACATTTGTTTTGTGGTGAGCCCAAGATATGCGCGCGCAAAAAAAATCCCCGTATCTTTCGATACGAGGATTTTTAATATGGTCGGGGTAAGGGGATTCGAACTCCTGACATCCTGCTCCCAAAGCAGGCGCGCTACCGGACTGCGCTATACCCCGGTAAAAAAAAGGCGACCTTTCAGTCGCCTTCTTCGATCAGTGCTTTTGGCCTCTGATCTTAAGATTCGATTCCAGCGTTAACTGGTTTCAAAAATGGTGGGTCGTGTGGGATTCGAACCTACGACCAATTGGTTAAAAGCCAACTGCTCTACCAACTGAGCTAACGACCCAAAAATGGTCGGGGTAAGGGGATTCGAACTCCTGACATCCTGCTCCCAAAGCAGGCGCGCTACCGGACTGCGCTATACCCCGGTTTTGAAATTGGCTCCGTGACCAGGACTCGAACCTGGGACCCAATGATTAACAGTCATTTGCTCTACCGACTGAGCTATCACGGAACTACATATTTCAAATTTACAACTTCTAATGCTTTACAACCTTCTCATCGGCTTGTCCGTATCGCTACGTTCACGTCTCTGAGGCGCGCTATTCTACAATCTTAAAAACCCCTGTCAACCCTTTAAATTGCTTTTAAGACAATGATTTGCGCTTGTTTCTGATTTCTTCTTGGGGAGAAGAAACCCGTGGGCTGACGTTGCTGCGGGGCGCACTTTACAAGCCTTTGCCTTACAGTTCAACGCCCTATCGAAAAAAAAGGCCCCGCAATGCAGGGCCTCCTCTTATCGCCATACAGGCCGGGCTTAGTGGAAGACGATTTCGTCGTTTTCCACCGTGGCCGCCACGCTGGTCCCCGGCATGAAGCTGCCCGACAGGATCAACTGCGCCAACGGGTTCTCGATCCAGCGCTGAATCGCACGTTTCAGAGGCCGTGCGCCATACACCGGGTCGTAGCCCACCGCGATCAGCTTGTCCAACGCCTCGCTGCTCAGCTCCAGGTCAAGCTCGCGCTCGGCCAGGCGGCTACGCAGGCGGCCCAGCTGGATCTCGGTAATACCCGCGATCTGATCCCGCGCCAGCGGCTCGAAGATCACCACTTCATCGACCCGGTTGATAAATTCCGGGCGGAAGTGCGAGGTCAGCGCATCCATCACGGCAGCGCGCTGGGCCTCACGATCACCGACCAGCTCCTGGATCTGCGCCGAGCCGAGGTTGGAGGTCATCACGATCACCGTATTGCGGAAGTCCACCGTACGCCCGTGGCTGTCCGTCAATCGGCCATCTTCCAGCACCTGCAGCAAGATGTTGAACACATCCGGGTGGGCTTTCTCGACCTCATCCAGCAGGATCACCGAGTAAGGCTTGCGACGCACGGCTTCGGTCAGGTAACCGCCTTCTTCATAGCCCACATAGCCTGGTGGGGCACCGATCAAGCGCGCCACCGAATGTTTCTCCATGAATTCGGACATATCGATGCGCACCATGGCCTCTTCAGTATCAAAGAGGAACTCGGCCAGCGCCTTGCACAGCTCGGTCTTACCCACGCCGGTTGGGCCGAGGAACATGAACGAGCCGCTCGGGCGATTAGGGTCGGACAAACCCGCCCGCGAACGCCTTACCGCGTTGGAGACCGCCACCACGGCCTCTTCCTGGCCAATCACACGCTGGTGCAGCAGGCTTTCCATCTTCAGCAGCTTGTCGCGCTCGCCTTCAAGCATTTTCGACACAGGAATGCCGGTCCACTTGGAGACGACTTCGGCAATTTCCTCCTCGGTCACCTTGCTGCGCAGCAGCTGGTTCTCGGGCTTGCCGTGCTGGTCGACCATTTGCAGGCTGCGCTCCAGGTCCGGGATCACCCCGTACTGCAACTCGGCCATGCGGTTAAGGTCGCCTTTACGACGTGCCGCTTCCAGCTCCTGGCGGGACTGCTCGATCTTTTGCTGGATCTGCGCAGAACCCTGCACTTCGGCTTTTTCCGAGGTCCAGATTTCTTCGAGGTCCGAATACTCGCGCTCCAGGCGCAGGATTTCTTCCTGAAGTTTTTCCAGGCGTTTCTTCGCGGCTTCGTCCTCTTCTTTCTTAAGCGCCTGGGATTCAACTTTCAGTTGAATCAGACGCCGATCCAGACGGTCGAGCACTTCCGGCTTGGAGTCGATCTCCATGCGAATGCGGCTGGCCGCTTCGTCGATCAGGTCGATGGCCTTGTCCGGCAACTGACGGTCGGTGATATAGCGATGGCTAAGTTTGGCCGCCGCAATGATCGCGCCGTCGGTAATCGCCACCTTGTGGTGCACCTCATACCGCTCTTTGAGGCCACGCAGGATGGCGATGGTGTCTTCTTCGCTGGGTTCTTCCACCAATACTTTCTGGAAGCGCCGCTCAAGAGCCGCATCCTTTTCAATGTACTGGCGGTATTCGTTGAGCGTGGTCGCACCCACACAATGCAACTCACCGCGCGCCAACGCCGGCTTGAGCATGTTGCCGGCATCCATCGAGCCTTCGCCTTTGCCGGCGCCGACCATGGTGTGCAGTTCGTCGATAAACAGAATGATCTGCCCTTCCTGCTTCGACAGTTCATTAAGCAGGGACTTCAGGCGCTCTTCGAACTCGCCACGGAACTTGGCACCGGCGATCAGCGAACCCATGTCCAGGGACAACAGGCGCTTGCCTTTGAGGCCGTCCGGCACTTCACCATTGATGATGCGCTGAGCCAGGCCCTCGGCAATCGCGGTCTTACCCACGCCAGGTTCACCGATCAATACCGGGTTGTTCTTGGTGCGACGTTGCAGCACCTGGATGGTGCGACGAATTTCGTCGTCACGGCCAATCACCGGGTCCAGCTTGCCTTCTTCGGCGCGCTTGGTCAGGTCGACGGTGTATTTGTCCAGGGCCTGGCGCGACTCCTCATGGTTGGGGTCATTCACCGCCTCGCCGCCACGCAGGTTATTAATGGCGTTTTCCAGGGCTTTTTTGCTCACGCCCTGGCCCAGCAACAATTTGCCAAGCTTGCTGTTGTCGTCCATCGCGGCGAGCAGCACCAGTTCGCTGGAGATGAACTGGTCACCTTTCTGCTGGGCCAGACGATCGGCCTGGTTAAGCAGGCGCGCCAAATCCTGCGACATATTCACGTCGCCGGTCGGGTTTTGGATTTTCGGCAGTTGGTCGAGCTCTTTGCTCAACTCTTTGCGCAGGCTGTTGACGTCAAAGCCCACCTGCATCAACAAGGGCTTGATAGAACCACCTTGCTGTTCCAGAAGCGCCTGCATCAAGTGCGCAGGCTCAATCGCCGGGTGGTCGAGGCCGACCGCCAGGGATTGGGAGTCCGAGAGTGCCAACTGCAATTTGCTGGTTAAACGATCAATACGCATTAGTCACCTTCCTTTTGAGCAGGCCGGAGCTAGAAATACACATCCTGAATGAAGAAACCTGCCAGATACCCTTATAGATGGGGTGGATTCTGCAAGATTCAAGCAGCTGATCGTTGATGTGGATCAGCATTGATCCAAGTCAGGAGAGTCTAGCGCTCAAGCCAGATAAGGGAGGCGAACCGACCGGTGCGCGGGCTGCGCCGGTAGGAAAAGAAGCGTGGGTCGGTGACGGTGCATAAACCGCCACCATATACAGCAGTGACACCGCGCGCGGCCAGGCGCAGGCGCGCCAGCTGGTAGATATCAGCCATGTACTTGCCGGGGTTATGGCTGGGTACAAAGGCCTCGGCCGTGGCTGGCAGTTGCTGCATGAAGACTTCACGCACTTCGGGGCCGACCTCGAAGGCTTGCGGGCCAATGGCCGGGCCCAGCCAGACGAGTACGTCGTCGGGTTCGGCATTCAAGCTTTCAAAGGCTGCTTCCAATACACCGGCCGCCAGCCCGCGCCAACCGGCATGGGCAGCCGCCACGCGGGTACCGGCGCGGTTGCAGAACAACGCGGGCAGGCAATCGGCGGTCATTGAGGTGCAGGCGACGCCGGGAGCGCTGGTCCAACTGGCATCGGCTTCAGCGATACGCGAAGGGTCAGCCTCCACCACTGTTATCCCATGAACCTGGCGTAACCAGGCAGGCTGGATAGAGAAAGCATCGGTAAGGCGGCGGCGATTCTCAAGGACAGCCTCGAGACTGTCCTCAACATGATCACCCAGATTAAGGCTGTCGAACGGCGCCAGACTGACGCCGCCCGCACGGGTGGTGACGCAAGCTTTGACTCCCGACGGCGCGGGCCAGTCAGGAATCAGCCAGTCATTCACCCGACAAACGCCTCGCGATCCTGCTTGAGCAACGACAACAGCCAGACCAGATCGTCCGGCAGAGGCGATTCCCAGCTCATCCGCTTACCGCTCGTCGGATGATCCAGTTCCAGGAAACGTGCATGCAGTGCCTGGCGCGGGAAGGTTTTCAGCGATTCAACCATGGTTTGGCTGGCCGCTGGCGGAATACGGAAGCGACCACCGTAGGCAGGATCTCCGACCAACGGGAAGTTGATGTGCGCCATATGCACGCGAATCTGGTGCGTGCGGCCGGTTTCCAGCTTCACCCGCACATGCGTGTGGGAGCGAAAACGTTCGAGCACACGGTAGTGGCTGACGGCCGGCTTGCCGCCTTCCATCACCGCCATACGCTGGCGCTGCTGGCCGTGGCGGCCGATCGGGGCGTTGATCTTGCCACCCGCCACCACCACGCCGATCACGATGCATTCGTAGATCCGGCTGACACTGCGGGCCTGCAATTGTGTGACCAACTGCGTCTGCGCCTGAATGGTCTTTGCCACCACCATCAAGCCGGTGGTGTCCTTGTCCAGGCGGTGCACGATGCCGCAGCGCGGCACGTTGATGATGTCCGGCACGTGGTGCAACAAGGCATTAAGCAAAGTGCCATCAGCGTGCCCGACCGCCGGGTGAACCACCAGGCCTGCAGGTTTGTTGATGACCAGGATGTCATCGTCTTCATAGACGATATCCAGCTCGATGTCTTGGGCGACCCATTCTCCCTGGGCTTCCTGCTCGGCAGTCAGCTCAAGAATCGCACCGCCATGGACTATGTCTCGCGGGCGGATAACCGCTCCATCCACAGTCAGGCGGCCGTCTTTGATCCAGGCGGAAAGGCGCGAGCGCGAGTGCTCAGCGAATAATTGTGCGGCGACTTGATCGAGGCGTTGGCCGCCCAATTCGGACGGCACCTCTGCGCGAAGTTCAATTTTATCGGACATGCTCAGACTAGGCGTGGCACAGCCTTTGGTTTCGGCTGCGCGCTTGTGGTTAAATACGGCGTCTTTTGCCCCGAGGCTTTCAACGGGGCGCTCATCATAACAGGACGGCCCCGCCCAAGACAGCGGCCGTCATAGGGACGCAAGCCGCCATGCAAGTGAAACACCTGCTGCTGATCGCCATCCTCGCCATGACTGCTGCTTGCTCGTCAACAAAGGAAGTCGTCGACGAAAACCTGAGCGAAGTCGAGCTGTATCAATTAGCTCAAAAAGACTTGGACAATAATAGCTACACCAGCGCCACAGCCAAGCTGAAGGCCCTGGAGTCGCGCTATCCGTTCGGGCGCTACGCCGACCAGGCACAGCTTGAGCTGATCTACGCCAACTACAAGAACGCGGAGCCGGAAGCTGCCAAGTCCGCCGCCGAGCGTTTTATCCGGCTGCACCCGCAGCACCCGAACGTGGACTACGCCTACTACATGAAGGGCCTGACCTCGTTCGACCAGGACGTTGGCCTGCTGGCGCGCTTCCTGCCGCTGGACATGACCAAGCGTGACCCTGGTGCTGCCCGCGACTCCTTCAACGAGTTCGCCCAGCTCACCAGCCGCTACCCCAACAGCCGCTACTCGCCGGACGCCAAGCAGCGCATGATCTACCTGCGCAACCTGCTGGCGTCCTACGAGATTCACGTGGCCGACTACTACCTGACCCGTCAGGCGTATGTAGCTGCCGCCAACCGTGGCCGTTATGTAGTTGAGAACTTCCAGGAAACCCCATCCGTGGGTGATGGCCTGGCGGTGATGACCCAGGCTTACCAGGCATTGCACCTGGATGCATTGGCAACCACCAGCCTGGAAACCCTGAAGCTCAACTACCCGGATTCCCCAAGTCTGAAAGACGGCCAGTTCGTGCCTCGGGTAGCTGAAGCAGACAACCGTTCCTGGTTGAGCAAATACACCCTGGGCCTGATCAGTTCCCGTCCACCGCTGCCGCCGGGCGAAACCCGCGCCAACCAGGACGTGATGAAGCAGTTCCAGGACGCCAAGGAAGCCATTCCTTCGGAGCTCAAGCCGCATGACGCCAATGGCGACGTGATCGAAGAAGAAGCACCGCAGGCCCTGGGCAACAATGAAGACCGTTCGTGGTTCAGCTACATGACCTTCGGCGTGTTCGACTGATTGCACACAGAGTCATCAAGAAGGAGCCTCTCGAGGCTCCTTTTTTGTGGGCGCCTTGTTATTGCGCTGTGCGCTTGCCACGCGCTTGGCTAAACTGGCGCATTCCCTGTCGAGAAACTGCCCATCATGCTTCGTCTACTGTTCTGGATTGCCGTCATTGCTGCCGCGGTATGGTTCTGGCGCAAATTCAAAAGCCCGGCGGCTAAACAGCAACGCTCCGCCGAGCCGGGCGCGGCCTTGATGGTGCGCTGCGCCCACTGCGGCGTGCACCTGCCGCAGGACCGCGCACTCAGTTCAGGGCAGGCGTGGTACTGCACCCAGGCGCACCTGGAGCAAGGGCCGAAGTCTATCCAGCGTTGATCCGACCGGCGGGCGCATACGGCGCCGGGTCGATGATCGGGGTACGGCCCAGCAGCAAGTCAGCAAACAGTTGGCAGGATGCCGGCGCGAGCACCAGCCCATTGCGATAATGCCCGCAGTTGAGCCAAAGCCCTTTGAAACCGGGTACTTCACCGATGTAAGGGATACCTTCCGGTGAACCGGGGCGCAAACCGGCCCAGTGGCCTACGACCTCGGCGTCTGCCAGCGCGGGAATCAATTCCACCGCCGACGCCTTCAGGCTTTCCAGGGCCGAGTCGGTCGGGGTCTTGTCGAACCCTTCGTGCTCCAGCGTGCTGCCGATCAGAATGTGCCCGTCACGCCGTGGGATCGCATAACGCCCCTTGGCCAGCACCATGCTCGACAAAAAATCCGACGCGCATTTGTACAAAATCATTTGGCCTTTGACCGGTTCCACCGGCAGCGACAGGCCCAGCTTGCCGAGTATTTCGCCGCTCCAGGCACCCGCCGCCAGCACCACCTGGTCGCCCAGGATCGGCCCCGCCGAGGTGTTCACACCCACGACGTTGCCACCTTCAATAACGAACCCATCCACTTCGCACTGCTCATGAAGGGTAACGCCCGGTAACGCCAGCAACGCAGCCTTGAGGGATTTGACCAGACGTGGGTTACGTACGTTGGCCACGTCCGCCATGTAGATCGCCTGGGAATACCCACCCCCCAGTACCGGCACGGCATCGTGGGCGGCCGACACATCCACCTTGCTCAACGGCCGGCCTTCGCGGGCAGCCCAGGCCAACGCCTGGGCCTCATCTTCCAGGTCCAGCCAGTAAAGGCCTGTGGTGTGAACCTCTGGATCAACCCCGGTGGCCGCAAACAGTCGCTGTGCCAACTGCGGGTAAAAATCCTGCGACCAATGGGCCAGTGCGGTGACCGCCGGGCTGTAGCGCCATGGGTACAGCGGCGAAACGATACCGCCACCCGCCCAGGAAGACTCCTGCCCCAGCCTGGAGCGCTCCAGCAGCACCACGGACTGCCCCTCGGTGGCGAGGTTGAACGCGGTCAACAAGCCGATAACACCGCCACCGACAATCACCACTTGCTGTTGCTTAGCCATCATTTGATCCAGCCGATAAAAAGGGAAAAGCGCACCCAGCGCCCATTCATCCAGCACTCTCATCATTGCCCCCAGCACGCATGGCGCGACATTTCAGGTATCGCGCCCGGGTTGCTGCGCACACCGGTGCTGGACAAGCTGAATTCACCGCAAGGGTCATTCGCCATGATGGCGCCCACTGCAGGCGAGGCGACCAGGGTAAATGCCTCGGGGCTCAACGCAGTGCTGATTCTATAGTGATCATTGCCGGCACTGGCGCCGCCTGCATCAATAAAAGTGCCGTGGCGCGTGTAAAAACGCTCGAGGTGCTGCGCCTGCTCAGTCAACAGTGCAACGATCTGCGCGCGGTAGGCTTTCTTCACCTGCCCGGTATACGCGGGGTAAGCAATCCCGGCCAAAAACGCGATGATGGCGACCGTGCCCAGTAACTCGATCAGGGTAAAACCTTGGCAATCCTTGCCCATTGATATGCTCCTTACTATTGAAGTTGTCGCCATAGAACTCGATGAACGTTCAGGCCTCCCTCTGCCTGTGCATAGACCGCCTCCAGCACCGTGCGCACCTGGCCACTGCTCCCAACTGCGGTCGCGCGGTACAACGCGGCCGGTGTTCCGGCAGGCAAACCCGCCAGCTCCACGCCCACTCCCAGGGATTGCACGCCATACAAGCCGCCTTTCAGGGCAACCCACGTGACCGCCGAAACAGGGTGTGTGCCAGCCGCTACCACCCGCGCCGACTCCGCCGGCGGTGCACAGGTGCTGATAGCCCCGCACACCGGCAGTGTCGCGCCGGCCCGTCGGATCACCGACTCACCCAACCGCAGGCCACTTTCGGCGCTTTGGAATGACTGGTTTCGATGCCAAACGCTGCCGGTAATCTTTTGCTGGGACACCGCCCCTTGCATCGATGCCAGGCTAATCAGTGACAGCACCAGCAGAAACACCAGGCTGATCAGCAACACCATGCCGGTTTGCCGCGCAAAAACATCGTGATGATTGAACATGCCGCCCTACCCCAGCCGGTTTCGCAAGGCTGCTACCACGCTGTAGGCCTGATCTTTCACACGCCCGGTCGGGTCTTGCAGCGTCATGCGCAGGCGTACGCTGCGGACCAGCGATTCATCCGCCGGGCGGGCGTCATAGCGCGCTACCTGAGGCGAACCTGGTTTGCCTGCCACGCCGAAACTGATGTCGAAGGCCTGCACGTTGTCCAACAGCACCGCCTTGGCCGGCGCCGCAGGGGTACTGACCTTCAGTTGCCCGGTTTCAAAGGTGTAGGTGAGTTGGCGCAGCGCAAAGCGGAGCTGCCCCGGCATCGGTGGCGGTGAATTCCCCGCGTAGGCCTGGGCCGTGCCGAGGCAATCAGAGAGCACCGTCCAGTCTGGCGTGCCGCCCTCGCCTGCAACCTCGGCGGTTACCAGCGTCAGCGACCAGGCGTTGCCTGCAGAATCCCAGACAAGAGGTCGATCAAAGGCTGGCGGTGCGTTGTCGATAGAGGCTGTCGCCAGGCAGCCGAACATGCCTGTCTGGCGGATATCCTGGATCATCCTGCCCAGCACAAACCGCGCATCATCCTGCAGCACCATGGCGGCCTGTTGGCTGGCGTGAGTCGCGCGAGCGCTGATCGCCACCTGGCTGACACCCAGTACCAGCAGCAACCCGACCGCCAGTGCGAGCAACAACTCCACCAGGCTGAAACCACGCACAGAGCGTCTCATTGAGGCGCCTGCGGTTCGCCGGCAATGCGGCTGGTGAGGGTGAAGGTTTCCCGCGCCCCACGAGTATTTGCCCCACGGGAATCATTCCAACTGATGCTCACGGTTACCTCGCCACCGCTGATCACCACCGAGCCTTTAGCGTCCTCGCCGCCGAAGCCGATGATATTGGCTTCGAAGTCATGCAGGTCCAGGTCCCGCACGCTGGCCGTCGGGCTATTGGCGGGAGCGCTTTGCATGAGTGCCCATGCGTAGTCGGCGCCGGAGTTGGCGCGGATTCGATCGAGCATATCGTAGGCAATGAAACTGGCCTGGCTGGTCATCCTTGCACTGTCGGTGTACTTGAGTGCATTGAGCTGGGTCACTGCCGCGCCCAGCAACCCGACGGCGAGAATCAACACCGCCACCAGCACTTCGATCAAGGTCATGCCGGTTTGCTGTCGAGGTAATGCGCAGGGGAAAAGTCTGTTCGGGCAGGCAAGCATTACCGTCGTCATCCGTGTCGAAGGCCAAAAAAAGCAGCGCAGCGCTGCTGTACGAGCCAAGACTAGCGCCGGTTTTTGCCCCGCGCCGTAATCGGAACAAAGGGAAATACTTTGGACATAAAGGCCATCATCCAGCCCCGCCGCCGGGCGCTATACCTAGGTCTCCAAACCCATTTTTACCCTTGCCCACGGAGGGACAGACTATGCAACAACGCGGTTTCACCCTGATCGAACTTCTGTTCGGCCTGTTACTAGGTGGCATCCTGGTGACCGTGGCAGTGCCGGCCTTCAAGGGTTTGCTTGCGTCGCAGCAGCAACGCAGCGCGGCACACTCGCTTGCCGAAGGCCTGCGGTTGGCGCGCACTGAGGCAATCACCCGCAATCGCCCAGTGATCATTCAGGCACTGGAGAACGATTGGAGCCGAGGATGGCAAGTCATCGTGGATACAAGCGGGCGCGGTGAGCCGGGTACCGATAACCCGATACTGCTGGAACGGCAAGGCAATGGGCGCGTGCTGATGGCGGGCAATGGGCCAGTCAAGAACCAGGTACGCTTCAGCGGGCTGGGTGAGCCGGTGTTTGCGGGGGGTGGCTTCCGTGCCGGTACGGTGCACATCTGCGGCACCGACCCGGTACAGAGCCACTATCAAGTGGTGCTGGCACCCAGCGGGCGCATCAGCCTGCGCAGTGAGGCCACCGAACAGGCGCTGTGCGGCTCCGGCACCGTGGCACTCAGAGCAGCGAGCGAACCCGCAGCTCTTTGGGCATCGAGAACGTGATGTTCTCTTCGCGACCGGCCAATTCATCCGCGCCAGTTGCACCCCAGGCCTGCAATTGCTGGATCACGCCACGCACCAATACTTCTGGAGCCGAAGCACCCGCGGTGATGCCGATACGCTCAACGCCATCGAACCAACTGCGCTGCATGTCTTCGGCGCCGTCGATCAGGTAGGCCGGCGTGGCCATGCGTTCCGCCAGTTCGCGCAAGCGGTTGGAGTTGGAACTGTTGGGGCTGCCCACCACCAGGACCACATCGCACTCGTCGGCCAATTGCTTGACCGCGTCCTGGCGGTTTTGCGTGGCGTAGCAGATGTCGTCCTTGCGGGGGCCGCCAATCGCCGGGAAGCGTGTGCGCAGGGCATCGATCACACGGCTGGTGTCGTCCATCGACAGCGTGGTTTGGGTTACGAAGGCCAGGCGATCAGGGTTTTGAACCTGCAACTCGGCGACGTCTTTTTCGTCTTCCACCAGGTAGATAGCACCGCCATTGCTGGCGTCGTACTGGCCCATGGTGCCTTCGACTTCCGGGTGACCGGCGTGGCCGATCAGGATGCATTCACGGCCGTCGCGGCTGTAGCGCGCGACTTCGATATGCACCTTGGTCACCAGCGGGCAGGTGGCGTCGAACACCTTGAGGCCACGGCCGGCCGCTTCGGTGCGCACTGCCTGGGACACGCCGTGGGCACTGAAGATGACGATAACGTCGTCCGGCACCTGCTCGAGTTCTTCGACAAAGATAGCCCCGCGTGCGCGCAGGTCTTCAACCACGAATTTGTTGTGGACGACTTCATGGCGCACGTAAATCGGCGGCCCGAACACTTCCAGGGCGCGATTGACGATTTCGATCGCCCGGTCCACACCGGCGCAGAAGCCACGGGGGTTGGCGAGTTTGATTTGCATGCTGTGCCTCGTGTCTTGCAGGGCAAGAAATTGGATCAACTCAACTCTACAGGAGTAAGCCCCTGTGGGAGCCGGGCTTGCCCGCGATGCAGACGACCGGGTGTATCAGGTACACCAAGGTGATGCTATCGCAGGCAAGCCAGCTCCCACACAAGCCGGCCCCATAAGCGCCGGTTTCGTCAGTCAGGGCGCTTTAACGTCGATGATTTCAACGTCAAACGTCAAGGTTTTACCGGCCAACGGGTGATTGAAGTCGATGGTCACTTGCGCGTCATCGAAGGTTTTAACCACGCCGGGCAGCTCGGTGTTCGCCGCATCGTTGAAGATCACCAACAGGCCTTCCGACAGGTCCATGTCCTGGAACTGCGAGCGCGGAATGATCTGCACGTTTTGCGGGTTGGGCTGGCCAAAGGCGTTTTCCGGCAGGATCTGCAGAGTGCGCTTGTCGCCGGCCTTGAAACCGAACAGTGCCGCTTCAAAACCCGGCAGCAGGTTGCCGTCACCGACCTTGAAGGTCGCCGGGGCTTTGTCGAACGTACTGTCGACCGTGTCGCCATTCTCCAGGCGCAATGCGAAATGCAAAGTGACTTCCGTGTTCTGGCCGATGCGTTGCTCAGCCAATACCTGATCAGTCATTGACGGTCTCTCCGGTTTTCTTGCTTTTGAACATATCCAACGCCAGCATGATTGCACCGACGGTGATGGCGCTGTCGGCAAAGTTGAACGCCGGGAAGTACCAGCGGTTCTGCCAATGCACCAGAATAAAGTCGATCACATGGCCCAGGGCAATGCGGTCGTACAGGTTGCCCAGCGCGCCGCCCAGCACCAGGGCCAGGGCGATTGCCAGCCAGGTGTCATCGCGGCCCAGGCGCTTGAGCCAAACGACGAGCACAGCACTGACGACTACGGCGATCAGGGCAAACAGCCAGCGCTGCCAGCCGCCGCTGTCAGCCAGGAAGCTGAAGGCGGCGCCGGTGTTGTAGGCCAGGGTCCAGCTGAAGTAGTCAGGAATGACCACGATCTGCTGGAACATCTGCAGGGAGCCTTCGAAGTGAGCCTTGCTGACCTGGTCAATGACCAGGACCAGCACGCTCAGCACGAGCCAACCCAGACGTCCGAAACGGCTGGTTTTAGGCATAGTGGCGAACCTCGCCAGCACCGCTGATGTTGTCCACGCAACGACCGCAGATTTCCGGATGCTCCGGGTTCACGCCGACGTCTTCACGGCAGTGCCAGCAACGGGCGCACTTGGGGAAGGCCGACTTGACCACTTTGAGCTTGAGGCCCGGTACTTCGGTGGCCACTGCGTCCGCAGGGGCCTGGGCAAACGGTGCCAGGCTTGCAGTGGAGGTGATCAGTACGAAGCGCAGTTCGTTGCTCAGCTTGGCCAGGTCGGCGGTCAGGCCTTCCTCGGCAAACAGGGTGACTTCGGCTTGCAGGTTGCCACCGACGGCCTTGGCCGCGCGCTGAACTTCCAGCTCCTTGTTCACCGCAACCTTGACGGCCATTACGCCTTCCCAGTACTCGCGGCCCAGTTCGAAGTTGGCCGGCAATTCGGTCAGGCCTTCGTACCAGGTGTTGAGCATCACCGATTCGTTACGCTCGCCCGGCAGGTATTCCCACAGTTCGTCGGCGGTGAAGGCCAGGATCGGTGCGATCCAGCGCACCAGCGCTTCAGAGATGTGGTACAGCGCGGTCTGCGCCGAGCGGCGCGCCTTGCTGTTGGCGCCGGTGGTGTACTGGCGGTCCTTGATGATATCGAGGTAGAAACCACCCAGCTCCTGCACGCAGAAGTTGTGGATCTTCGAGTAGACGTTCCAGAAGCGGTATTCGCCGTAGTGTTCCTGCAGCTCGCGCTGCAGCAACAGGGTACGGTCCACGGCCCAACGGTCCAGGGCGAGCATGTCCTCGGCCGGCAGGATGTCGGTGGCCGGGTTGAAACCGGTCAGGTTCGACAGCAGGAAGCGTGCGGTATTACGGATACGGCGGTAGGCATCGGCGCTGCGGGCCAGGATCTGGTCCGACACGGCGATTTCGCCCGAGTAATCGGTCGAGGCGACCCACAGACGCATGATGTCGGCGCCCAGGGTGTCATTGATCTTTTTCGGCTCGATCACGTTTTTCAGCGACTTGGACATCTTGCGGCCCGTCTCGTCGACGGTGAAGCCGTGGGTCAGCAGTTCGCGGTACGGCGCGTGGTTGTCGATGGCGCAACCGGTCAGCAGCGACGAGTGGAACCAGCCACGATGCTGGTCCGAGCCTTCCAGGTACAGGTCGGCACGCGGGCCGGTGGCGTGGCCCATCGGGTGCGAACCGCGCAGCACGTGCCAGTGGGTGGTGCCGGAGTCGAACCACACGTCGAGGGTGTCGCTGATCTTGTCGTACAGCGGCGCCTCGTCGCCCAACAGCTCGGCAGCGTCCAGCTTGAACCAGGCTTCGATGCCTTCCTGTTCAACGCGCAGTGCCACTGCTTCCATCAGCTCGACGGTGCGTGGGTGCAGCTCGCCGCTTTCCTTGTTCAGGAAGAACGGGATCGGCACGCCCCAGTTGCGCTGGCGAGAGATGCACCAGTCCGGGCGGTTGGCGATCATCGAGTGCAGGCGCGCCTGGCCCCAGGCCGGGACGAACTTGGTCTCTTCGATGGCTTTGAGCGACCGCACACGCAGGGTGTCGCCGCTGGTCGGCTCTTTGTCCATGCCGATAAACCACTGCGCGGTGGCGCGGTAGATCAGCGGGGTCTTGTGACGCCAGCAGTGCATGTAGCTGTGCTTGATGGTGTCGGATTTCACCAACGCACCGACTTCGCTCAGCTTGTCGATGATCGCCTGATCGGCCTTGAAGATGAACTGGCCGCCGAAGAATTCCAGCGACGGCACGTATACGCCGTTGCTCTGCACCGGGTTGATGATGTCGTCATTCACCATGCCGTACTTCTTGCAGATGACGAAGTCATCCACGCCGTAGGCTGGCGAGCAGTGAACAATGCCAGTACCCGAACCCAGTTCGACGTAGTCCGCCAGGTAAACCGGCGACAGACGGTCGTAGAACGGGTGACGGAAGTTGATCAGTTCCAGCGCGGTGCCGGTGGTGGTGGCGATGACCGAACCTTGCAGCTCGTAGCGTGCCAGGCAGGCCTCGACCATTTCTTCAGCCAGCACCAGCAGGCGATCACCAACGTCCACCAGAGCGTAGGTGAACTCCGGGTGCACGTTCAGCGCCTGGTTGGCCGGGATGGTCCACGGGGTGGTGGTCCAGATCACGATGGCTGCAGGCTTTGGCAGGCTCGACAGGCCAAAGGCTTGGGCCAGCTTGGCGTCGTCGGCGATCGGGAAGGCCACGTCGATGGTCGAGGACTTCTTGTCTTCGTACTCGACTTCCGCTTCAGCCAGGGCCGAACCGCAGTCGAAGCACCAGTTCACTGGCTTGAGGCCCTTGAACACGAAACCGCCTTTGACGATCTCGGCCAAGGCACGGATTTCACCGGCCTCGTTCTTGAAGTTCATGGTTTTGTAAGGGTTGTCCCACTCGCCCAGCACGCCCAGGCGGATGAACTCGGACTTCTGCCCTTCGATCTGCTCGGTGGCGTAGGCACGGCACAGTTCGCGGGTTTTATCCGCACCCAGGTTCTTGCCGTAGGTCACTTCGACTTTGTGCTCGATCGGCAGGCCGTGGCAGTCCCAGCCCGGAACATAAGGCGCGTCGAAGCCCGACAGGGTTTTCGAACGCAGGATCATGTCCTTGAGAATTTTGTTCAGCGCATGACCGATGTGAATCGTGCCGTTGGCATAAGGAGGGCCGTCGTGCAGGACGAACTTCGGACGATCCTTGCCAATTTCGCGCAACTTTCCGTACAGGCCAATACTGTCCCAGCGCTGCAGGATCTGCGGTTCGCGCTGTGGCAGGCCGGCCTTCATTGGGAAGGCGGTGTCCGGAAGGTTTAGCGTGGCTTTATAGTCGGTCATTTAAGGCTCTTCGGTTAGCGATGGGCGCTAGGTGCGGCTAGTGCACGGGCGGCGGCGACATCCGCATTGATCGCCGTTTTCAACGCCTCAAGGGAGGCGAAACGCTGCTCTTCACGCAGCTTCTGGTGGAAAACCACCGTTAAACGCCGGTCATACAAATCACCGGCAAAATCCAAAAGGTGAACTTCCAGGTGGGCCTTGCCATCACCTGCAACCGTGGGCCTGACGCCTATGTTGGCGACTCCCGGCCACGATTGGCCGTCGATGTCGACACTCACCAGGTAAACCCCGGTGAGCGGCACACGACGACGTTTGAGCTGCACGTTGGCGGTTGGCGTGCCCAGTTGGCGCGCCAACTTCTGGCCGTGCAATACCCGCCCGGCAATGCGGAACGGGCGACCGAGCAAACGCTCGGCCAAGGCGAAGTCGGCAGCCGCCAGGGCGTTACGCACCTGGGTGCTGCTCACGCGCAGGCCGTCCAGTTCGACGGTTTGCGCGGCTTCGACGGTAAAACCTTGATTCACACCGGCGTGTTGCAGGAAGTCGAAATCGCCGACGCGGTCGCAGCCGAAACGGAAGTCGTCGCCGACCTCCAGGTGCTGCACGCCCAGGCCGTCCACCAGGATGCGGTCGACGAACTCGGCGGCGCTGAGGCTTTGCAAGCGCTGGTTGAAAGCCAGGCACAGCACACGGTCCACGCCCTCTTCAGCCAGCAGTTGCAGCTTGTCGCGCAGGCGTGCCAAGCGGGCCGGCGCCGTCTCGGGGGTAAAGTATTCCCGCGGCTGTGGCTCAAAAATCACCACGCAGCTGGGCACGCCCAACTCGACCGCACGTTCACGCAGCCGGCCCAGGATAGCCTGGTGGCCACGGTGAACACCGTCAAAGTTGCCAATAGTGGCGACGCAGCCCCGATGCTCGGGGCGCAGGTTGTGGAGACCTCGAACCAGCTGCATAACGCGCTTCTTGCTCATAAAGTGGTCGATTATAACCACACCCGGCCCCGGACGACAGGCAACAGCGCAGGCCAAATGGATCGGATCGATAAAACAACCGTTTTATCACGGCAAAGTCTCTAGCCAAGCGACTTTCGATTGAAATCACGCAGACGGAAGCCTTGCAGCAGCAACATCCCGAAGTACACCACTACACCCGCCACGACCAGAACACCCAGGCGCATGAAGCGTTCAAGCATATGGCCTTGATCCCAGGCGGGCATGAAGTGCATCAGGCCCAGCAAAACCGCCGACATCATCGCCACTGCCACCAGCAGCTTGAGGGCAAACAGGCCCCAGCCCGGCTGCGGCTGATACATCTGCTGCTTGCGCAGTTGATAGAACAGCAGGCCCGCGTTGATGCAGGCACCCGCGCTGATGGCCAGGGCCAGGCCGGCATGGGCCAACGGGCCGATAAACACCAGGTTGAGCAGTTGCGTGACGATCAGGGTGAAGATTGCGATCTTGACCGGCGTGCGAATGTTTTGCTGGGCGTAGAAGCCCGGCGCCAGCACTTTGATCACGATAATGCCGAGCAGGCCGACGGAGTAGGCGACCAGCGCGCGTTGGGTCATTGACGCGTCAAACGCGCTGAACTGGCCGTATTGGAACAGCGACACGGTCAACGGCTCAGCCAGAATGCCCAGGGCCAGGGAACACGGCAGCACCAGCATGAAGCACAGGCGCAGGCCCCAGTCGAGGATGCGCGAGTACTCCTGGCGGTCCTTGCTGGCATAGGTGCGCGACAGCGTCGGCAGCAAGATTGTGCCCAAGGCCACACCCAGTACGCCGGACGGCAACTCCATCAAGCGATCGGCGTAGTACATCCAGGAGACCGAACCTGAAACCAGCAAGGACGCGAATGCGGTATTGATGATCAGGGAAATCTGGCTCACCGACACGCCGAGGATCGCCGGCAGCATATTGCGCATCACACGCCATACGCCGGTGTCCTTGAGGTTCAGGCGCGGCAGCACCAGCATGCCGATTTTTTTCAGGTGCGGCAGTTGGTACAGCAGCTGTGCCAGGCCGCCGGCCAGTACCGCCCAACCCAGGGCCATGACGGGCGGGTCGAAGTACGGCGTCAGGAACAGCGCGAAAATAATCATGCTGACGTTCAGCAATGTCGGCACGAAGGCCGGTACCGAGAAACGGTTCCAGGTATTGAGGATCGCCCCGGCCAGGGATGACAGCGAGATCAGCAATATATAAGGAAAGGTCACGCGCAGCAGGTCAGTGGTCAGCGCGAATTTTTCCGGCGTATTGGCAAAACCTGGGGCCGTGGCCCAGATCACCCAGGGCGCGGCGAGCATGCCGACCAGGGTTACCAGCATCAGTACCAGGGTCAGCAGGCCCGAGACATAGGCAATAAAGGTACGGGTCGCTTCTTCGCCCTGCTGGGTTTTGTATTCGGCCAGGATCGGCACGAACGCCTGGGAAAATGCGCCCTCGGCGAAGATCCGCCGCAGCAGGTTGGGCAGTTTAAAGGCAATAAAGAACGCATCCGTGGCCATGCTGGCGCCGAAAATGCGCGCCAGCAGGGTGTCACGCACAAACCCCAAAACCCGGGAGATCATCGTGATAGAGCTGACGGCAGCCAACGATTTGAGCAGATTCATTGAAAGAGTTTGCGCCTTTAGATAAAGAGCAGGCGAACAAAGCGCCCACTTATGCGATACTGCGCGCCTGCAACAGCACAGAGCCAAAGCTCGCGAGTTTACAGGTCAAGCGCCGGAAATAAATCACCCGCCTCTTCAGATCGACCACTCAGCAGTTCGCATCAGCCGCCCTTGACAACCCATCAAGTCATCGGCATGATTCGCGGCCTATTTTGTTTGCTATTTCCTAAAAAGTCTTTCGAGGAGCTCGACGGTGGCCAACACACCTTCCGCCAAAAAACGTGCAAAACAGGCTGAGAAGCGTCGCAGCCACAACGCCAGCCTGCGTTCCATGGTTCGTACCTACATCAAGAATGTAGTTAAAGCCATCGACACCAAAGACGCTGAAAAAGCTCAAGCTGCTTACGTTCTGGCTGTGCCTGTTATCGACCGTATGGCCGATAAAGGCATCATCCACAAGAACAAAGCCGCTCGTCATAAGAGCCGCCTGAATGGCCACATCAAGGCTCTGAACGTCGCTGCAGCAGCCTAAGTGGTAACAACTGCCACGTAACTCAGGTTGCGTAACAGTTAAGAAATGCCCCGTACCGAAAGGTCCGGGGCATTTTTGTTTGCGCGCGATAAGATCAAAAATGTGGGAGCGGGCTTGCCCGCGATTGCGCTGGGTCAGTAGTGAATAGGGTGGCTGACACGCCCTCATCGCGGCATGGGTATCTACACAACTTTTGAAGGCAGCCAATTTCTCCTGTGGCGAGCAGGCTTGCCCTGCGTTGGGCTGCGAAGCAGCCCCTAACCCAGACGCTGAGTTCTTTCAGGAAAACTGCAGTGCCCATACTGGGGCCGCTTCGCAGCCCAACGCAGGACAAGCCTGCTCGCCACAACAGCCCACCTGCCACAGACTTCGTGTTAACTACCTATGCTCATCGCGGGCAAGCCCGCTCCCACACTTGAACTGCAGTGTATTTTCAGGCGCAAAAAAAACGCCCCGAACCAGTCGGGGCGTTTTTGCTACCTACTGATCAAACCACAATCAATGGTGATGACCGCCTTCACCGTGGACGTGGCCGTGGGCCACTTCTTCCTGGGAAGCGTCGCGGATGGCAACGATCTTCACTTGGAAGTTCAGGCGCTGGCCAGCCAGAGGGTGGTTGCCGTCGACAGTCACGTCGTCGCCGTCCAGATCACGGATGGTGACGATCTGCATCTGGCCGTCCGGGGCGGATGCGTGGAACTGCATGCCCACTTCCAGCTCATCAACACCTTCGAACATGCTGCGGCTCAGGGTGCTGACCAGTTCGGCGGAGTATTCGCCGTAAGCATCTTCAGGTTCTACGGCGACAGTCAGTTCGTCACCGACGCTTTTGCCTTCCAGAGCCTTCTCCAGGCCCGGGATGATGTTACCTGCGCCTTGCAGGTAGACCAGCGGCGCGCCGCCGGCGGAGCTGTCGATGACCTCACCAGCGTCGTTGGTCAGGGTATAGTCGATGGAGACAGCCTTGTTAGCGGCGATCGTCATGGGGCGAGACCTTTTGCATAAGAATGAAGAACGGACAAGTCTAAACAAGGATTTGCCCGAAAGCGAACAGAACCCGGACAGACGGGAGCGATCAACGGCATCCTTCATCATTGGTTTCCATCAGGACGAGGACAACCACTGGGTGGCCGAGCTGTCCTGCGGCCACACCCAGCACCTGCGCCACCAGCCGCCATGGCAGTCGCGCGCCTGGGTACTGGATGCTGCGCAACGCCTTGAAAAAATAGGCCAACCCTTTACGTGCGGCTGGTGTGCGCAAGCGCCTGAATAACGATAACCTTGGTGCCTGATTCCCGGTAGGCGCTCAGCCATAGAGCGCCACCGAAGCCATGCACCTCCAGAGAATTCGCATGCAGACTTTTTTTATCGCGCCCACCGATTTTGGTGTGGGTCTGACCTCCATCAGCCTTGGGCTGGTGCGTACCCTTGAACGGGCCGGGCTGAAAGTCGGCTTCTTCAAACCGATTGCCCAGCCACATCCGGGCGATACCGGCCCCGAGCGCTCCACCGAACTGGTGGCCCGCACCCACGGCCTGAAGCCACCACAACCCTTGGGCCTGGCCCATGTGGAGCGCATGCTCGGCGACGGCCAGCTCGACGAGTTGCTCGAAGAAATCATCACCCTGTACCAGCAGGCCGCCGTGGGCAAGGACGTGCTGATCGTCGAAGGCATGGTGCCGACCCGCAGCGCCAGCTATGCGGCGCGGGTCAACCTGCACCTGGCCAAGAGCCTGGACGCCGAAGTGATCCTGGTGTCGGCGCCGGAGAACGAAGTGCTCACCGAACTCTCGGGCCGTGTGGAATTGCAGGCCCAACTGTTCGGCGGCCCCAAAGACCCGAAAGTGCTGGGCGTGATCCTCAACAAGGTGCGCACCGACGAAAGCATGGAAGCCTTCTCGGCGCGCCTCAAGGAGCATTCGCCCCTGCTGCGCAGCGGCGACTTCCGCCTGCTCGGCTGCATCCCTTACCAGCCCGAACTCAACGCCCCGCGCACCCGCGACGTAGCCGACCTGATGGGCGCGCAGATTCTCAACGCCGGCGACTACGAAACCCGGCGCATGACCAAGATCATCATCTGCGCGCGCACCATGCGTAATACCGTGGAGTTGCTCAAGCCGGGCGTGCTGGTGGTTACGCCCGGTGATCGCGACGACATCATCCTCGCCGTCAGCCTGGCCGCAATCAACGGCGTGCCCCTGGCCGGTTTGTTGCTGACCAGCGACACCCTGCCCGACCCGCGCATCATGGATCTGTGCCGTGGCGCTTTCCAGGCCGGGCTGCCGGTGTTGTCGGTGAGCACCGGCTCCTACGATACGGCGAACCAGCTCAATAGCCTGAACAAGGAAATCCCGATCGATGACCGCGAGCGCGCCGAGATCATCACTGATTTCGTCGCCAGCCACCTCGATGCGCGCTGGCTGCACCAACGCTGCGGCACGCCACGGGAAATGCGCCTGTCGCCGGCGGTGTTCCGCTATCAGTTGATCCAACGCGCCCAGGCCGCCAACAAACGCATCGTGTTGCCCGAGGGCAGCGAGCCGTTGACCGTGCAGGCCGCCGCCATCTGCCAGGCCCGCGGCATTGCGCGTTGCGTGCTGCTGGCCAAACCTGCCGATGTGGAAGCCGTCGCCCGCGCCCACGGTATCGAATTGCCCGAAGGCCTGGAGATTCTCGACCCGGACCTGATTCGCCAACGCTACGTCGAGCCAATGGTCGCACTGCGCAAGAGCAAGAGCCTCAACGCGCCGATGGCCGAGCAACAATTGGAAGACACGGTGGTGATCGCCACCATGATGCTCGCACTGGATGAAGTGGACGGCCTGGTTTCCGGGGTTATCCACTCCACCGCCAACACCATCCGCCCTGCCCTGCAGCTGATCAAAACGGCGCCGGGCTGCACTTTGGTGTCGTCGGTGTTCTTCATGCTGTTCCCCGAGCAGGTGCTGGTGTACGGCGACTGCGTGATGAACCCGCACCCCAGCGCCGTGGAACTGGCGGAAATCGCCCTGCAAAGCGCCGACTCCGCAGCCGCCTTCGGCATCACCCCACGGGTGGCGATGATCAGCTATTCCAGCGGTGATTCGGCCAGCGGCGAAGAAGTCGAAAAAGTCCGCGAAGCCACCCTGCTCGCCCACGAACAGCAAAGCTCGCTGCTGATCGACGGGCCGTTGCAGTACGATGCCGCCGCCAATGAAACCGTGGCAAGGCAGTTGGCGCCCAACAGCCAGGTCGCCGGCAAGGCCACGGTGTTTGTGTTCCCGGACCTGAACACCGGCAACACCACGCACAAGGCTGTGCAACGCAGCGCCGATTGCGTGAGCCTGGGGCCGATGTTGCAAGGCCTGCGCAAACCGGTGAACGACTTGCCACGCGGTGCACAAGTGGACGACATCGTGTACACCATCGCCCTGACGGCGATTCAAGCCGCCAACCGACCTATGGATATCTAAATGCTGGATTTTCTACCTGCCGCCGTGCGCGGGGTAATTGCTTCGCTGTTGCTGGCGCTGAACACGATCCTGCTGTGTTCGTTCCTGTTTATCGTCGCGCTGTTCAAGGCGCTGCCATTCGCCAAACGCTTCAGCGAATGGCTGATGAACCATACGCACGAAGCCTGGGTGACCAATAACAAGGGCTGGATGAACCTGGTACGCCGCACCCGCTGGCACCTGACCGGCCTTGAAGGCCTGGACTACCAGCACTCGTATCTGGTGACCAGCAACCACCAGAGCTGGGTCGACATCATGGTGCTGCAATACGTGCTCAACCGGCGCATTCGCCCGCTGAAGTTTTTCCTCAAGCAAGAACTGATCTGGGTGCCGGTGATCGGCCTGGCCTGGTGGGCGCTGGGCTTCCCGTTCATGAAGCGCTACACCAAGGCATACCTGGAGAAGCACCCGGAAAAGAAAGGCAAGGACCTGGAAACCACGCGCAAGACCTGTGCGAAGTTTCGCGACAACCCGGTGGGTATTTTCAACTTTGCCGAGGGCACGCGGTTTACGCCGGGCAAGCATGCACAACAGAAATCGCCATTCCGTTACCTGCTCAAACCCAAGGCCGGTGGCATTGCGTTTGTGCTGGATGCCATGGGCGAGCAGCTCAAGTCATTGGTGAACGTGACCATCCACTACCCGGCCGGGCGCCCAGGGTATTGGGATTTGTTGTGCGGGAATGTGAAGGACGTGGTGGTGCACTTTGAAGAGGTGCAGATTCCGGCCGGGTTTATCGGCAAGAATTATGAGCAGGACGGGGAGTACCGGCTGGCGTTCCAGGGGTGGATTAACCAGTTGTGGGAAGACAAGGATGCGCTGCTGGATAAGCTGCACACGGAATACCCAGGCCGCCACTGACCGACCTGTGAATGCAATCTAATGTGGGAGCTGGCTTGCCTGCGATAGCTGACTGTCAGTTGATGGGTATGTTGCTGACCCACCGCTATCGCAGGCAAGCCAGCTCCCACAGTGACCGCGCCAGACCTTGAGAAAGTAAAAAGCCCGCCACCGAGTCATCGGTGGCGGGCTTTTTTGTGGCGGCGAGGTTTAGATCGCGCCGCGCTGACGCAACAGTTCGAGCACTTGCTTGACGCTGTCTTCCAGCGACGTGGCCTGGGTGTCGATCACCAAGTCGGCATTCAACGGCACGTCGTACGGGAAGGACTCGCCAGGGATGTTATCCCCACCTGCCGCGTACAGGCCTTGCGGATCACGCTCGGCGCACACCAGCGGCGAGGCTTGCACGTAAACGGTGAGCAAGCGGTCGCTGCCGATCAACGCCTTGGCCTGTTCACGGCCTTCGGCATCCGGGGCAACAAACGCGGCCAGGGTCAGCAGGCCGGCTTCGTTGAACTGGCGCGCCACGTGAGCGGCACGGCGCCAGTTTTCAGTACGCCCGGCGCGGTCCTGCGGCAAGCCCTTGTTCAGGTCATGACGCAGGTTCTGGCCATCCAGTACGAACACCGCACGGCCCATGTCGAACAGCTTGCGCTCAACTGCATAGGCCAAAGTGCTTTTGCCGGCGCCGGACAGGCCGCTGAACAACACGGTGGCCGGTTGCTGGCCGAAGCGCAGGGCGCGTTCTTCGGTGGCTACATGGGCGAGGTTGCCGTGTTGCGCAGTGCCACCATAGCCCACCGGCGGCGCGATGATCATGCCCGCAGCCACGGTGCCGTTGGTCAAACGGTCGATGACGATAAACGCACCGGTGGTGCGGTTGCTGTCATAGCCATCCAACGCAATGGCGGCGTCGAGGCTGACCTTGACCCGGCCAATCTCGTTCAGTTGCAGCGAACTTGCCGGGCCTTCGGCCAGGGTGTTCACGTCCACGCGGTGCACGATGCTGGTGATCGAACCCGGCACGTAGCTGGTGGCGCGCTTGATGTCGTATTTCTTGCCCGGCAACATCGGCTCTTCGGCCATCCACACCAGCATGGCGTCGAAAGCGTCGGTGACTTGCGGCACGTTATCGGCATGCACCAGCAGGTCGCCACGGGAGATGTCGATCTCGTCTTCCATGGTCAGGGTCACGGCCTGGCCTGGGCCTGCGTGTTCCAGCTCACCTTCGAAGGTGACGATGGATTTGACGCGGCTGCTCTTGCCTGACGGCAGCACCACGACTTCATCGCCCTTGTGCACGATGCCGCTGGCCAGGGTGCCGGCGAAACCGCGGAAGTTCAGGTTCGGACGGTTGACGTACTGCACCGGGAAACGCAGGTCGGTGTAGTTGCGGTCGTTGGCGATCTCGACGGTTTCGAGGATCTCCATCAGCGACTGGCCGGTGTACCAGGGCGAACGCTCGCTCTTGTTCACCACGTTGTCGCCCTTGAGCGCCGACATCGGCACGAACGCCATGGTGCTCGGCTTGAACGCAATGCCTTCGGCGAACTTCAGGTAATCGGCCTTGATCGACTCGAACACGCTTTGGTCGAAGCCATTGATGTCCATCTTGTTGACGGCAATCACGATGTGCTTGATGCCCAGCAATGAGGCGATATAGCTGTGGCGACGGGTCTGAGTCTGCACGCCGTAGCGGGCGTCGATCAGGATGATCGCCAGGTCACAGGTGGACGCACCGGTGGCCATGTTGCGGGTGTACTGCTCATGGCCGGGGGTGTCGGCGATGATGAATTTGCGCTTGGCGGTGGAGAAGTAGCGGTAGGCAACATCGATGGTGATGCCCTGCTCACGCTCGGCCTGCAGGCCGTCGACCAGCAAGGCCAGGTCGATATCATCGCCCGTGGTGCCGGATTTTTTCGAATCACGGGTAATGGCTTCCAGGTGATCTTCGTAGATCATCTTGGAGTCGTGCAGCAGGCGCCCGATCAGGGTGCTCTTGCCGTCGTCGACGTTGCCGCAGGTCAGGAAGCGCAACATCTCTTTGCGCTCGTGCTGGCCCAGGTAGGCGAGGATGTCCTCGCTGATCAAATCAGATACGTGCGACATGACAGCCCCTTAGAAATAGCCTTGACGTTTTTTATCTTCCATGGAGCCTGCGCCATCGTGGTCGATGACCCGGCCCTGGCGCTCGGAAGTTCGCGTCAGGAGCATTTCCTGAATGATGTCCGTCAGCGTCTCGGCTTCGGACTCCACCGCGCCCGTCAACGGGTAGCAGCCAAGGGTACGGAAACGTACTTTCTTTTTGACGATTCGGGCTTTGTCTTCGTCGGACAAGTGCTCGAGGATGCGGTCATCGTCGATCATGATCAACGTGCCGTTCTTCTCGATCACATCGCGTTCGGCGGCGAAGTACAGCGGCACAATCGGGATGCCTTCGAGGTAGATGTACTGCCAGATGTCCAGCTCGGTCCAGTTGGACAGCGGGAACACACGGATCGACTCGCCCTTGTTGACGTTGCCGTTGTAGACGTTCCACAGCTCCGGGCGCTGGTTCTTCGGGTCCCAGCGGTGTTTGCTGTCACGGAACGAGTACACGCGCTCTTTGGCCCGGGACTTCTCTTCATCGCGACGGGCACCGCCGAAGGCTGCGTCGAAACCATGCTTGTCCAAGGCCTGCTTGAGGCCTTCGGTCTTCATGATGTCGGTGTGCTTGGCGCTGCCGTGGGTAAACGGGTTAATGTTCTGCGCCACGCCATCCGGGTTGATATGGGTGATCAGGTCCAGGCCCAGCTCTTCGACCATTTTGTCGCGGAACTTGTACATCTCCTGGAATTTCCAGCGGGTGTCGACGTGCATCACCGGGAACGGCAATTTGCCCGGGAAGAAGGCCTTGCGCGCCAGATGCAGCATCACGGCGGAGTCTTTACCGATCGAGTAGAGCATCACCGGGTTGTCGAACTCGGCGGCGACCTCGCGGATGATGTGGATGCTTTCCGCCTCCAGCTGTTTCAGATGCGTCAGTTTGTCGACCATGGCTACTCACGGAAAAACGATCTTATGGACGGCCAGCGGGCCGTGTTCGAGCGGGGCATGCTAGCACAGCACCTTCTTCTATTCAGGGAGCCAGCTAGATCGAAACGGTATATGAATATGCCCCCGAGTTTGGCTGCAGGGGCAGGCTTGTGGGAGCCAGCTCCCACATTTGAGCCTTGGTGTTCTTTAGATTGGGTTGGGGCAATCGATGAACAGATGTTCCAGCGCGAAACGCCGGGCCAGATAGTCACCCAGTGCCTGCACGCCATAACGCTCGGTGGCGTGGTGCCCGGCAGCAATAAAGCTGATGTCGTTTTCCCGCGCGCTGTGGAAGGTCTGCTCGGACGCTTCGCCACTCAAGTACAGGTCGACGCCGGCGGCAATCGCATCGTCGATGTAACCTTGCCCGCCGCCGGTGCACCAACCCACCCGGCGGATCATCTCGCTGCCTTCGATCAGCAGCGGCTCGCGCCCCATCACGTCCTGCACACGGCGGGCGAAATCACGCGGCGACAAGGGTTCGGCGAGGGAGCCGACCAGGCCGACGATCTTCGGGTTGTTCGGGTCCAGCGGGCCTTCGACGGTGATGTCCAGCTGACGGGCGAGTTGCACATTGTTGCCCACTTCCGGGTGCAGGTCCAGCGGCAGGTGGTAGGCCAGCAGGCTGATGTCGTGATTGAGCAGGGTTTTCAGGCGCCGCTGCTTCATGCCGGTGATGCACGGGTTTTCACCCTTCCAGAAATAACCGTGGTGCACCAGCACCAGGTCGGCCTGGGCTTCGACGGCGGCGTCCAGCAACGCCTGGCTGGCCGTGACGCCGCTGACGATGCGCATCACCTGCGGGCGCCCCTCGACCTGCAGGCCGTTGGGGCAATAATCGGCAATTTTTGCGCTGCCAAGGTAGCGGTCCGCTTCCTCGACCAGGGTGCTAAGGGGGACAGCCATAAAAGACTCCTAAATATCCCGTTCCGAGGCGCTCGCAGCCTCGTATAATGCGCGACATTATGGGCGCTCTCCCGCCCCCTGCAACCTGTCAGGACTTACTTGATGCTCAAGGCACTGCGTTTTTTTGGATGGCCATTGTTGGCTGGCGTGCTGATCGCGATGCTGATTATTCAGCGTTATCCCCAATGGGTGGGCTTACCCAGCCTTGATGTGAACCTGCAACAGGCCCCGCAAACCAGCTCCGTGGTGCAAGGTCCGGTCACCTACGCAGACGCCGTGGTCATCGCCGCGCCCGCCGTGGTCAACCTGTACACCACCAAAGTCATCAACAAACCGGCGCACCCGCTGTTTGAAGACCCGCAATTTCGCCGTTATTTCGGCGACAACGGCCCCAAGCAACGCCGCATGGAATCGAGCCTGGGTTCGGGTGTGATCATGAGCCCGGAAGGCTACATCCTCACCAACAACCACGTGACCACGGGCGCCGACCAGATTGTCGTGGCCCTGCGCGACGGCCGTGAAACCCTGGCCCGTGTGGTCGGCAGCGACCCGGAAACCGACCTCGCCGTACTGAAAATCGATTTGAAAAGCCTGCCCTCCATCACCATCGGCCGCTCCGAAGGGCTGCGCGTGGGCGACGTGGCACTGGCCATCGGCAACCCGTTCGGGGTTGGCCAGACCGTGACCATGGGCATTATCAGCGCCACCGGGCGCAACCAGTTGGGGCTTAACAGCTACGAAGACTTTATCCAGACCGACGCGGCCATCAACCCCGGCAACTCCGGCGGCGCGCTGGTGGATGCCAATGGCAACCTGACCGGCATCAACACCGCGATTTTCTCCAAGTCCGGCGGCTCCCAGGGCATCGGCTTCGCGATCCCGGTGAAGCTGGCGATGGAGGTGATGAAAGCGATCATTGAACACGGCCAGGTGATTCGCGGCTGGATGGGCATTGAAGTACAGCCCTTGACCAAGGAACTGGCCGAGTCGTTCGGCCTGACCGGTCGCCCAGGCATCGTGGTTGCCGGGATTTTCCGCGATGGCCCGGCGCAAAAAGCCGGCCTGCAATTGGGCGATGTGATTTTGAGCATCGACGGCGAACCTGCCGGTGATGGCCGCAAATCGATGAACCAGGTGGCGCGGATCAAGCCGACCGACAAGGTGGTCATCCAGGTGATGCGCAACGGCAAAGAGCTCAAGCTGGTGGCGGAAATCGGCCTGCGGCCACCGCCGGCGCCGGTCAAAGAAGAGGAATAACGGCTGCGGGAGCCCGTGCGCGGGCTCCTGTAACCTAATGTTTCCAAAGAAATCCATTCTCATTAGTCATGTTATATTGTTTCAATATCGCTATTGGAACGCTCTATCATGCCGTCTCGAAGATTTGCTCCCCTCGCAGGCCTGGCCATGGGCTTGTTGCTCGACCCCGCCTACGCCGAAAACAACAGCGTTGAACTGGACACCATCAGCGTCACCAGCGATGCCTATGAATCCGCCACCGGCCCGGTCACAGGCTACCGCGCCACCCGCTCCGCCAGCGCGACCAAAACTGACACGGCCCTGCGCGATATCCCACAATCGATCAGCGTAATTCCTGCCACGGTGCTCAAGGACCTGGGCAGTACCAACGTGGAACGCGCCCTGGAATTTGCCGGTGGAGTGTCCAAGCAAAACAACTTCGGCGGCCTTACGCTGTACGAATACAGCGTGCGCGGCTTCACCACGTCGGAGTTTTACCAGGATGGTTTCAGCGCCAACCGTGGCTACCCGAGCACACCGGACGCGGCCAATATCGAGCGCATCGAAGTGCTCAAAGGCCCCGCCGCCAGCCTGTACGGGCGCGGCGATCCGGGCGGCACGGTGAACATTGTCACCAAGAAGCCGCAGCCCGAAGCCTTCACCACCGTGCAAACCAGCGCCGGCAGTTGGGACCGCTACCGCACTGCGCTGGATGTGAACACTCCGCTGGATGACGAAGGCCGCGTGCTGTCGCGGGTCAACCTGGCAGTGGAAGACAACCACAGCTTCCGCGATCACGTCGACGCCCAGCGCGTGTTCGTCGCGCCGTCTTTCAGCTGGCAATTGGACCCGGACACCCTCCTGCTGGTGGAAAGCGAATTCGTGCGCCACAGCTCCACCTTCGACCGTGGCATCGTCGCGCCGCACGGCATGTCGCGCTCGACCTTCCTCGGCGAACCCAATGACGGCAACATCCGCAACCACAACAATCGTATCCAGGCCGCGTTGGAACATCACCTCAACGACGCCTGGCAACTGCGCCTGGCCAGCCATTACAAACAGGGCAGCCTGTGGGGCGACGCCTCGGAAAGCCGCGCGTTGAATGCAGACGGCCATACCGTCAATCGCCGTTATCGCGAACGCTCCACGGGTTGGCACGACAGCATCACCCAGCTTGAACTGCGCGGCCTGTTCGATATCGGCAGTTGGCAGCATGAATTGCTGATCGGCACCGAATACGAGGACTACCGCAAGAAGGAACGCGTCACCGCGATCGGCGGCAGCCTCTATCCCATCGACATCTACAAGCCCGTCTACGGCCAGCCCAAACCTGGCGGCGCACGTTCCGGCACTGACTTCTATGAGCAGGTCAAAAGCCAGGCGTTGAACCTGCAAGACCAGATCATCTTCACCGACCGCCTGCGCGGCATGGTCGGCGCACGTTTTGAGCATTTCGAGCAAAGCACCGACGACTTCACCCGCAACCACGCCAAGAGCCGTCAGACCCACGACGCCCTCACCCAGCGCGCCGGTTTGCTCTACCAACTGACGCCGCAAATCGGCGTGTTTGCCAACGCCTCCACCTCGTTCAAGCCCAACAATGGCCTGGACGCCGGCGGCAAATCCTTCAAGCCGGAAGAAGGCGTGGGCTACGAAGTGGGCATCAAGAGCGAGCTGTTCGACGACCGCCTGAGCACCACCCTGGCCGCCTTCCATATCGACAAAGAAAACGTGCTGGCGCTGGACCCGGCCACCGACACCAACCGCGCCGTGGGCAAGGCGCGCAGCCAGGGTTTTGACCTGCAACTGAGCGGGCAACTGACGGACGCGGTACGCGTGATCGGCGCCTTTGCCTACATCGACGCCGAAGTGACCAAAGGCGACAAAACCATTCCCACCGGCAGCCGGATTCTCGGCGTGGCCAAACGCAGCGGCAGCCTGCTGGGCGTGTATGAATTTCAGGACGGCGCACTGCGCGGCTCAGACCTGGGCGCGGCGTTTACCTACGTCGGCGATCGCTCCGGCGAGGCCGGCGGTAGCTTCGAGCTGCCGGCGTACCACACCGTCGACCTGCTGGCCCATTACAAGGCCAGTGACAAGGTCACCGTGGGCCTGAACCTCAATAACTTATTCGACGAAAAATACTATGAGCGCTCCTACAGCAATTACTGGGTGATGCCCGGTGAGCCGCGCAACTTCACCGTCAGCCTGACCCTCAACCTGTAACAGGACGTCAACATGCAAGCCTTCAAATCCCTGGCCGTGATCGGCCTGCTGTTTGCCAGCCAAGTCTCGGCCCACGGCCTGTGGACCGAACAGCGGCGCGGCAATATCGAAGTAATCTACGGCCACGGTGCCGAGGACAACGCGTTCAAGGCACAGAAAATCAGCGGTGCCTGGGCGTATGACGCGGGCGGCAAGATGATCCCGGTGACCGTGGAGCGCCTGCCCGACCACGCGCGCCTAAAGCCGCTCAAATCACCGGCCGTGATGGCCGTGGCCCTGGACAACGGCATGTGGTCGCAGACGCCAGACAAAAAGTGGGTCAACCAGGGCCGCAGCCAAGTGCCGGGGGCGATTCAATCGACCCAGACCTTCAAATACAGCCTGGCGATTTACCAGCCGGGGGCGAAGCTGCCCAAGCTGGATCAGATCAAGCTGCTGATCCTGCCGGAAGTCGACCCGCTGACCGTAGGGCCAGGCAAGTCACTGCCGGTGCGGGTGCTGCTGGACGGCAAGCCTGCGGCGGGTATCAAGCTGGTAGGTGATTACCGCAATGCGCCGAACACCGTGAGCACCGAGACCGACAAGGACGGCCGCGCTCAGGTGCTGGTGCGTAATGAAGGGCTGAATGTGATTGCTGCACAGGTGGAGATTGCGCTCAAGGACAACGCCGACGTGGCCACGCGCGGGCTGTTTACTTCGCTGACGTTCCTCGGCGAACCGCACCACGAATAAACACTACAAAACACTGTGGGAGCGGGCTTGCCCGCGATAGCGGCCTATCAGTCACCCAATATGTCGACTGACAAATCGCCATCGCGGGCAAGCCCGGCTCCCACAATTGACCTCTATCGTTTCGACACTTGGGTTACAGCGCTACTGGCGCCCGCTCGCACAGCGTATTGAGCGCCAACGCCCACTGCGGGTCATCGTTCAAGCACGGCACCAACACCAACTCCTCGCCCCCTGCCTCGCGGAACTGCTCCAACCCGCGATCGCCAATTTCCTCCAGTGTCTCGATGCAATCGGCGACAAACGCCGGGCACATCACCAGCAGCTTTTTCACACCTTGCTGGGCCAAGGCTTCCAGGCGGGCCTCGGTGTAAGGTTCGATCCACTTGGCGCGGCCCAGCCGTGACTGGAACGCCACCGACCACTTGCCCTCCGGCAAGCCCATGCGCGCGGCAAAGTCGCGCGCCACGCTGAAGCACTGGGCGCGGTAGCAGGTGGCAAGCACCTCGGGCGAAGCGTTCTTGCAGCAATCAGCATCCTTGAAGCAATGCTGGCCTGTGGGGTCGAGTTTTTTCAGATGGCGCTCAGGCAATCCATGGAAGCTCAGCAACAAGTGATCGAATGCCTGCGCCACGTACGGCCGGGCGCTGTCGACCAAGGCGTCGAGGTATTCCGGCTGATCGTAGAACGGCTGCAAGATAGAAAACTGCACGTTGAGCTTCTTGTCGCGGACCACACGCTTGGCTTCTTCGATCACCGTGGTCACGGTGCTGTCAGCGAACTGCGGATACAACGGCGCCAGGGTGACTTTTTGAATGCCCTGGGCCGCGAGCCGCGTGAGGGTGGTTTCAAGCGACGGCTCGCCGTAGCGCATCGCCAACTCCACCGGGCCGTGGGTCCACTGCTGGGTCATTTGCGCTTGCAAGCGACGGCTCAGGACCACAAGCGGCGAACCCTCTTCCCACCAGATCGAGGCGTAGGCATGCGCCGATTGCTCAGGGCGCTTGATCAGGATCAACGACACCAGCAAGCGCCGCACCGGCCACGGCAGGTCGATCACGTAAGGGTCCATCAGGAACTGATTAAGGTAGCTGCGCACATCGGCCACCGAAGTGGAGGCCGGTGAACCCAGATTGACCAGTAACAACGCGTGATCCGTCATGCAACATCCTATGGCTAGAGGCGGCTGGATAAATCTTCCAGGGCCGCGTGCAACTCAGTGAACTGAAAAGTGAAACCGGCGGCCAGCAACCGTTCGGGGACGGCCTTCTGCCCGCCCAGCAGCAACCCGGACAACTCGCCCAGGCCGACTTTCAAGGCAAACGCCGGCATTGGCATGAACGCTGGGCGGTGCAGCACCTGGCCCAAGGTTTTGGCGAACTCGCTATTACGTACCGGGTGTGGCGCGCAGGCATTATAAGGACCGCCGGCATCGCCGTTGTGCAGAAGAAAATCAATCAGGGCGATTTGATCTTTGATATGGACCCACGGCATCCACTGCCGACCATTACCGATCGGCCCGCCCAGCCCCAGTTTGAATGGCAGCAGCAGCCGCGACAAAAAGCCGCCCTTGGCCGACAACACCAGGCCCGTGCGCACCAGCACCACGCGGGTGCCGAAGGCTTCGGCGCGCAACGCGGTTTCTTCCCAGGCGATGCACAGCTGGCTGGGGAAATCGTCCTGCACCGGGCCGCTGGCTTCGGTCAGTTCGCGCTCGCCACCGTCGCCGTACCAGCCCACTGCCGAGCCGGAAATCAGCACCGCCGGCTTTTGCGCCAGGCCTTGCATCCAAGCCAGCAACGTTTCGGTGTGGCTGATGCGGCTGCTCCACAGCAATGCCTTGCGCTTTTTGGTCCACGGGCGATCGGCAATCGGCGCGCCGGCCAGGTTGACCACCGCATCCACAGTGCCGATCACGTCCTGCAAGCGGCCAACGCCGAGCACCTCGGCACCGCACCATTTGGCCACGGTATCCGGCTCGCGGCTCCACACCGTCAGGCGATGCCCCTGGGCCAGCCAGTGCAGGCAGAGTTGGCGACCGATCAAGCCCGTACCGCCGGTCAGCAAAATATGCATGGGTTTCTCCTCATGTAACGTTTGCCGCCCATCGCTAGTCTATTTTAATAAGCAGGGATCTTTTGTAATTGGGCGTTACGTTGGTTTCAGAGGCCGATTCAAGCCTCACCCTTAACCCCTCACGCTTAACAATAGGTCACGCCGTTAGAACAGGTACGCCAAAACTTATACCAAAAAACAATATTGTACAGCTATGGGTGTCGGCGTAGTCTGTACTCAAAGGTAAAACGAGGCCCCCCATGACTGTTCCCATCGCGATCATCGGCACCGGCATCGCCGGTCTTTCCGCCGCCCGAGCGTTACGAGACGCGGGGCACGTTGTACAAATCTTCGATAAAAGCCGTGGCAGTGGCGGCCGCATGTCCAGCAAGCGCAGCGATGCCGGTGCCCTGGACATGGGCGCGCAATACTTCACGGCCCGCGACCGGCGCTTCGTCAACGAAGTGCAGCGCTGGCAAAGCAATGGCTGGGCCGAACAGTGGAAACCGCAGCTGTACAACTTCAAGTCCGGCCAGCTTACGCCCTCCCCCGACGAGCAGATCCGCTGGGTCGGCACGCCGCGCATGAGCGCTATTACCCGCGCGCTGCTTGATGACTTGCCGGTGGAGTTCGGCTGCCGCATCACCGAAGTGTTCCAAGGCAAACAGCACTGGAACCTGCTGGACGCCGACGGCGGCAATCATGGCCCGTTCAGCCACGTGGTGATTGCCACGCCGGCGCCCCAGGCCACCGCCCTGCTGGCTGCCGCGCCCAAGCTGGCAAGCGCCGCCGCCGGGGTAAAGATGGACCCGACCTGGGCCGTCGCCCTCGCCTTCGACACGCCGCTGGATACGCCAATGCAAGGCTGCTTTGTGCAAGACAGCCCGCTCGACTGGCTGGCGCGCAACCGCAGCAAACCCGGGCGCGACGCCACCCTCGACACCTGGGTACTGCACGCCACCAGCGCCTGGAGCAAGGCCAACCTCGACCTGCCCAAAGAGGCGGTGATTGAACACCTGCACGGCGCCTTCGCCGAACTGCTGCACAGCGCCATGCCTGCGCCGTCCTTCAGCCTGGCCCATCGCTGGCTCTACGCCAGGCCGTCGGAGCGGCATGAATTCGGCGTGTTGGCCGACGCCGACCTGGGCTTGTACGTGTGCGGTGACTGGTGCCTGTCCGGGCGGGTCGAAGGCGCGTGGCTCAGCGGCCAGGAAGCTGCACGCCGCCTGATCGAACACCTGCAATGAACCGCCTCAACCCGAAGAAATTGCTGTTGTCGAAGTGGACAGCTGCACGCCCGCGCAACAAGGAAAAACACTTTCTGGTCACCGAGCTGTTTCGTGATGACGAAGGCACCGTGCTCGAAATCGAACTGCAAGCGGTCATGACCCGCCGCGCCGAACGCCTCCCCTGGCAAACCCTGCAAAATGCCGAAGACTGGCGCATGGGCTGGAAATAGCGGGCGCCGAAAAAACTTATACAAATAATTTGACTTGTACAGCATCAAACCTATGATGAGATTTAGTTGTACAGAATTATAAATCTGTATAGGAATTTCGCAGAGGGTTGAGCATGTCCAGCAGCGCAAAACCGAAGATCGCCATCAGTGCCTGCCTACTCGGCGAGAACGTGCGCTTCAACGGCGGACACAAACAATCCCTGCTGTGCAGCCAAACCCTCGCCGACTATTTCGACTTCGTGCCGTTGTGCCCCGAAGTGGCAATTGGCCTGGGCATCCCCCGCGAACCGATTCGCCTGGTGGGCGACCCCGCCCACCCGCAGGCCGTCGGCACCGTGCACCCTGAACTCAATGTGACGCAGCCACTGGACGATTACGGCCAGCAGATGGCGGTGGAACACACAGACCTGTGCGGCTACATCTTCATGCAGAAGTCGCCGTCGTGCGGGCTGGAGCGGGTCAAGGTCTACCGCGACAACGGCACGCCCGTCGATGGCGGCGGGCGCGGCATTTATGCCCAGGCGTTTTGCGCACGCCACCCCAACCTGCCGGTGGAAGAAGACGGCCGGCTGAATGACCCGGTGCTGCGCGAGAACTTCCTCACCCGCGTGTTCGTGTACGCCAGCTGGCAACACCTGCTGGCCGAGGGCCTCACCCGCCACCGCCTGCTGGCGTTCCACGCGCGCTACAAATACCTGCTGATGGCCCACAGCCCCGTGCATTACAAAAGCCTTGGCCACCTGCTCGGCAGCATGGGCAAGGACACCAACCTGGATGAACTGGCCGCCTGCTATTTCAGCGAGTTGATGACCGGCCTGAAAAAATGCGCCACCCGCGGCACCCACACCAATGTGCTGCAACATATCAGCGGCTACCTCAAGCAGGCCATCAGCGCCGATGACAAGCAGGAAATGCAAACCGTCATCGGCCAATACCGCACCGGCATCGTGCCGTTGGTGGTGCCGCTGACCTTGCTCAAACATCACTTTCGCCAACACCCGGACCGCTACATCGCGCAGCAGGCTTACCTGCAGCCGCACCCGGAAAACCTCAGCCTGCGTAATGCGATCTAGACCATGACACCTGCCCTGCAAGACGACCCTGTCGAAGACATCGCCCAAGCCATCGAAGACGGCTGGCTGCCGATTCGCGAAGTGGCGCGCCAGACCGGCGTCAACGCCGTGACCCTGCGCGCCTGGGAGCGCCGTTATGGCTTGATCGTGCCCCAGCGCACACCCAAGGGCCATCGGCTGTTCAGCGCCGAACATGTGCAACGCATCCACACCATTCTGACCTGGCTCAACCGTGGCGTGCCGGTCAGCCAGGTCAAAGGTTTGATCGACTCCGCCCAGGCCAGCCCCGACAGCGTCGAAAATGAATGGCATGTGCTGCGTCATAAACTGCTCAGCGCAATCAGCGAATTGGCCGAACGCCGGGTCGACGACCTGTTCAACCAGGCCATGGCGCTGTACCCGCCGCGCACCTTGTGTGAGCAATTGATGCTGCCGCTGCTCACCGCGCTGGAGCAGCGCTGGCAAGGCCAGTTCGGCGCACAAATGGAGCGGGTGTTTTTTCTGTCCTGGCTGCGCAGCAAGTTCGGCGCGCGCATTTACCACAACAACCGCCAGCTCCAGGGCGCACCGCTGCTGCTGGTCAACCAGTCCGACGTGCCGCTGGAGCCGCACCTGTGGCTCAGCGCCTGGCTGGCCAGCAGCGCCGACTGCCCTGTGGAGGTTTTTGATTGGCCTTTGCCGACCGGCGAACTGACCCTGGCGGTAGAACACCTGCAACCGCGCGCGGTGCTGCTTTATTCAAGCAAAGCCCTCCACCTGTCGGCACTCGGCAAACTTTTAGGCGGCATCAATTGCCCAATTTTGATTGCCGGACCAACGGTATGCATCCACCAGGACGAGTTAGCCGTATTAACCCGTGACACTCCTGAATTGTTCGTGGCCGAAGACCCGTTGTCGGCCCACCAGTTATTGATCCAGCGTGGAATTGTCTAAATGCATTTGATCTGGCTGCGCACCGACTTGCGCCTGCACGACAACACCGCCCTCGCCGCCGCCTGCCAGCGCGGCCCGGTTGTCGCCGTGTACCTGATCACCCCGCAGCAATGGCTGGCCCATGATGATGCACCCTGCAAAGTCGATTTCTGGCTGCGTAACCTCAAGCACCTGAGCCAGGCCCTTGGCGAACTGAACATTCCCTTGCTGATTCGCACCGCCGACACCTGGGACCAGGCGCCCGCCGTGCTGGGCAAACTGTGCGGGGAACTGGCGGTGGACTCGGTGCACGTCAACGAGGAATACGGCATTCATGAGAGCCGTCGTGATGTGGCCGTGGCCAAGGCCCTGGAGGCTGACGGTGTGACGTTCCACAGCTACCTCGACCAACTGCTTTTCCAACCTGGCAGCGTGCTGACCAAAACCGGTACTTACTTCCAGGTATTCAGTCAGTTCCGCAAGGTCTGCTACAGCCGCCTGCACAGCGCCTTGCCGCGCCTGGTGGCCACGCCGCAACAACAGGCACCGCTGAAGGTGAACAGCGACGCCATCCCGGATCAGGTCGACGGTTTCGAAACACCCACCGACACCCTGCGCGCCCTCTGGCCCGCCGGTGAAGAAGAAGCCCGTCGTCGCCTTGACGCCTTCGCCGACCAACAGATCAGCTACTACAAAGACGAACGCGACTTCCCGGCCAAACCCGGTACCAGCCAGCTCTCGGCCTACCTCGCCGCCGGTGTGGTTTCACCGCGCCAGTGCCTGCACGCCGCCCTGCAAACCAACCAGGGCGAGTTCGAAAGCGGCGATATCGGCGCCATCACCTGGATCAACGAGTTGCTGTGGCGCGAGTTCTACAAACACATTCTGGTCGGTTACCCACGGGTGTCGCGCCACCGCGCGTTCCGCCCCGAAACCGAGGCACTGGCCTGGCGCGATGCGCCCAAGGACTTGGCCGCCTGGCAGCAAGGGCGCACCGGCCTGCCGATTATTGACGCGGCCATGCGCCAACTGCTGGAAACCGGTTGGATGCACAACCGCCTGCGCATGGTGGTGGCGATGTTTTTGACCAAGAACCTGCTGATCGACTGGCGCGAAGGTGAGCGCTTCTTCATGCGCCACTTGATCGACGGCGACCTGGCCGCCAATAACGGCGGCTGGCAGTGGAGCTCGTCCACCGGCACCGACTCGGCGCCGTATTTCCGGATTTTCAGCCCGTTGAGCCAGTCGGAAAAGTTCGACAGCGAAGGGCTGTTCATCAAGCACTGGCTGCCGGAGCTGGCGGCGCTGAACAAGAAAGAAGTGCACAACCCCGAAGCCGCCGGTGGCTTGTTTGGCGTGGCCGATTACCCACGTTCGATTGTCGACCTGAAACAATCCCGCGAGCGTGCCCTCGCCGCCTTTCGCAACCTGCCTTCACGCCAGGAGGTCGCCGAACATGAGTGACTTCCTGCAGCGGTTCGCCCAAGCCTTTACCACGCTGGACAAGCACAACCTGCACCTGCTCGACAGCTTGTACAGCCAGGACATCGCCTTCACCGATCCGCTGCACGAAGTGCACGGGCTGCCTGCTTTGCGCGGTTACTTCGCCCAGATGTACAGCAACATCAGCCAGTTGCGTTTTGACTTCCACGGCTTCGACCAGGTCGCCGAAGGTGAAGGCTACCTGCGCTGGAAAATGAGCTTTTGCCACCCGCGCCTGGCCAGTGGCAAGGTGATCCGGGTGGAAGGTTGCTCGCACCTGATGTGGCGCGACAAGGTCTACCGCCATCGCGATTATTTCGATGCGGGCGCGTTGCTCTATGAACACTTACCGGTAGTCGGCCCTGTGGTCAGTTGGCTAAAAAGGAGAATGGGATGAGCCTTGTACCGCCCCGCCGTTATTGGTTGACCGGTGCCAGCAGTGGCATCGGTGCCGCTCTGGCCGTCGAGCTGCTCAACAGTGGCGCGCATGTGGCGCTCAGCTCGCGCAGCAAAGGCCCGCTCGAAGCGTTCGCCCAGCGTTATCCAGGCCAAGTGCTGGTGGTGGCCGGCGACCTGACCAACAGCCAGACCGTGCGCGAGATCGGCGAACACATCGGCGAAGTCTGGGGCTCACTGGATACGGTGATCCTCAACGCCGGCACCTGTGAGTATGTCGACGCCCGGCAATTCGATTCCTCCATCGTCGAGCACGTGGTGCGTACCAACCTGCTTGCCAGCAGCTATTGCATCGAAGCTGCACTGCCGCTGTTGCGCAAAGGGCTCACCCCACATCTGGTGGGCGTCGCCAGCGCCGTGACCTACCTGCCAATGCCGCGCGCCGAAGCCTATGGCGCGTCCAAGGCCGGGCTGCGTTACCTGTTCGAATCGCTGCGCATCAGCCTGTCGCCGGAGAACATCGACGTCACGGTGATCAGCCCCGGTTTTGTCGATACGCCACTGACCGAACGCAATGATTTCCCGATGCCGCTGAGCTGGTCCGCCGAGAAGGCTGCCAGGCATATCTTCGCCAAGCTGGAAAAACGCCCGCTGGAAATCGCCTTCCCGGCGATGTTTATCGCCACCCTGTGGCCATTGTCGAAGCTGCCCAACCGCGCGCAACTGATTATCGGCAAACGCATGCTGCGCAGCCCGCCACCGAAGAAGGACGACCTGTGAAGATCGCCATCATCGGCAGCGGTATCGCCGGGCTGACCAGCGCTTACCTGCTCAGCCGGCGCCACGACATCACGCTGTTTGAGGCGGGCGAGCGCATTGGTGGGCATACCCACACGGTCAACGTCACGGTCGAAGGGAAACCCTATGCCGTGGACACCGGTTTTATCGTGTTCAACGACTGGACCTACCCTAATTTCATCCGTCTGCTCGGGCAGATTGGCGTGACGTTCAAACCCACCGAGATGAGCTTCTCGGTGTGCGACCAGAACGCTGGCTTCGAGTACAACGGTAATAACCTCAATAGCCTGTTTGCCCAGCGCCGCAATATTCTCTCGCCGGGGTTCTGGGGCATGTTGCGCGACATTCTGCGCTTTAACCGCCAGGCACCGCTGGACCTGCAAGAGCAACGCATCAGTGCCGACATGACCCTGGGCGACTACCTGGAAGCCGGCGGTTATGGCCCACGCTTTATCCGCCATTACATCGTGCCGATGGGCGCGGCGATCTGGTCGATGTCCCTGGCGGACATGCTCGGTTTCCCGTTGCAGTTCTTTGTGCGGTTTTTCAAGAACCACGGCTTGCTGTCGGTGAACAATCGGCCGCAATGGTGCGTGATCGAAGGCGGCTCAAGCAGCTACATCGAACCGCTGACCCGCAGTTTTCGCGAGCAGATCCGCCTCAATTGCCCTGTGGATAAAGTCGAACGCACAGGCGACGGCGTGGTTATCCACAGCCCCGCCGGCAGCGAGACCTTCGACCGCGTGGTGTTCGCCTGTCACAGCGACCAGGCCCTGGCGTTACTGGCCGACCCGAGCCAGGCTGAGCAGGACATTCTTGGTGCCCTGCCCTACGCCGACAATGACGTGGTGCTGCACACCGACACGCGCCTGCTGCCCGATCGCAAACTGGCCTGGGCCAGCTGGAATTATCGCCTGAGCGGCACCGCGCAAACCCAGGCGGCCGTCACTTACGACATGAACATCCTGCAAGGCATCCACAGCGACACCACTTTTTGCGTCAGCCTCAACCAGACGCCGATGATCAACCCGCTGAAGATCCTTGCGCGCTACACCTATGCGCATCCGCAATACAGTCTGGCAGCGGTGGCGGCACAAAACCGCTGGGAAGAATTACACGGCGCGCGCCACACCTTTTATTGCGGCGCCTACTGGGCCAACGGCTTTCATGAAGACGGCGTGACCAGCGCATTGCGCGTGGCCCAGGCCTTTGGCGAAACCCTATGAACAGCGCCCTGTACAGCGGCTGGATCGCCCATCGCCGGTTTGCGCCCAAGGCCCACGCCTTTCGCTACCGCATTGGCCTGCTGTACCTGGACTTGAGCGAACAAGACGAAGTGCTCGGGCTTTCGCCCCTGGCCGGCAACAGCCGGCTGGCGCCCTTCGGCTTTCGCCAGCAGGACTACCTGCGTGAATTTACGCGTCACGGCATCAGCTTGAGCGATGCCGTGCGCCAGGAAGTCGGCAAGGCACTGGGGCGCGAGCCCCGGGGCGTTATCTGCCTACTGACCCAGGCCCGCAGTTGGGGCCTGGCTTTTAACCCGGTGAGTTTCTTCTACTGCTTCGAGGCCGATGGGCAACTGGCCGCGATCCTGTGTGAAGTGACCAACACCCCGTGGCGCGAGCGCTACCACTATGTGCTGCCGGCCCAGGCGCTCGACGCCGAGGAACACCAGCACTTCGCCGTGGCCAAGGCGTTCCATGTGTCGCCGTTTTTACCCCGCGACCTGGAATACCGCATGAGCTTCAGCCCGCCGGCCTACAGACTCGGCGTGCACATGGCCGATTGGCAGGGCACGCAAAAGGTCTTCGACGCCACCTTGAGCCTGCAAAAAGAAGCGCTGACCCGCGCCAGCCTGCATCGCTACCTGTGGCGCTTTCCGTGGATGACCGCCAAGACCTGCCTGGCAATTTACTGGCAAGCCATGCGCCTGCTGCTCAAACGCACACCGATTTTTTCCCATCAGGCCGCCGATGGCGCCTCTCGCACCGCAGTCGGGTATACCAAGGATCGCCACCATGAAATCCCCTAGCTTATCGGTCAAGACCAACCGCCTGAACGTCAACGGCGTGACCAGTGCGCTGTTGCGCAAAGGTGTACTGCGCCAGCTCAGCCAACTGCGCCACGGCCAACTGGTGGTGATCGAAGACGGTGAACGCCAGGTGTTCGGCGCACGCGAAGCGCATCTGTTGGGCGAAATCCAGGTCCACGATTCGGCAGTCTGGGGCCTGGTGGCGGCCAACGGTTCGATCGGCGCCGGCGAGGCGTTCATCCACGGTTACTGGAGCAGCCCGGACCTCACCGCCGTGGTGCGCGTGATGGTCAGCAACCTTGATGTGCTCGATGCCATGGAAGGCGGCCTGGCGCGCTTGGCGCGACCCTTCACCCAAGGCCTGCATTGGCTCAACCGCAACACCCGCAAGGGCTCGCAGAAAAACATCGCCGCCCACTATGACCTGGGCAACGACTTGTTCGAGGAATTCCTCGACCCGACCATGATGTATTCGGCGGCGCAGTTTCTGACCCCCGACGACAGCCTGGAACAGGCGCAACTGAACAAACTGGAACGCATCTGCCAGAAGCTCGCGCTCAAACCCACCGACCATTTGCTCGAAATCGGCACCGGCTGGGGCAGCATGGCGCTGTATGCGGCGCAGCACTATGGCTGCAAGGTCACCACCACGACCTTGTCCAAAGAGCAGTTCGCCTACACCGAAAAACGCATCGAAGCCTTGGGGCTCAAGGACCAGGTGACGCTGCTGCTGCAGGACTACCGCGACCTGACTGGCCAGTACGACAAGTTGGTGTCCATCGAGATGATCGAAGCGGTGGGCCATCGCTTTCTGCCGACCTACTTCAAGCAATGCGCGCACCTGCTCAAAAGCGACGGGCTGATGCTGCTGCAAGCCATCACCATTCGTGAACAGCGTTTTGAGCAGGCCAAAAACAGCGTCGACTTTATTCAGCGCTACATTTTCCCCGGCGGCGCCCTGCCCTCTGTGCAGAACATGCTGCAGATCGTCAGCCGCGACACCGACATGAACCTGCTGCACATGGAAGACTTCGGCTTGCACTACGCGCGCACCCTGCGCCTGTGGCATGAGAACTTCCGTCGCGCCCACGTCCGTCTTGCCGAGTTGGGCTACGATGAGTACTTCCTGCGCCTGTGGGAATTTTACCTGTGCTACTGCGAAGGCGGGTTTATGGAGCGAACGATCGGTACCGCGCAGTTGCTGCTGGCCAAGCCTGCGGCGATCAACCCGCCGTTGCTCGGGCGTTTCGATGCTTAAAACGCTGGCCAATGCCGCGCTGTTCCAGTGCGGCTGGTTTGCCTGTGTGCTGGGCGGTGACAGCCAATGGTTGTGGGTAAGCGCTGGCGTGCTGGTCATCCACCTGCTGTGGACAAGCTCATGGTCTGAAGAAGGCCACGTGATCCTGGCCGTGACCCTGTTGGGCACCGTGGTTGATACCTTGTTGCGCACCTTTGGCGTGTTTCACTTCGGTTTTCCAGGGCCGCTGATTCCCTTCTGGCTGATCATGCTCTGGGCACTGCTCGCCACCACGCTGCGCCATTGCCTAACCTGGAGTGCACAACCCTGGTGGCGCGCCAGCCTGTTGGGGGCGGTGGGTGGGCCACTGTCTTACTACGCCGGCAGCCAATTGGCCGGTGTGCGTTTCGGCTACGACACACCGCTGACGCTGATCGGCCTGGCGTTGCTCTGGGCGCTGGTGTTCCCGGTATTGCACTGGGTGGCGCGGCAGCTTGGGCACTGACGTCCGTCAGAGCATTCATACGCAAGTAGCGCGCTTGCCTTACACTGCGCGCCTATGACCAACATCCCCCACACTCAAATCACCGAACCCGCCGTCACCTGCTCGACGTGCGCAGCCTGCTGCTGCCAGCTGGAAGTCATGCTGATCACCGACACCGGCGTGCCGGAACGCTATATCGATACCGACGATTGGGGCGGTGAAGTGATGCTGCGCCTGGATGACGGCTGGTGCGCGGCGCTGGATCGGGACACGATGATGTGCACGATTTACGAGCGACGGCCGTTGATCTGTCGGGAATTCGAGATGGGTGCGCCGGAGTGCCTGGAAGAGCGCCAGGGCATTGCGACGGCGTATCGCTGAGCCAGCATGTGGCCGAATATAAAATGTGGGAGCTGGCTTGCCTGCGATAGCATCACTTCGGTGTAACTGATAAACCGAGGTGTCTGCATCGCAGGCAAGCCAGCTCCCACATGGTTTGGCGCAGGCTTGAGCGTTACAACGGGTAGGTGTAGTGCAACGAGTAGCTCTCTACCCCGTCGTTATTGCTGCTGATGCCCGCATTGGAATAATGCGTGGCACGTATGCCCACTTCATGCCCGCCGGCAAAGCGCAAACCAAAGCCCAGGCGGTCTTCGAACTGGAAGGCCTGGCCGATGTTGTTGTCTTCAACCCGCGTGCGTGAAAACACCGCCACACCGATACCCGCTTCGATGTAAGGCTTGACCTTCTCCCCGGCAAACTCATACACAAACACCGGCGAGAACGACAGGCTGCTGACACTCGCGCGTTTGTCGCCGTCCCAGTAAGTGTAAGCGCCACTCCAATAGCCGGTCAGTCCGCCCGTATCACTCTGCCACCAGCTTTTATCCCAATCCGACGTCAGCCCCAACCGATAGGTCATGGTCGAATCGCTGGTACCCCCCACCCCAAATTCCAGGCCGGCGGCCTGGGCCGAAACTGAGTGTCCCACCACCGCGGCCGCAATCGCAGCCAAACAGAACAAGCGCTTCATAAGAGCACATCCTTTGAGATCGAAGTTGTATGGTTTTTACAGGCTAACGCTATAGAAGCTTGCGCGATGCCAGAAGTTCAGCTTCTAACCGCGATGTTTCACGAATTTTTCACAAGCCAAAATTACGCACAACGCCAGGAGATTTCCAGAGTGTCGGTAGGATATTTCTTAGGTGATCGACGTCGCCGCTGGTCCAGAACTGCGCTGACTCAGGATTGCCAGGCGACAGCAGGTCACGCTCGCCCAACAGACGCTTGAGCTGGCGGGCCACGGCAGCGCCGGTGTCGATCAGGACGATGCTGGGGGGAAGCATCTGTGCCAGAAGCGGCTTGAGGAAGGGATAGTGGGTGCAGCCGAGGATGATGGTGTCGCAACCTGCGCTGAGCAGCGGGGTGACATAGCCCTGCAACAGCTGGCGCAGTGCGGCACTGTTGAGGTCACCGGTTTCGATCAGTTCAACCAACCCCGGACACGGCTGGGTAATCACCCGCACATCGGTGGCGAAGCGATCGAGCAGCGCGGCGAACTTGGCGCTTTGCAGGGTGCCGGTGGTGGCCAGCACGCCGACCACGCCGCTGCGGGTGGCGGCCGCCGCCGGTTTGACCGCAGGTTCCATGCCCACCAGAGGCCAGTCGGGATAGTCCTGGCGCAAATCAGCCACGGCGGCGACGGTTGCGGTATTGCAGGCAATCACAAAGGCTTTGGCGCCTTTTTCGCGGAAAAACTCGGCGACCAAACGGCTACGTTCAAGAATGAACGCCGGGGATTTTTCACCGTAGGGGATATGCCCGCCGTCAGCCACGTATAACAACGACTCATGGGGCAACAGTTGCTGAATTTCATCCAGCACCGACAGGCCGCCGACGCCGGAATCGAACACACCGATGGGCGCGTCCTTAACCATGGGCCGTCCCGCAAACGCTGCAGCCGGGGTCGCGCTTGACGCGTAGCTCGCGAAAACGCGTGGTCAAGGCATCGATCAGTAGCAAACGCCCCACCAACGGCTCACCAAAACCTGCCAGCAACTTCAAGGCTTCCAGTGCTTGCAGGCTACCGACCAGCCCGACCAACGGGCCGATTACGCCGGCTTCGCTGCAGGTCAGTTCGGTGTCGCTGCCATGCCCATATAAACAGTGGTAGCACGGGCTTTCGGCGCGCCGTGGGTCGAAGACCGACAATTGGCCTTCCAGGCGAATGGCTGCGCCGCTGACCAAAGGCTTGCCCGCTGCAACGCATGCGGCGTTTACGGCCTCACGGGTAGAGAAGTTGTCACTGCAATCGAGCACCACATCGACCGCAGCCACTGCGGCGGCGAGTGAGTCGGCATCCAGCGCAGTGCGATGGGCGACCAACGCGATTTCCGGGTTGATGGCGGCCAGGCGGCGCATGGCCGAGTCGACCTTGGTCTGCCCGACGCTGTCGGTGTCGTGGATGATCTGGCGTTGCAGGTTGGTCAGGTCGACGGTATCGAAGTCTGCCAGGTGCAACTCACCCACACCGGCGGCGGCCAGGTACAGCGCGACCGGCGCGCCGAGCCCACCGAGGCCGACGATCAGCGCGCGGGCGTTTTTCAGGCGCAATTGGCCGTCGATGTCGACGTGCTGCAACAGAATCTGTCGGCTATAGCGCAACAGCTCCTGGTCGGTCAGCACGGGCGGCGCCCCAACGTGATGCGTTCGTGGCCGCCGAGGTCGATGCGGCTGTGGACCTCATCAAAGCCCTCACCCGACAACAAATCACGTACCGCCGCAGCCTGGTCGTAACCGTGTTCGAGCAGCAACCAGCCACCGGCATTCAAGTGGGCCGGGGCCTGGGCGATGATCAACCGCAAATCGTCCAGCCCATCATGGCCTGCCACCAAGGCACTGGCGGGCTCAAAGCGCACATCGCCGGCCACCAGATGGGGATCGTTATCGGCAATGTAAGGCGGGTTGCTGATGATCAAGTCGAAGTGCTGGCCTTGCAACGCGCTGAACCAATGGCTGTTCAACACCGTGGCGTTCTTCAGGTGCAGGCGCTGGCGGTTGCGTTCGGCCAGGGCCACAGCTTCGAGCACACGATCGACCGCAGTGACCTGCCAGGCCGGGCGTTCGCTGGCCAGGGCCAGGGCGATCGCGCCGCTGCCAGTGCCAAGATCAAGCACCCTGGCAGGCGTGGCCGGCAGCAATTCCAGCGCTGCCTCGACCAGCAACTCGGTTTCCGGGCGCGGAATCAGCGTGTGCGGTGCGACCTCCAAATCCAGCTTCCAGAAGCCCTGCTGGCCGAGGATGTAGGCCACCGGCTCACCCGTGCGACGACGCTGCAGGTAACCGGCAAAGGTCAGCGCGTCTTCGCTGCTGACGATTTTTTCCGGCCAGGTGTGCAGGTAGCTGCGCGATTTGCCCAAGGCAGCGGCCAGCAACAGCTCCACATCCAGCCGCGCGGTGGGCGAGTCTGGCAGGTCGGCGGCGCGCAGGAGGCTGGCAATAATGGTCATTTATTCACCTATCGCCGCCAATTGATCGGCCTGGTATTCGGCCAGCAAAGGTTCGATTACCGCGTCAACGCCACCGGCGAGGATCTCGTCGAGGGAATACAGGGTGAGGTTGACCCGGTGGTCGGTGACCCGGCCCTGGGCAAAGTTGTAGGTACGGATGCGTTCGGAGCGGTCACCCGAGCCCACCAGCAACTTGCGCTCGCTGGCAATTGCATTGGCGGCGGCGCTGGTCTGCTGGTCGTTGAGCTTGGCCGACAGCCAGGACATGGCCCGCGCACGGTTTTTGTGCTGGGAACGTTCTTCCTGACACTCGACCACGATGCCCGATGGCAAGTGGGTAATGCGGATGGCCGAGTCGGTCTTGTTCACGTGCTGACCACCGGCGCCCGACGAGCGGTAGGTGTCGACACGCAAGTCTGCCGGGTTGATCTCGATGGCTTCCTGCTCGTCCGGCTCGGGCAACACGGCCACGGTGCATGCCGAAGTGTGGATACGGCCCTGGGATTCAGTTGCCGGAACCCGCTGCACGCGGTGCACGCCGGATTCGAATTTGAGCTTGCCGTAGACGTTGTCACCTTCGACCCGCGCGATGACTTCTTTATAGCCGCCGTGCTCACCGATGTTCTCGGACAAAATCTCGACCCGCCAGCCACGTCGCTCGGCGTAGCGCGAATACATACGGAACAGGTCGCCGGAGAAGATTGCCGCCTCGTCGCCACCGGTGCCGGCGCGGATTTCGAGGAACACGTTGCGTCCGTCGTTCGGGTCTTTGGGCAACAGCATGCGTTGCAGGTCGCCTTCGAGCTCCACCAGCTTGTCTTTGGCTTCGCGGACTTCTTCCACGGCCATTTCGCGCATGTCCGGGTCGCTGTCCTTGAGCAGCGCCTGGGCGCCCTCGAGGTCGGCCTGCACTTTCATCAGGCTTTTATAGGTGGCCACGATAGGCTCAACTTCGGCGTACTCCTTGGAATAGGCACGAAACTTGGTCTGATCGGAGATGACTTCGCCATCGCCGAGCAAGGCGGTCAGTTCTTCGAAACGGTCCTGGAGCACGTCCAGTTTATTGAGCAGTGACGCTTTCATTGCGGTTTTTTATCCGAAGAGCTATCTGACGCGCCCTCACCGAGGGCAAAGAGTTCCTGGGCCATGGCCAGCGCATCGAGGCGGCCTTCGGCGGTAAGCTTTTTCAACTGAACGCTGGGGGCGTGGAGCAATTTGTTGGTCAAGCCACGCGCCAGTTGCATCAGCACCTCTTCGGCGCTGCTGCCGTTGGCCAGCAAACGCTGGGCCTTGATCAATTCTTCATCACGCAGGCGTTCGCCCTGCTGACGATACGCCTTGAGCACATCGACCGCCGCCAGCTCACGCAGGCGCACCATAAAGTCTTCGGCACCGGTGCTGACCATTTCCTCGGCGGCCTGGGCGGCGCCCTGGCGACTCTTGAGGTTTTCGGCGACCACTTCGTGCAGATCGTCGACGCTGTAGAGGTAAACGTCGTCCAACTCGCCGACTTCAGGTTCGATATCGCGGGGAACGGCGATATCCACCATGAAGATCGGTTTGTGCTTGCGCAGCTTCAATGCACTCTCGACCGCGCCTTTGCCCAGGATCGGCAGCTGGCTGGCGGTGGAGCTGATGACGATATCGCTGCGCACCAGCTCGGCCGGGATGTCCGACAGCAACACAGCATGGGCGCCAAACTGCTCGGCCAGGATGCTCGCGCGCTCCAGGGTGCGGTTGGCGACCACAATACGCTTGACGCCCAGGTCGTGCAGGTGGCGGGCGACCAGGGTGATGGTTTCACCGGCGCCGATCAGCAGCGCCTGGCTGCGCTGCAAGTCACTGAAAATCTGTTTGGCCAGGCTGACGGCGGCGAACGCGACGGACACCGGGTTTTCACCGATGGCCGTGTCAGTGCGCACCTGCTTGGCCGAATTGAACGTGGCCTGGAACAAACGGCCAAGTAACGGGCCGACGGTGCCGGCCTCGCGGGCCACGGCGTAGGCGGATTTCATCTGGCCGAGGATTTGTGGTTCGCCCAACACCAGCGAGTCGAGCCCTGCGGCGACGCGCATCATGTGACGAACTGCCGCATCCTCTTCATGCACATAAGCACTGGCGCGCAGGTCGTCGAGGTCCAAATGGTGATAATCGGCCAGCCAGCGCAGCACCACATCCGCCGAAAGATGTTCCTGCTCTATATAAAGCTCGCTGCGATTGCAGGTCGAAAGGATCGCAGCTTCGCGGCTGTCGGTGAGCCGGCAGAGCTGCTGCAAGGCCTCAACCAACTGCTCTGGCGTAAACGCCACGCGCTCGCGCACGTCTACGGTTGCAGTCTTGTGGTTAATACCGAGTGCGAGGAAGGCCATTCAATATCGCTGATGATGTCGGGAAGCCGACAATTGTCCTACTTCGAAAGATCCAGAACAACCACCGTCGTCTATTGTCCTAGTAGCTTGTGCCTATAAAGGCGCCCACTGAGACTCGGTTATGTTTGGCCGAAGGCTTGTGTCATGATGATCCGACCGCAGGTTAGTCGTCCTCTTCCTATATGAATAGATCTTCCGCGTTGCTCCTTGCTTTTGTCTTCCTCAGCGGCTGCCAGGCCTTGGCACCCGTGTCGCCGGACGGTACGCCGCCGGTCGAAGACAGCACCCCAGCCCCTGAAAAGCCCAAGGTTTACTCCTCGTTCAATGAAGAAACGATCTATAGCCTGCTGACCGCCGAACTCGCTGGCCAGCGCAATCGTTTCGATATTGCCCTGGATAACTACGTGACCCAGGCCATCAATACCCAGGACCCGGGCATTTCGGAGCGTGCGTTTCGCATCGCCGAATACCTGGGCGCTGACCAGGCCGCGCTGGACACCTCGCTGATCTGGGCGAAAAACGCCCCGGACGACCTGGAGGCGCAACGCGCGGCGGCTGTGCAACTGGCCCGCGCCGGGCGTTATGACGACTCCATGGTCTATATGGAGAAAGTCTTGCAGGGCAAGGGCGACACGCATTTCGACTTCCTCGCGCTGTCGGCGGCCGACACCGACCAGGACACGCGCAATGGCTTGATGAAAAGTTTTGACCGCCTGCTGCAAAAACATCCGAAGAACAGCCAGCTGATTTTCGGCAAAGCCTTGCTGCTGCAACAGGATGACGAAGCCGACGCCGCCCTCAAGCTGCTGGAGCAGAACCCGCCGGAAGACGGCGAGATCGCCCCGATTCTGCTGCGCGCACGCTTGCTGCAAAACCTCAATCGCGGCAAGGAAGCGATTCCACTGCTGGAAAAAAGCATCAAGAAGTACCCGGGCGACAAGCGTTTGCTGCTGACCTATGCGCGCATGCTGGTTGAGCAAGACCGCATGGAAGACGCCAAAGTGCAGTTTGCCAACCTGGTCCAGCAATACCCTGACGACGACGAGTTGCGTTATTCGCTGGCGCTGGTGTGCCTGGAAGCCAAGGCCTGGGACGAGGCCAAGGGTTACCTGGAGGAGCTGATCGAGCGCGAAAGCCATGTGGATTCGGCGCACCTGAACCTCGGCCGCATCGCTGAAGAACGCAACGACCCGCAGGCTGCACTGCTTGAATACGCCCAGGTCGGCCCCGGCAATGACTACCTGCCGGCCCAGTTGCGTCAGGCCGATATCCTGATGAGCAACGGCCGCACCGACGAAGCCGAAAAACGCCTGGCGGCGGCACGCGCTGCCGAGCCGGACTATGCGATCCAGCTGTACCTGATCCAGGCCGAGACGCTGTCGGCCAACAAGCAGGGCGAACGCGCCTGGAAATTGCTGCAACAAGCCTTGCTGCAATACCCCGACGATTTGAACCTGCTGTATACGCGCGCCATGCAGGCGGAAAAACGCAATGACCTGGCGCAGATGGAAAAAGACCTGCGCCTGATCATCAAGCGCGACCCGGACAACGCCATGGCGCTCAACGCCCTGGGCTACACCCTGTCGGACCGCACCACGCGTTACGCCGAAGCCAAGGTGCTGATCGAACAAGCCCACAAGCTCAACCCGGAAGACCCGGCCGTGCTCGACAGCCTGGGGTGGGTGAATTACCGCCTGGGCAACCTGGACGAAGCCGAGCGCCTGCTGCGCCAGGCACTCGAACGCTTCCCGGACCAGGAAGTGGCCGCTCACCTGGGTGAAGTGCTGTGGGCCAACGGCAAACAGCGCGAAGCGCGACAAATCTGGGAAAAATTCCTCAAGGAACAACCCGAAAGCCCCATCCTGCGCGGCACCATCAAGCGCCTGACCGGATCCGAGACCCTTTAAGCTTATGTTCTTGCGCCACGTTATTGTTTTCAGTTTCATCGCCCTGCTCGCCGGTTGCGCGGGCATCGGCAGCCGCGAATCCGTTGAAGGCCAGGGCAACCCGGCGCAATGGCAGCAGCATAAGGACCAGCTCAGCAGCATCGACGGCTGGCAGATCGACGGCAAAGTCGGGGTGCGCGCACCGAAAGATTCCGGCAGCGGTACGTTGTTCTGGCTGCAACGCCAGGACTATTACGATATTCGTTTGTCCGGACCGCTGGGCCGTGGCGCAGCACGCCTGACCGGCCGACCAGGGCAAGTAAGCCTGGAAGTGGCCAACCAGGGCCGCTATGAGGCAGCCACGCCGGAAGAATTGCTGGAACAGCAGATTGGCTGGAAGCTCCCCGTTTCGCACCTGGTGTGGTGGGTACGCGGTTTGCCCGCGCCGGACAGCAAAAGCCGCCTGAGCCTCAACGGCGACAGCCGCCTGGCCACGCTTGAGCAGGATGGCTGGCAAGTCGAGTACCTGAGCTACGTGGAACAGAGTGGCTACTGGCTGCCTGAGCGCATCAAACTGCATGGCACCGACCTTGACGTCACGCTGGTGATCAAGGAATGGCAACCGCGCAAGCTGGGACAATAACGTGACCTCAGAACGCTTGACGCTGCCCTCTCCGGCCAAACTCAACCTGATGCTGCACATTCTTGGGCGCCGTGAAGATGGCTACCACGAACTGCAGACGCTGTTTCAATTTCTCGATTACGGCGATGAAATGACCTTCGCCGTACGCGACGATGGCGTGATCCAGCTGCACACCGAATTCGAAGGCGTGCCCCACGACAGCAATCTGATTGTCAGGGCGGCGAAAAAACTTCAGGCGCAATCCGGTTGCTCGCTCGGTATCGACATCTGGATCGATAAAATTTTGCCCATGGGCGGCGGCATCGGTGGTGGCAGCTCAAATGCCGCGACCACCCTGCTCGGTTTGAATCACTTGTGGCAACTGGGCTGGGACCACGATCGCCTGGCCACGCTGGGCCTGACACTGGGCGCCGACGTGCCGGTTTTCGTGCGTGGGCACGCGGCTTTTGCCGAAGGCGTCGGGGAGAAACTCACCCCGGAATACCCCGAAGAGCCGTGGTATGTCGTGCTTGTTCCGCAAGTATCTGTAAGTACAGCAGAAATTTTTTCAGATCCACTGTTGACACGTAACTCTCCTCCCATTAAAGTGCGCCCCGTTCCCAAGGGAAACAGTCGAAATGACTGCTTACCGGTTGTAGCAAGGCGTTATCCAGAGGTACGTAACGCTTTGAATTTGTTAGGTAAATTTACCGAAGCAAAATTAACCGGAACTGGAAGTTGTGTGTTTGGGGGCTTCCCAAGCAAAGCTGAAGCTGATAAAGTCTCGGCCCTTCTTACAGAGACCCTTACAGGGTTTGTAGCAAAGGGAAGCAACGTTTCGATGTTGCATCGCAAGCTGCAAAGTCTGCTCTAAAAGGAACCGAGTACTGGGTACTCGTTGCAACAGATACAGGGGCGTCGCCAAGCGGTAAGGCAGCAGGTTTTGATCCTGCCATGCGTTGGTTCGAATCCAGCCGCCCCTGCCATTTTCTAATACTCATCCAGGTTACCCTCAGCCTCTAGGTACTGCGCGTGTCCAAGATGATGGTCTTTACGGGGAACGCCAACCCCGATCTGGCTCGACGTGTCGTACGTCAGCTGCATATCCCTCTCGGTGACATCTCTGTCGGTAAATTCTCCGACGGCGAAATTACAGCCGAGATCAATGAAAACGTCCGCGGTAAAGATGTTTTCATTATTCAGCCGACCTGCGCTCCGACCAACGATAACCTGATGGAACTCGTCGTGATGGCTGATGCCTTCCGCCGCTCCTCAGCGACTCGAATCACAGCTGTAATCCCTTACTTTGGTTATGCCCGTCAGGATCGCCGTCCGCGTTCCGCACGTGTGGCTATCAGCGCGAAAGTCGTGGCTGACATGCTGACCGTGGTAGGTATCGACCGTGTTCTCACGGTTGACCTGCACGCTGACCAAATCCAGGGGTTCTTCGATATTCCGGTAGATAACATCTACGGCTCCCCGGTACTGGTGGATGACATTGAAGACCAGCGCTTTGAAAACCTGATGATCGTGTCCCCGGACATTGGTGGCGTCGTGCGTGCACGGGCTGTTGCCAAATCCCTGGGCGTGGACCTCGGGATCATCGACAAACGCCGTGAGAAAGCCAATCACTCTGAAGTGATGCATATCATCGGTGATGTCGAAGGGCGTACCTGTATTCTGGTTGATGACATGGTCGACACCGCCGGCACCCTGTGCCACGCGGCGAAAGCCCTGAAAGAGCACGGTGCAGCAAAAGTCTTCGCCTACTGCACACACCCTGTGCTGTCGGGCCGAGCGATCGAGAACATCGAGAACTCCATGCTGGACGAACTGGTGGTGACTAACACCATCCCGTTGTCCGCAGCAGCTCAAGCCTGTTCGCGTATCCGTCAACTGGATATCGCACCGGTAGTTGCCGAAGCGGTTCGCCGCATCAGCAACGAAGAATCGATCAGCGCGATGTTCCGATAAGGGTCAAACCTTACGAAACATCCCACTGACGAAAAGCGCCCCGCCCCAGCATTCTGTTGGGGCGGGGCTTTTTTGCCCATATCGCCTTTAGCGCTGGTCGCAAACGCTGGGGCGAATGTGGTTATTTTGGAGATACAACATGAACGATTTTACTCTGAATGCTGAAGCGCGTTCCGACCTGGGGAAAGGTGCGAGCCGCCGCCTGCGTCGTCTCGCAAGCCTGGTTCCAGCTGTAGTTTACGGTGGCGACAAAGCCCCTGAATCCATCAGCATGCTGGCCAAAGAAATCGCCAAACTGCTCGAAAACGATGCTGCTTACAGCCACGTTATCGAACTGAACGTTGGCGGCAAAAAGCAAAACGTGATCATCAAAGCTCTGCAACGTCACCCGGCCAAAGGCCACGTGCTGCACGCTGACTTTGTACGCGTTATTGCCGGTCAGAAACTGACCGCTATCGTTCCAGTTCACTTCGTTGGCGAAGAAGCTCCGGTCAAGAAAGGCGGCGAAATCTCGCACGTCCTGAACGAAATCGAAGTGACCTGCCTGCCGAAAGACCTGCCTGAGTTCATCGAAGTCGACCTGTCGGCTCTGGAAATCGGCGACATCGTTCACCTGTCCGACCTCAAAGCCCCTAAAGGCGTTGAGTTTGTTGCACTGGCTCACGGTGATGACAAAGCTGTTGCAAACGTTCACGCTCCACGCGTTGCACCAGAAGCTGAAGAAGGCGCTGCAGAGTAATTCACTCTGTATTGCCGGAGCTTGAGGAAACATCGCGGACCGGAACGTAGCGAGAAAGCGGGCGATAACGCGGCGTTTACTCTTGAGTAAATGATCTTTTGTTGTCCACTTTCGCCGCACGCAGGTGTCGGCGATGTTATCCACAACTCCAAAGGAAGGGCCCCTGTCGTGACTGCCATTAAACTGATCGTTGGCCTGGGAAATCCAGGCGCCGAATACGAACAGACCCGGCATAACGCGGGGGCCCTTTTTGTTGAGCGTATCGCCCACGCGCAAGGTGTAAACCTTGTGGCCGATCGGAAGTATTTTGGCCTGACCGGGCGCTTCTCGCACCAGGGTCAGGATATTCGTCTGCTGATTCCCACCACCTACATGAACCGCAGCGGCCAGGCTGTCGCGGCGCTTGCGGGCTTCTTCCGGATCAAACCCGAAGAAATCCTGGTGGCCCATGACGAACTGGACCTGCCACCCGGTGTTGCCAAGCTCAAGCTCGGCGGCGGGCATGGCGGGCACAACGGCCTGCGCGACATCATCGCGCAGTTGGGTAATCAGAATAATTTTTACCGTCTGCGGCTCGGCATTGGCCACCCAGGCGTTGCCAGTATGGTTTCAAATTTCGTCCTGCGTCGTGCGCCACGCGCCGAACAGGAAAAACTCGATGCCAGCATCGACTTTGCCCTCGGCGTGCTGCCGGATATCTTCGCCGGTGAATGGAACCGTGCGATGAAAAACCTGCACAGCCAGAAGGCCTGACTCTTACCGAGGGGAAACATCATGGGATTCAATTGCGGCATCGTCGGCCTGCCCAACGTCGGCAAATCCACTCTGTTCAACGCCCTGACCAAGTCCGGTATTGCGGCGGAGAACTTCCCCTTCTGCACCATCGAACCCAACAGCGGTATCGTGGCCATGCCGGACCCGCGCCTGCAGGAGCTGGCGGCTATCGTCAATCCCAAGCGCATCCTGCCGACCACCATGGAATTCGTCGACATCGCAGGCCTGGTGGCCGGCGCGTCGAAAGGTGAAGGTCTGGGTAACAAGTTTTTGGCCAACATCCGCGAAACCGATGCCATCGCCCACGTGGTCCGCTGCTTTGAAGACGAGAACGTGATTCACGTCTCCAACAGCGTCGACCCGAAACGCGACATCGAGATCATCGACCTGGAACTGATCTTCGCCGACCTCGACAGCTGCGAAAAACAACTGCAGAAAGTCGCGCGTAATGCCAAGGGTGGCGACAAGGATGCAGTGGTCCAGAAAGGCCTGCTGGAGCAGTTGATCGCCCACTTCACCCTGGGCAAACCCGCACGCAGCTTGATGAAGAGCATGAGTGCCGACGAAAAAGTGGTGATCAAAGGCTTCCACCTGCTGACCACCAAGCCGGTGATGTACATCGCCAACGTCGCTGAAGACGGCTTCGAGAACAACCCGCTGCTCGACGTGGTCAAGGCCATCGCCGAGGAAGAAGGTGCGATCGTGGTGCCGGTGTGCAACAAGATCGAAGCGGAAATTGCCGAGCTGGATGACGGCGAAGAAAAAGACATGTTCCTCGAGGCCCTCGGCCTGGAAGAGCCTGGCCTGAACCGTGTGATCCGCGCTGGCTACGAAATGCTGCACTTGCAGACTTACTTCACCGCCGGTGTTGAAGAAGTCCGCGCCTGGACCGTCAAGGTCGGCGCCACCGCGCCACAGGCCGCCGGCGTGATCCACACCGACTTCGAAAAAGGCTTTATCCGCGCCGAAGTCATCGCCTACAACGACTTCATCCAGTACAAGGGTGAAGCCGGTACCAAGGAAGCCGGTAAATGGCGCCTGGAAGGCAAGGAATACATCGTCAAGGATGGCGACGTGATGCACTTCCGTTTCAACGTGTAAGCGTCACCCGCGGTGCTTGCCGCAAACAAAAAGCCGGTGCACTGCACCGGCTTTTTTGTGGGCGCTTGCTTAATGAATACCACGTCAACCCTATTACTCTTTTTTTGAAAAATCCATTTTAATCTCCAGCGCTTTAAGTTTAATCCTACATATAAGAACACTCTTTTCAGACACTAAAACTTGCAACTAGCGCCCTATCGAAAAACCAACGAACAGCAGGACTTTTTCTTACTTAAACAGCCGTGACAACCTGAATAAACTGCGGTCTACTGCGCCCAATTAAATACTCCCCTACCCGCGATGAAGTGACAGTACCATGTCGGCCGCCCATCAAAATGAAAGTGAATCAGATGTCCCGTTCATTGAGGACGCCAACATCGAGAGCACACTCGATGCAACGGCGACTCTTAATGTCGACATTCTGCTACTGGGGGAAACCGGCACCGGCAAGGACACCTTGGCACAGCGTATTCATCGCTTGTCCGGCCGCCGTGGCAACTTCGTGGCGGTGAACTGCGCGGCCATCCCGGAAAGCCTCGCCGAGAGCCAGCTCTTCGGCGTCAACGCGGGCGCCTATACCGGCGCCGTGCAGTCAAGGGCAGGCTTTATCGAGACCGCTCACCTGGGCACCTTGTACCTGGATGAAATCGACAGCATGCCACTCTCGCTTCAAGCCAAGCTTCTGCGCGTGCTGGAGACACGTAGCGTGGAGCGCTTGGGGTCCACTCGCGTGATTACCGTGGACATGCGTGTCATCGCCTCCGCGCAGCAATCGCTACACAATATGGTCGAGCAAGGCACATTCCGGCGGGATCTGTACTTTCGACTGAACGTGGTGAGTATGCACCTGCCGCCCTTGCGCCAAAGGCGTGAGCGCATCACGCCTATGTTCTTGCGCATGGTGCGACAGGAAGCCGCTTATTTCGCATGCCCCGCGCCAGAGCCTTCCAGCGCCCTGCTGCAACAATTGCTGTGCCACTCCTGGCAAGGCAACGTGCGCGAACTTCGCTCCAGTGCCAAGCGCTTTGTCCTGGGGCTGCCTGCGCTTGCCAAACAGGCCATCCCCCTTGAGCCAGAGGCAAAAGGCCTCAAAGAGCGCCTGCAGCATATTGAAAAGTCGCTGATTGAAGAATCACTGCACCGCAACGAATTCAGCGTGGATGCCGTCGCCAGCGAGTTGGGGATTGCCAAACGCACGCTCTATTACCGCATGAAACAATTAGCGATATTACTGACACCGACGACACAGCTTGAAACATCTAGCCGGAATGACCTTGGAACCGACTCGCTCCAGTCCGCCACCAAAGATAGGCAAAAAGTTCTATCGGCAGTAACTAAACTGGGTGCTATCGAACTTCCCGAAGCGTCAATAGCTCGCCATAAACCAACTGATAAAACCTTGAAAAAATACGGAGTCACCTCATGAGCAATGTAAGCGGATACAACCCTTTCAGCAGTATTTTTAACATGACGGGTTCCTCAAGCGACACAGCTGATCGGCTTGAAAGTGCTAAAGACAAATCCTTGGAATTAACCGCTCAAGCAGCAGAACTTTCAGTCATTACACAAAGCATGAAAGTAACAACGACGTTCCAGCAAGGCCTTAAAGACATCGGCAACGGTATACGCTAATAAAAATGGCCTCTTCTGAATCAAAAGAAGAGGCTGTTTCTCCAGAGAGATTCAACATGCAAATAGACGTGCGAAAACCATTGGCGGGCGCATCCTCGTCTCGCAGCGCCGATGAAAACGACAGCGCCGGGTACCAGTCCGACATCGATTTCTTTGGCGCGGCACTCTCGGCCAGCCCTGCGTCAGCCTCCCGTTCACAGCAAGCCGGCCTGCCCAACCTGTTGGAACAAGCCTCAGTGCAATTGGACTTATCGAAGAAGCGCATGAGTAAAGGTCTGCAAGCCTTAAGTAAAGGCAACAACGAAAAATTGATGCTTGATTATCCGCGGATGCTTTCCAACACGGTGTTGACCACACAAGTGCTGGTCAAAGGCCTGGGCTCAACCGTTCAACTCGTCGAAAAAATATCCAACCTGCAGTAGGTCAACATGACGCGTGCACTGTTCACCGCAATAATCTTATCGTTGGCAAGCCTGTTGAACGGTTGCGGCGACAGCGTCGAACTCCATCGCCAACTCTCCGAACAAGAAGCCAACGAGATCATCGCCGAGCTGGCGGACAAACATATACGTGCGCAAAAAGTGCCGGCCAAGGATGGGGTCAGTGTCCGTGTGGATGCGGCCGATATCGGCGGCGCCGTTCGCACACTGGACGCCGTAGGCCTGCCCAAGCCTAAACGTGCCACCATGGGCGATACCTTTCGCAAGGAAGGGGTCATTTCCACACCCCTCGAAGAACGAGCCCGTTACATTTACGCGCTTTCCCAGGAACTTGAGGCAACACTGTCGAATATCGACGGCGTGATTGTCGCCCGTGTGCATGTCGTACTGCCCGAACGCATAGCGCCGGGTGAGCCCATACAACCTGCCTCCGCGTCGGTTTTTATCAAACACGACCCGCGCCTGGAACCCGACAATATTCGTGGCCGCGTACGCAGGATGGTCGCCAGCAGCATTCCTGGCATGACGACGGCGGTCGACAACGCCCATAAGCTGACCGTGGTATTTGTTCCGGCAACGGTCCTTCAGGAACAACGGCGCCTCACCTATTTCGGCCCTTTCCTGATGCAGGAAAGCCAACTGGCTTTTTGGCGCACAATCTTGATAGTGCTTACACTCGGTTTAGTGTTGGCGCTGATTGCCGGGGTCGTATTCATACAAAAGCGCAAACAACGACTTGCTCGGGCTGCGCTCGGTGACGGCGCCACTGAAGCACTTACGGACTCACCGAGACCGTCTGCGCATGAGTGACGCGTTGACGTGGGTTCAATGGTGGGCCTTCCCCTGGCGCTCGGCACACTCGGACTGGGGTGACTTTACGCAGGACGCGCTTTTTCGCAGCCACCATGCATCGGCCTGCCGTCGATTAGATATCACTCCCTGTCTGCCTGTACCGCCCAGCTCCACCGTGCTTCAACTGGCCCTCATGCCGACACCAGCCCTTGATCGAGCGCTGGCACTCGTTGACCACATAAGCCACAACGCCGCCAGGAGCCCGTTACCCGAAAACGAGAAACTCTGGTGCCGACGCCTTTACAAAGCGCTGCCTCCCACCGCGCTGACATTCGATGATGATGCACCACTCCAGCTGTTACGCCTTTGGGTTGAACCTGCCACCTGGCAACGCTTGCGGTTGCGCTTTCCCCAACCGCGAGTGTTCGAGCTGGAAAAAAATGCGCACACCTTCAAAGACTCTCGCGCCCGACTCGACACACTCTGGCAAGCCGTGGTGTGGCGTATCAAGGCCATGCCGTGCGGCAGTGCCTCCGCTGATTCAAACAGGTTGGACACAAGCGATGTTATGCCACCGGAAAATTAAGTTACACACCAGCGCCTCATCCCCGCCAAATACGCTGATATCGCGGCAAACCCTCGAAGAAAGCGGCCAGGCCAGCTCGTTATTGAACCGGGCCAAGGCGCAGGCCGAAGAGCAACTGCGCCAGGCGGCACAACAGAGTGAAGTCGTACTTGAAGAGGCGCGCCTGGAGTTCTGGCGGCGTGCCCTGGCTCAGCTTCAACGCTGGGAGCATGATCGCCAAGCGATGTGTGACGCACTGGAGCACTACGCGACAACGGTTACAAACAACGCCATACGCTATTTGCTTGACGAGACGCCCGACCCGCAAAGGCTGGCGGCCTTGCTGAAACACCTGCTGGCCAGCCAACTGCCCCGCGCCGAGGCCGCGTTGCTATGCAATCCCGCTGAGCTGAACGCGCTAACCCCCCTTTTTGCGCATCCCCATGAATCCCTATGGACGATTCGCGCCGACGAAACAGTCCCGCCTCAGACGTTAGTGCTGAAAACCGACGAAGGCGACTTTCGCATCGACTGGGCCTCAATGTTCAGTTTGTTGCTGGCGCAACACAACAAGGACGCGCAATCGCAAGCCGTCTTTGCCGCTGATGGCTACGCGTCACAAGACGCCCAATGAGCAGAATTATAGAAATACTCTGGAACTGATGGCCATTCAACAACCACACAGTTCGAACACAACCGGAGTAACGATCATGACTGAATATGCCACGTTGAGAACCCAGTTGATTGGCACTGTAAACGCCAGTAATCGCCAGTATGACTCGTTCATGAGTGATATCGAATCAGCCACGGGAGACCCAATGGCCTTTTTTGACGCCATGTTCAATAAGCATAAATCCAACAGTGCGACGCTTGAATACGATCGCGCCCACCATGTCATTATGAAAACGGCCATTGACAGTTTGCGAGGCTAGGTTGAGCGAGCTGGTCATTGATTGGGCGCAGAGCAACGAGGCACAGCTCACGCTGTATGAAGAAAACAACACGATTTGTCTGCAGCGTCATACCCAAGCCTTGCTGATCAGTGCCCAGCTGACTGAAAGCGCGCCCGGCAACTCACAGCTGCAAACCTGGATGGGCCTGGGGGGCCACAGCCTGAACCATTTTCAGGGAGCGCTGGCCATGGCCCCTGAAAGTGGCGCGCTATGGCTGCTGCAAATCCTGCCTCCCATGTGCGGCACGGAACAGCTACTGGCGAGCCTGGAGTCATTGCTCAATCAGCGCGACATTTGGCGGACCCTCGCCGCGCGTCTCTCCCGGCCAGCCCAACGATTCAAACCCAGGCCCCTGGGTCAGCTCCTGTACTAACCAGAGAAACCTCCATGTCTAACGAGAACCACAAGCACGATCGCTTGCGCGCAGGCTCGCCTGCGGACATCACACACCGAGCCCGTTGGCGAGGTCTGTTAATGCTGCCCTGGTTGTTCGTGCCATGGGGAAGCACGCTCGCGGCCATTCCACCCGAATGGAAAAACACCGCCTATGCCTATGAAGCCCAACACAAACCCCTGCGTGAAGTGCTGGAGGATTTCGCCCAGACCTTTGGCATACAACTGCAAGTCGAGGGCCTGCTGGACGGAACCGTCAATGGCAAGATACGCGCCAATACCCCCCAGTCCCTGCTCGACCGCCTCGGTGTTGAGCACCGCTTCCAGTGGTACTTGTACAACAACACGCTGTACATCAGCACGCTGGACCAACAGGAGTCGGCACGTCTGGAGGTTTCCTCCGAGACCATTTCCGATCTCAAGCAGGCACTGACCGATATCGGCCTGCTCGACAGTCGTTTCGGTTGGGGTGAACTGCCCGAAGACGGCGTTGTGTTGGTCTCGGGGCCCAGGCGTTACATCGAACAGATCAAGCAATTCAGCAGCCAACGCCGTGTCCCGGATGAAAAACAGAACGTGCTGAGCTACCCGCTTAAATTCGCCAACGCAGCCGACCGTGTAGTGGAATACCGCGGTGAGAAACTCACGATTGCGGGCATTGCCACGATGCTGCGCGGGTTGCTGGAACCACGCACATCCTCGGTATTGTCAGACGCTGGCCAAGCGCCCCGCACGTCGTCACAAAACGCGATGGTGACGCCGAACATGCCTCGCCTGAATAACCCGCTGCTGGAGCAAATGCTCGGTACGGCCGCGAACTCGGGGCAACTGCAAACCGGTGCATCGCTTACCCCGCGCGCGCCACGAGCAACCAGTAAAATCCGGGTGGAAGCCGATGTGCGCAATAACGCGATTCTGATTTACGACCTGCCCGAACGCCAGGCGATGTACCGGGAGCTGATCACTCAACTCGACGTCGCGCGCAAACTGGTAGAAATCGACGCAATCATCCTCGACATCGAGCGCACGCAGTTAAACGCGTTCGGTGTCACCTGGGGTTTTCAAAACAGCCGTTTTTACGGCTCCACCGGCGTAGCACCCGGCACCACCTCACAGCTAGTCATTGAAAACCGCGAAGGTTTCTTCGCTAACGTGCGCGCCCTGGAAGCTCGCGGGCTGGCCACGCTGGTCTCCAACCCGTCGGTGCTCACCCTGGAAAACCAACCGGCGGTCATCGATTTCAACCGTACCCGGTACCTGGTGGCCGGCACCGAGAACGCCACCATTTTGCCCGTGACTGTGGGTACCAGCTTTCAGGTACTGCCCAGGGTCATCACCAGTCGTGGCAGCCACCAGATTAATCTGGTGGTGGATATTGAAGACGGTAACTTCAACGAAATCACCCCCTCGCTCAAAGAACTCGATGTACGCCGAGGCAAGGTCAGCACCCAAGCGGTGATGGCAGAAAAACGCTCACTGGTCATCGGCGGGTTCCACGTCAGCAATAACACCGACACGCAAAACAAGGTGCCCGTACTGGGAAGTATCCCGCTGCTGGGCAAAGCGTTGTTCTCGTCTACGGAACGGCTGAACAGCCGCCGCGAACGCTTGTTCATCCTGACCCCTCGGGTCATCGGCGACCAGGCCGACCCGTCGCGTTATCTGCCCCAGGAAGACCAGGCCCAATTGCAGGCTGCCTTGAAGCCCCTGGCACGTCGCCTTGCGCCGCATCAGCCGCCGATCAAACGCAGCGATATCACCGGCACCCTCGCGTGGTTGGTCAGCGGGCAAGTGCCCGACGGCTTTACGGCCGGGCCAATGTCCCTGGGTCTGGACACTTTATGCAGCACCCGCGAGCTGCTGAACCTCAACACCGACCGCAGCCAGTGGTACAGCGGCCCACAGTTCAATGTGGCGGTGGTGGTGCTGCGTAACCAGTTCAAACGCAACGTGCGCATTGATGAAAAGGAATGCAGCACCTCGCAGACCCTGGCCGTGAGTGTATGGCCGCGCGCCTGGCTCAAACCGGGTGAAGAAGCCGAAGTGTTCATTGCGATGCGGCCCGTCGAAAAGGATGAGCATATCGGCGTAACGCGCCCTTCCCTCCTGACCCCCACACAGAAGACCACACCATGAAACATGCAATCTTGTGCACCGCCCTGGTCGGCGCAGTGTTGCTCGTCGCCGGTTGCACGCCAACCTGCAAGGGCGACTCCTGCTCCCGCCCACAATCGAGCGCCGACACGCTGGTGGTCTGGTGGCCCCCGCAGATGCGGGTCGACGCGGGCCCGTCCGGCGAACGCTCGGACTATCAGACGGTATCACTGGAACGATGATTGCGAAGCAAGTGCCTGGCGATGAGGGCAAGCGCCAGGCGTTTGTGGACAGCCTGGAGAGCGGCGAACCCGCTCTCCAGCCGCTGTGCCCGGGCATCCAGTTGTGCACCCTGACGCTCGGCGCACGCCAAGGGCTGAGCCTGCAAATAGCCCGCGAAGCGTTGCAGGCCGGGCAGTTGCAGCGTGTATTGGAACGTCGCTTTGAGCAGGCCATCGCCTTCGCTGGCTGCTTTCCCTGCCTCGACTCCCTCGGCGCGCTGGTGATCTGGCATGCGCTGCCTGCCTCCCGCAGCGCACGTGAACAGGCCATCAGCCGGCTGCTCTCGCTGGCCAACCTTGAAGCGCTGGATAAACAGCGGACGCGCTGATCAGCGCCGCTCAAGCTCCGGCAACTCCAGGGTTTCACGTTTGGCTTCATCATCCAGTTCGCGCAAGGTGCGGTAAATCAACGCCACCGCCTGCAAGGTTTCGCGTGGGATGCTCGCACCGCGTTTTTTCTCATACAGCGTGCGTGCCAACCACACGCATTGGATCACCGGCACATCGGCGGCCTTCGCGCGGTCGATCAATGCGCGCGCCTGTGCGTCCGTGCCCTTGTCTACGAGCAACGGTAACGGCGTTTTACCCGGCCGGTAATACAGGGCGACAGCAAAGTGCGTCGGGTTGACCACCAGCATATCGGCCTCTTCAAGCTTGGGCAGCTTGACCTTCGGCTCCTCCTGGGCCAGTTGGTACGCGAGCTGACGGCGTTGCCCCTTGACGTGGGGGTCGCCCTCCATGTCTTTGTACTCTTTGACCACCTCAACCTGAGTCATACGCATGCGCTGGGCGAAGAAGTACTTCTGCAGGGTCAGGTCAATCAGTGCCAATACCAGTAACAACGCCAGGCAGGCATGCAGCAAATGCCGAAACAGGGTGATGAGGGCCACGATGTAACTGGCCAAGTCGCTGCTGGCAAGGTTGATCAGCGCACTCAATGAGGGGCCGATGACCACGTACAGGATCAAGCTGAGGAGCAACGCCTTGACGATGCCCATCAACAGGTTCATCAACGACTGCTTGGAGAACATTTGCTTGGCTTGGTTGAGCGGGTTGAGACGGTTGAAATCCAGCCTCAGGGTTTCCGGGGCGAACAACAGCCCGAACTGCATCCAGCTGCTGATCAGCTTGACGGCAATCGCCACGCCCACCATCAACAGCGCGAAGGAGAAAAACACCACCAGGGCGTCCATCAGCACTTCTTCCAAAGCGCGCACAAATGGCTGACCGAACCGCGACATCGGCAGCACCATCAACTGCTGAAACCGTTGCATGCTGGTTTCGGCGGTGAGCAGGGCAATTTCACTGATGGCGGTCAGCACCAGTAATTTGGGCACGTCCTGACTTTGCGCAACCTGGCCTTTCTTGCGCTGGTCGCGCAGTTTCTTGGCACTGGCCGGGTGTTTCTTTTCCCCCGAGTCACTCATGGTGCCGACACCTTGAACATCAAGCCCAGCGAATGTTTAAGATCACCCAGCAGCACCATGCGCCCGACGATCAAGTCCTGCAGCAGGGAAAAGTACAGGATCAAAATGCCAATGCCCGCCAGGCATTTGACTGGCGGAGCCAAGGTGCTTACCTGCAACTGCGGGCTGTAGAGGCCAAGCAAGGCAACGCCGAATTCCAACAGCAGCAACACTGCGATAAACGGCGCCGCGTACAGCATCATGTGCGTGAAGGTATCGCCCAGCAGTTCGACAAAGGTACTGAAGCCGTTGACGCCCAGCACCGGAAACCAGGCCGTCGGGGGCCAGATCTGATAGCTGTCCCAGATCACTTGGGTCATTGCCCCCAGCCCCAGGGTGATGATTAACAGAAAGATCGCCAGCTCCTTGAACAGGTGACCGATGGGGGTGGCGTCCGGGCCGAGCGAGGGGTTGAGTTGGCCACCGGCCAAGGCACCACGCTGGTTATCCAGCAGCGCCCCCACCGCCTCAAACATCCAGAACGGCATCGACAGCAAGACGCCGAGCAAAAAACCCAGGATGGCCTCCTTGAGCATCACCGCCACCAGCAGCATCGCCGAGTAGTCGACACCCGCCATCGCCGCATGGATGCCAGGCGCGGGCATCAGAGCCATCACCATGACAATGGTGTGCCTGGGCATGCCACGGATGTGTTGGAAACAGAACGCTGCGACCAGAAACGCGCAGGGATAAATGCGCGCCATGCCAATCAGCAGGCTGGGCAGGAACTCCAGGTAAAGCAGCACAGGCATTCCCTCAGTTCAGCGCCGAACGGCCGATCATGTCGAAGGTCAGGTTGATCAGCTGGATCAACTCCACGCCAATCCAACGCCCGGTCATCGCAAGCGTGATACCCACCGCCACCAGCTTGATACCAAACGGTAAGGTCTGGTCCTGAATCTGCATCAAGGCCTGCACCAGCGAGGTCAGCACACCCACCACCACCGCCACAATCAGCGGCGGCGCCGACAACACCACCACCAGCAACATGCCCTGCTTGAACAGCACGATCGGGTCCATAAAGGGCTCAGAGGTAAGAAAGGAACAAGCTGTCGAGCAGCCGTGACCATCCGGAGACGAGCACAAACAACAGCAATTTGAGTGGCAGGGAAATGGTCATGGGCGAGACCATCTGCATGCCTAGCGCCAGGAGCAGGTTGGAGACAATCAGATCGATCACGATAAACGGGATGTAAATCAGAAACCCGATCTCGAACCCTGCCTGCAACTGCGACAACACGAATGCCGGAACCAGCAGGATGAGGTCCTCACGCTGGACGTCCTGAGCCATCTGCGCCGGCCACATGCGTGCGGTATTTTCCAGCAGGTGCGTGAGTACATCCGGGTCGACGTTGCGCAGCATGAAGGTGCGCAACGGCTTTATCGCTTCAAGACCGGTCTGCTGCAGCGTCTGTACGTTGGCCAGGTTCAGCGGCGTGACCTTGACGGCCTCGGCGATCTCATAGCCGACGGGCGCCATGATAAACAGCGTCGCCGCCAGCGCGATGCCGTTGATGGCCATGCTCGGCGGCACCTGCTGCACACCGATGGCGTTGCGCGTGATCATCAGCACAATCACGATCTTCAAGAACGCCGTGCACACGATCAACAGCATGGGCATCAACGACAATGCCCCAAGCATCAGCGCAAGAACGAGAGGATCTACACCCTGAAAGTTCATCGGGAAAACAACACGCGGGTCAACTGCAGGCCGAGCCGCCCATCGACTTCTACCAACTGGCCCTGACCGATCGGGCGGTCGCCGTAATACAGCCCGGCCATTCCAGGCGCATACCCCGAGATCCCCAGCACGGCACCGCCGGTGAGGTTGCGCAGCTCGCCGAGGGTCAGGTTCAGGGTGCCGCAACGCACGTTGAGGGCCATGCTCAACTCATCGAAAGGCTGGTGGCCAAAGACATCCTCAACCGGTTCATGATCCTCCTGCCCCAGGTAGTGCGAATCTGCAAAATCTTCGTCCACAAACGTGTCCTCAATAGAAGTAAGGGTCAGGCACAACGGCCCGGAGTCATCATCAATACGCCCATGCAGGCGGTGCCGGCCGACCTGCATATAGCCGTCGCCCTGAACGTTAAAAAAGCTCTGCTCGAACACCAGCACATCACCGGCCCGCACACTGCCCACTTGCGCAACAGGCAATTGCAGGCGCCCAAGCGGCACGGCAACCGCCACTTGAAACCGCGCCGGCAGAGGCCCGGCGATAGGCCGCCAAGGACCGGCTTCGCACAGTGCGAAAAAACTCTCGGGGGACAGCCACAGATAGCTCACCACCCTGGAGGCCCCCAAGGTCACCGTGAGGCGGCAGCCAAAGCCTGATGGCTGCTCGTACACGCGCAACCGCAGGTAACCCAGGAGCTCGCGCACCTGCGTACTGAGGTGGTGCTGGAACACGTCCCAGAACCATGAGTCCGGGTCGTTATCAGACAGCGCCAGTGTCACCGGGCACTCGCCCAAAAGGCTCAACAACGGCCCCGGCTCACCGAATGCCAGCAGCCCGCAGGCCGTTTCGAAGCTCAATGGCCGCGCGCCCACCGGTTCGCGCCCAGGTTCAAGCAGCAGTTCGCCGAGTTGCTGCGCCACCTGGAACGGCAGGCGCAACCCAAGCCCCAGTCGCCGCCGCGCCGCCACCGCATCGCCCTTGATCGTGGGCAGGCTCAGTAATGACGCCATCATGCCGACCCCACGCTTGCCACGTTCACGCGCACGGGCAAGCCCAGGCTCTGTGTGAGTTCCTCCTGGAACCGCTGGCGCACACCGCCGAGCCATTGCGCGGTGGACGCTTCCTCAGCCGCCAGCTCGATATCCCATGCGCCTTGCTCACGGCGCACACTCGCATTGATCCGTCCCAGCCGTGGCAAGTACAACACCGCCACCAGCGGCCACTGCGAGGCGCCCAGCACTCTCGGCACTATTTGGTCGGTCAATGCCTGGATCATCGAGACCTGGGTTGAGGCTTTGTGCCCTGCCAGTGAGGCACCGCCCCCGCCACCGCCTTCATCAAACAATTGGGTAAACAGCCGCACGTGCTCCCACGGCGCCACTTGCCCAATGGCCTGTGTATGTTCGTTGCGCGGGGCACGTGGGCGCAGGCGTTTGGGCGCACCGCCAGAGAACTTGATCATGAGGGCTCCTGTGCCAGCAAACCGGACAATTCCTGCAGCTTCTCGACTTGGCGCAGGCACAACGTGACCTGCTTCTGGGCGCTGCCGATTTCAATCTCCTGCTGCGCGCGCTGGTCTTGCAGTTCGTGCAACTGGCCTTCTTCTCGTCGGGTGCTGGCGGACAAGGTTCGCTCCTGGGCACCCCAGGCTTTGATCGCCTGAAAGGTCAGCACCTGGCCCTGGTGCTCGCTGAGCAATTGCGCACTTTGCTCGGCCTCCTCCAGCCGCGTCTGCTCCAGGGCGTGCTGAGCCTGGTGGATACTCGCTTGCAAGGCCTGCTGGGTTCTTTTGGCCTCACGCAGCGCGCGTTCGGCGCGGTCTGCGCGATGCCTGCGCAAGCGTCGCAGGGTTTCGATTTCGCCGAGCAACATGTCCGGCGGCATCGACTCAGCATGATCCGACTCAGAATGGGACATACGCAGTCAGCTCCGTCAGTTGTTCCAGGGTCATCGCAATAGACGTGGGCTCGCGCAAGTCCTGGCGCAAAAAACCATCGACTGCCTGACGGCTGTCCACTGCCATATCGGTCAATGCATCGCTGCCGGGCTGGTACTCACCCAGCTTGAGCATCAGTTCAATTTGCTGGTACGCCGACAGCAGACGCCGCAACGCCGTGCCGGCCTGGATATGTTCAGGTGCAGCGACGTTGCTGAGTATTCGTGAAAGGCTGGCCAGCACATCGACCGCCGGGTAGTGGCCGCGCTCAGCCAGCTTGCGTGACAACACGATGTGACCATCGAGCAGCGAGCGCACCTCATCGGCCACCGGATCGCTCATGGAGTCCTGCTCGATCAGTACGGTGTAGATCGCCGTGATAACACCTTCACGGGTCAGGCCGGCACGCTCGACCAGACGCGGCAGCAAGCTGTACACCGACGGTGGCAAACCACCACGGCCCAAGGGTTCACCGGCCGCCAGCCCGATTTCGCGTTGGGCCCGGGCAAAGCGCGTCAGCGAATCGATCAGTAGCAGCACCCGTTTGCCTTTGCGCCGAAAACCTTCGGCCAGCGCGGTCGCGGTAAAGGCGGCCCGGGCCCGCTCCATACTGGACCGGTCGGAGGTGGCGCAGACCAGCACCGCCTTGGCCCGTAGCTGCTCATCCAGTTCGTGGTCAAGAAACTCACGCAGTTCACGGCCCCGTTCGCCGATCAAACCGAACACAATCACATCGCACTCAACGTTACGGGCGATTTCGGCCAGCAGCGTCGTCTTGCCACAGCCCGCGCCCGCAAACAGGCCGACACGCTGGCCCTCGCCCAGGGTCAACAGACCGTCAATGGAACGCACACCCGTGGCCAACGCCCGGTTGATGCGTGGCCGCTCCGTGGGCAAAGGGGCTTCACACAAGACCGGGCTGGCGTCAGCGCTGGCGGTTTCGGCAAACGCACTGGGCCCGTCGCCTGCGATCGGCCGGCCAAACCCATCCAGCACCTGGCCCAGCAAGTCATCACCCACCCTGACCCGATGCGGCACCCCCAGGCGCTCCACGCCGGCGCCCACGCGCACGCCTTCCAGATTGCCCAAGGCACTGAGCACCGCATCCTGCTGATCAAAACCGATGATTTCGGCGAGCATGGTGTCGCCGGGGTTTTTTTCGACCCGGCACAAATCACCGATGCGTGCCTCCGGCAGTCGGCATTGCAGCAACATGCCATTGACGCGCTGAATACGGCCACGCTGGGCCACCGGCGCAAAGCGTGTCATCGCCTGGGCCTGACGCTGCTGCCAGGCGTTCAGACGCTCTTGCAGGTTATCGCTCACCAGCGCACCTCATACCGTTGTGCGCCATCAAATACCACCTTGTTGTTGTCGATCAGTACCAGACGCAAACCCTCGACTTCGTCCCCCACAAAGAGTCGGTCTCCTTGCTCCAGGACCACGTGGCCATTGGGGCCGCCGACGATCTGCAAAATTTTGAACGGCAGCGTGCCGTCGCTGGCCCGCACGCGACTCAACACGGGCACGGGAGTATCAAACTGCTCGCCAAAACGACTGAGCATGCGGGCCACCAACTCCACATCATCCTGGGAGACTTCGCCGTCCAGGACCATCTGGCCGTTGATCACCAGCAAACTGACCTTCTGACCCAGTTCGCGCTCGCTGAGCATTTTCAGCAATTGCTGACGTACCTCGAAGGGCGAGGCCAACTCGCGCTTTTGCTCGCTGGCCGGCATCAAGGATGCCTGCGCCTCACGGTCGCCCGTGTAGGCGATTCCCACCGCGACGAGAACCACGGCACACGCCAGCACCAGGCTGATCAACTGCTTCTGCCGCGACGGTGTGAGGGAAGACAACGCCAGCGCCGCCGGGGCTTCACTGGCAACAGCCGAAGGGGCGTGCTTTACAGCAGGCGCCTGGGACCAGGGCTGGTCAGCCGGCGTGACGCACAGACGAACGGCGCCGATGAAAAAAGGTGTGTTGAGTGCCAGCTTGGCGAGCTGCGCATGGACCAAACCATCGGCCCCCTGGAGCAACCCTGCCTCTGCCTGCACCGACCAGCCTGCATCGCTGAGTCGCAGCCTCGCATGATGCTCGGCGATCCCGGCGTCGGTCAGCAGAAGGTCGGCGTCGGCATGGGCACCAATGCTCCATTGGTCGCCGAACAACGGCAGCGCGGCGCCTTGGTGCAAACCTTCCAACACACGCAGCTCGAACATCATCGAGCCCTTCCCGGCATCATCGCGGATGACCTGCTCATGCCACTGCCCCGCGCATCAATTCATCCTGCCCAAGATCGAAGCGCCCCAGCACTTTTACCTTGGAGGTGCTGTTCAATTCGGCAAACGACAGCACCGGCACATGGTTGAATTCTTCGAGCAACAAGGTTCGTAACGGGCTGCGCAGATCCTGCGCAACCAACATCACACTCTTGCTCTTGGGCCGCAGGCTGAAGGCTTGATTGAGCAAGTTGACCAGCACTGCACTGTTGTCATTGTCGAGCGCAAAGAACACCCCGGTCTGGGTCTGGCGCAGCGCCTCGCGCAAGATGTTTTCGGTCTGCGGCGCCAGCAGCCAGGCATGCAGGCCATCGGCTTCGCTGTACTGGTGAAAGATCTGCGATTTGAGCGCAATACGCGCATAGTCGGCCAGGGCCTCCGGCTCACGCTCGTGCTGGCCGTATTCGATCAACGACTCGACAATCAAGCGCACGGCGCGCAGCGGCACACCTTCGCTGGACAGGCGCTGCAACACCGCCGAAAAACGTGACAGCGGCATGATGCGCTGCAACTCTTGAACCAACTCAGGCTGGTCGTGCTCCAGCCAACTGAGGATCGACTTGCTCTCCTGAATCCCTAGAAACTGTGGCCCGCTGAGCATCATCGAATGCGTCATGCGCTCAACGATCAAGCTCAGCGCGCTGAAGCGCTCAAGTTCCGGATCGTCGAGCAGCGGGTCATCGGCGGGCAGCCACACCCAGTTCTGCTCCTCACGTTCGATCAGGCCGGCCACGCCGCTTTGCGGTTCGTCCTGGAGGGCCGAGCGCGCAACGGCCACTTGAGGGCCATGGGTGGCTTTGACCGTTGGCACTTCATGCACGCAAAAGCGCATTTCATCGTCGGCCAGGCCCGGGTCGAACTCGACCTCGAACGGCGGCAGGGTCAAGCCGATCCGAGCGACGATGCCGTTACGCGCCTTGCGCACTTCGTGCAGGATTTCAGCGATTGCGTCCGTATTACGCAGTGCTGGGGGAAACTGCAGCAGGTACGGCCGCGACGGATCGAAGCCGCGCAGGTCCTCCGCACCGTTCTCTTCCGGCGCCACCTCGACAGTGTTATCAGCGGTCCCTCGCTCCTGCCGTTGACGCTGACGCATGAGGTAAAAACCCAGGGAGCCGGTCGTCAGCGATATGAGGATAAACACCAGCGTGGGCATACCCGGCAGCGCCGCAAAAGCGAGCATCCCGATCGAAGCAATCATCCAGCTCTTGGGTTCGCTGGTCATCTGCCGGGCGATTTCGGCGCCCATGTTGCTGACGCCCTTGCGCCCATCCGGTGCCACGCGGGTAATGATCATGCCGGCAGTGAGGGAGATCAGCAGTGCAGGAATCTGTGCGATCAGGCCGTCGCCGATGGTCAGCACCGAGTACAGCGCCATGGATTCGGCGGCGCTCATGCCGTGCTGGAATATGCCGGTGGAGAAACCGCCCAGCAAGTTGATCAGCACGATCACCAGACCCGCAATGGCATCGCCCTTGACGAACTTCATGGCGCCGTCCATGGCCCCGAACAGCTGGCTCTCGCGGGACAACTGGTCGCGCTTGTCGCGCGCTTGCATGCCGTCGATCAGCCCGGCACGCAGGTCGCTGTCGATGGACATCTGCTTGCCGGGCATCGCGTCCAGGCTGAAGCGCGCCGCCACTTCGGCGACCCGCTCCGAACCCTTGGTGATCACCAGGAAGTTGACCAGGGTGAGGATCATGAAGATCACCAGACCCACCGCCAGATTGCCGCCCACCACAAAATTGCCGAACGCCTCAACGATATCGCCAGCGTCTTGCTCCAGCAGAATCAGACGCGTGGTGGCGATCGACAGGGCCAGGCGAAACATCGTGGTCAACAGCAGGATGGAGGGGAACGACGAAAACGCCAAAGGCCCCGGCAAGTAGAGCGCCAGTACTATCAACAGGCAGGAAATACAGATATTGACCGCAATCAGGATGTCCACCAGCCAAGTCGGCAGTGGCACGATAAAAATGAACACAATGGCCAGCACCACCACTGCACCCAGCACTTCGGCACGTTGCGCGGCCTTGAGCAGCCAGCGGTTCAGTGTCGCAACTACGGTCACAGCAATGCCCTCGGATCACCGCCGAGGCGAGCCTGGCCGTTTTCCAGGCGGGTGATTTCGTCCATCACCAGCAAAAAGTTATGCAAGCCCTCCTCGCGCCCACGTGTATCGCGCCACAAGGCCATCGGCAGACTCTTGAGTACCGGGTAGACCGCATTGAGTGAAGCCACCTGGCCGGCCGTCACTTCACCCGCCAGCTCATCGGCCAACCGCTGCACCTCGGACGGGGCGATCCCATTGCCGGCATAACCCAGCAGGCGCTGTAACAGGATGACGGCATCCTGCTCCACGCTCAGGCGCTCGACCAACGCGTGGCAACTGGACAACACGCCACCCAATTGACCGCAGCTCTGCAGCCCCAGCAACAGGGTGCGCAACTTGGCGGTCGGAACGGAGGAGGCATAGGCCGCCACATCGTCCGCCAGGGCCCGGCGCATGATGTTGAGCCCATCGGCAAACTGCTCACCGCCGTACATGCCCAGCAACGCCTGCATCATGCTGGCCAACGATTGGCGCACCACCACATTGGCGTAGTACATCGCCCGCACCGCCTGGCGCTCCTGAGGGTCGTCGCTCGAGGCCTGCAACGCCATGGCGATATTGAGGCCCGCCTGTATTTCGCGCTTATGGCGAATCTCCAGTTTGGCCAGTGCATCACGCGCCAGCGCAGCTTCGGTTTTGCGTATTTCCGCTTCCGCCTGCGCCGTAATCTGGCGCAGCACCACATAGGTACGCGCCGGATCACCACCGGTAAGGTCCAACAACTTTTCGACGCTGGACCCGCGTTGCAGGTACTGCCTGACTTGGCGGGTAATCAACGCCAGGCTCACCTGGGCCGGGTGCCCCAACTGGTCATAGAGTTGCGCGAACTGCTCGATGGGGCTCACTTGCGTCCCCATCGCCCGCTGATTCAAAGCCTTGCTGGTGAGCGCCACTTCCTGGCTGAACATGCTGGCGAGTTCATCGATACCCGACACGCCGGCTTGCGCGTGTGCCTGGGCAACCTTTTCAGGACCTGGCTTATCCAGGGGCTGGATTTTGTGCGGTTCAGGGTTGAATTCGACTTTCATGGGCGTGCCGGGACAGGAAGTTTGTGTCCCTATGTGGCAGACGTTCGCCATACGGTTCCATCGAAATCACCCAAAAGCGACTTTTTGAAAACATCGGCACGGATCACCCGGAGCTTTTGCAAAAAGCTGCGCAAAAACCTCCCATTTCAAAATATTTATATATTTAAATCAGCAAGTTACGATTTTTTTCCATTTGGCACAGCCAGTGCTAAAGGGGTTCCCGTCGGAATTATTTCGATAGCGTCTACCCAGAGGAAAAAATCGTGAATATCCCTATTGAAGCTTTAGCGCAGCTCGTTGGCGACTCGCCTCAATTCATGCTCCAACTGACGGACGACCAGCAAAAAAAACTCCGGCGTTTTATTCATAAACGCGTACTCAACCCCGAAGATGCAGACGACATCCTGCAACTGACCTACCTGGAAGCCTGGCGCAACAGAGAACGTTTCAGTGGCCAGGCCACCCTCAGTACCTGGATGTGCGGCATCGCGCAGAACCTGGTTCGCAACCATTTCCGGCGCCTGTATGCCAAACCGGTACATTGCGAGTTCGATGAGTCGCTGTGGCATGGCCAAGAGGAAAACAACAATCTGGATTGGGAATTCGAGGTCAACCGACGGTTGGAAAAAACCTTGAATGCCATCGACCACTTGCCGGCGGAAATGCGCAAGACGCTGTACGCCTCGCTGGAGACAGATGGTAGCTACCAGGACACCGCCGACGTGTTGGACATCCCGATCGGCACCGTTCGCTCACGCCTGTCACGGGCGCGCGAGCACTTGAAACGCGTCACGCACAACCCGTCGCAACCGTAAGCTGGCCCTGGGGGGCAAGCGTTGGGCGGCAGGGATATCTGCCCAACCGAATTACGCTTTACCGTGCACAGCAACAGGATCACAAGCCGTGCCGAACGGCACCTTGGGGGTCATCGTCAAAGGGTTTACAGCGCCACACCCTTGCGATCACGCATTTAATACCGTCAGCAGAACACCGCAAAACCTATGTGGGAGCAACCCCGCCCCCACCTTGGATCTTCGTGGCTGAAATACCCGTATCCGCCACACCACTCGTCGCCGTTTGGCCTTATTCTGTTTAAACAGTTGAAAGCGTAGATAAATTTTTAAAATAAACGCTTGACGCATATGCGTTCTACGCGAATAATGCGCGCCACTTGGCTACGTAGCTCAGTTGGTTAGAGCATAGCATTCATAATGCTGGGGTCCGGGGTTCAAGTCCCTGCGTAGCCACCAAGTACTAAAAACGGCTTACCGAAAGGTAGGCCGTTTTTTTATGCCTGCAGAAAAGCCCTCAGGCATACTCGCCCCCAACCACAAGGAGGCGATACGTGAACCCCCTCTTCCCCATCCATGGCATCACCACTGAACGGCTGACACTGCACGCCGCTCACCCTCGTCACGCCCTGGCCTTGCAAGCGCACCTGGTGCAAAACCGCGCCTACCTTCAACCCTGGGAACCGGCTCGCGATGATGACTACTTCGAACTCAGCGCCATTACCCAGCGCCTCGAAGCCATGGCCGAGAAAACCGCCAGCGGTGAAGCCTTGCATCTGCTGATATTGCGCGATCGCCGGATAATCGGCAGCTGCAACTTCAATAACATCGTGCGCGGCGCATTCGAAGCCTGCCATCTTGGCTACGCACTTGATGAAACGGCCCAAGGCCAAGGGTTGATGCGTCAAGCGTTGAGCGCTGCGATTGACTATGTGTTCACTGAGATGAAACTGCACCGAATCATGGCCAACTACAGGCCGGAAAACCAACGCAGTGCACGCCTGCTTGAGCGGTTGGGCTTTGAGCGAGAGGGGCACGCACGGGCCTACTTGAAGATCAATGGCGTGTGGGCGGACCATGTATTGACGTCGCTGATCAACCCCGTGAACGGTGACACATGAGCCTCAGCGTATTCGCAATCATCCTGCTGGGCGCCGCCCTTCACGCCACCTGGAATGCGGTGGTCAAAGGCGGCGTCGACAAGCTGCTGACCACCTGCATGATCGCCTCCGCCGCTTCTTTGATTGCGCTGGCGGCCATCCCGTTTCTGGCGCTGCCGGCCAGAGAAAGCTGGCCCTTCATCGGCGCATCGGTGGTTTTGCAGGTGCTGTATTTTGTGCTGGTGGCCTCGACCTACCGCATTGCCGACATGAGCCAGACCTACCCGATCATGCGCGGCACTGCGCCGCTGCTGGTGGCGCTGGCCAGTGTGCTGGTGTTGCACGAGCCACTCTCGGCGTTTGCCTGGCTTGGCATTGGCGTGATCTGCCTGGGTATCTTGAGCATGGCCGCAGCGCCCTCGGCCGGGCATAACAAAGGGCTGGTGCTGGCGCTGATAAACGCCCTGGTGATCGCCGGCTATACGCTGATCGATGGCCTTGGCGTGCGCAAGTCCGGCGCACCCGCGGCTTATACGCTGTGGATATTTTTGCTGACGGGCATCCCGCTTGCCGCGTGGGCTTTAGCTGCCCGGCGTGCAGCGTTCTGTCACTACGTCGCCCATCACTGGCGGCTTGGCGCCGTCGGGGGCGCAGGCACTGTGGCGTCATACGGCCTGGCGCTGTGGGCGATGACACACGCGCCCATCGCCACCGTCTCGGCCCTGCGCGAAACCTCGATCCTGTTTGGCGTGGTGATTTCGGCCTGGGTGCTCAAAGAACAGCTCACACGCGTGCGCATGATTGCTGCCTGCATCATTGCCGCCGGCGCGATGGTGTTGCGCCTGGGCTGACCAGGACACATGCGCACAAAAAAACTGAGGATCTGTACTTTGACGCTCCACGTAAGCCACTGCTAGTGTCCTGCCTCCCAATATGGAGTGCCTGCGATGAAACTGGACATCTATCAAGTCGACGCGTTCAGCCAACAGGTGTTCGGTGGTAACCCCGCGGCCGTGTGCCCGCTGACCGAGTGGTTGCCCACCGAGCAACTGCACCACATCGCCGCCGAAAACAACCTTTCGGAAACGGCCTTTTTCGTGCCCCGTGGCGAGGTCTATGAGTTGCGCTGGCTCACCCCCGAAGTCGAAGTGGACCTGTGTGGCCATGCGACGCTGGCTGCCGCCTGGGTATTGATTCACAAGCTGCCGAATGCGCCTGAAGTCTTGCGTTTTGCCACCCGCAGCGGTGAGCTTCGCGTGACGCGCAATGGCGACGAACTGGCAATGGACTTCCCGGCCAAACAGCCCGAGCGTTGCGAGCCGCCAGCCGGCATGTTGAGCGCGCTGGGGCTCGAACACGCCGAAGTGTATGCCACTGATGACTATATCGTTGTCGTTGATGACGAAGCCCAGGTCGCGGCCCTCACGCCAGATTTTGCACGCCTCAAGGGCCTGCCCAAACGCGGGATAGCGGTGACAGCCAAAAGCACGCGCTTTGATTTTATTTCCCGTTGGTTTGGCCCGAACGTGGGCGTCAATGAAGACCCGGTCACCGGCTCGGCCCACACCTCGCTCGCACCGTTCTGGGCCGAGCGCCTGGGCAAGTCGCAGTTGAGCGCCGAACAGGGCGGCCAGCGCCGTGGGCAACTGCGGTGTGAAATCAAGGGCGACCGCGTGATCATTTCAGGCCATGCAGCACTCTACCTGCAAGGCACGATTTACCTGTAAAAAGGACCACCCAAGGACAACAGATCATTCTCAAAATGAACGGAGTTCAGCGCGTGTTTTCGATTTCCCGCCGTCAACTGTCGATGATTGCCGCAGCGCTCGCGCTGACCGGCTGTCACACTCCCGTCAACGAACAGCCTCCGGCACCGGAATTGGGCTCGGGTTACCGCACCGACCTCAGCACCCGCCACGCCGAACGCCATATGACTGCCGCCGCCAACCCGCTGGCGGCGGAAGCCGGGCGCGAGATGTTGCGTCAGGGCGGTTCGGCGATTGATGCGGCGATTGCGATGCAGGCAGTGCTGACCCTGGTGGAGCCGCAGTCATCCGGCATCGGCGGTGGCGCGTTCATCATGCTGTGGGATGGCAAAAATGTGCACGCCTATGACGGCCGCGAAACAGCACCCGCCGGCGCGACCGAGCGGTTGTTCCTGAAGGCCGACGGCACACCGATGGCGTTTCCCGACGCGCAGATTGGCGGGCGTTCGGTCGGCACGCCGGGGGTGTTACGCGCACTGCAGATGGCGCACCAGAAGACCGGGCACCTGCAATGGGCCAAGCTGTTTGAACCGGCGATTCGGCTGTCGGAGCAAGGCTTTGCGATTTCCCCACGTTTGCACGCGCTGATTGCTGCCGACCGCTACATTCCCCAGTCGCCGGAAATGGCGGCCTACTTTTTGAACGCCGACGGCTCGCCTAAAGCCACCGGCACACTGTTGAAAAACCCGGCGCTGGCCGCCGTGTTCAAGCGCATCGCCAAGGAAGGGCCGGACGCGCTGTACCAGGGGCCGATTGCCGATGAAATCGCGCGCAAGGTTCAGGGCAATCGCAATGCGGGCAGTCTCTCGCAGGCCGACCTTCGAGGCTACACCGCCAAGGAACGCACGCCGCTGTGCACCGATTACAAGCAATACCGGGTGTGCGGCATGCCGCCGCCGTCGTCGGGCGGGATAGCCGTGGCGCAGATCCTCGGCACCTTGCAGGCGGTGGAGGCCCGTGACCCGCGCCTGGCCATCGCGCCGATGAAACCGGTGAAGAGTGCATCGCCTGCGGGCCTTGAGCCTACGCCCGAAGCCGTACACCTGATCGCCGAAGCGGGCCGCCTGGCTTTTGCCGACCGCGCGCTGTATGTGGCCGACTCGGACTTCACCCCGGTACCGGTTGCGGGCCTTGTCGCGCCCAACTACCTGGCACAGCGCGCCGCCCTGATCGGCGAACGCAGCATGGGCGTTGCCAAGCCGGGCACGCCGGCGGGCATCCAGGTGGCCTATGCGCCGGACCGCTCGCCGCTGCGCATCTCCACCTCGCAAGTGGTGGCGGTGGATGACCAGGGCGGCGCTGTGTCGATGACCACCACGGTGGAAGCGGCGTTCGGCTCCCACGTGATGGTGCAGGGCTTTTTGCTCAACAACCAGATGACCGACTTTTCGTTTGTTCCGCAAGAAAACGGCCAGCCGGTGGCCAATCGCGTCGAGCCCGGCAAACGCCCGCGCTCGGCCATGGCGCCGACTCTGGTGTTCGACCGCCAGAGCGGCGAGCTGCTGGCGACGGTGGGCTCTCCGGGCGGTTCGCAAATCATCGAGTACGTGAGCAAATCCCTGGTGGCCATGCTCGACTGGAACCTCGACCCGCAAGCCGCCATCAGCCTGCCCAACTTCGGCAGCCGCAATGGCGCCACCGAGTTGGAGGCCGGCCTGTTCAGCCCGGCGTTGAAACAGGCGCTGCGCGACAAGGGCCACGCGTTGAGCGAAATCGATATGACCAGCGGCATCCAGGCCATTGTTCGCACGCGCGATGCTCAAGGCAAGGTTACCCTGAGCGGCGGCGCCGACCCTCGGCGTGAAGGCGAAGCGGTCGGCGACTGAATGTTCTACGAACGGAGAGAGTGCCGTGCAACAGGCTGATAATCTCGGCGCCCTCCCCGGCGTCGACCATGGTTTTTGCTCAATCAATGACCCCGCGCGCCCGGACGCGGTGTTCATCTGCAAGCAGGTGCACAGTGCCACGGTGATTGAATGGCAGGCGGCCCTGGGGGCCAACAGCGTCGCGGCAGATGGCGTATTCACGCGCGAGCATCAGCCGATTGCAGTGATCACGGCCGATTGCCTGCCCATCCTTATTGCGGCTGAAGACGGTGCGAGGGTCGCCGCGGTGCATGGCGGCTGGAAGGGCTTGCAGGGTGGGATCATCGCCAATGCCGTGCAGCAATTTGCCGACCAAGGCATGGCCGTGGAGCAGTTGCAGGTGGCTATCGGACCGTCGATCAAACCGTGCTGCTATGAAGTGAGCGAGGACTTTATTGCGCAGTTTCAGGCGGACCAAGGCCACCTTTGGCGTGACGGTCAGGCGCCGTGGAACTTCGTACAACCGGCGCCATTGCTGCCCCCCGAAATTTCTCCGCCCTATGCCAGGCAAACGGGAGGTGCCTGGTTTGATTTGAGCGGCTTCGGGGTAATGTTGCTGTTAGCAGCAGGGCTTAAGCGTGAGCAGATCGAAGTCAGTGAAGTGTGTACGTATTGCACATCCTCCACTTTCGCCAGCTATCGCAGGCGCACGCATCACCCTGAAGAAGCGAAGACGTTGATCTATTCGTGGATTGCTCGCACAGGTAGGTGAAAGAGAACCTACAACCTCTATTCTCATATCCCGCTCAAGGGAGCGGTTGTGCCTGGTTCGGGTGGCTGTCGCAAGATTCGTTGGAGCCAGGACGGCCGTGGAAAAAGTGGATCGGTGCGAATCATCTACACCACACAACTGGCTTGCGGAGTTCTGGTCGCTCTACTGATTTACGGAAAAGGCGCTACCGAGAATATTCCAGCGCACATCCTGTACAAAATCGCGAAGGAAATGAACCATGCCACTCACTGAAAAACAACTGAAGCAACGTGACGCCAAACGCAATATTGGCGAAGAGTTGCTGGCGGCCATTCAGGATGTAAAAGCGGGACACCACGGCGCCGTACATCACGTTGAAACTACCCCAGCAGCAGAGGCAAGGAGTAAGACAGGACTGTCGCAACCCAAATTTGCCGAGCTTTTGGGGGTTTCGGTAAGAACGCTTCAAGAGTGGGAACAAGGCCGCCGCTCCCCCTCTGGCGCGGCGCGCTCGCTGTTGCACATTGCAACAATAAGACCAGACGTGTTTCGCGAGGTGCTCAGTAACGCTTGATGGCGTTACTGGCCCGCTAGCGGGTCATTATCGGCTGATCTTTAGCCCCTTACGCCCGGCATGCCGCTCCAGCGCCAACTCGATCAACCGGCTCACCAGCTCGCTGTAACTCATCCCCGCCGCCTGCCACAGCTTCGGGTACATGCTGATACGTGTGAAGCCTGGCAATGAGTTGATCTCGTTGATCAGCACTTCGCCGTCATCGGTGAGGAACACATCAACCCGCGCCAACCCCGCGCAGCCCAAAACCTCAAACGCTTCGATAGCCAGGTGGCGAATGCGCTCGCTGGCCTGGACGCTGATATCGGCCGGCACCACCACTTGGGCGGCCTGGTCGTCGATGTATTTGCTGTCGTAGGAGTAGAAGCCGTTGCTCACCACAATCTCGCCACAGCCACTGGCGATGGGGTTATCGTTGCCCAACACGGCACATTCGATTTCACGGCCTTGGACGGCAGATTCCACCAGCACTTTTTCATCAAAACCCAAGGCCAGTTCTACGGCGGCGTGGTACTCGGCTTCGTTGCCAACCTTACTCACGCCCACCGAAGAACCCTGGTTGGCGGGTTTGACGAACATCGGCAAACCGAGCTTGTTCATAGCCGCTTCAAACGAGGTACGCGCCGCGTTGCGGCGGGTCAGGGTGATAAATGGTGTGACGGCAATACCGGCATCGCGCAGCAGCCGTTTGCTGATGTCTTTGTCCATGCAGACCGCCGAACCCAGCACGTCGGAGCCGACGAAAGGCAGGTCGGCCATGCGCAGCAGGCCTTGCAGGCAGCCGTCTTCGCCGAGGGTGCCGTGGACGATAGGGAAGATCACGTCGATGTGTTCCAGCAGGCCTTGCCCGGAGGTTTCCACCACTTGCTGATTGGCCTTGCCCGGTACTACTGCCAGCTCACGGTTGGATTGGTTGAGAGCGATAAGCGCCGGGTTTTCCTGGTTGATCAGAAAGTTCGACGTGTCGTTGAGGTGCCAGTGGCCGGCCTTGTCGATGCCGATCAAGATGGGTTCAAAGCGCGAACGGTCCAGCGCATCGACGATATTGCGCGCCGACTGCAACGAGACTTCATGCTCGGCCGAACGGCCACCAAAAATAATACCTACCCGCACCTTGCTCATGACCCGGCCTCACTATTGAAAGTAAGGCTTCTTACCATGAGCGGTCAGCGATTCGCTACCAGATGTGCGCCGAACAGCAGGTAGCAACCACCGGCAAAGCGGTCGAGCCATTTGCGTGAGCGCGCGTAAAGGTTGGCCATGCGCTCACTGGAAAACACCAGGGCAACGCTGGAATACCAACTGAACGACAAGGTGGCCATGGTGATGACTGCCAGGGTGAGCAGTGCTGGCGAAGGTGATGGCGGCATGGTCGAGGCAAAGGCGGTGGCGACGAACAGCGCAGCCTTGGGGTTGGACAAGTTGCCCAGTAACCCGAACCGCCAGGCAGAGAACAATGAGCGGCGCGGCGCGTCGGGCAGAACCGTCTGGCCCGCAGCCGGAGCCGAGCGTTTGAACAATTTGAGCCCGAGGTAGATCAGGTAACAACCGCCGATGATCTTGAACGCCAGGTAGAGCATCGGCACCGCAGTAAACAGCGACTTGATGCCCAGGCCGCCCGCCAAGCCCCAAATGATCGTGCCGCTGGCCACGCCCGCCGACGCCACAACGCCATGGCGCCTGGAGCAGCTGGCAGCCAACTGCGCGGTGTTGAACAAGTTTGGCCCAGGCGTCACCACAGCAACCGTCCACAGCAGTGCCAGCGAGACCAACGGTGCCACATAGGCGGGGTTGAAAAAATCCATGGGCAGCTCCGTCAGCGCAGTACACGAACCCGGATCATAGGCCTCGGCTCACGCTTGCACAATCGTACAAGACCCCGGCAGACAACCGCTGCAGACTCGGTTAACGTGTTTCCACCTCTACATGTGACAAGTCATCATGGGCCAACCCACTTCCACCCTCGACTGGCTGCACCGCGCCCCCCATGCCAGCGGCCTGGACCGTATCGAGGCGTACTTTGCCGGTTTTGCGTTCGACCCGCATCGCCACGACACCTACGCCATCGGGCGCACCTTGTTTGGCGTGCAGAGCTATCACTACCGCGGTTGCATGACCCACAGCCTGCCGGGCCGGACCATGGTGATTCACCCCGATGAATCCCATGATGGCCGCGCCAGCAGTGTGGAGGGTTTCAAGTACCGCATGATTTATGTGGAGCCGGCGCTGATCCAGCAGATTCTCGGTGGTCGCCCATTGCCGTTTATCCACAACGGTTTGTCGACTGACCCGCGCCTGTTTCGCGCCAGCGAAGTGTTGCTGCAAAGCCTGGACTGCCCGATCGACCCGATGCAGGAACAGGACGCCCTGTTCGACCTGGCACACGCGCTGAACGCGGCATCCGGCGCAATCATCAGCCGCAAATCCTTCGATTATGTGGCCGCCGAGCGAGCCCGTGAGTTTATCCACAGCGCCCTGGGCCGCAGCATCACCCTGGATGAAATGGCCGACCACTGCGGTCGCGATCGATGGGCGCTGTCGCGAGACTTTCGTGTGTTGTTCGGCACCAGCCCCTACCGCTACCTGACCATGCGGCGGCTGGATTTGGTGCGCAGCTTGCTGGCCCAAGGCCAATCGCTGGTGGACGCGGCCCTGACCGCAGGGTTCACCGACCAGAGCCATATGACCCGGCAATTTCGCAGCACCTACGGCATGCCGCCGTCGCGGTGGGTGAAGATGCTCGGGCGCTGATTGGCCCATCTGAAATGCGATTAAACCTGTGGGAGCTGGCTTGCCTGCGATGGCGGTGCATCAGTCAATATATTGGGCGCCTGACACACGCTATCGCAGGCAAGCCAGCTCCCACAATGCGGGGTCGCCGGCAAAAACACTCACCCGGCCTGCAGCACGCTGCAGCCGTGGCTTACAACTGGCGCCCGACAACCGGCGCACCGATGCTGAGGAAATTCCCGCCGGCGATATGGTGCAAGGTGCGCAATTCGTCCTGCCCCTCGAAGTGCCAATGCCCGTCGCTGAACACGCGCTCGTCGGCATAGGCGGCGATCACTTCGCCGAGGAACAGGTCGTAGGTCTGTTGGTTATGTGGCTCGGGCAACAAGCGGCACTCCAGCCAGGCTACGCAGCCTTCCAGCAGCGGCGCCTGGGTGTGTTCGCCACTGAAGGTGTGCAGGCCGTAGGCGGCGAACTTGTCGGTCTCGGAACCGCTGGTATTGCCGACCGTCTGCACCAGATCGGCCTGGGCCACACAGGGTACTTGCAACACAAAGGTGCCGGCGCCTTCCAGCAGTTGCCGAGTCCAGGTGGACTTGTCCAACACCACGGCGACTTTGGGCGGTTCAAAATCCAGCGGCATGGCCCAGGCGGCCGCCATGATGTTGCGTTTGCCGTCGTGGGCGGCACTGACCAGCACGGTCGGCCCATGGTTGAGCAAGCGATAGGCCTTGGACAGCGGAACGGGGCGACGGTGGTTCGGGCTCATGGAGGGTCGGCTCTTCAAGCAAGAAAAACCTACGATACCTCAAGCACAAGCCCTACGGGTCAGCTCGACAGCTGATTGGCGAACTGCCCCACCGCGCTGACGACTTTTTGCGCGCCGTCCTGGATCTCCACAATCACCGTGCCCGCCTCAGACGCCAGGGCCAGGCCTTGCTCGGCCTGCAGGCGGCCGTCGTTCATCAAAGTCACCGCATCGCGGGCCATGTCCTGGTTCTGGCGCACCACGCCGACAATCTCTTCGGTGGCTTTGCTGGTACGCGAGGCCAACTGACGCACCTCATCGGCCACCACCGCAAAACCACGGCCCTGCTCACCGGCACGCGCCGCTTCAATGGCTGCGTTAAGCGCCAGCAGGTTGGTCTGTTCGGCGATACCGCTGATGGTCTTGACGATGGTGCCGATCACTTGGGATTGCGCATTCAACGCCTCGATGCCGTCACCGGCCTGTTGCATGTGCTTGGCCAGATCACGCATCACATCCACCGCCTGGGTCACCACAGTGGTGCCGCGCTGGGCGCTGTTGTCGGTTTGCAGCGAGGTGCTGTAGGCGATGTTGGCAGCTTCGGCCACGGCTTGTTCCCGATTGACCTGATCGGTAATCACCGTGGCGAACTTGACCACTTTGTACAGCCGGTCATTGGCGTCCAACACCGGGTTGTACGTGGCTTCCAGCCAAACCGTGCGGCCGTGGCTATCGATCCGCTTGAAGCGTGCTGCAACAAACTCACCGGCGTTCAAGCGCTTCCAGAACTGTTGGTATTCGGTGCTGTTGTACTCCTGCGGTTCGCAGAACATGCGGTGATGCTTGCCCTGGATCTGCGCCAGGCTGTAGCCCATGCCACCGAGAAAGCGATCATTGGCCGTGAGTACATGCCCGTCGAGGTCGAATTCGATCACCGCCGTGGAACGCACCAGCGCAGTGATCAGGTTTTCATGCTCGCGCGACGCCTCGATGGTGCGGGTGAGGTCGCTTGAGTAAATCGAGAAATGCTTGATGCGCCCCTCCGAGTTGCGCACCGGCTGCACGATCGAGCGCAGCCACGCTTCCTTGCCGTTGCCACGCATCAGGCGCACGGCGCCGGCGAAGTGTTCGCCGCGCACCAGGGCATTTTTAAAGCGCAGCTGGAATTCGTCCTGGCGCACATGCGGCGGCACCAGCTCATCAATGTGACGCCCCACAATGTTGCTGGCCTGGTAAACCAGTTCCTGCAGGAAGTTGGCATTGGCCCACTCCACCCGGCCGTCGGCGTCCAGCGTCAGGCACAGCATTTCACTTTCCAGGCTCTCCTTGACCTGCTGCAAGCTCGACAATTCTTCGCGAAGAGCAGACAGCTCTTGCTTCAGGCGGGTATTGAACATGGGGCACCGATGGGCATTTGGGGAGGTGGGTCTGACCTGCATCGGCGCTACCGGCGTTTTCTGAAGCGCTTTTTTTCGCCGCACCCAACTGTTTTTTGGATCCATTAACCGCCGTTGTTTCGACACACGCCCATCACTTGATACTCCAGGGTATTGAGGTTACCGGTGGAGTCTTCATAGGTCATGCGCGACGGCACCGCCTCGCAGGCGCGGATCGGCGGCGTCACGTTGACCACCTTTTCAATGTCCAGCTTCATGCCATAGCGGTAGGTCTGCACCTCGGGCGCGGGCTTGCCCTTCTTTTCGGCGTAAGCGGCCATGGCTTTTTCATTGCGCTCCATCATCAGGGCAAAAGTGCGGTCCCCACCGCCTTCGGCCAACGCGCCAAAAGACAGGGCAGCGACCAAGACACCCAGGGCAACTTTATAAGCGTTCATCATTAGTTCCTCGTCTGAAAAGTTCAGTGACGAGATTAATCAACCAACCCTGACGCAATGTTCACCAAAACATTACTTATTTGTTAGGTGGCCGTAAGTTTCCAGAATTGTAATGTTCAGGCAATGAGTTCGTTATCTGCGGTTTGCAACTATCGGCCCGGGCCAGATCAATAAGAACGCCCGACTCTATAAGAAGCTGAAAACTGCCACTACCCAGGAGCGAAACATGCACATTACTTACTACATCCTTCCCTTTTCCTTACTGGCCGCGCTGCCCCTGGCCGCCGCGGCCGTAGAGGACAAGCCCGACGGTTTTATCGAAGGCAGCAGCGTGAACGTGCTGGCGCGCACGTTTTACTTCAACCGCGATGACCGCAAGGGCCAGTCCAGCCCTACCGGAAACGGCTACTCCGAAGCCCTGGCGCAGGGCTTGATCGGCAAATTCGAATCCGGGTTTACCCAAGGCACCGTAGGCTTCGGCCTGGATACGTTTGTCATGTACGGCCTCAAGCTCGACTCGGGCACCGGTCGCAGCGGCGGCAAGGGTTCGTTCGGCGTGCTGCCGGTAGACAGCGACAACCACCCCGAAAGCAGCTACAGCAAATTCGGCGGCGCGGCGAAACTACGGGTGCTGGATACGGTGATAAAAGCTGGCGATGTGTTCCCCGCCACACCGGTGGTGGCCGCTGGCGATTCGCGCCTGTTGCCGGAAAGCTTTCGCGGCGTCACCGCGCAGAACACCAGCCTTGAGGGCCTGAGCCTGCAAGGCGGGCGCTTGAGCGGAATGAGCCAGCCGAGTGAAAGCGGCATGAACAAGGGCTTTGCGACCTTCTACGCAGGCAAGGTCGACTCACCCTGGATCGGCTATTTCGGCGGCGACTACGCGGTGAACCAACACCTCAGTGTCAGTGCGTACAGCAGCCGCCTGAAGGACGCCTGGGACCAGTACTATGTCGGCACCAACGCCAGCTACCCGCTGAGCGACGACGTGTCCTTGTTCGGCGACGTCAACTATTACAAGGCCGTGGACGAAGGCAAAAAACTGCTCGGCGAATTCAACAACAACATCTGGAGCGCCAGGCTCGGGGTCAAGGTTGGCGCCCACAGCCTGGCCCTCTCACACCAGCGCAACAATGGCAATGACGACTTCGACTACCTGCGCCAGTCGGACTCGATCTTCCTCAATAACTCGATCCAGTACAGCGACTTCAACTCGCCCAAGGAGCGCTCGTGGATGGCGCGCTACGACCTCGACATGCAGGCCTTCGGTATTCCCGGCCTGTCTTTCATGACCCGCTACGCCAAAGGCACCGGCGCCGACTACAGCAACGCCAACGCGGTGTACATGCGCCGCGACGCGGCCGGTAACCCGCTGACCGATCAACGCCGATGGGAACGGGATATCGAGGCCAAATACGTGGTGCAAAGTGGCAGCCTCAAGGATTTGTCCTTGCGTTTACGCCAGGCCACGGTGCGCTCCAGTGCGTTCGAGTCAGACCTGGAAGAAGTTCGCTTGATTGCCGAGTACCCACTGGTTGCACTGTGAGCCCTTACATTCGCTTGCCGTTAACTAACATCTGTTCACAAATAGCCAGTTATCAAAACTGTAATATTGAGCTCAGCTTCCCGTTAAGTTGACGTTCCTATACTCGCATCAACTTATTTGCACCGAGCAACATTCATCTCTAGAAGCTTTTTTGTAGCTCCTTTGGAAAGAGATGAATTTTTAACGCCCCTCGGGGCGTTTTTTTTGCGGGCAGGTTTAGCAGCGACCAATGGTCGCAGTTGACCCTGAAGCTACTTCACGGTTCAGACTTTTCCTACTCCCAAAACACCTGATTCCATAAGGAAATGGAGCCCTTCTCCCTCAGTAAAAGGTAAATCCCCATGCGTATCCTTGTGGTTGAGGACGAGCAAAAAACCGCCGACTACCTGCAACAGGGCCTGAATGAAAGCGGCTATGTGGTGGACTGCGCATCCAATGGCATCGACGGCCTGCACCTGGCCGGGCAGCACGCCTATGAGCTGGTGATCCTCGACGTCAACCTGCCGGGCAAGGATGGCTGGGAGGTGCTGGAGCAGCTTCGCCGCAATGGCACGCAACGGGTGATGATGCTGACGGCTCGTGGCCGCCTGGCCGACAAGATCAAGGGCCTGGACATGGGCGCCGATGATTACCTGGTCAAACCCTTCGAGTTTCCCGAGTTGCTGGCGCGGGTGCGTACCCTGTTGCGTCGCAGTGAGCATATCCCGCAGCCGGACGTGTTCCGCGTATTGGACCTGGAACTGGACCCGCGCCGCCATCGCGCCTATCGCGGCACCCGGCGTATCGACCTGACCACCAAAGAGTTTGCGCTGCTGCAGGTGCTGATGCGCCAGACCGGCGAAGTACTGACCCGCACGCAGATTATTTCGCTGGTGTGGGACATGAATTTCGACTGCGACACCAATGTAGTGGAAGTCTCCATCAGCCGCTTGCGGGCCAAGGTCGATGACCAGAGCGAAGTGAAGCTGATCCACACCATTCGCGGCGTGGGTTATGTGCTGGAGGCGCGCGGATGAAAGCCGGCAGTTTGTCGATGCGCCTCGGCTTGACCGTCAGCCTGATGGGCGCCGGCCTGGTGCTGTTGCTGGCGACCCTGGCGTACGTGGCGCTGACCCACGAGCTGGAAAAGCTGGCGCGCAAGAACCTGGAAAGCAAGATGGAGCAGATCCAACACAGCCTGGCCCAGGGCCTGGACGCCAACCGCATCCGCGCCCGCCCGCACTCATTGATGGACCTGGTGATCGGCCACGACAATTTCTACCTGACCATCGTCGGCACAGCGCCGGATGAAAGCGTACTGCTGAGCATTGGCGCCAAGCCCCAGGAGCCTTTGCTGACGGACTTCACACCCAGGGAAACCCTCGGCTACCTCAATTGGGCCGACAGCAATGACAACCAGGTGCTCAGCGCCTCCAGCCTGATGCGCCTGGCCAATGGCGAACGGGTGCGCGTGCTGCTGTCGCTGGACCGCATGGACGACCAGGCGTTGCTCAGTGCCTACCTGCGCGCCACCTTGATTGCCTTGCCGATGCTGCTGATCCTGATCGGCATGGGCGCCTGGTGGCTGGTGCAGCGCGGGCTCGCGCCACTGAAGCAGTTCAGCCATGTGGCGGCCAAAGTCACCACCCAGGACCTGACCCACCGTTTATCCATCGACAACCTGCCCCATGAGCTGGGCGAACTGGCCCATGGCTTCAACGTGATGCTCGACCGCCTGGACACGGGGGTGCAACAGCTGTCGCAATTCTCCGATGACCTTGCCCACGAAATGCGCGCGCCACTGACCAACCTGATGGGCAAGGCCCAGTTGACGCTGTCCCGCCAGCGGCCACCGGAGGAATACAAAGCGGTGCTGGAATCCAACACCGAAGAGCTCGAACGCCTGGCGCGCATCGTCTCCGACATGCTGTTCCTGGCCCAGGTCAGCCATCCGGCCGCGCGGGGCTCATTCACCCAAGTGTCGCTGGCGGACGAAGCCCATCGCGTGATGGATTTGTTCGCCTTAAGTGCCGAAGACAAACAACTGACCCTGACCCTCAGCGGCAATGCCCAAGTGCAGGGCGACCGCCTGATGATTCAACGTGCGCTGTCCAACCTGCTGTCCAATGCCATTCGCCACAGCCCGGCAGCCTCGCATATCTCGCTGCTGGTGGAGGCCTACGGCAATCAGGTTGCGCTGTCGGTCAGCAACCCCGGCCCCGGGATCGAGGCGCAGCACCTTCCGCACCTGTTCGAACGTTTCTACCGCGTCGACAGCAGCCGCGCCCGCACCGAAGGCGGCACCGGGTTGGGCCTGGCCATCGTGCAATCAATCATGGCCCTGCACCAGGGGCAGGCTGACGTGCGCAGCCTGCCCGGTGGCTTTACCTTGTTTCGCCTGGTGTTTCCTCGGGTACTGCCTGAATAGGGAATGGGCACTTCAAACCAAAGCCAATCCCCTGTGGGAGCTCCCGAGCTTTAGCGAGGCTGCGAAGGCGGTGGGTCAGGCACCTTATATCTCGCCTGTGCCGCCGCCTTCGCAGCCTCGCTGGGGCTCGACAGCTCCCACATTTGAATTGCTTCGCTGGTGGGATTTGCGCATGCCGCGATAGCCCTGCAAACTGAGACCTCAGCAACAAAGCCAATCCCCTGTGGGAGCTCCCGAGCTTTAGCGAGGCTGCGAAGGCGGTGGGTCAGGCAACTTATATCTCGCCTGTGCCGCCGCCTTCGCAGCCTCGCTGGGGCTCGACAGCTCCCACAGTTGAGCTTTGTTGCTGGGGGGATCTGCGCTTGCCGCGATGGCCTTGCGAACTGAAATCGAACCAACACAGCCGATCCCCTGTGGGAGCTGTCGAGCTTTAGCGAGGCTGCGAAAGCGGTGGGTCAGGCACCTTATATCTCGCCTGTGCCGCCGCCTTCGCAGCCTCGCTGGGGCTCGACAGCTCCCACAGTTGAATTGCTTCGCTGGCGGGATTTGCGCACGCCGCGATGGCCCTGCAAACCGAAACCTCAGCAACAAAGCCGATCCCCTGTGGGAGCTCCCGAGCTTTAGCGAGGCTGCGAAAGCGGTGGGTCAGGCAACTTATGTGTCACCTATGCCGCCGTCTTCGCAGCCTCGCAGGGGCTCGACAGCTCCCACAGTTGAGCTTTGTTGCTGGGGGGATCTGCGCTTGCCGCGATGGCCTTGCGAACTGAAATCTAACCAACACAGCCGATCCCCTGTGGGAGCTCCCGAGCTTTAGCGAGGCTGCGAAAGCGGTGGGTCAGGCACCTTATATCTCGCCTGTGCCGCCGCCTTCGCAGCCTCGCTGGGGCTCGACAGCTCCCACANGAGCTTTAGCGAGGCTGCGAAAGCGGTGGGTCAGGCACCTTATATCTCGCCTGTGCCGCCGCCTTCGCAGCCTCGCTGGGGCTCGACAGCTCCCACAGTTGACCTGCTGCGCTGGCGGGATTTGCGCATGCCGCGATAGCCCTGCGAACTGAGATCTAACCAACACAGCCGATCCCCTGTGGGAGCTCCCGAGCTTTAGCGAGGCTGCGAAAGCGGTGGGTCAGGCAACTTATATGTCGCCTATGCCACCGCCTTCGCAGCCTCGCTGGGGCTCGACAGCTCCCACAGTTGAGCTTTGTCGCTGGTGGAATCTGCGCTTGCCGCGATGGCCTTGCGAACTGAAATCGAACCAACACAGCCGATCCCCTGTGGGAGCTGTCGAGCTTTAGCGAGGCTGCGAAAGCGGTNCCCACAGTTGAGCTTTGTCGCTGGTGGAATCTGCGCTTGCCGCGATGGCCTTGCGAACTGAAATCGAACCAACACAGCCGATCCCCTGTGGGAGCTGTCGAGCTTTAGCGAGGCTGCGAAAGCGGTGGCTCAGGCAACTTATATGTCGCCTGTGCCGCAGCCTTCGCAGCCTCGCTGGGGCTCGACAGCTCCCACAGTTGAGCTTTGTTGCTGGTGGAATCTGCGTTCGACACGATGGCCTTGCAAACCGAAACCGCAGCAACAAAGCCGATCCGCTGTGGGAGCTTTGGTGATTTCATTACCAAGCCCGCTCAGCTCATACGCATCATTCCTCCTGGCGATGCGCCCATTGGTACAGCGCCGGCAGTACCAGCAAGGTCAGCAACGTAGAGGAAATAATCCCGCCGATCACCACCGTTGCCAGCGGCCGCTGCACTTCGGCGCCGGTGCCGGTGGCGAGTGCCATGGGGATAAACCCGAGTGACGCTACCAGCGCCGTCATTAACACCGGGCGCAAGCGCGTCAGTGCGCCTTCGTTGACCGCCAACGCCAACGGGCGCCCTTCTTCACGCAGGTTGCGGATGAAGGCAATCATCACCAGGCCGTTCAGCACCGCCACGCCCGACAACGCGATAAAGCCCACGCCCGCCGAGATCGACAGCGGGATATCGCGCAGCCACAGCGCCATGATTCCACCGGTCAACGCGAACGGAATCCCGGTAAACACCAGCAAGCCGTCCTTGAGGTTGTTGAACATCATGAACAGCAGCCCGAACACCAGCAGCAACGCCACCGGCACCACGATGCGCAAACGCTCGGAGGCTTCCTTCAGCTGTTCGAACTGGCCGCCCCAGGTGGTCCAGTAACCGGCAGGCACCTTCACCTGGGTGCTGATGGCCGTCTCGGCCTCTTCAACAAACGAGCCGATATCACGCCCGCGCACATTGGCGCTGACGATCACCAGACGCTTGCCGTTCTCGCGGCTGATCTGGTTCGGGCCGAGCACCAGGTCCAGGCTCGCCACCTGGGACAAGGCAATAAAGCCCAACTGCCCCGCCGCACTGCCGGCCAACGCCGGCACCGGAATCAACAGCCGCGACAGGCCCTCGATATCGGTGCGCAATGCGTCGGACAACCGCACAACCATGTCGAAACGTCGGTCGCCTTCGTACAACGTACCGGCCTGGCGCCCACCCACGGCCACGGCAATGGTGTCCTGCACATCGCCCACATTCAGGCCAAAACGTGCGGCCTTGTCACGGTCTATATTGATCGTCAGTACCGGCAGGCCGGAGGTCTGCTCCACCTTCACCTCCGAGGCGCCATCGAGCTTTTGCAAGGTTTCGGCGATTTCCCCGGCGGTCTTGTTGAGCACCGCCATGTCATCGCCAAACACCTTCACCGCCACGTCACTGCGCACCCCGGAAATCAGCTCGTTAAAACGCAACTGGATCGGTTGCGACAATTCATACGCACTGCCCGGCACAATCGCACTGGCGCGCTGGATATCGGCAATCAGCGCCTCGCGGGACTTGTTCGGATCCGGCCATTGGTCCTTCGGTTTAAGCATCACGTAGCTGTCGGAAATGTTCGGCGGCATCGGGTCGGAGGCGATTTCCGCCGTGCCGGTGCGCGCAAATACCCGCTCGATTTCCGGCACGTGGGCGATCAGTATTTTTTCCAGCTGCTGCTGCATCTGCACCGACTGCGTCAGGCTGGTACCGGGTACGCGCAAAGCCTGCTGGGCGAAGTCGCCTTCGCTGAGGCTGGGGATAAATTCGCTGCCCATGCGACTCGCTACCGCGCCCGAGGCGACGATGGTCAATACCGCCAAACCGAATACCAAAGCACGGCGCGCCATGACCCAATCCAGCACCGGCGCATAGACCCGACGTGCAGTGCGCATCACCAGGTTTTCTTCTTCCTTGACCTTGCCGCTCACGAACAGCGCAATCGCGGCAGGCACGAACGTGACCGACAGAATCATCGCGCCCAGCAGCGCAATCACCACGGTGAAGGCCATGGGATGGAACATCTTCCCGGCCACGCCAGTGAGGGCGAAGATCGGCAGGTAAACCACCATGATGATCAACTGCCCAAAGATCAGCGCCCGCCGTGCTTCCTTGGCCGCCGCGAACACTTCGTGCAGGCGCTCGCTGCGCGTTAACAACCGCCCATGCCGCTGCTGTGCATGGGCCAGGCGGCGGATCGCGTTTTCGACGATCACCACCGCGCCGTCGACGATGATGCCGAAGTCCAACGCGCCGAGGCTCATCAGGTTGGCGCTGACCTTGTTGGTGAACATGCCGGTAAAGGTGAACAACATTGCCAGCGGAATCACCATCGCCGTGATCAACGCCGCGCGGATATTGCCCAGGAACAGAAACAACACTGCGACCACCAGCAGCGCGCCTTCGAAGAGGTTTATCTTCACCGTGGCGATGGCTTTTTCCACCAGGTTGGTGCGGTCGTAGACCGTCACGGCGACCACACCGGCGGGCAGTGAGCGGTTGATCTCTTCGAGTTTTTTCGCCACGGCCTGGGACACGGTGCGGCTGTTTTCACCGATCAACATGAACACCGTGCCCAACACCACTTCCCGGCCGTTTTCGGTGGCCGCGCCGGTGCGCAACTCGCGGCCGATTTCGACTTGCGCCACATTGCGCACGCGGATCGGCGTGCCGTCGGAGCTGGTGATGACAATGTTGGCGATATCATCAATCGACGCCACTTGCCCCGGCGCACGGATCAGCAATTGCTCGCCACTACGCTCGATGTAACCGGCGCCGACGTTGGCATTATTGCGCTCCAGCGCCGTGACCAGATCACCCAACGTCAGGTTGTAGGCCGCCAGGCGCTTGGGGTCCGGGGCTATCTGGTATTCCTTGGCGAAGCCACCGATGGTATTGATCTCGGCCACGCCCGGCACGTTGCGCAGTTGCGGCTTGATGATCCAGTCCTGGATCACGCGCAGGTCGGTCGGCGTGTAGTGCGTGCCGTCATCCTTGCGCGCGCCGTCTTCAGCCTCGACGGTCCACAGGAAAATCTCCCCAAGGCCGGTGGAGATCGGCCCCATCGCGGTTTCGATGCCCAACGGCAATTGCCCGCGTGCCACTTGCAGGCGCTCGTTGACCAATTGGCGGGCGAAGAACAGGTCGGTGCCGTCCTTGAAAATCACCGTCACCTGGGACAACCCCGAGCGCGACAACGAGCGCGTCTGCTGCAAACCCGGCAACCCGGCCATGGCGGTTTCAATCGGAAAGGTAATGCGCTGTTCGGTTTCCAGCGGTGAAAAACCGGCCGCCGCCGAGTTGATCTGCACCTGCACGTTGGTGATGTCGGGCACCGCGTCGATGGGCAACTTCTGATAGCTGGCGATGCCGACACCAGCCATCAACAGCACCGCCAGCAGCACGATGATGCGCTGCTCGATGGCGAATTGGATAAGGCGCTCAAACATGGGGAATCACTCGCAGGGTCAATGGGCGTGCTCGGCCGAGCCTTTACCCAGTTCGGACTTGAGGATGAAGCTGCCGACGGTGGCCACCTGCGCCCCAGCCTCAAGGCCCTGGCGCACTTCGACATAGCCGTTTTCGCTCACACCGAGTTCAAGGTGGCGGGTGATAAAGCCCTCCGCAGTGCGCACGAATACCGAGGGTTTGTCCTCGACAGTCTGGATTGCGGTTTGCGGCACGGTGACCTTGGCCTGGTAGGTATCGGTGGCCAATTGCACCGTCACAAACAGGCCCGGGCGCCAGGCGTCGTCGGGGTTGGGCACGGTCACGCGCACGGTGGCGGTACGCGTCTGCTCGCCAAGCAAATTGCCCACGTAGGCCACAGTGCCCTGCACTTCAGTGCCCATTTCCGTGGAGATGACCTTCACCGGCTTGCCGACCCGCACCTTGTTCAAGTCCTTGGGGAACACGCCGAAGGTGACCCACACCTGGGACAGGTCCGAGAGCGTGAAGGCGTTGCTGGTCTCGCTGACCACCTCGCCGACGCCGAGGTGCTTTTCCACCACCACGCCGGCAAACGGCGCACGCAGTTCATAACGATTGCCACCGACCAGGACCGCGCTGCCGCTGAGGGCAGTCATCTTCTGGCGCGCATTGTTCAGGGCGATTTCGGCCTCTTGCAAGGTCTGCCGCGCCAGCAGGTAATCCTGCTCGGCGGAGATTTCGTCCTTCCACAATTGGCGTTCGCGCTGGAAGGTGGTGCGCGCCAATTCGACCCGACGTTCACTGGCTGCCAGCTCGCTGCGCTGGTCGGAAATCTGCTGGCTGGAGATGACAGCCAACAGCTCGCCTTTCTTCACCGACTGGCCAAGGTTGACCTTCACCGCCTCCACCACACCGGCCGCACGCGGGACGATGTGCGAGGTACGGTCCTCGTCGAAACGCACTTCCCCCGGCAGCGTCAACACCGTACTGATCGAGCGCGGTTGCGCCTGGGCGAGTTGGATACCCGCGGCCTGGATCTGCTGTTCAGTGAGTTCAAGCCCGCCTTCTTCTTCATCGGCGATGGCAAAACCAGACAGCATCAGGCCCAGGGCGACGACCAGCGCCACGCCATGTGTATGTTTCATAAAGGACTCCAGAAAAAATCAAAACCGGGCGAGGTCGCCGTAAATCCGTTCGATACGCACCCAGGCATCCGTGGCCTGGGCGGTCGCCGCGAGGTATTGGGTGCGTGCGGCGATCAAGGTGCGCTGGGCGTCGAGAACGTCGAGGAAGTTGAACTTGCCCATCTCGAAGCCACGGGTGGCGCTGTCCACCGCGCTTTGGGCGGCGGGCAGGATCTGTTGGTTGAAGGCGCGCACTTCGGTATCGGCGGTTTGCCACAGGTCCAGGGCCTGGCGGGTCTCGGTGCGCAGGCGCAGTTCGACGGCGTTGCGCAGGTCGCGAGCCTGGTCGGCGCGACGGCTGGCGGCCAGCACATTGCCCTGGTTACGGTTGAACAACGGGATCGGCATCGACACGCCCACCACGTTCACACGTTCACGCACGCTGGCGTCGTACTGGCTGCCGATCGATACATCGAGGTCGGGAATCCGCTGGGCTTTTTCCAGGCCCACGCTGGCCTCGCTTTGCTGGATGTGCAGTTCGGCCAGGCGCAACTCGGTGGTTTGCTCCAGCCGCGCCAGCAAGGGTGCGGAGGGCGGCAACGGTGGTGCGGATTGGCTTTGCGTGGCGACCGCCTGAAAGTCAGGGTTGGCGCTGCCGGTGCTGGCGGCGAGACGGCGGTAGGCATCCGTGAGGCCGATCTGCGCGCGGTTCAGCTCAAGGCGGATCTCCGACAACTGCACCTGGGCGCGAGTCGCTTCTACCGGCGACGACTTGCCAGCCTTGACGCGGCCATTGGCGACCACCAGGCCGCGCTCGGCCAAGGCCATCGAGCGTTGCGCCAGGTCGAGGCGTTCCTGGGCTCGCAGGGCGCCGTAGTAGCTGTCGATCACATCGGCGCGCAGGCCGTTGCGACGTTGCTCCAACGTCAACGCGGCGGCATCCTGAGCGCGCGTTGCCACATCGATACGCGCCCCACGCTTACCACCCAGCTCCAAAGTCTGGCTGAGTTTTATCGTGGTGGTACGCGAGTTGCGGCGGGTGTCTTCGGCATCCCAGGAAGCCACTGGATTGGGGATCAAACCCGCCTGCTGGCGGCCGCCCTCGGCAATATCGATTTCCCATTGCGCGGCAGCCAGGTCAGGGTTGTTGGCGAAGGCGGTTTGCAGGGCTGAATCGAGAGTGAGGGTTTGCGCCTGGGCAGCGTTCGCCGCTACCCACAACGCTGCTGCCCCCAAAAGTGTTCTAAAAGAAAGTGCCATAACGAGAGTTCCACGCCCATGAAGTCGCTGAGGTTTCCCAGCGGGGGCAATGTAGCTTTCGCGACTTATCAGAGCGGTGGAGCGAACATTACAAATCCGACAGGCACAGCCTCAGGCGTGCACCTCGTCAGGGTCGTCGTGATGAGAACCTTCGCCTTCGACCTGCAAGGTGACGTGGGAAATATCGAATTGTTCGTGCAGCAATTCCGTCACTCGCGTGAGGATTTGTTGCTCAGTGCCTTGCGATGGATCCGCAACCAAATGCGTGCTCAGCACATTCTTGCCGCTGGTCAGCGCCCAGATATGCAGGTCGTGCACATCCTTGACCCCAGGCACGCCGCGAATGGCCTGCTCAACCTGGTCGATATCGATGCCGTCCGGCACGCCCTGCAGCAGGACGTTCATGCTTTCCTTGAGCAGCGTCCAGGTGCGTGGCAACACCCAGAAACCAATCGCCGCCGCCACCACGGAGTCCACCCAGCCCCAGCCGGTAAACATGATCACCACCGCCGCAATCATCACGCCGATGGAACCGAGCATATCGCTCCAGACCTCCAGATAAGCGCCCTTCACATTCAGGCTTTCACCGCTGGCAGCGCTGAGCAGGCGCATGGAGATCAGGTTGACGATCAGCCCCAGCACCGCAATCACCAGCATGCCGGTGGACTGGATTTCGGCCGGCGCCTGCAACCGTTGATAAGCCTCGTAAAGGATGTAAAACGCTACGGCGAACAGCAGCAGCGCATTGAAGGCCGCCGCCAGGATCTCGAAACGCGCATAACCAAAAGTGCGCTTGCGGTCGGCCGCACGCTTGGCGACCTGAATGGCCACCAGTGAAATCGCCAGGGCCAGGGCGTCGGTCATCATGTGCGCGGCGTCGGACAACAGCGCCAGGCTACCGGTGACAAAAGCGCCGATAACCTCGGCAATCATGAAGCTGCCGGTCAGCCCCAGGGCCATCCATAACTTGCGTTCGTGGCCGGCGCGTACTTGGGCGTGGCTGTGTCCTGCGCTCATGGCATGTCCTCATGGTGTGTAGTCCGTTGATCATAGAGCTATAGGCCAAATTACCGCGCATACCTTGCAAACTTGTCACGCGCCCGCGAGTTCACGGTTAGATTGAGCGCACCAAAATCGCCCATGCAAGCGCTGCGGCAGTTCTATCAGGTATGCTTTTCGAGCAGGAAACAAAAAGAAACAAATTAACCAACCTGTTCGATAAGGAGTCCCGTTTTGGAGTTATCGACTGCCGCGTGGATGGTTCACGACACCCGCCTCATGTTCTGCGTTCTGCTGGCCATCGCCAGCATCATTGTGTTGATCAGCGCCACCAAGCTGCCGCCGTTCCTGTCGATCCTGATCGGCACGTTCATCGCCGGCGTGGGCGCCGGGTTGCCGCCTGAAGAAGTCGCCAAAGCCTTCAGCAAAGGCGCCGGGGCGATCCTCGGTGAAGCCGGGATCATCATCGCCCTGGGCTCGATGCTCGGCGCGCTGATGGCCGAATCCGGCGCGGCCGACCGCATCGCCACCACCTTGCTTGGGTTGGGCAAAGGCAAGTCACTGCCGTGGGTGATGGCGCTGGTGGCCATGGTGATTGGACTGCCGCTGTTCTTCGAAGTCGGCCTGGTGATGATGGTGCCGATTATCTTCGTGATGGCTAAACGTTCGAACCAGCCATTGCTGAAAATTGCCATCCCGGCGCTGGCGGGCATGACCACCCTGCACGCCCTCATGCCACCGCATCCGGGGCCGTTGATTGCGGTGGGCGCGTTGCACGCCGACCTGGGCCTGACCATGCTGCTGGGCTTCTGCCTGGCGGTGCCGGCCGTGATTCTCGCTGGCCCGCTCTATGGCAACTGGCTGTCCAAGCGCCTGCACGTGGATGAGCCGGCCGACATCGGCGCGCTGTTCAGCGCACCGCCCAAGGCGCCGCGCCAGCCGAGCTTTGGCGTGTCGCTGCTGATCATTTTGTTGCCGGTGATTTTAATGCTCGGCAGCACCTTGGCCAAAGTCGCGTTGCCAGCCGAAAGTACCGTCGGCCTGACCTTGAAGTTCCTCGGTGAACCGCTGATCGCCCTCGGCCTGGCCGTGATCGCTGCCGTTATCTGCCTGGGCTGGGCCGCCGGCATGCCGCGTGCCGAAGTCGGCAACACCCTGCGCAAAGCCCTCGCGCCCATCGCCGTGTTACTGCTGACCATCGGCGCCGGCGGCGGCCTCAAGCAAACCCTGCTGGACGCCGGCGTCAGCCAGACCATCAGCAAGGTCGCCGAAGGCGCGCACATGCCGTATCTGCTGCTGGCCTGGCTGATCGCCGTGGCCCTGCGCCAGGCGACCGGCTCGGCGACGGTCGCTACCACCACCACGGCGGGCATCCTCGCGCCGATGATGGCCGGGCTGGCCGCGACCCAGAGTTCACTGGTTGCCCTGGCGATCGGCGCGGGCTCGGTGTTCTTCTGCCACGTCAACGACGCCGGGTTCTGGATGGTGCGTGAGTACTTTGGTTTGCAACTGAAACAGACGATTTGGGTGTGGTCGGTGTTGCAGACGATTGTTTCGGTGGTCGGGCTGGTCGGTACGCTGCTGCTCTGGCACTTTTTGACCTGACCCTCAGGCGGCCAAGGTGTGGCGCTTGCCAAACAGCGCCACACTCGCCACCCCCACCGCGCCCATCACCACGCAGTAACCCACGCAAATCCAAGGGCTGGTCGGCATCAACGCGATCAGCAACAGTGGCGTTGTACTCGCCCACAACGCATAGGCAATGTTGTAGGTAAACGAAATCCCCGACACCCGCACGTGCGCAGGGAACAAGCCGACCATCACCGACGGCACCGCGCCTACCACGCCGCAACTCAAGCCCGCCACGGCATACGCCGCGCCCAGCCACACGCCGCCGCTGATCAGGCTGGCGTACAGCACCGCAATGCCCACCGGCAGCAACAGGCTGTAGACCAGCACTGCGCGCCAGGCGCCGATGCGGTCCACCAGCAAACCGGCGAGTACACAGCCGATATTCAGGAAGACGATGCCCAGCGCACTTAGGGCGAAGGTGTGGCTGGGGCTCATGCCGAAGGTTTTTTGCATCATGGTGGGGGTGATCACCACCAGCACAACCACTGCCGAGGTGAGCACGCAAGTGAGGATCATCGCCGGCAGCAATACGGCGCGATGGTCGCGCAACACCGTGCGCAATGGCATTTCAGCGGCGGCCTGGCGGCGGGCCTGCATTTCGAGAAATACCGGGGTTTCGCTGAGCCAACGTCGCAGCCACACGCCGATCACACCGAACACACCGCCAAGCAGAAACGGGAAGCGCCAGGCGTAGTCGAGAATTTCAGCCGGGCTGAAGATCTGCGCGAGCAAGGTGGCGGTGAGTGCACCGAGCAGGTAGCCGAAGGTCAGCCCCGCTTGCAGGAAGCCCAGGGCGTAGCCTCGGTGGTGACGCGGCGCGTGTTCGGCGACGAAGGTCCAGGCGCTGGGCACTTCGCCGCCCACTGCGGCGCCTTGCAGCACGCGCAGGGCCAGCAGGATCAGCGGGGCGAAATAACCGATTTGTGCGTAGGTGGGCATGATCCCGATCAGCAGACACGGCAAGGCCATCATCAGGATGCTCAGGCTGAACACGCGTTTGCGCCCCAAGTGATCGGCGAAGTGCGCCATCAGGATGCCGCCCAGCGGGCGCGCCAGGTAGCCGGTGACGAAGATGCCGAAGCTTTGCAGCAGACGCAGCCATTCGGGCATTTCCGGCGGGAAGAACAATTGGCTGAGGGTCAGCGCAAAGAACACAAAGATAATGAAGTCGTAGATTTCCAGCGCGCCGCCGAGGGCGGCCAGGCCCAGGGTTTTGTAGTCGGAAGGGGAAAAACGCTGCGCCCGTGGGGAAAAGGTGGCAGTCATATGGAGGCTCGGCAGGCAAACAAAATGGCGTGCAGGTTATGAGCTGCGCCCAGTGATGGCAATCGCGGCAGATATATTTGTTTTCCTCATGGATCGATGAAGATAACTGCATTCCCATATCAATGCCCGTAGCGGAACATGCCGTAAAACTGCCAACACCCATAATAAATACAAGAGGAAAGACTCGTGGCCGATGCTATCGAAGAAAGCCGCTATGCCCGATTTGCCCTGCGCTGTTCCAACTTCGCCGAACGCTGGTTTCCGGACTCCTGGGTGTTTGCCGCCCTGGCGGTGATCATTGTTGCCGTGGCGACCCTGGGCATGGGCGCCGCGCCGACCGAAGCCGCCAAGGCGTTTGGCGACGGGTTCTGGAGCCTGATCCCGTTCACCATGCAGATGGCCTTTGTGGTGATCGGCGGGTATGTGGTGGCCAGTTCGCCGCCCGCCGTAAAACTGATCGACCGTCTGGCACGTATCCCCAAGAATGGTCGCTCGGCGGTGGCGTGGGTCGCGTTGATTTCCATGGTCGCCTCTTTGCTCAACTGGGGCTTGTCTCTGGTGTTTGGTGGCTTGTTGGTACGCGCACTGGCCCGCCGCACGGATTTGCGCATGGATTACCGCGCCGCCGGTGCTGCGGCTTATTTGGGATTGGGCGCCGTGTGGGCACTGGGGCTGTCGTCGTCGGCCGCGCAGTTGCAGGCCAACCCGGCCAGTTTGCCGCCGTCGATCCTGTCGATCACCGGGATGATCCCGTTCACCGAGACCATCTTCCTGTGGCAATCGGGCGTGTTGTTGCTGGCGCTGATCGTGGTGTCGCTGATCATCGCCTATGCCACTGCGCCGGGACCGAACAGTGCGCGTGATGCCAAGGCCTGTGGTGTCGACCCGGCCTTCAATATGCCTGAACCACAACCGCCGACGCGTCCGGGCGAATGGCTGGAACACAGCCCGCTGCTGACCATCCTGCTGGCCTTGCTGGCGGCTGGCTGGTTGTTCCATGAGTTCTCCACTAAACCTGCGATCAGCGCGATTTCGGGGCTCAACACCTATAACTTCCTGTTCATCATGGTCGGCGCGCTGCTGCACTGGCGCCCGCGCAGCTTCCTGGATGCGGTGGCGCGTGCTGTGCCAACCACCACGGGCGTGCTGATCCAGTTTCCGTTGTATGGCTCGATCGCCGCGTTGATGACCGTGGTGAAAGGCGGTGACGGCCAGACCCTGGCGCACCATATCTCGTTGTTCTTCACCTCCATCGCCTCCCACGACACTTACGCGCTGTTGATGGGCGTGTACTCGGCGGTGCTGGGCTTCTTTATCCCGTCGGGCGGTGGCAAGTGGATTATTGAAGCGCCTTACGTGATGCAAGTGGCCAATGACCTGCAATACCACCTGGGCTGGGCAGTGCAGATCTATAACGCGGCTGAGGCGCTGCCCAACTTGATCAACCCGTTTTATATGCTGCCGCTGCTGGGCGTGCTGGGGCTGAAGGCGCGGGATCTGATCGGGTTTTCGTTTGTGCAGTTGCTGGTGCACACGCCGCTGGTGTTGTTCCTGCTGTGGGCGTTGGGGACGACGTTGAAGTATTTACCGCCGGTGATGCCTTAAACGACCCTGACTGCGCTTGTTGCACAGGCGCAGTCAGGCTGGAACCACAGGAAGGCGATGCAATAGATCAGGCAACGCCTCCATGAAGGTTGATATCGAGGCGCCTTGCGGTCATACCGGGCGAGCCTCAGCCAACACTTTTGCGCGAAACTTCAGTGGTAAATCGCCAGGCGTCAGCAGGTCCACATTGACCCCGAGCAGATCCTCCAGCTCTACCTGCAATCCACCAAGATCAAAAAGCGTGGTCCCCGGCGGAGCATCTACCAGCAGATCAAGGTCGCTACCTTCTTGATCGGTACCCAGCAATACAGACCCAAACACCCTTGGATTTGAGATACGGAAACGCCCCACCACCTCTCTGACGGCGGCCCGTTTTAGATCAAGGGCGATTGAAGGTTTCACGGTTCACCTCGGTGGCATCCATTATTGAAGCAGTTTAGCAGTGCCAGGGTGTGTGTATACATGCCCGATTTCTTACATCAACCTCGTCATTGCGTCACATTGCATTGCTAATTCCCTGGCCAGATGTATCGGGCTTTCCCACTCATGGCAGTGACAGCCTCTGACTTCCCTCCCCCGCGCCTTTGATTAACCTGCCTTGGATAACCACCCACAAACGCCAAGGAAAATCCGATGACGCCCCTGTCCAAATCACTGGAAGAGTTGATCAATGATATTTACAAGGACGACCACGTGTCGTTCGTCGAGTACAAGGCTCTGCGAGACGATGCCGATCGACGTATGGCTGCCGTCGTCAACGAGTTTGGCCTGCACAATAACGTGACAGCCTTCCAAAAAGTGATGGACGTGGCCATGCAGCTTTTGCAAACCACGGTCATCGATGCCAAAAAAGCCAAGCTGACCGACACGGGCGAGGCCCTCGTCAAGGATGCGTTGACGGCTCAAGTGGAGTACTTGCGCGCGGGCAGCCAACTGGCACTGCACTTGCTGTAATCGCCCTTCAGCATTCAAGCCGCTGTCTTCGTTCCGTCACATTGCATTGCTACCGTCCTGCGAAATATCTTGCAACAATCAGCCAGCAGGAACGCCCAGCAATGAGTGACGAGCACGAAGACCGCCCTTCTCCCGATTCCGTAACCCAACCGGCCGTGGACACCAGCCGTCGGCGTTTCCTCGGGGGCGCGGCGGTGCTGGGGGTTGGCGCGACCTTGAGTGCCTGCGGCAGCACCAATGACGCACCTGGCAAGCCAGAGGTGCGGCCGCTTACACCGCAAGAGCTGGACAAGGCCTTGCACGAACAGGTGAAGACGGTGGTGGTGATCTACGCCGAGAACCGCAGCTTCAACAACCTGTTCGCAGACTTCCCTGGCCTGGAAAAACCACTGTCGGCGCTCTCCGCAGCCGACGTGCAGCAACGTGACCGTGATGGCAGCTTGCTGACCAGCCTGCCACCGGCCTGGGGCGGCGTGTTGCAAGTGGGCCCGCAAAGTGTGGACGGGGTGACTTACCCCAGCGAAGTGCAATTCCAGGAAAACCTGCCCAACGCGCCATTCGCCCTCAAAGGCCCGAATGCCGAGGACCTGCCGCTGAGCCTGGTCACCCGCGACTTGTGGCATGTGTTCTATCAGAATCAGATGCAGATCAATGGCGGCAAGAACGACAACTTTGTCGCCTGGGCCGATTCCGGCGGCCTGGTGATGGGTTACTACGCCCAGAGCCGTTATTCCCTGCGCCTGTGGGACGTGGCCAAGGAGTTTGTGCTGTGCGACAACTTCTTCCAGGGCGCTTTCGGTGGCTCGTTCCTCAATCACCAGTACCTGATCAGCGCCACCGCACCGTTTTATCCGAATGCCGCACAATCGGTGGCCAAGGCGCAAATAGCCACGCTGCAAAGCGATGACCCCACCGACCCGCGTCTCAAGCCGCTGGACAAGTCGCCGGCCAGCGCCATGAGCGGCCCGCCGCAGTTCGGCCCCAGTGCCTTGACGCCGGACGGCTACGGCGTGAATACCCTGGCGCCGCCGTATTGGCCGACCTGGATCCGCGACCCGCAAAACCCGGACTACTCCAAACCCGATCTGCCCAACGTGCTGGTGCCGCAAACCCACGAACACATTGGCGACAAACTGTCGAAAAAGAACGTCGACTGGGCCTGGTACGCCGGGGCCTGGCAAGCGACGCTGGACCAGTTCAAGGACTCGGGCGGCATCCCGAAGATTCCGAACTTCCAGTACCACCACCAGCCGTTCAACTACTTCAAGCAACAAGGCCCGCAAAACCGTGCAGAGCGCGACAAGCGCTTGCGTGACGGCGGTTTGGGCGATGATTCCGGCACCAACAAGTTCTTCGCCGATGCCCAGGCCGGCAAGCTGCCCGCCGTGACGTTCTACAAGCCCCAGGGCAACCTGAACATGCACGCCGGCTACGCCGATGTGGCCTCGGGCGACCGCCATATCGCGCGCGCCTTGAAAGTGCTGCAAGAAAGCCCGCAGTGGAAAAACATGGTGGTGGTGGTCACTGTCGATGAAAACGGCGGCTGGTGGGACCACGTGGCACCGCCCAAGGGCGACCGCTGGGGCCCGGGCACGCGGGTTCCGGCGCTGGTGGTGTCGCCGTTTGCACGCAAAGGCACGGTGGACCATACGGTTTACGACACCGCGTCGATCCTGCGTCTGATCACCCGCGTGTTCCAGCTGGAGACACTGGACGGCCTCAAGCAGCGCGATGACGCGATGATCGCCCGCGGCCAGAAGCCCATGGGCGATTTGAGCAACGCCTTGCAGTTCAACCGGTAGGTTTTCTTATCCAATAGCGACATGCCTGGCGATTTAGCACGCGGTTTTCCTGGTCAACCGCTACTGTGTGCAAGTGGGCTTTCACCCCGCGCAGACGGGCTTTCGCTGACAAGGAACCAACTATGTTTAAACCGACCAGGCTGTCCTTCACCCTGGCCGCACTGCTGGCCAGTGCGGTCGTACAGGCCGACATCGAAGTACCACTGGGCAGCACGCAACGCGTCACCCAACTGTTCGCGTTCCCCAATAATTGCAACGTGATCTGCTTTCGGCCATGGACGCTGGAGCAGACCGCCGAGCACTATTTGAACCAGAGCTTGCAGCGCGACGGGTACAGCCGTGCCAAGGTCAGTGTGAAAACCCATGACGGCCAGGTCTCAGCCACCTTCAGCGGCGTGCCCGAGCATTACGGCCAGCCTCTGACCACGCTGCTCAACACGGCCGACCTGGCCTACCAGGGCGCCAGCAAACTTAACAGCGACGGCAAGTGGGCCTACAACTGGTACTTGTTCCTGCCGCTGGGCATGGCCCTGGAAAACCGCAAGAGCATCGAACTGCTGCACTTCCCGCCCGACTACTCGCTGACCCAGGCCCAGGACTACCTGGAATCGGCCACCACCGACCGCTGGGCCACCTTGCTCACGGACAATGGCATCCCGGCCACGGAAACACCGGCCTACCAGACCATCATCGATATTGCGCCGATCGCCGCGCCGTCCAATGCGGGCAAGGACCTGGAAAACGTCTACAGCTACTTTGCCGACTACCAGACCCGCATGGTCAAGGAACTGAGCCTGCACGCCAACGGCTCATTGCCGATGGTCGCGTTCGGCGCGCCGGTGCGTAACTGGATCAAACAACAGTACGGCCAGACCGTGGCCGTGCTGGGCCTGGCGCAGATCAGCCCGGCTGCCGGTAAAACCGTGTCGGTACTGGGCTCCAACCACCCGAGCTACATCTGGTATGCGGCGGATCCAGCCAGCTATGACGGCAATGAACAAAAAGCCGATGAGGCCGGTTTGAAAGTGATGGGCCAGGACTTGAGCGCCGCCTGCTGGCAGGCCGGCATGGGCCAGAAACCCGCCAGTGACCCGAATGTGTTGCTCAAGGCGTGCATGAATACCTGGCAAGTCACGCGCAAGGAGCAGACCTGCGAGCTGTTCTACACCTCGGTGCGCAACCTGACTCCGGAACAAGCCAACGCCAAATGCGCCACCCCGCCCATCAAGGCGCAGTTGAAACAGCTGAAAGACGCCGCCCCGGTCCCCGCTGTTACCGCCCCGGCGCTGTAAATCGTAGAAAATATAACCGGATTCTACTGTCAGATCTGACAGTAGAAATCGGCTACAACTTCGGCGAGTCTTGAACGGCACCCATCCGCTGCAAGACTGGAAGTCAGACCCCATCGCAGGTCGATGCAGCCTAACCCAGGAGAGTTATGAAAACTCAAGCCATGGATAAGGCTAAAACCGCTGTGAGTAGCTGCCTTTACCCCTTCAAGACAGTGCTGGTTGAACAGGGCTACCCCTCGACCCGGCACTTTCAGGTCGTACGCGATGCAAATGGAATGGGGGCCGCACTCAAGGCGTGCGTCGCCTTTGACACCCGCGTGCGCATTGCCAGAGTGTCCGGCTACGCCTTGAGCGAGCGACGTGCGCACACCTTGCAGCTCTCGTCACGCATCCACCTGTATGACCCGTGGTTCACCCGTCTGATGTTGCACTCGTGCAATCCGAACGTGTTTTTCGATGCCACGTACCTGGAAGTCTGGACCGTACAGCCTATTGCACCTGGCACCTTGCTGACGATGGATTACGCCACCACCGAGGATGCGCTGTTCCGGCAGTTCGCCTGCCAATGCGGCGAGCTGAACTGCCGGGGCTGGATCACCGGCGCCAAAGAGAAGTTGAACGCCGAAGGTGAGGCGTTCATGGCCCAATGGCGGATGCGCAAACGGCCTTAGGCTTCGCCCAGTGGGCGCAGGCGATATTGCGGCGGCAGTTGCTCAAAGCCATTGATGGTGGTGTTCAAGCTCTTCCAGCGGCCATCCTTGATGCCGTAGATGCAGCCATGGATCGACAGGCTCTGCCCACGGTGCCAGGCGTTTTGCACAATGCTGGTGTGGCCGACGTTGGCGACTTGCTGAATCACATTGAGCTCGCACATGCGGTCCACCCGCTCCTCTTCGGTGGGCAACTGGGCCAGCACCTCGCGGTTTTCGTAGTAAAGGTCGCGAATAGTGCGCAGCCAGCCGTCGATCAGGCCGAACTGGCGGTCCTGCATCGACGCACGCACGCCGCCGCAGCCGTAGTGGCCGGTGACGAGGATGTGTTTGACCTTGAGCACGTCCACCGCGTACTGGATCACCGACAGGCAATTGAGGTCGGTGTGCAGCACCACGTTGGCCACGTTGCGGTGCACAAACAGGTCGCCGGGCAGCATGCCGACGATTTCGTTGGCCGGTACACGGGCATCGGAGCAGCCGATCCACAGGTATTCCGGGGTTTGCTGGCGGGCGAGCTTGGCGAAGAATTCGGGATCTTCCTGTTTGATCGCATCCGCCCAGCGTTCGTTGTTATCAAGCAGGTCTTGTAGTTCGTTCATCAGGGAAAGCCTCAGGAATGATGCGCAGCTTTGTGACAGACAACCGCTCGTCCGGGTCACGCCCAGGCGCAATTAGCTTGAATCTTTAGGGAGCCGTGCCTGTCCACACACTATAAGCCCCACAGTATGAGGATTGGCCATGACTGAATCACGACGTCCCTACGGCGCTACACAGCCCGAACCGATTGATGACAACGAAGACCGCATGGGCGAGATGCGCGAGCTGGATTTTGACGAGCAAGAGCCGACCGCGGAAATCGGTGATGAGCTGCCGCGCCGCGAGCGCGAACACCTGATGCCCGACGAACGGGTACGTGAAGCCGGCATGACCGGGGCTTCGACCGACGATCATGAGTCCACGGATGATGACATGAGCCCCGAAACCCTGATCCATGAGGATGGCGCCCGGGATGCTCGTGAGGCCGGTGAGGATAATCCGGCGGATTATGACCTGAGCATTGTGGATGAGGACGAGATTGGCGGTGGCAATGGCCTGGACGAGGCGGAACTGGCGGATATTGACCCGATAGACGGTAACCGCTGACACAACACAGTTGAGCCTGTGAATACTTCCCCTGTGGGAGCCGGGCTTGCCCGCGATGCAGGCGCCTCGGTGTTTCAGCCAGACCGAGGTGATGCTATCGCAGGCAAGCCAGCTCCCACAGGGGCCGGCTTGCACATCGGGTTTATGTCTTAGTCGACCAGCGTACAGGCCATGACGACGGCATCCTCGCGCCCGCCCACGGCCGGGTAGTAATCGCGACGACGGCCGATTTCGTTGAAACCATAGCGCTCATACAAGCGAAACGCGCCGGTATTGCTGTCGCGCACTTCCAGGAAGCACTCACGCGCATTGGCGGCGTAAGCGCGGGACATCAGATGTTCCAGCAGCGCCAACCCCAGGCCACGGCCCTGGTTTTCCGGTTTGACGGTGATATTCAGCAAGTGCGCTTCATCGAGGATGATCTGCACCACACCGTGGCCCACTTGCTGCTCACCTTCAAACATCAGCCAGATCTGGTACTTGCCCAGCCCATCGAGAAAAATCCCGCGGGTCCAGGGATGGCTGAACGCCGCGTATTCAATCTTCAGTACGGCGTCGAGGTCCGCCTCGGTCATCGGGCGGAACGATAAAGCTTCACTCATCGGTACTTTTCCAGCGCGCCATCAGCCGGCGCATGGCTTGCCAGACATCAGCCTTACGCTGTGGCTCTTCCATTAATAATTCCAGGCCCGGCAAGGCCCATACCGAGCCCAGGCCTTCGACCTGCAACTCGCGATACCAGGCTTCGGCGTTCGCCTCACCGGCAAAACGCACGGCGGGCAGGCCGATCAGCCACAGGCATACGCAGGGTTCGTCTTCCAGGCGCGCCGAGACAAAACCCTGGACAAAATCCCGTGCGGCGTCGGGGCCCTGGTCCATGTTGCCGCGCACCAGCAGCGGCCAGCGCACGGGGTCGCCGATGATTTGCGGGCTGTCGGGCAGGCCGGCGGCGCGCAGCATGTCTTTTAGCAGCATGTAGGCCGGGTCGCGGGTCTGAAAACGTTCGCCGGTGGGCAGTTCCACCAACAGCAGGCAACGCCCGGCCCGCAGTAACTGGAGGGCGAAACGTGGCGGCGGCACCACCGCAGCCTTGGCCACCGGCGCTGTCGCTTCGGCCGCCACGGGCTTGGCCACGGGAGACGGGCGCGGCACTTCAACTTTCACGCGCTCGACGGCGGGGCGAGCCTCTGGCGTGGGTTTGACCACCGCCACCGGCGCAGCGGCTTCCTCGCCCGACACCTCGAACGCCTCATAGGGCTCAAGCGCCTGCAGCAGCTCGGGCCGCGACGGGGCGGCAAACGGCAGTTCGGTGCGGGGCAGCCAGTTGACCACCTGCATGGCGGTCAAGTAAGCGCGACGTCGGGACTCGATAAGCACAGCTCGGCCACTTGTGGATAACTAAAGAGCGGGGATTCTACCGCTGTTCGGTAACAATCGCCCACTGCGCACTGACCGGCTGTGGATAAATCCCGCGCCTGATGCAGTACAATCGCGACTTTTATTCGCCAACCAGCCGGCCATTCCGATGATCGAACCCAAGCGCGTCTTGCGCGCCCTCGCCGAACACTGGGCCCTGCTTGAGCCACTGTGCGAACACTTCGACCAAGGCACCCTGAGCCTGAGCGAGCTGCGCGCACAACTGGCGGCCCAACAACTGGACAGCACGCCACAGGACATCACCAGCCTGTTGGACGTGTGGATTCGCCTGGACATCCTCGTACCTGTCGCCAAAAGCCCGAACCGTTTCGAGCTCAACGCACAGATCCACGACTTCCTCGCCTATCTTCGCAAGGAGCACCGGCTTGGCCTGTGCCTGGAAATCGAAGCCTACCTGCGCCACCTCGAGCGCCTGGCCGGTTATATCCAGGACGCCTTCGACATCCGTGATGGCCACGACCTGGCCCGCCAACTGCGCTTGCTGGATATGCGTGTGCGGGACGTGCTGAAAAAACTCGCCAACGACGAACAGGCCCTGGCGGCCGTGGCCGACCGCGCCAAGACCAGCGACCGGCAGATCCCGTTGCGCCAGCGTTACGCTGAGGTATTGGCGACCTGGGACGAATACGTCGAACCCATGATTCAACTGGTGAACGCCGACGGCGCCTTCGAACAAGGCGTGCGCAAGGTCGAGAATGTGCTGCTGCGCATGCTTACCGAGCAGCAGCGCCTCGGCCATCTGGTGGACGACGACATGCTGCTGCGCACCCACGCGCGCATCCTCGAAATGCAAACCAGCGCCCAACTGACCTTGCGCCATGCTCGCGAACTGCTGCTGCCGCTGCGTGAAGAAGCGCGCCGGCATAACGCCGTGACCCGTGGCGCGGCGCTGGCCTTGTCGGCCATTCGCCGTAAAGGCCTGGACGCGGTGCCGCAAGCGGCAATGCCAATGTTTACCCGGCCGCAAAGTACCTTCCTGGGCAGTGCCAGCCAGGTCGAAGCGTACGTGTATGCCCTGGCCAATTTCGAGCCGAAACCGGCGCGTTTTCCCAAGGCGCACAAATCCCACAAGGGCGAAGCCCAACGCGCGCCGCGCACGGTCAAGGAAATGCTCGAGCGCTGCGAAGACGCGCTGCCGATGCCGGACCTGATGACCTGGCTGCTGGAGCAGGAACCGGACGGCGCCACCGACGAATTGCTGTACTGGTTCTCACGGCTCTCGCGCGAAAAACGCTTCAAGCGCGAACGCCTGGAACGCCGCGACTACCACACACACGAGCACCAGGTCAGCCTGCGCTCATTCGCCCTGCTCCCGGCTGGCACCGATGCCACCGAGAATTCTGCGAGCACGCCTTATGCATCTTGATCTATCCGAACTGTCCCAACTGGCGCCGATCTTTCGCGAGCTGTTCAAGGGTTACCACGTCAGCCGCCGCGACCCGGAGCTGTACGCACAACTGTCGAACTTCCAGGACCAGTACCGCACGCTGTTCAAGGCCCTGGGTTTTGAGCTGGTGTGTGACACACGCGGTTTCTATTACTTCGTGCCGGACACTGCCGTGGCTGCGGCGCAGGTCAACAAGACCGCGCAACGCCTGGCGCTGTTCACCTTCATCATCGTCGAGCATCTGGCCGACCAGGGCCGCGACCCGATCGCCGTGCTCGACGGTGGCAGCCTGGGACGCGATGAATTGCCATCGTTGCTGGAAAAGTACCGCGACCTGTTTATCCAGGCCGAAGTGCAGACCCAGGAAGAGCTCGAAGAAAAAATCATGCGCCGCATGACCCAACTGGGGTTTGCCAGCGAAGACAACGGCATCTATCGCTTCCTGCCGCCGATGCACCGTTTCCTCGATGTGTGCCTGTCGGTGCAGCAGGACCGTGACCTGGCCGCCAGCGTGCACAGCGTGTTGCCACTGCCGGCGCCGGTGATCATCGATGAAGACAGCGACGAGAAGTTGCTGAAAACCGATGACCCGCTGGACCTCAGCGACTTCGAAGAAGAAAGCGAAGAAGACGCCATGGCCCGCGCCATTGCCGAAGAACAGGAGACCGACGCATGAGTAAGGAACGCTACGGCATCCGCCGCTTCGCCCTGTTGAACACCGCCGGTTACAGCCTGGGCTTGTTCCCGCTGGAAGAACCGCTGTCGGTGTACGGCGCGAACAACCTGGGTAAATCTGCGTCGATCAACGCCTTGCAGTTCCCGATCCTGGCGCGCATGTCGGACATGAGTTTCGGCAAGTACACCCTGGAACAATCGCGGCGCTTCTACTTTGCCACCGACACCAGCTATATCCTCGTTGAAGTCTCGCTGCCCCACGGCCCGCACGTGATCGGCGTGGTCGGGCGCGGCCCGGGTGGTGGTTTCGGTCACCAGTTCTTTGCCTATGCCGGCAAACTGGACTTGGCCCATTACCAGAAGAACGACACCTGCCTGCGTCAGAAAGAGCTGTTCACCAACCTTGAGCGCGAAGGCCTGAAAGCCTACGAACTCAAGCCGGACGAGCTGCGCCGTTTGCTGGTGGGCGGGCACACGTCAATCCCACTGGACCTGACCCTGATTCCGCTGCGCTCCACCAGCGAACAGAGCCTGAAGACTTTCCGCGCGCTGTTTATCAACCTGCTGCACATGCGCGAAATCACCGCGGCCAAGCTCAAGCAATTGTTCCTGGATGCGTTCGAACACAGCCTGCGTTCCGGCAGCGTGGACTACATCGCCGCGTGCGAAGAAGCCTTCCGTGATGTAAGGCGCATGGAGCAGGACTACAACTCGCTGGTAGCTGCCGGGCCGTTGGTTGAGGCACTCGCCAATGGCGTGCGCTTGCGCGATGTATTGCGCGGCAAATTGCATCGCCTGTCGCCCTTGCTGGATTCATTGCTGGGCACCTGGTCGGACTACGCCAGTGCACGCAAGGAAGAGCTGACCATCCAGGCCGAGCACTACCGTAACGAGCAGGACGCGCTGCAAAACGATCAGCGTGGCGGCACCCAGGAGCTGATGCGCCTGGAGCGCGAGATCAGTGGCATCCAGCGTTGGTTGGGCGAGTTGTCGGTGCTCAAGCATCGCTTTGCGCTGGTCGATGACGTCAAGGTACTGGAGCAGCAACTGCTGGCGGCCAAGGATGCCCACGATGAATTGGCGGGCGCCCTGGCGCAATCCCGGCAGTTCAGCGCCGAGGACCTGGATGAGCGCTTGCGCGACCTGGAAAAACGCTTGAAGTCGGTCAAGCAGCAGCTCGACCACGCCGATAACAACAGTTACGCCAAACTGCGTGAAGAATTCTCACAGCAGGACGTCGAGCGTCTGATGCGCCTGTTCAACAGTTCGTTGTTCAGTTTGCCGCTGGGTGAGCATGGCATCACGCTGGATGAGGACGGCCAGTGGGTTAAATCCCTGGAGCAGATCCTTGATGGCTTCAAGGGCGAGAAATTTGAAGTGCCGGGGCTGTCGATCGACATCTCCCATATCGAGCCACCGGCGTTGCAGGCACTGGCCGATCGCGCGGCGTTGCGCGATCAGAAAGAGCGCCTGGAAAAAGAACTCAAGCAGCTCAAGACCCAGCAGGCCGTAGCCTCTGATCGCGCGGCGAGCAAGACCCAGACCGAAGCGCTGTACCAGCAAGTGCTGGATGCGCAGAAGGCGCTGGAAGACTTCCGTCGCGCACAAACCCTGAGCGCGGAAGAAGGCGAGAAGCTGGAAAACCTGGCGCAGATGGAAGCCGCGCAAGACGAGTTGAAACGCTCCAGTGATGCCTTCACCGAGCGTGTTCAGCAGTTGTCGGCCAAGCTGCAACTGGTCGGTCGTCAGATCGGCGATATGGAAGCCAAACAACGCACGCTGGATGACGCGCTGCGCCGTCGTCAGTTGTTGCCGGCCGACTTGCCGTTCGGCACACCGTTCATGGACCCGGTCGACGACTCCATGGACAACCTGTTGCCATTGCTCAATGACTACCAGGACAGCTGGCAAGGTTTATTGCGCGCTGATGGCCAGATCGAAGCGCTGTATGCGCAGGTGCGCCTCAAGGGCGTGGCCAAGTTCGACAGCGAGGATGACGTGGAGCGTCGCCTGCAACTGCTGATCAACGCCTATGCCCACCGCACCGATGAAGCCCTGACCCTCGGCAAGGCGCGCCGTGCGGCGGTTACCGATATTGCGCGGACCTTGCGCAATATCCGCAGCGACTACGACAGCCTTGAGCACCAGTTGGCCTTGTTCAACCGCGAGATCAACAAGCGTCAGGTATCGAACCTGCAAAGCTTCCGCATCGTGCTGGCGCCGAACAAGGAAGCCCTCAAGCATATAGACCAGATCATCCACAGTGCCGGTCAGTATGAAGAAGGCGAAACCCTGTCGGTGTTCGACCTCAGCCAGAGCGCCGAGCAGGACAACAAGAACGAAGAAGCCAAGGAATACCTGGCCCGTCTTGTGGCCGCCAACCATAACCAGTTGGGGCTCAAGGACTTGTTCGAGCTGGCGTTTGAAATCACCAAGGTGCATGGCCAGCCGGTGATCCACACCGACATCGATGGCGCGGCGTCCAACGGCACCACCATGACCATCAAGGCGCTGACCAACATGTATTTGTTGCTGCACTTGATGGACCGCGACCAGGCCGGGCGCGTGCGTTTGCCGTACTACCTCGACGAGGCGGCGGACATCGACGAGAAGAACCAGGCGGCGTTGCTGGAAACCAGTTTGCAACTGGGCTTTGTGCCGATTTTGGCCAGTGTGAAGCCGCAGGTGTCCGCCCAGGTGGCGATCGACCTGGAAGGCGGCAGCGGGCCGAATGGTATCTACATTGATGAGGCGGACTGGAAGTACATCCGTCGCCACGATGTGGTGAAGGCGACGGTGAATGTGCAGGCGGATGAGCCGGAGTTGGATGAGGTTTAATCGGAGGCGCTGAAATGCAAAAGGCCGCGATCTGTTTGGATCGCGGCCTTTTTTATGGGCTGGGGTTTTGCAGTGATGTTGAAGGCCTCATCGCGGGCAAGCCCGGCTCCCACAGAAGATATGCATTCCAATGTGGGAGCCGGGCTTGCCCGCGATGGCCGCGCCTCGGTTTACTTGCCGAGCGGGATCTTAGGCGCCCAGGTCAGCCACTCATCCTCAAACTTGTCAAACAACGGGAACGTCTGCTGCGGTCTCGCCGCATTGCCCATGCGCTCGCCCTCTGGCGTGGCAAAGGCAATACCACCAGCCACCAACGTCTCCAGGGATTCCGTGCGTACCGTCGCACCTTTGAACAAGCCGAAGTCCAAACCGAACCCACTGGTATTCCAGAAGCGGCTGCCACTGCGCACCAGTGGTGCATATTTAGGTTCGATCAGGATATGGACCAACACGCGGTCGGCGGTCTGGCCCAGTTCGTAGCCGGTGACCTTGCCGACGGTGACTTCACGGTAAGTGACCGGCACGCCTTCCTTCAGCGAACCACGGCGTGCGGCGCTGAGGACCAGGCTCAGGCCTTCTTGCGGGTGAACAGCCTCGGGTGGTTTGTCCAACGCAACGAAGCTCTTTTGCGGCCCGGCATTTTTCACGGCGGGCTGCACTTCGATGTATTGGCCGGTGACCAGAGTTTCCAGGTTCGCGGTTTTCATCAGGCCCAGCTCAGGCTTGACCACCCAGAACTGGCTGCCGCTGCGTGCGATGCGATCAGCCACCTGGGTGATCCTTGCACTGAGCAGCACCGACTGCATGTCGGCGCTGAGGTCGACGTTCTCGATCTTGCCAACGTCGAGACCTTTGAAACGTACTGGCGTGCCTGGGCGCAGGCCGTCGGCGCGATCAACTTTAATGGTCACCAGGGTGCCATGCTGGTTGGCCGCTTCGCGATCGGCAAACAGGCGGAAACGCGGGATGCGTTTTTTCAACGGCACATTCTGCTCCGGGGTTTCGAAGGCGATACCGCCAGCCATCAGGCTGGCCAGGGATTCACTCTTCACCTGGATGCCGCCGGTGAGGCCGCCGGTCAAGGTGACGCCGCTGGCGTTCCAGAAACGCGTTGAACCGTTGACGAGGATTTCGTATTCCTTCTCGATGTGGACGCCGATCACCAGTTGCTTGTTCTTGCGCGAAAACTGGTAGCTCTGCACCGAACCGACCTTGACCTGTTTATAGAGGATCGGGCTGCCGACATCCAGGGAGCCTAGGTTGTCGGTGAACAGCACCATGTGCAGGCCGGGGGAGCGCAAATCCAGAGGTGGCGCCTTGGCGCGGGCGACGTACTCACGTTGCGGTGCGCTGCCTTTGTCGCCTGGGCGGATGGCGATGTAGTTACCCTTTACCAACGCCTCCAGACCGGTGATGCCGGCCAGGGAGATGGACGGCTTGACCACCCAGAACTGGGTGTCCTGCACCAGGTAGTCTTCGGCGAGCGGGTCGAGGGTCAACTCGGCATGGGCGCTGGACAGGTCCGGGTCAATCTTCAGGGTTTTCAGGCTGCCGACCTGGATGCCTTTGTACATGACCGGGGTGCGCCCGGCCTGCAAGCCTTCGAAGTCCGTGAGCTTGACCTTGACCTTGATGCCGGCGGCGGCGGCGTCGAAATCCTCATAAAGACGGAAAGGCAGGCTCGGATCCGTCGGCGGGCTGTCTTTGCGATTTTCAGGGGTGGCGAACGCGATACCGCCGGCGACGATGCTGGACAACGACTCGCTACGCACTTTTACGCCCGACAGATTGGCGTCGATGCTGATGCCGCTGGCGTTCCAGAAACGCGTGTGTTTGCGTACGAGGCTGGCGTACGTCGGCTCGATGTAAACCTTGATCTCGACGGTGCTCTGGTCCTCGGACAGCAGGTAGCTTTTGACCTGGCCAACCTGGATCTGCTTGTAGAACACCGGGCTGCCACGATTGAGCGAGCCAAGGCGATCGGCTTTAAGGGTCAGGTGCAGGCCGGGCTTGGCGTCAGATAACGGTGGCTCTTCGGAGAGCGCCTTGAATTTTCGCGTGGGCTCGCCATCGCCAGGGCTGGCGGCAATGTAGTTACCCGAGACCAGGGTTTCCAGGCCGGTAATACCGGCGAGGCTGACGCTGGGTTTTACCAGCCAGAAGCGTGTGTTGGTCTTGAGGTATTGCTCGACGTCCTTGTTCATCTCGATGGTGGCGATCACCCCGCGATTGCTGCCTTCGTCATCCAGGGCCAAGGCTTTGACCTTGCCCACCGTCATGCCTTTGTAGACCACTTCGGTTTTGTTGACCTGGATGCCCTCGCCGCTTTCAAAGCGCACCTGGATCTCGAGGCCCTGTTGGGAATAGGCACGCCATCCCAGCCAGCCGCCGATGATCAGTGCAATCAGGGGGAGTACCCAAATGGCCGACCAATTGGAGGCCGGGCGGGTTTTAGCTTTAGGCAAATCACTCATGGTCGTCGTCCGACTCCGTGTTATCCCAAATCAGTCGGGGATCAAAAGTTACTGCGGCAAGCATCGTCAAGATCACCACACTGGCAAACGCTGCAGCACCAAGGTTGGCCTCGACACTGGCAAGTCGCCCAAAGTTAACAACCGCCACCAGGATGGCGATCACGAAGATATCCAGCATGGACCAGCGGCCAATGAATTCGATAAAGCGGTACATGATAATGCGTTGTTGTGCGGACAGCGGTTGATGGCGCTGCACCGAGAACAGCAACAAGCCAATGCCCACCAGCTTGAACGTCGGCACCAGAATGCTGGCGATAAACACCACTGCAGCGATGGGAAACATTCCGTGCTGCACCAGCTGAATCACGCCCGCCATGATAGTACTGGGATCACCCTGGCCGAGAGAGTTGATGGTCATGATTGGCAACAGATTAGCCGGGATATACAGGATTGCTGCAGTGATCAGCAACGCCCAGGTACGCACAAGGCTGTTGGGGCGACGCGCATGGATCAGCGCACCGCAACGGGTGCACAGCTGCTCATCGGTATCAGCCTCTTGCTTGTTCAGCTCGTGGCATTCGGTACAAATCAGAATGCCTGCATCAATCGCCCGCATGATCATCCTCTCCTGAAAGCGCTTGCCAGATCTGGTGGGGCGACATCACCACCTCCAGCAATACTTGAACCACTAATAGGCTGACGAAGCAGACAAGCCCCACGCCAATGGTGATGGAGGCCATGTCCGCGAGCTTGACGATCGCGACCAGCACGCCCATCAGGTAAACCTCCAACATCCCCCAATCCTTGAGGTGATGGTAAATGCGGTAGAGCAACAGGCCATAACTGCGGCCGATGTTCCAACGGATACTGAGCAACACCGCCAATTGGCAGAGCAGTTTGAGCAGGGGAATACCCATGCTGCACAGGAAAACCACAGCTGCGACACCTTGCATGCCGGTATCGAACAGACCGACCACGCCGCTCCAAACGGTGTCCTCCGAGGACTGCCCGAGAAGATTGAGCTGCATGATGGGTAAAAAGTTCGCGGGGATGTACAGCAACAGTGCCGCCAGCACCAAAGCGAGGCTTCGCTCAACCACGTTGTGGCGGTGAGCGTAAAGCTCGTAACCGCAACGTGGGCATTGGGCTTTTTCACCGAGGGCGAGTGCGGGTTTGCGCATCAGCAAGTCGCACTCATGGCATGCCACCAGATCCTCCAGTGGTAACTGCGACACCTCGACGGTATCAACCGGATCGGGCATAGATAGGGCTCGAACTCTAAAAAAGGTTAGGTGCCTATTCTAATGGTCTGGTTCAGAAATAACTGTGCAAATTTGTCGGCAGCCTTGGGGCCGGTTTGGGTTTTCGACCGCCCAAAACAAAACCCCTGATTGCGTTAGCAATCAGGGGTTTCGGAATTTAATCTTGACGATGACCTACTCTCACATGGGGAAACCCCA
>NZ_LMKI01000013.1:0-139888 GCF_001421425.1 Pseudomonas sp. Leaf15
CTCGTGCTTCTAGCACCGCGGACTCACAGCTTGCCATCCACCCCTCTCACCACAGAGTTTATTCCCAGATCAAGACACAAGCGGGCTTGCTCGCGAAAGCCTCGTGCTTCTAGCACCGCGGACTCACAGCTTGCCATCCACCCCTCTCACCACAGAGTTTATTCCCAGATCAAGACACAAGCGGGCTTGCTCGCGAAAGCGGTAGATCAGTCAGCAACTATGTCGACTGATACTCCGCTTTCGCGAGCAAGCCCGCTCCCACATTGTGCTGTGTGTTCGGCTTAAGGTTTGGCTTCGTTGCTGAAGGCGTTCACGGTATTGACCAACCCCTTGGCCGCCAACGCTACCAACTCACCGCCTTTTTCCACCGTCGCCAGCGCCGGGTCCGAACCCATGCGCCCATCCGGGAAACGCGCGCGAAAATCCAGCGCTTCGCGGATCGGCCCGGTGTTGGCGATTTGCGGCGAATACTCAGCCGACTTGATCGACTCCGGATACGCCCACTGCGTCACCGCAATCTCCGACGGCGTGGCGTGGCTGCCGTGGCCCACCGGGAATTGGCGGTGAGCCAGCTCATTGACGCCTTCCAGGTCCCACCAGTTCACCAGCTTGAGCGCAAACCCGGCCGGGCGGCGAGCGTAGCTGGCTTCGGCGTACAGCTCGGAAAAGGCCGCTTCGATGGTGGCGATATTGCCGCCGTGACCATTCAAGAACAGGATTTTCTCGAAACCATGCCCGGCCAGCGAACGCACCCAGTCGCCAATCGCGGCGATAAAGGTGGAAGGGCGCAACGAAATGGTGCCGGGAAAGCCCAAGTGGTGCTGGGCCATGCCGATATTGAAGGTCGGGCCGATCAGAATGTCGGCGTTCTTCTGCGCCTCATGGGCGATGATTTCCGGGCACATCCAGTCAGTGCCCAGCAGGCCGGTGGGGCCGTGTTGTTCGTTGGAGCCGATGGGGATCACCACCGTGCGGCTGCGCTCCAGAAACTGCCCGATCTCGATCCAGGTGGATGTGTGTAGAAGCATGCGACGCTCTCTTTTATCTGTGGGGACAGGCTAACCACCACGGATTGTACGACTACTCGCCACTTGTTGGGGCTTGCAGTTCAAGTACGTCGAAGACTTCAGCCAGCGCTGGTCCGGGTACCAGGAGAACATGAACTGCCCATCCTTGAGTTTGTCTACCACCTGGCGCGCCACTTGCGGGCGCACGGCCGGGCAGCCCTGGCTGCGGCCGATACGGCCTTCACGCCTGCTCCAGGCCGGGTTGACGTAGTCGGCCGCATGAATCACCAGCGCGCGGTCGCGGGCCTGGTCATTGAAGCCCGGCTCCAGGCCGTCCATGCGCAACGAGTAGCCGTGGGTGCCCAGGTAACTCTCCTGGGTGCGGAACAAACCCAGGCTGGATTGGTGGCTGCCTTCTCGATTGGAAAATTGCGTGGCGAAGTTTTCCCCGGATTTGGCACCATGGGCCACCAGGTCGCGCAGTACCAGGGTCTTTTTGCGCAGGTCGAAGATCCACAGCCGACGGGCGGTCGAGGGCTGGGAGTAGTCAATGACGGCCAGGCGATCCGAGCGCTCTTCGCCGTTATTGACCGCGCATTGCACCGCGCTCAGGGCGCTTTTCAGTACAGTGGGATTGAGTTCTGGAGCCGAGCGCGCCAGGCTGCTATACAAAGTAGGAGGGTTGGCAGTGGCGGCGAGCGTAACATTGCTCAGCGAAGCCAGGGCCACGGCGATCAGGCCGGCGCGGCATATTAAAGTCAGCATGTACAGTACATCCCCCCCGCTGTGGATTGGAGTTGAGTCAATTGTTCAAAAAACACGCATGTTACTTGAGCATTTGCCTGCTCGTTGCACCATTGGTCGCGACAGCTGATGAGCTGCCGGTGGACGCCGTACCGGTGGTTTCGACCAGCCCGGTGCAGCTGGCCCTTTCTCAACTGCCCAGCGTCTGCCCCGACCTTGCCGCGCAGATAGACGCCACGGCCCAAGCGCGCTTGCAGGCGCTCTACCAGCAACAGGGCAATGTGACGCTGTGGTCCGATGAGCGCCGCCACGCACTGCAATCTCAGTTGTTGATGCTGGCCGATGATGGCCTGGAGCCCTCCCACTATAGCCTGCCTATCGTGGAGGCCACGGGTAACATGCTGTGCAGCGATATCGGCAGCAGCCGGCAGTACCTGCAAGCCCTGCAGGATTTGCATTACGGGCGCCTGCAACAATCGCGTTTCGAGCCGCTGTGGCATTCCCAGCCACCCACCCTCGACCCCAATATTCAAGTGCTGGCCTTCGCCGCCATCGGCCTGCAAGACATGGCCCAAGCCTTTGACCAGGCGCGCCCCAGCGCCGATCTGTACCGCAGTTTGCGCAATACCTATGCCACTGTGCGCCTGCAGCCGTTGCCCCATTGGGACCCGGTCGCCACCGGGCCGCTGCTCAAGCCAGGCATGGAGGACCCGCGCGTGCCCGAACTGGCGCGGCGCTTGTACAGCGGTGGTTACCTGGCCCAGGCACCGACGGGCAACAGCCGACAGTACCGCGATGACTTGGTCAAGGCGGTCAAGGCCTTCCAGCTCGGCCACTCGTTGCAGGCTGACGGTGTGATAGGCACGGGCACCGTGGCCGAACTCAATATCAGCCCGGCGATGCGCCGCGACCAGTTGCGCATCAACCTCGAACGCTTCCGCTGGCTGGCCCAGGACCTGGAGCCCGAAGGCGTGGTGGTCAATGTCGCGGGCGCGCAACTGAGCGTCTACCAGAGCGGCATCCCGGTGTGGCAAACCCGCCTGCAAGTCGGGCGTGCCGAGCGCCAGACGCCACTGCTCAAGTCGCGCATTACCCGGCTGACCCTCAACCCCACGTGGACCATTCCGCCGACCATCATGCGTGAGGACAAACTCCCGGCCATCCGCCTCAACCCCGAATACCTGCGCCAGCAGAACCTGCAAGTGCTCGACGCCCAGGGCCGCCCATTGACGGCCGACCAGGTGGATTGGTCGCACCCCGGCAACATTCTGCTGCGCCAGGAAGCCGGCCCGCGCAACCCCCTGGGCCGTATCGTGATGCGTTTTCCCAACCCCTATTCCGTTTACCTGCACGACACGCCGAGCCAGCCGCTGTTTACCAAGGGCCCACGGGCCTTCAGTTCAGGCTGTGTGCGGGTTGAGCAACCGATGATGCTGCGCGACCTGCTGGTAACCCCGGCCGAACGCACACGCACCGAAGAATTGCTCGCCACCGGCACAACCCATGAATTCAGGCTGGCCACGCCGGTGCCAGTGCTGTTGGGCTACTGGACAGTGGAAGTCGATCGCCAGGGCGGGTTGGTGTACTCGCCGGATATTTATGGGCGTGACCCGGTGTTGGTGAAGGCGATGGGGGCGGTGCTCTAAAAACTCACTGTGGCAGACGGGCTTGTTGTGGCGAGCAGGCTTGCCCTGCGCTGGGCTGCGAAGCAGCCCCAAAACCAGACGCTTATGTGTATCTGAGAAAGCGCGGTGACTGTGTCAGGGCCGCTTCGCAGCCCAGCGCAGGGCAAGCCTGCTCGCCACATCAAGCTTGCTCGCCACAGGGTTGATGTGCGCCAGGATCACGTCGACGGCCTCGGCAGCTGTCGCACCTGCAGTGTCGACAGTCAGTGGCGTTTCAGCCCACGCTTCATATTCATGGACTGAAACGGATTGCCAGGAAGGCGGCACCAACCCGGCAACATCACCGGTGCGGCTTTCCACACGGCGCCGATGTTCCCGCAGGTCAGAGCAAACCACTTCAATATCAAGCAGCTCGAAACCCGCTGTCGCCGCCACGGCCTGCCACGCCTCCCGGCTCTCCTTCACCGGGTTTACACAGTCGGCAATCACCGTCTGCCCCAGGCGCAGGTTACTCAACGCCAGCGCATTCGCCACGCCATAACCGCTGGCGCCCACATCACCCGTCAGTACGTTTGCATCCCGAAGCGCCTGCTCAATCACATCAATGCGCAGGTAAACCGCGTTTATCCGACGTGCCAGTTCGCTGGCAATCGTGGTCTTGCCGGTGCCGGGCAGGCCGCTGAATACAATAAGCATGGTCAATCCTTTGAGTAGGGCGCCTGGCCAGTCTAGCGTTGCTTACTTCAAATAGCAGGCGCTGATCCAGTCGGCGGGGCGGGCGGCCAATTGCGTGGCTACGGGCAGGTAGCGTTTATCCAGTTGCGCCGCCAGCCAGAACAACGTCGCGCTGCTTTTGGCATCCCAGGTGCCGCTGTAGCCGGCTTCGCCCACCCTGGCGCGGTCTTTGTCGAACTGAACGTGGGTGTGCACGAACTCCTGATGGCTGCGTTGCCCGTTGGCATAGGGCACCAGCCAATCCAGGGCGGCGCCCAGCGACGCGCCATTGCTCTTGAGGTTGAGCCAGTCGCCGCCGTAGGGCTTGGCCGCCAGTGCGGCTTGCACCAGCGGTTCAAGGTCGTAGACCACGTAATGCAGGGCGTCACGGTCCTGGAAGTCGGTGACCGAGCCGTCGGGCAGGATGTTATCGGCGACTTGCTGTTTAAACAGCTGATGAGCCTGCTCAAGCATGGCTCGGTCGTCGAGTGCGGCGGCGGCCAGGGTCACCAACTTGACGCGGTGACTCTGCCAGTTATTGGTCTGGGTGCCTTTTTTCTGCCCGTGGAATTGCTCGATATGCGCGATGTAGCCGTCGCCCAGGCTGCTGATCAAACGGCGGCTGGCGGCGCGGGTTTCCAGGCGCAAATGGTCGGCGGTCAGCGCATAGGCCGTGATCAGCATATCGAGGTTGGTTTCGTCGATGGGGTTGAAGTTCGGCTGGTAGACATCCGCCCACGCTGCGAGGTAGTCATCGACTTGCTTGAGGTAACGCGGGTCACCGCTGATGCGCCAGGCCAGCGCCGCCTGGCGCATCAGCGGCCAGTCCTTTTCGGCAACTATGCTTTGCTCGCGAATGCCGTGGTTTGGCATGGTGCCTTCAGTGTGCACATGCGGCAACGGCGCTGGCCGGTCTGCCAAATGCCGTTGGGCGGCGGCCAACAAGGCGTTGGCTGCAGGGTTTGCAGCCGCAGGCTGGCAGAGGCTTGCAGCCATCGTCACCGCGGGCGACGCGGCCAGCAGCAAGGTAAAGGCAAAAGTCGTTTTGTTCATGAGCGGTTCTGTTGGGCAAGGATGCGCCAACGCTAGCACGCGGCTGAAACGGCCTGGATGAAACTCCCGTATGCTTGCAGGCTGATCTCGACCGAGGACCGCCCATGACCTTGCCCTTTGTGAAGATGCATGCCCATGGCGACGATTTCATCATCATCGACCGCCGTGGCCAGGATGACCCGATCACTGCGCAGGTCGCTCGGCGCCTGGGCAACCGCCACACCGGTATTGGCTTCAACCAACTGGCCGTGGTGCTCGACTGCGAAGATGCCCTGGCCCGCATCAAGTTCTGGAACCCCAACGGTACGCCGCTGCAAACCTGCGGCAGCGCCACCCGCGGCGTGGCCGACCGCTTGATGCATGAAACCGGCCGCGACACCCTCGTACTGCGCACCGATCGAGGCTTGCTGACCTGTGTGCGGGCCGCCGGGCAGCAAGTGTCGGTGGACATGGGCGCGCCCTCGTTGGACTGGTCTGCGGTGCCGCTGGCCGAAGCGCTGGACACCCGCACCTTGCCCATCGATGGCGCGCCTGCCGCCTGCAGCATGGGCAACCCGCATTGCACCTATTTTGTCGACGACATCAGCACCATAGACGTGGCGGCCGTGGGCCCGGCGCTGGAAACCCATGCGCTGTTCCCGGCCAACACCAATGTGCATTTTGTGCAGGTGCTGGACCGCTCCCACATCCGCCTGCGGATCTGGGAGCGCGGCGGGGGCGTGCCGCTCGGTTCCGGCTCCTGCTGCTGCGGCGCGGTGGTCAATGGGATTCGGCGCGGGTTGCTGGACGCCACGGTTGAGGTGCAGTGCGACGGTGGCACGGTCACTGTGCAGTGGGACGGGCAGGGCGGTGTGGTGTTGACCGGCCGTGTCGAGCCGGTCATGCAGGGCACGGCGTACCTGGTCTAAAGCGTCACGGTAAAGGTCGTGCCCCTGGTGGCGCAGGAACTCACCACCACGTCGCCACCGTGGGCCTTGGCCAGCTCACGCACGATATACAGGCCCAGCCCCACACTGCGCACCTCGCTGCCCTGGTCGGTGCCGCGGGTCATGGGCTCGAACAGCCCGGCCAGCAGTGTTTGCTGGATTGCGGCACCGTGGTTATGCACGGCCACTTGGCAGCCACCTTCGCCCAGGCGTGAAGTGATGGTGATGGGCATCAACAAGTCGCCGTAGGCCACGCTGTTGGCCACCAGATTACCAATGATCTGCTGCACCCGGTCGGCATCCAGGCACGCCTCGCCCATACCTTCGGCCTGGTGCTTTAACGTGGCCTTGGGGAAGGCCACGCGCAGTTCATCCACGGCGTGCAGGATCACGCTGTGCAAGTCCAGGGGCGTGGTTTTGATGCTGATCCCGTGGCCGACCCGGGCCTGGGTGAAATCCAGCAGGTCGGCAATCATTCGCTGGGCGCGCTCCGAGGACTGGCCGATATGCCCCAGTAACTGGCGCTCCTTGGGCGTGCGCTCGCTGCGCGCGAGCATGTCCGTGGCCATGCGGATGGCGGTCAGTGGGTTTTTCAAGTCATGGCTGACGATCGCCACCATCTGCTCGGAAAACAACGCGCGGCGCTGGGCAATGGCGTAGGCTTCGCTCAGTTCGGCCTGGGCCTGTTTCAGCGCCAATTCGGTGCTGGTACGTTCCTGCAACAGGGCTTCGGCAAGCTTGCGTGCATTGAGCAGCTCGCGCTCGTACTTGTCGCGGTCGGTAGTGCCGAACAGTGCCAGGTCGTGTACCAACGCGCCGTCCTGTTCACGGGCGTTGGCGTTGAGCAGTACGGTCACTTTGTGCCCGTCGTGGTGCACCAGGTCGAGTTTGACTTCGCTCACGCTGCCGCGCATGCGCAGCATCGGCGCCAGGTGGGTCTGGTGGAATATTCGCCCGCCCATGGTCAGCAAGTCCTGGAAGCGTCGCCCGCACAGCTCGGCGCTGCGCAGCCCCAGCCATTCGCCGAACAGCGTGTTGGCGCGCAGGATCGTGCCGTCCTCAGTGGTGACGGCCAGCGCACAGGCGGCGCTGTCGAACAGGTCAGCCGACATTGGCCACGGCCCACGGCGCCAGGAAGTCGTCCATCGCCGCCGTGCAGGCCAGGGGCGCGCTCATATGTGGGCAATGGCCGACGTTATCGACCAGGCAATAGGTGCTGTTGGGCAGCACGCTGTGCAGGTATTCGCCCACTGCGACTGGCGCAATCACGTCGTCCCGTGATTGCAGGATCAGCACGGGCGTGGTCAGGCCGATCACGTCCTTACGGTTGTCCGACATAAAGGTCAGTCGCGCAAATTGCTTGGCGATGTCCGGTTCTGTGCGGCAGAAGCTGTCGCTCAGATCGGCACTCAACGCCGGTTGCTCGGGAGCGCCCATGATCACGGGGGCCATGGTGCTGGACCAGCCCAGGTAGTTGCTGTCGAGGGTGTCGAGCAGGTCATCGATATCGCTGCGCTTGAAACCGCCGACGTAACCCACGTCGTCGATATAACGCGGGGAAGGGCCGATCATCACATGGGCGGCGATACGGTCTGGTGCCAGGCGGTCAGCAAGGGTGGCGATCATCGCGCTGACCGAATGGCTGACCAGGATCACAGGGCCGCTGGTGAACGCGTCGATAATCTCGTTCAAGTCACGGGCGTAGCCCTCCAGCGCAGCATATTTGGTCTTGTCGAAGGCGCTGAGGTCCGACAGGCCGGCGCCCACCAGGTCATACATCACGACGCGAAAACGCTCGGTAAAGTGCGGCGCAAGATAATTCCACATGGCCTGGTTGCAGCCGAAACCGTGGGAGAACACCAAGGTCGCCGTGCCGTTGCCCATCACACTGACGTTGTTGCGGTGCTTTAGGTTCATGGGGTTCTCTGCTATGGCGCATTGCTATATTTGTGGGCAGTTTAGATAGTCGCGGGCGTGGGGTCACGCGTTATACGTCTATAAGGTAAAGTCGACGCCTCCTCGAAGAAACTTCAGGTAACAAAGCATGCGGCTGTATTTGCGCCAATCCGTCTTGAGCCTGCTGTCCCTGCTGTTGATGGGGCTGTTGAGCATGGCCCAGGCGGATACTTCGCCGATCAAGGTCGCCCTCAACCAGCGGGTGATCGACCTCACCCATTCGCTGGATAACGGCACAATCGAGCGCTTGAAGGCTCAACTCGCCGCCCTCGAACAACGCAAGGGCGCCCAGGTTGCCGTGCTGTTGGTGCCCACTACCGGCGGCGCTACCATCGAGGACTTTGCCAACCAGCTGTTCCGTGCCTGGAAACTGGGGCGCAAGGACGTCAATGACGGCATCCTGCTGGTGGTGGCCAAGAACGACCACACAGTACGTATCGAAGTGGGGTACGGTTTGGAAGGCACGGTCACCGACCTGCTGGCCCACCGCATCATCGAAGAACACATCACCCCGGCGTTTCGCCAGGGCGACTATGCGGGAGGGATTCAACAGGCCGTCGATGACCTGGGCGTGCTGGTAGACGGCGGCGACCTGCCCGAACCAGTGGGGCCTGAGGTCAACCCGCAGGCTATCGCAGTGTTGTTGGCGTTTATCCTGGGAGGCGTCGGCGGCGTGCTGATCGCCGCCGGCAAGCTGCCCTGGCGCCGGGCGTTAATCGCTACCGTGGCCGTTACGGTGCTGTTGACGCTGTATGGGGGCGGCCGCGATTGGCCGATGTACCTGCTGGTACTGCCCCTGACCCTGCTGATTGGCGGCGCGACTTTCGGCGCGTTGTGGCTGGCGCGCACCGTATTTTATTGCGTGATTGGCGTGTTGGCCTACGTTGCCGGGCTGCTGGTGGTGGACCACTTCGTGGCCGTCAACTTTGTCCATTGGCTGGTGTGGCCGCTTGGCAGTGCGTTGGTGCTGGGGATGTACGTGGGGTTGTTTTTCGTTATCCATCAATCCTGGAAGAACAGCCCGCGCTTCTTCCTCCTGCGGGTGCTGGCGGTGGCTGCCGTTTATGTGGCCGTCGGGTTGCTGCTGGGGCACGGCTACCAAGGCTGGATCATCGCCATACCCGCCGCTTCGGTAGTGGCGTTTATTGTGTTTTTGCAGAGCATTTCCGATGGCGGCTCGGGTTCAGGGGGCGGCTCCGGCTCAAGCTCCGGCAGCTCGGGTTCAAGCTCCAGTTCAAGCAGCAGTTCGTCCGGGGGTGGGGGGTCCAGTGGTGGCGGTGGGGCATCCGGTAGTTGGTAAGCGCTAGTGCGGTTTGTAGCTTACCCATCTTGACTATGCAGGTCATCGAAGCCCTGCACCAGGCGCACAGGCCCTTCGGCAGAGGCAATTACTGTCGCCTGTATTCGTGGTAAAACGTTAATCCTTGCACCCCTGGGTATGGAGACTCAATGTCTGCTTTCAACGCACCACCCATGACTGTTCGGGAGGCCACTGCCGAGGACGCCTTATGCATTGGCGTGCTCGGTATGCAGGTGTTTCTCGATACCTACGCCACCCAAGGCATCCGCGCCTCGATTGCCAATGAGGCGTTGCAAGCCTTTGCGCCGCAGACCATCGCCCAACTGCTGGCACAACCCGGTCTCTCGCTGGTGGTGGCTGAGTCGAATGGCCATCTTGTTGGCTTCGCCCAGATCAAACTCCATGCCACTCATTCGATGATCACAGCACCGGATGCCGCCGAGTTGCAGCGCCTCTACATCCAGGAGCGATTTACCGGGCAGGGCATTGGCTATCGGTTGCTGCAGGCGGCGGAACAGCGCGCGGCATTGGGCGCCGCGTCTTTATTATGGGCGACCGTGTGGGACGGCAATGAACGCGCGTTGGGTTTTTACCCTCGACATGGTTACGGGGTGCTGGGCTCGCCGACCTATACCTTTCAGGGAGAAACCCACGGTAATCGTTTATTTGGCAAAACCTTGGAGCCCTGCACTTAAGGGCTCAGGGCAGGGTGATGTAGTCGTTCTGCTGGATGACCGGCAGGTGTGCGCCTTGCACCAGGTGAACATAGCGCCCGTCCACCAGATCGATAGGCAGGCAGTCGTCAATGTCCATCACGCCATCGGTATGGGCCTGCGACCAGTGCTGCAATAGCTGCTGCTGGCCCTTGCGCTTGGCTTCCTGCTTGTCGCGGGCCACCACCAGCAAGTAATGGTGGGCCTCGCCGAACACCTTGGCTTCATAACCACCCAGGTTGATGAAGTACAGGTGATGGGCACCGGCAGGCGGCGCCATTTGGCTGAGTTCGACCTTCCAGCCGTCTACGCCATCGACCGCCATCCAGGCGTCGATGTGCATACCCTTGGGGCTGCCGAACCAGCCATCGCGCAATTGCGAGTAGGTGGCTTGCAGCGTGTCCGCCACTGCGAACACCACATCGTGAACTTCGATTTTTGCCCTGGGGTGCTTGCCCCCGAGCATGACCACAAACAACATTACAGTTCCTGCCTGGCGATTGGGTAAAGGCTAACCTTACTTCGATTGAACCCTTTTGTCCGGTCAGTGCCACACTGTTAATTCGCCAACTCATCAGGAGGTTGTTATGCGCACCATTGATCTGTCCGGTGTTCCCGTGCCTGTCATCGGCCAAGGCACCTGGCGCATGGGTGAAAACCCGGACCTGCGCAAAGCCGAAGTCACCGCGTTGCAATTGGGTATCGACGAAGGCATGAGCCTGATCGACACCGCTGAAATGTACGGCGAAGGCGGCGCCGAAGAGGTGGTGGGCGAGGCCATTCGCGGCAAGCGCGAGCAGGTGTTCCTGGTGAGTAAAATCTACCCTCACAATGCCAGCCACACGGGCGTGTCGCGTGCCTGTGACGCCAGCCTCAAACGGCTGGGCACCGACTATATCGACCTGTACCTGCTGCACTGGCGCGGCCAGTACCCGCTTGAGGAAACCGTCGAAGCGTTTGAGCGTCTGCGCGAGGCAGGCAAGATCGGTCGCTGGGGTGTTTCCAACTTCGACGTCGCCGACCTGCAGGAACTCGCATCTCCCAACTGTGCGACCAACCAGGTGCTCTACAACATCGAAGAGCGGGGTATCGAGTTCGACCTGTTGCCCTGGTGGCAACAGCACCATTTGCCACTGATGGCGTACTGCCCAATTGCCCAGGGCGGCGAACTGCTGTCCAGCCCGACCCTCAAGCAAATTGCCCATCGACATGAGGCCACACCCGCACAGATCGCCCTGGCCTGGGTACTGCGTCAGGACGGTGTGATTGCCATCCCCAAGGCGGTGAGCCCCGAGCATGTAAGGCTTAACGCGAACGCCGCGAAACTGGTGCTCGACGAGCACGATCTGGATGCGATTGATCGCGTGTTTGGTGCACCCAAGCGCAAGCATCCACTGTCAATGGTCTAGCAGACCCGCAGAAACGGTGCCGTCCATGGCCGCCGTTTCTGCGTCATCCAGGGTTAGCCGGCGACCGGGCTACGCCAGTCGTCCGAACCGGAAGTACCCGCCACTTCGTGCGTCCAGATGATCTTGCGATAGGTGAAATGCACGTCTTCCAGATGCGTGAAGTGCGCGTTTTCCGGTGCCTGGCAGTTGGGCATGCGTGACTGGATGTCCACGATGGTCGCCCCCTCAAGCTCGATGGTGAAATAGTGCTCCTGGGTGCCGGCCGAGGAGGTACGGAACCATTGCAGTTGGCATTTGACTTCCTCGCCACTGGTCAGCGCGCTGAACAGCAGGGGCGATGATTTATCGAAGACCTTGCTGATCATCAGCGGTTTGTGAACCCGCTGGCCGGTCGGCTGACCGGATTGCGGGTCACGGGGAATGATCACCTGATGCGAAAAAGCCTGGACCAGGATCTGGTCTTCATGGCCCTCCTGGTAAATGTTGCCTACCGAGTCCTGGGTGAACGTGCCTGCCGTAATCAGTCCTTGTTTGACACCGGTGATCGAGAGGTATGCGGGTGTTGGCATGACGGGTTTCCTTGCCTGATGGTTGAAGTAGTGCCCAGCCGTAGTTGTGCCGGCTGGGCAAGTTCCTATAACAAGAAGCGTGCCTGAAATTAACAAGCCCAGTAAAAGCAGGGGGTTTGCTCGTTATTGAACTTGATTTCATTAAGGAGGCGGATGTTTTAATCAGATTTAAATGAAATTGGTTGCGCAGAAGTGTGCATTAATTTGCTCGGCTAGCTTTTTCGCGTGCTTATTGGAGGAGAGGGTTAATTGAGCGTGGCGTGCTGGTTTTGCTGCGCAAAATGGTGCGCACACCAATGATTTAGGGGTTTGTAGGAAAATCCTTAAGTGCCGATTTGATACTTGCTGGATGTTATTTGTCCGGCTAGTGTTTGCGAACTTCGTGGAGGGCGTGGCGAGGTTTTTATAGTCGTGTATTTTTGCACCTGAGTGTGCTTCAGGTGCACGGAATTTAATTGTTTTAAATGGTGTGCGGCCCAAAATGGATTATTCAGGCACTTTGTGTGGTTATTATATTGAACTTGCCTTAGTGCCCTGTTCGCCAGGTAACTTCGCAGGCGCAGACATGCGCTTTTCAAGTGAATATGAGGCTTTGGAGGCCGAGCTTGGCAAGCTGCAATCGATGCATGTCAGCACCCAGCCGGACTGGCAGGCGGTCATGCAGATCAGCGAAGGCCTGCTGCGTCAGCACACCAAGGATCTGCGAGTGGCGGCCTGGTTGACCTGGGCGCTGTACCAACGCGAATCTTTTCCAGGGCTGTTGGCGGGCCTGGGGTTGATGCGTCATTTGTGTGAGCACCATTGGGCGGTTGTCTATCCGCAAAAAATGCGCACCCGTGGCGCCGCACTGGGCTGGTTGGCGCTGCGCCTGGAGCAGGTGTTTGCACACAGCGTTTCGCTCAAGGATCAACAGCCGCTATTTCGCTGCATGCTTGAGCACCTGGCGCACCTCGATCGGCTCTGGTCTGCGCACTTGAGTGATGAGGCGCCGCTGTTGTTGCCGCTGCGCAGGCAGCTGACGCAACGGCTGGAGCAGGCCGCACAAGCAGCACTGCCAGAAGCCGTTTCGGCGGGTGTGGTTGCTCAGGTCAAACAGGCGGCGACGCGGTTGCTGAGCCCCGAGCCGGCAACAGGTCAGGAAAAAACAGGCAACCCTGCGATAGCCAGCGAAAAAGAGGCCCACAAGTCACTGCGCACGTTGCAGGAGCATGGACGGCACTTATGCAACTGGTGGCTGCGCCAGGATGCGACCGACCTGCGCGCCTTGCGCCTTAATCGGGCACTGACCTGGCTGGCGCTCAACAGCTACCCCGACGCTGACAGCGACCGGCTCACGGTGCTGCGTGGCCCGACGCCCGACAAGCTCAAGCGCTACCGGGAGCGTTTTGCCCAAGGGCATTACGGCGAACTGTTGCTTGAGCTTGAGGCCAGCCTGGCGGGTGCGTTGTTCTGGTTTGACGGCTTGCGCATGGTCTGGGAATGCCTTGAGGCCTTGCAGGCCGATCTGGCCATGACCGAACTCGAAGTCAGCTTCGCGTTGTTACTGCAACGGCTGCCGGACCTGCCCGAATTCAGGTTTCACGAGGGTGCGCCGTTTGCCGATACCGCCACCCGGGACTGGATCACGCTTCAGGTCGCTCGGCACTTGCAGCCGCCTGCGCCGTCCGGCGTGGTGGTGGATGCCAGCGCCGAACCCTGGGAGGCGGCCTTGCAAGAGGTCATGCCCAGGTTGCGCAAGGACGGGCTCAAGGAGGCAATACACGAGCTCAAGCAGGGCATGCACAGCGCACGCAGCGAGCGCGCGCGTTTTCATTGGCGGCTGGCACTGGCGCGGTTGTGCGTATCGGCAGGCAAGCATGAGCTGGCGAAGGTGCAGCTGGAAGGCCTGGACCACGAGCTTCAGCGCGCTGGTCTGGATCGTTGGGAGCCGGAACTGGCACTGCAGGTTGCACAGCTTTTGTATCGCTGTTGCGAGCTGTTGCCGCAAAACCAGGCCATACGCGAGCGCAAGGAAACGACCCACCGAAGGCTCTGCCACTTCGATGTTGAAGCGGTACTTGAATAGGCTTTTGAACCCCCTCGAAAAAAGGAGATTTACCGTGGCCAAAGAAGGTTCGGTAGCACCCAAGGAACGTATCAACATCACCTTCAAGCCCGCCGTCGGGGGCGCCCAGGAAGAGGTCGAGCTACCGCTGAAGTTGCTGGTGCTGGGCGACTTCGCCCAGCACGAAGACCCACGCAAGCTCGAAGACCGCAAGCCGATCGGTATCGACAAGCACACCTTTGATGACGTGCTGGCCAAACAGGCACTGGCGTTGACCCTGAGCGTGCCTAATCGCCTGCAGGAACAGCCCGATATCGAAGCGCTGTCGATCCAGGTGCGGGTCAACTCGATGAAGGATTTCACCCCGGCGAACCTGGTCGAGCAGATCCCGGAGCTGCAAAAACTCATGGCGCTGCGTGAAGCGCTGATGGCCCTCAAGGGGCCGTTGGGTAACACGCCGAGCTTTCGCAAGGCGATCGAACAGGCGCTGGCGGATGACGACTCCCGCGCCCGGGTATTGGCCGAATTGGGGTTGAGTGACCCCGCAGCCTGACATTTTCAGTAAAGGACACTGATGCCATGACCATCCCACAGCATGCGCTACCCACCCGAATGGCTGACGAGCACAGCATTCTCGATACCATCATTGCCCAGACACTGCTGAGCGCGGATGACGAGGCCTACAGCATTGCCAAGCGCGGTGTCTCGGCGTTTATCGAAGAGCTTGTCAAACCGCACAACAGCGGCGAGCCGGTCAAGAAGCGTCTGGTCGATCGAATGATCGCCGAGATCGACCTGAAGCTCAGCGAGCAAATGGATGAAATTCTTCATCACCCGGATTTCCAGGCGCTGGAAGCTGCCTGGAGAGGGTTGCAACTGCTCGTCGATCGCACCAATTTTCGCGAGAACATCAAGATCGAACTGCTGAACGTCTCACGACAGGACCTGCTGGACGATTTCGAAGACTCCCCGGAAACCACGCAGTCCGGGCTCTACAAGCATATCTACAGTGCCGAATATGGCCAGTTCGGCGGCCAGCCCGTGGGTGCCATCATTGCCAACTACTTCCTTGGGCCAAGCGCGCCGGATGTGAAGCTGATGCAATACGTTTCCAGTGTTGCCTGCATGGCCCATGCACCGTTTATTGCCGCCGCAGGGCCGAGCTTTTTCGGTTTGGAAAGCTTTACCGGTTTGCCTGACATGAAGGACCTCAAGGATCATTTCGAGGGGCCTCAATTTGCCAAATGGCAAAGCTTTCGTCAGAGCGAAGACGCCCGTTACATTGGCCTGACCGTGCCGCGGTTCCTGTTGCGTACCCCTTACGATCCCCTTGAGTGCCCGGTCAAGACATTTGCCTACCAGGAAAACGTGGTCAACAGCCACGAACACTATTTGTGGGGCAATACCGCGTTCGCCTTTGCCACCCGGCTGACGGACAGTTTTGCCCGCTTTCGCTGGTGCCCGAACATTATCGGCCCGCAAAGCGGTGGCGCAGTCGAAGACCTGCCCCTGCATCACTTCCAGAGCATGGGAGAAATTGAAACCAAGATCCCGACCGAAGTGCTGGTCTCTGACCGTCGCGAGTACGAGCTTGCGCAGGAAGGCTTTATTGCCCTGACCATGCGCAAAGGCAGTGATAACGCGGCGTTTTTTTCCGCCAGCTCGGTACAGAAACCCAAGTATTTCGGTAACAGCGCCGAGGGCAAGGACGCTGAGTTGAACTACCGCCTGGGAACGCAGCTGCCCTACATGATGGTGGTCAACCGGCTGGCGCATTATCTCAAGGTGTTGCAGCGCGAGCAGTTGGGTTCATGGAAGGAGCGTACCGACCTGGAACTGGAACTCAACAAATGGATCCGCCAATACGTTGCCGACCAGGAAAACCCCAGCGCTGAAGTGCGTGGGCGACGCCCATTGCGGGCTGCTCGCATCGTGGTCAGTGATGTCGACGGCGAACCGGGCTGGTACCGCGTCAACCTCAGTGTACGGCCGCACTTCAAGTACATGGGCGCGGACTTCACCCTGTCCCTCGTCGGCAAACTCGACAAAGAATGAGAAAGGGGCAGGGGATACCCGAATATCGCAGCCTGTTTGAGCGTCTCGAAGGCCTGGCACCCGCCAGGGCCGGCAGTGTAGCGTCGATTGCCGCGCACTTGGCGAACATGCTCGGCACACGTGCAGGCAGTGTCTTGACGCTGCCGGACTACGGGCTGCCCGACCTCAATGACATGCGCTTGAGCCTGCATGAGTCATTGAGCCAGTCGCGGCTGTCGATTGAACGGTTCATCCAGGTATACGAACCACGTCTGTCGAATGTGCGTGTCAGGGGCTTGCCCGATACCGGCAACCCTTTGGTCCTGGCGTTTGTAATTGAGGCAACACTGCTCATCGACGGCGTTGTGCAACCGGTGGTTTTTAACGCGCAGTTGGCCGGTGGTGGCCAGGTTGAGGTGCAGCCTGATGTCCTTTAACCACTTTTACCAAAGTGAGCTCAGTGCCTTGCGCCAACTTGGGCGGCGTTTTGCTGAGCGTAATCCTGCCTTGGCACCTTTTCTCGCGGATTCAGGCCAGGACCCGGATGTAGAACGTCTGTTGGAAGGCTTTGCGTTCCTGACCGGGCGCTTGCGCCAGAAGCTTGCCGACGAGCTTCCAGAGCTGACTCATTCATTAATGCATCTGCTGTGGCCCAACTATATGCGGCCATTGCCGGCCTTCAGCATCTTGCAGTTTGACCCGTTGAAACATGCGTGCACCACGGTCAGCGTAGAACGGGACACGCCGGTTGAGAGCGTGCTGGTCAATGGGGAGCGCTGCCGCTTTCGTACCTGCTACGCCACCCAGGTGCTGGCGTTGCAACTGAGCCGCCTGGAATATGTGGCCCAGGGCGCACAAACGCTCCTCAACCTGCGCATGGAGATGAGCGTGGAGGGCAATTTGAGTCAGTTGCCATTCGATCAATTGCGCTTGCACCTGGCGGGTGATCGACAGGTGAGCCAAGGCTTGTACCTGAGCCTGCTGCGTCATCTGGAAGGCATCGAATTACGGCTCTTTGACCATGAAGGGCTGGTGATCAGTGATCGCGAGGGCCAGCCGTTGTCGCTTCGGCTTGCTGCAAACCAGGTAAAACCGGTGGGGTTCGATGAGGAACATGCACTGATTCCCTATCCGGCGAACACTTTTTGCGGTTATCGCCACCTGCAGGAATATTTTGCGTTTGCGGACAAGTATCTGTTTGTCGATGTACAGGGGCTGGATGCATTACAGGCGTTGCCCCATGAACTGCTCAAGCGCGCCAGGTGTGTAGAGCTGCGTTTCAAGTTAAGCCACCACGCGCATGCGACGTACCGTCCCACTCTGGACAACGTAAAGCTGTATTGCACGCCCATTGCCAACCTGTTCAAGCATGACGCAGTGCCCATTCGCCTGGATGGCAAGCAGGATGAGTACCTGCTGCTGCCGGGTGGTATAGCGCGGGGCAATGCCGCGGTCTTTTCCGTGGACCAGGTGACCGGATGGCGCCCGGGTGGGCTGGGCTACCAGGCGTATGTGCCGTTCGAATCCTTCGAGCATGGCAGTGGCAATGCCACTTCAACGCGCACGCCCAGCTACAGCATTCGTCAGCGCTCGTCGGTGCAAAGTGCCGAACTGGATACCTGGTTGAGTTTTGGCACTGGCCCAGGCCAGGAGCAGGAAACCCTCTCGATTGAGTTGACCTGTACCAACCACAACTTGCCAAAGCTGCTGCAAGTGGGAGAGATCAACCAGCCCTGCGAACAGACACCGGAATTCCTGACGTTTCGCAATATCTGCGCGCCGACGGCGAGCCTTGCTCCACCTCTGGACCAGGACTTCCTTTGGAAGCTGATCAGCAACATGTCGCTCAACTACCTCTCATTGACCGATACCCGTGCCTTGAAAGTCATCCTCCAGACCTACGACTTGCCGCGCTATCACGATCGACAGGCACACAACGTCAGCCAGCGAAGACTGGATGCGTTGAAGGCCATCCATCATCACGCCGTCGACCGAATGCACCGTGGGCTGCCCATACGCGGCCTGCAGGTCGACCTGAGTATTGACGCCAATGGCTTTGCCGGCCAGGGCGACCTGTTTGTCTTCGCCTCGGCACTCAATGAGTTTTTTGCCCTCTACGCCGGCCTCAATTCGTATCACGAACTGCGGGTCACCAGCACACAAGGAGACGTGTATCTATGGCCACCCCGGATGGGTCGGCAGGCCCTGCTTTGACCGCTCTAACACGCACAATTCGCGAATATTCGTTGTTCCAGGCGGTGCTGCAGGTGATCGAACGCCTGCGCGACAGCCATCCATCGCTGGATGACGACGCGCTCTATGACCTGCTCGAGTTCCAGGCCAACCCTAGCCTGGGGTTCCCTGGGCACGACATTGACCGAGTGGCTTTTTTTGTCGAACACGGACAGTTACGCGCTCGCCTGCGGCTTAACGTGCTCGGCCTGTTTGGCGCTGGTTCGCCATTGCCCGGGTTTTATCAAGAGCAGGCGAGTGGCAGCGTGAGCCGTGGCTTTCTTGACGTATTTCACCATCGCCTGCAGAGGTTGATGCTGCCGATCTGGCGCAAATATCGCTACCGAGCGAGTTTTCGCACCGACGCCAGTGATGCTTTTTCCGCGCAGATGTTCGCGCTGGTCGGGCTGGGTAGCCACCAGATTCGCGACGCGGCGCAATTGGACTGCAAGCGATTGTTGCCGTACCTGGGGCTGCTGAGCCTGCGAGTGCACTCGGCCACCTTGATCGAAACGGTGCTGCGTCATTACTTCAAGCACAGCCGTTTGTTCATAGAGCAATGGGTTGAACGCACGGTGGTTATCGCGCAACAGCAACGCAATCAACTCGGGGCGGCCAACAACGTGCTTGGCGAAGACCTGCTGCTCGGGCACCAGGTTGCCGATCGCAGCGGCAAGTTCCGGGTGCATGTCGAGGGCTTGAGCTGGCCGCGCTTTCACGCGTTTCTACCCGCTGGCAGCGCCTGCAAACCGTTGTGCTCGCTGGTTCGCCTGATGCTGCGCACGCCACTGGAGTATGACGTGCGCCTGGTACTGGCCGAGGGTGAAGTGCGGCCGCTGCATATTGGCGAGCGCAACGTGTGTCGTCTCGGTTGGACCAGTTGGTTGGGGTACGAGAGTGCCGACGGTGTGGTCACTCTGGCCAGCCACTCTGATTAGGGACTGATGATTATGATGAATGTAGACCTGCAACAACTGATCCGGACCTTGACGCCTCAGACGCGCGTTGACCTGGCGCGGTCCGCCGAGCGTTGTGTAACGCGTGGCGGCAAGGAAGTGTTGGTTGAGGACCTGCTGCTGACGCTGCTGGAACATGCCGAGGGGCTTTTGGTAAAGGCGCTGGCGGATGCCGAAATTGCTCCAGGTGAGCTTCAGGCCCTGTTACTGCTTAAAGGCGAACAAAGTGCATCGCGCAGCCCGGTGTTTGCCCCGGCACTCGTGCAATGGTTGCAACAAGCGTTAATGGTTGCCCACCTGGAGTTGGGGCAGGTTGAGGTCGGCGCCGGTGCTTTATTGCTGGCACTTCTGCGTCATCCGCTGCAACACGCGGGCAGTGCTTATCAGCAGCTCTTGAGCCGCTTGGACGCGCAACGCGTGCGTGATTTTTTGTTGAGCCGGGGCTGCGAAACCGCGCCGCTGCGACAAGGCGAATCACTGCTGGAGCGCTATACCCATGACCTCACGCATCAGGCTCGTGAAGGGCGGATCGACCCGGTCCTGTGTCGTGACCCGGAGATCCGTCAATTGATCGATATCCTTGTGCGGCGGCGCAAGAACAACCCGATTCTGGTGGGAGACGCGGGCGTGGGCAAGACCGCCATCGTTGAAGGGCTCGCATTGCGAGTAGTTGCCTCACAGGTGCCCGAGCCACTCAAGGGCGTACGCATACTGACCTTGGACATGGGTTTGTTGCAGGCTGGCGCCAGTATCAAGGGCGAGTTCGAACGGCGGCTCAAAGGTGTGATCGACGAGGTTAACGCCTCACCAGAGGCCGTGATCCTGTTTATTGACGAGGCGCATACCCTGGTGGGGTCCGGCGGGCAGGTGGGTGGAGGCGATGCCGCCAACTTGCTCAAGCCCGCCCTGGCGCGTGGTCAATTGCGCACCATCGCCGCCACGACCTGGTCCGAGTACAAAAAATACATCGAAAAAGACCCGGCGTTGGCACGGCGCTTCCAGCCGGTAAAAGTCGGCGAGCCGAGTGTGGCGGCGGCGGTCTCCATTTTACGCGGGTTGGTGCCGGTGTATGAAGCCAGCCATGGCGTCTATATACGTGACGATGCGGTGGTGGCGGCAGCGCAGCTGAGCGCTCGTTACCTGGCAGGGCGACAGTTGCCGGACAAAGCCGTCGACGTACTCGATACCGCCTGTGCGCAAGTGCGTATACGCCTGACGGCGGCGCCTGAGGCGTTGCAACAGCTGTGCGCTGAATGGGCTGAGGGCAATCGCCAGCGTGTGGCGCTTGAGCGCGATGTTGAAGCCGGCTTGCTCGTTGACCAACCGGCATTGCAGGCACTGGCCCGGCGGCTGGATGCTCTGGAGCTTGAGCGCCAGCAAACCGAGCAGCACTGGATGCAGCGTGAACAGCAGCAAGCCAGCCATGAAGTATGCCCACGGGTAGTCGCCCAGGTAATCAGCGGCTGGACCGGCATCCCGGTTGAGCAACTGGCCTTGGAGCACAGTGAGCGCGTCCTGGGTTTTGCCGACGCCCTGCGCGAGCGCATTATTGGGCAGGAACCGGCGGTGCAGGCGTTGGATCGTAACCTGCGAGCGGTGGCTGCGGGCCTCAATAATCCTGAGGCGCCGGTGGGCGTATTTTTGCTCGCCGGCCCAAGCGGGGTCGGCAAGACCGAGACGGCGCTGGCGCTGGCGGACTTGCTGTACGGCGGTGAGCGGTTTGTGATCACACTGAATATGTCGGAGTACCAGGAGCAACACTCGCTGTCCCGATTGATCGGAGCACCTCCCGGTTACATTGGGTACGGCGAGGGCGGGGTGCTGACGGAGGCCGTACGCCAGCGACCTTATTCGGTGGTGTTGCTCGATGAAATCGAGAAGGCCGACCCTGAGGTGCTGAACCTGTTCTACCAGGTCTTTGACAAGGGCCTGGCCAATGACGGTGAAGGCCGCGAAATTGACTTTCGTAATACGTTGATCCTGATGACGTCCAACCTGGGCAGCGACTGCATCAGCGCACTGTGCGCCGATGGTAGGCGCCCCGACGCAGCGGCCCTGGAGGAAGTGATTCGCCCGGTATTGCGCGCTCACTTCAAGCCGGCTCTGCTGGCCCGCATGCGTGTCGTGCCGTATTACCCGCTCGCAGGCGAACGCTTGCAGGACGTGGCAAGGCTCAAGCTGGCGCGCCTTGGCCAAAGGTTGCACGCGCGCGAACTGCTGTTCAGCTACAGCACCGAACTGGTCACGCACATGGTCGAGCGTTGTATGCACCAGGACAGTGGCGCGCGTTATATCGACCAGTGGATCGAGTCCCACCTGCTGCCGCCGATCGTTGATCGTCTGCTCGGTGCGATGGCCGTTGGCGAATCCCTCTTGGCCACCCACGCGACGCTGGATGGCAGCGGTGTGCCAGTGTGTGAGTTCAGCCTATGACGCACAGCCCATTCAAGCCATTGCCTGATTCGCTGGCCTACGCCGACCAACTGCTGGGCTGGTTTACCCGCCTGGGCTTCGAGCGCGAGGAATCGAAGTTGGCGGACCTTTGCGTCACGGCCGCTGCGCAGTTGAGCCAGTGCGACCTGTGCCAACTGTATGCGCGGGATGAAACCACCACCCAGCTGGGGCTGATCGCTCAGTATTTTCCCGACGGGGAACTCGCAGGCCAGCGGGCCGCAAGCATAGATGTTCAGCACCAGCAGTTATTGCACTACGTCCTTGATCAGGGGCGGGAACTGACCATTGATGAACTGTGCAACAGCGCCTATGACAGCGGTTTTCTGCCCTTGGCGGCGCTGCCTTGGCACTCGCTGACATGCCTGCCCTTGTTTAATCGGAGCAAGGCGGTGTGCGGCGTTCTGCTTTGCGCCAGCCTGCGCCCTGCGCAATTGCATGGCTACGCCGCTTCGTTGGGCCAATTGGGCAGCTTTGCCCTGGGCCAATCAAGCCTGTTGCGGCTTGCCCAGCCCAGGCAAGTCATGCTTGTTCCCCCGTGCAATACACCCGTGGCCAGTGCCTATGGCTTGATCGGCAACAGCACCGCGATGGAGGCCACTTGCCGCCTGATCGGCAAGGTTGTACAGGCCCCGTTTACCGTGCTGTTGCACGGTGAAACCGGCACGGGCAAGGAGGTGGTGGCGCGTGCGATTCACGCCGCCGGCCCGCGTAGCACGCGAGCGTTTGTGGTGCAAAACTGCGCAGCCTTCCCTGAGGGCTTGCTGGAGAGTGAGCTGTTCGGCTACCGCAAGGGCGCGTTCACCGGTGCGGAGCGTAACTATGCCGGGCTGTTTGACGCAGCCGATGGCGGCACACTGCTGCTGGATGAGATTGGTGATATGCCACTCTCCCTGCAGGCAAAGCTGCTGAGGGTGCTACAAGAAGGTGAAGTGCGCCCGCTGGGCGCCAATACCGCTCACAAGGTCGATGTGCGAATCATCGCCGCCACCCATCGCGACCTGCTGGCAATGGTCGGCCAGGGGACGTTTCGCGAAGACCTCTATTACCGATTGGCGCAGTTCCCTATCCAGTTACCGGCATTGCGTGAGCGCGACGGCGATGTGCTGCTGCTTGCCCGGCACTTTGCCGAAAAGGTCTGCGCGGCACTCGAAAAACCGCTGGTCAGCTGGTCCAGCGCAGCGCTTGATCAGCTCTCCGGCCGCGCCTTCCCAGGCAATGTGCGTGAGCTCAAATGCCTGGTCGAACGGGCGGTGCTGCTGTGTGATGACGGGGTGATTTTACCTGCGCACCTGTCGCTGTCAGCGGCGCCCGCAGGTGCGGCCGTCGAGGCAACCCTGCGTCAGCGCCTGGAGCGGGTGGAGCGGGTCTTTCTGATCGATTGCCTGCACAAGAACCGTGGCAATCGAACACGCACGGCGCGTGAGCTTGGGGTCGCGCGTCGCACGCTGTTGTACCGGCTTGCGCGGTTGAATATCCCCATGGGCGCGTCTCGAGGGGAATGTTGAATGGCATATTCACGCTGGCGTGCTCATGGGCGCTGCGCTCACCTGTTTGTCTTGTCTACCTGGGAGAACCCCGATGCCTGATCGTCCATGGCGAGCCGTGATGCTTGTGTTGTGTTTGCTGAGCGGCTGCAGCGCCAATTACGTGTTTGATGACGCTGACTATCGTCCTTTGGGTGACCCCCAAGCGACCCGTCGCGGCCAATGAAATGGAGCCTTTCATGCAATTAGTGCTTGAGGTGTGTGAGGGTGGGGGCGGTGAGCCGCCGCCGCGCAAGGTGTTCGATGGAATGGGCGGCGTGGTCGGTCGTGGAGCCGGTTGCGACTGGATTATTCCTGACCCCAGTCGCTTGCTTTCCAGTCACCACGGGTTGATCGCTTACCGTGACGCGCGTTACTTCCTGACGGATATCAGCAGTAACGGTATCCGTGAGGTGGGCAGTGGCAAGTCGCTGCAAAAGGGCCAGGCGCGGCTGATCGTGGAGGGTGATGTTTTCCAGTTGGGGCCATTTGCTGTCCGTGCGCGGTTGATTGAGCGCGTGGCATCGCATCGCCAGCCATTATCCACCGCGGGCGGGGTGATACCCGAGGATGCTTATCTGGGCCTGGACCCCGTGCATGAATGGGATCGCCAGTCGATGCACGAGGCGCCGCCGTGCGAGCTGGACGCCTTGAACGATGTACAAGAGGCACCGAGTGCCTGGATGTCGGGTGACTGTGTTGAGCGCGATTACCTGGCCTTACCTGTACAGGCAGACGCTCCGGGAGACAGGGTCGAGCCAGTATTGCCTGACTTGCAGGCGCCCGTGGCCGACGAAGGGTTCTGGGCCCAGTTCGCCACGGCGTTGGGGGTTAGTGTGCAGGCGCTCGATTGCGCTGGCCGCGAGGCGTTGGCGATTAAGGCTGCGGGTTTACTCAGGCACGCAATTGATGGGTTGCAACAGAACCTGCGCACTCACGACGAACTGCACAACGAATTGAGCCTGGACGCGAGCACCTTGATCAAACGTCCGAACGCGTTGAAAGACAACCTGGGCATGGATTCTGTGTTGGCGTCGCTGCTGGGCATGGGGGAGTTGGCGCAACCCAGCGCCGAAGCGGCCATTACGCAGGTGTACCGGCAAATGCAAGTGCATCAGGTCGCGCTGCTCGTTGCGTGCCGCACGGCGCTGCGCAACTCGCTGGCGACGTTTGCCCCCGGCCATTTGCAGGCCGGTTTTGCGCGCGATGACAAGGTGCCAAGGTTCTTTGCCGACAGGGCGCATTGGCGGGCCTACCAGCGCCACTATCACCGCTTGGTCGAAGCAGATGCATTGAACACGGGCCCGTTGCGCGGCGATTTTGCCAAGGCCTATGAGGAGCAGGTACGCCTGGCTTCAGCGCTGTTTGCCACACCGCCAGGAGGATGCCCATGACCCGTGTTGCCCTACCTCTTTTGGTCGTATTGATGCTGCTGGGCGGGTGCAGCAGCCTGTCACCCTTTTCCACAGTGACCAAGCTCGACCTGACGCTGGCCGCCAGTGACGAAGTGAACCCCGACCTGCATGGGCGCCCCTCTCCGGTGGTGGTGCAGCTGTTCGAGCTCAAGCATCCAGTGGCATTCGAAAACGCGGATTTTTTCACGCTGTATGGACATGCCGAGCAGGCACTGCCCAAAGACTGGGTGAGCAGCGAGGAACTGGAGTTGCGCCCCGGCGAGCAGGTGGCTCTCAAGCTCAGGAGTGAACCGCAAAGCCGCTACGTGGGCATCATCGCGGCGTACCGTGATTTGCCCCATGTGCAATGGCGTTGGGTGCTGCCGCTGGCACCACAGCAAGTGACGCGAGCGCACCTGGTGCTTGACCAGGCGGGCATCCGTGCTGGCGACCCGCTCGTCAGCGCCTTGGAGAATTGAGATGCAGGTTCATAAAGTCATCTGGCAGGAAGGGATGTTGCTGCGCCCCCAGCACTTGCAACACAACGACCGTTATTACCAGCAGCAGCTCAACCGAACCCGTTTGCTGGGCAGTGATGCCTGGGGTTTCCTGAACCTGGACATCGACCTGCAGTACCTGGGCCTGGGCAAGTTGGTGGTCAATCAAGCCAGTGGCGTATTGCCGGACGGCAGTCTGTTCGAGTTGACCACCGCCATGGCGCCACTGGTACTGGAGGTGCCGGCCAACGCGGGCAGGCAATCGGTGTACCTGGCGTTGCCGATGGCGACCGGCAATCAGGTTGAAACCCGCACGCAGGAGTCGCCGGATGTGTTGGCGCGCTACATCGCCTGTGACGTTGAAGTGGCGGACTCCAATGCGGGCCGGGACGCGCGTTGCCAGATCAGTTGCGCACGCCCGGATTTGCGCCTGTTGCTGGGTGAGCAGCCGGGTGATGAGGCCTACGTGAAGCTGAAGATTGCCCAGGTGCTGGAATGCTCTGCGCAAGAGGGGCTGCGGATGGAGCCTGATTTTGCCCCGACGTTTATTTATGTGCAGGGCTCGGGGTTTGTTTCGTCCTGCCTCAAAGAAGTGATCAGCCTGCTGGCCAGCCGGGGAGATGCGATTGCTGAGCGGATTGGCGGCAGTGGCGCCACGGCGGGGGCGCAGATTGCCGACTTTCTGATGCTGCAACTGATCAATCGGGCCGAGCCGGTGTTGCGTCATTACCTGGCTCAGCCGCAAGTGCGTTCTGAGGCGTTGTTCCGCGAGATGCTGTCGATACTGGGCGAACTGGCGACGTTTGCCAGCGACAGCAAACGTGCCACCCAGCAGGTGCGCTACCTCCATGGCGACCAGGGCGCGAGTTTTCGTGGGTTGATGGCGGGGTTGCGCACGCTGCTGTCGATGGTCTTTGAGCAGCATGCCCTGGAGCTGGTGCTGCAACAGCGCCAGTATGGGGTGATGGTTTGCCCGGTAGCCGATCTCAAGCTGCTGGGCAGCGCGACATTCATCCTGGCGGTCGCAGCTCAATGCGATTCGGAAGAACTGCGCCATCGTTTGCCGGCCCATCTCAAGGTCGGCCCCGTAGAGCGCATCCGTGAACTGGTCAACCTGCACCTGGCGGGCATCAAGGTCAAACCGCTGCCGGTAGCGCCACGCCAGATCCCGTTTCATGCCGGTAAAACCTATTTCATGCTCGAGCTCAGTGGCCGTGATATCGCGCAACTGGAGCAATCGGGTGGTTTTGCGTTCCATGTCGGCGGCGAGTTCAGCGAGTTGGAACTGACCTTCTGGGCTATCAGGAATTGAACAGCATGAACATGGACAGTGAATACCCGCTGGATGAGAAAACCGTCTTGCTGGACCGTAACGGCCACGGCCCGGCACAGGGGCCGGTGACGGACTTCGTCTCACCACCGCGTTTTGAGCAGTTGGAAGACCGCATGGTCTACGCCGCCGCTGTACAGGGCGCGCAACGTTTCAACGTGGGCCTTAACCCGCTGGTGACAGCGGCCTGGGAACTGATGTCCGAGGTGCTTGAACTCAAACTCAGCAGCGGCCGGGAGAACCTGCAGACGCTCAACGACCGCCTGGCCGCGAGCCTCACACGCTTTGAGGTCCGCGCCCAGCATGACGGCATGGAAAGCGCTCAGGTGATTGCTGCTCGCTATGTGCTGTGCAGCGTCGTTGATGAAGCGGTAGTGACCACCGCGTGGGGGAGCCGCAGCGACTGGTCGAAGATCAGTCTGCTCAGCCGTTTTCACAACGAAACCTTTGGCGGAGAAAAGTTTTTCCAGCTGTTGGAGCGACTGTCTCGCGACCCGGTAAAACACTTGGCCATGCTGGAGCTGATGTACCTGTGCCTGTCGATGGGGTTTGAAGGCAAATACAGGGTCATGGAGCGCGGTGTGACCGAGCTTGAGGGCGTACGTGACGCGCTGTATCGCCAGATAAGGCATGTGCGTGGCGCCCCGGTTTCTGTGTCTGCCTGTGCCTCCCGACCGCAGCAGGCACGCCGCAAGCGGCTGCGCACGCTTTCCGCAACCTGGTATGTGGCGTTGGGCTTGATCGCTTTGCTGGCGATGTATTCGGCAACTGCCTGGGTATTGGGGCAGGAGCGAGCCCATGCACTGCAACCCTTTCAATCTTCGGCGCCGGAACTGACTCCGACGCCCTTGTAACGCTGGGAACATTGAATGAACGCTTTCTTCAAGGGCGCGTGCACCCTGCTGCGCATCGTTTGGGTATGGAGCTTGTTGCTGGTGCTTTGCAGCGCCTGCCTGGTGTGGTTTTTCGGCCCTCTGCTGGCGGTGGATGACCATCGGTTCTGGCAGGGCGCTACGGCTCGCCTTGTGACCATCAGCACGCTGTTTCTGCTATGGGGCCTGGCGATGGCTGTTATGGGAACACGCCGCAGCGTGCGGTCCCGGATCGAGGAAGCCCAGGCCGGCCGTCAGCACCCTGGGCTGGTAGAGGATGAGCGCAAACAGGTGCGCGGACGTTTCAAGGAGGCGCTGCATACCTTGAAAACAACTCGCCAATATGTCGGGCGCAGCCTGCGCTCACGCAATGAGCTGCCCTGGTACTTGTTGATCGGACAGCGAGGCAGCGGCAAGAGCGCTTTACTGGCGGCCAACGGCTTGCAGCGCCCGCCGGATCACGTTCAAACCGCATCATCCGGGGCCAGCGCCTACTGTGACTGGTACTTCGCCGATCAGGGCGTCCTGATGGAGAGTGCCGGGCGCTACCTGGACCAACCCGACCGCGCGGTCGATGCCGCAGGTTGGTCGACGTTACTCGGGCTGCTCAAGTCCAGGCGCCGGGTCCGCCCGCTCAATGGCGTGGTGGTGACGTTGTCGATGGACACCTTGTTGGGCAGCAATGAGCATGATCTGGAGCGCCATGCACGGCATGTGCATTCCCGGTTACAAGATATCCAGCAAACGCTGCATATCGATATTCCGGTTTATCTGGTGCTGACCCACGCTGACCACATCCCGGGTTTTAGCGCGTTTTTTGATACACCGCACGACAGCGCCGCAGAGGGCGTACTCGGTGAGCTGATCACTGGCGGCCCCACGGGCGTGCCCATGGCGCAGGTACGCCAGGCGTTCGAGGCGTTGCTGCAGCGCGTGAGTGGTGAACTGGTGCAGCGCCTGCACCAGGAGCGCAATGTCGAGCGCCGTGGCCGGATGCTGGATTTCGTGCCCCAGGTGGCACGCATCGGTGAGCGTTTGTGCCTGTTTATCGAAGTGGCGTTCTGCGCCCATCGCAACCAGCGCATCCAGGGGTTGCGAGGTTTCTATCTGACCAGTGCGGGTGAGCGGCACGAACGCTTTGTGCAAGGTCTTTTCAACCAGGTGATTTTCGCCGAGGCCGATCTTGCGGGGTTGCACACCGAGGAGCATCGACGCATCCGTTGGCAGCAGGCGGGATGGGCGAGCGCCGTCGCGTTGGTCATCGGAGCGGCGGGCATGCTCTGGATGCACAGCTATGGGATCAACCACCAACGCCTGGAGCAGTTGGCGCAGTTAGGTCAGGTGGAGACGTCGGCCCCGGCCGATGCGGACCAGACTTTGGCGTTACTGACGTTGCTGGACAATCGCCTGGCGGCGACGCGGGTGTTTCCGCCGGTGTCAGAGGCCGGCGTGCTGGAGAGAGCCGGACTGTTTCAGGGCGAAGTGAGCCGACCGCCGTTAGTCAGTGCTTATAACGACGCCCTGCAGCAAATGGTTGCGCAAGTCGCTTCGCTGCTCGAAGAACAGGTGCGGTCGAGCCTTGGGGATCGCGAACGGTTACTGGATAACCTGCGCGCCTACCTGATGCTCAATCTGCGCGAGCGACGTGACGCCGGGTGGCTGGCGGAGCGCGTGGCCAACCGGTGGTCCGAGCGCTTTGCCGGTGAGGCTGCGACGCAGGCGCGCCTGAGTGAGCACTTTGCCCGGCTGCTTGAACAACCCTTTGCCGCGCCACTCAATGATGAGCTGGTCGCCCAGGCTCGCCAGGTGTTGCGCGGAGAGTCGCTGGCAGACGTGGTGTATCGCGTACTGCGCGAGCAATCGCACACGCTGGAACCCAGCCGCCTCACGGACGGCACTGTGTTCACGGCGCTGGATCAACCGATTGCGGGGTTTTACAGCAAGCGCTACGTGCAGTATTTCGACCAGCAAGGCCCGCGACTGGTTAACGCGATTGTCCTGGACAATTGGGTGCTGGGGCAGGCGACTGACCTCAGTGCGATGGAATTGCGCCGGTTGATCGTCGAGCTGCAACAGCGCTACTTCAGTGAGTACGCCGATGCGTGGAGCCAGGCCCTGGGCCAGGTCCGATTACGCGAAACCGACAACCTGCGTGAGGACGCCGAACAACTGGCGCGCCTGACCTCGGCGCAGTCACCGCTGGTGTTGCTGTTACAGCAGGTGCGTGAAAATACCCGTTTGCTATCCACCGATGACCCGATGGCAGCGGTGCCCCACGAGGCCGGCGACGTGGCGGCTATCGCTCAGTCGATGGCTGCCCGTGTACGCGCAGGTGTTTTGCCCAAGCCCACAGGCGATGATGCTGCAAGACGCGCCTTGCAACGCCGTTTCGAGCCTTTGCATCAACTGCTTGATGAGCAGCAAAACCCGGGCGAACAACTGACCCAGGCATTGCGCCAGCTTGATGCTGTGCACCTGCAACTGGCGGCGCTGAACCGCGAAGGGGCGCCGGAGCAGGCGGCTTTCCAGATGGTGAAACGGCGTATGGAAGGGCAACAACCCGGGTTGGGACAGTTACGTGACAGTGCCGCACGTTTGCCGCTGCCGCTCAAAGGCTGGGTCGAGGGCCTTGCCGACGACAGTTGGCGGCATTTGTTCGATGAGGCCTATACGCATGTGAACCAACGCTATCAGAGCGAGGTGTATAGCCTGTATGCCAGGGCTATCCGCCAGCGTTACCCGTTCAATGCCCATGCCGGCAGCGACGTGGCTTTGGGCGATTTCGAGGAGTTCTTCAAACCCCAGGGCGTGCTGGCAAGGTTCCATGACAATTACCTGCGCCCGTTTATCAGCGCCGACGGCGGGCGATATCGCTTGCGCGGCCTGGAAGGCCAGAGCCTGCCAATGTCGCGCGCGTTGCTGGAGCAGCTCGGCAAAGCGCAGACCATCCGCCGTGGTTTTTTCGGGGGCGACCCCGGCGAGTTGGCGGTTCGATTTACGTTGGCGCCTTATAGCCTGGACCAGGCGGTCAGCCGCGCGGTGTTGAGCTTTGGCGGTCAGCAACTGGAGTACCGCCATGGGCCGATCGTGCCTGTGACGTTCCAGTGGCCCAGCGAAGTGGAAAATGGTCGCAGCAGCCTGGTCTTGGAGCGCGGCGCACAGCGGCCATTGGGCATCGAGAAGAACAGCGGGGCCTGGTCGTTGTTTCGCTTTTTTGACCTGCTGCACAACGAGCCTGCCAGTGGGCGCGATGCGCAGCTACTCAAGGCCGATCTTGCCGGTTTGCGTGCCAATTACCTGTTGGTCAGCCAGCGCACACCCAGCCCGTTTCAGATGGACACGTGGCGCACGTTCCGTTTGCCGGAGCGACTGTGACCGCGCCGCAAGCCGCCGCAAACAGCGCGGCACGCAGCCAACGTGGCAAGGCCCGGCCGCGCAACGAAGATGCGTTCCTCGACTGCCCCCAACAAGGTTGCTGGGCGGTCGCCGATGGCATGGGCGGCCACCGCGCCGGACACAGGGCCAGCCAAGGGGTGGTCGACAGCCTTGCCGCGTTGCCGGCCCAGGGTACGTTCGATCAGCGCATCGATGCGGTGCGGCGATGCCTGCAACGGCTCAATCAAAGTTGGGGGGATAACGCCTCACCGCCGGCCAAAGGTCGCGACGACAGAATGGGCAGTACCGTGGTGGTCCTGCTGCTGGAGGGCCGGCGGGCAGCGTGTATCTGGGCGGGCGACAGTCGTTGTTACCTGTGGCGAGGCGGGCGGTTGTATCAGCTGTCGCGCGATCACTCACTGCTGCGCCAATTGATGGATGAGCAGCGATTGAGCCTGGCACAGGCCCAGGCGCATCCCGACGCCAGGGCGTTGACCCGCGCCGTAGGCGCGCGGCACCCGCTCAAACTCGAGGTGCTGGAGTTGGGCGCGCAGCCAGGCGATGTGTTTGTGCTGTGCAGTGACGGTGTGTACCAGGCGATGACACACGCCGAGCTGGGCAACGCCATGGACAGCGGTACACCGCAACAGGTGGTGGCACGGCTGTTCACGGCGGCGCTACGCGGCCCGGCGCGGGATGACCTGACGGCCGTGGCGGTGCGCGCATGACCACGGCACCTGGCATGCCCACCTTGCTGGCGGGGCGTTATCACCTTGAGCGCGTGTTGGGTTCGGGCGGCATGGGCGTGGTCTACCGGGCGCGCGACCTGCTGCATGAGCAGTTTGGCGAGCCCTGCTCGAGTGTGGCAATCAAGGTGCTTGGCGAGAATCTCCGCCTGGCGCCCGATGCACATGTGCTGCTCTACAGCGAGTTTGCCCTGACCCGCAGCCTGCAGCATGAGCGTGTGGTGCGCATGTTTGCGTTTGAGGTGGATATCAGCAGCCAGATAGCTTTTTTCACCATGGAGTTGATGCACGGCATGACCCTGGACCGGCTGCTGCTGGAGTGTCCCGATGGCTTGCCCTGGCGTGAGCTGCAGCCACTGGCCGTGCAGCTGCTGGATGCTGTGGCGCATGTGCATCGCCAGGGTGTACTGCATGGTGATGTAAAACCGGTGAACATCATGCTGGGTGACGACGGTATTCGTTTGTTCGATTTCGGCCTGGGGCAGGCGACGGCAGAGGCGATGGCGGGGCTGGCGAGTGTGAGTCGTGACCGGTTCAGCGCCTGGACACCGGCGTATGCGGCGCCGGAGTTGTTGGCGGGCGGTGTGCTGACGGCGAGTGCTGACCTGTATGCGGTGGCGTGTGTGATCTATGAGTTGGCCCATGGCAGGCGCTTGGGTGAGCGTGGCACCACTGACCGACTGCAGCGTCCCCGGCAGTTGCCGGCAGCGTGCTGGCCGGCGCTGCGCTTGGCGTTGGCGATGGATCCTGAGCGCCGAACGATCAGCGTGGAGGCGTTGGGCGAGGTGATGGCGCGTTGTCGATGGCGCTGGTTCAGGTAGCTAAGGTGCCTGCCAGGGTGTCGATTTGGCCGACGCAGGGTATCTGCCTTTCTGTGGGAGCTGGCGGCCTGAAAGCCGACCTGAGTGGTTGAAGCAAGAGCCAGATCAAGTGCAAAGCAAAAGCTTATCTACCTGATGCAACGCGGTCTAAATGTGGGAGCGGGCTTGCTCGCGAATGCGGTGGGTCAGTCAATTCATCTGTCACTGTTACACCGCATTCGCGAGCAAGCCCGCTCCCACAGTTGACCGCATGCAGTTTTGAATATGAGATCGGCTGCGGATTTGCATGCACTGAAGAGCTGCTTTTCTGTGGGAGCTGGCTACCCAGCCAAGTCATGCAGCCGGCAGTACTCTTCCCACCCCAACCCGGCCATCTGCGCGACTTCCTTGTGCACTTCCAGGCGCTGAGCCTCAAAGGCTTCGGCCGACTCGGCCGTCAACTTGAGCGTCAGCTCCCAGGCAAACAGATTCTGGCGCTCAGCCTCGGCCTCGAAAGCCTCATGCAAGCGCTCGGCGCGATACTGCGCGAGGGTTTCGCCTTTGGCTTGGGCGGCCAGAGGGTTGAGGGTGTCCAGTTGCGTCGCCACCTGGGGGTGTTCACTCAAGAAACGGTCCAGGGCGCGCTGGTGGTTATCACCGGGTTCTGACAAGGGCTTACTCCTGATTGGATGAAGTCAATAGATGGGGGCACGCACAAGGCTTTGCAATCAGCCAGCGGGCAATCGCCATGCAGGCGGGCAGGGTCGCTGGCCTGGCTTCGGCAAAACCGTTTTGAAGGCTAGCCCGACGGCCCCGACAAATCGCGCAAACTGACATTAATTCTGAATAATTAATCGTAGTGCGGCAAAAGCCTTTCGCTACCGGTAGGTGGCCGTGTAGCGTTACATGGGATTTATGGGCACTGCCAAGCATGGGCAGCGAGCGATACGGGCAGAGGGACGGGCATGGCGCAAACGCTGTTCAAACTTTTCCTCACCCAGCGCCTGGCGGCCTTGGCCAGCACCGAGTCATTACGCGCTATTCGCGAGGGCTTGTTGTGGATCCTGCCGTGCCTGCTGGTGTCCGCCGGTTTCCTGATCTTGTCCGAATGCGCCAACGCGCTGGGCTTCGATCCGCAGGTGGTGGCTTTTCTGTCGGGGTTGCATAACCAGATCAGCTCGGTGATTCCGCTGCTGGTGGCGGCCTCGATTGGCTACATGCTCGCCATCCAGCACCGCCTGCCACAATTGCCGGTGGCATTTTTGTGCCTGGCCCATGTGGTGGTCGCCACCTTTGTACTGCGTGACTACCCGCGCGCATCGGCGACGTTTGTGTTGTTTATCGCCATCGCATCGCCCCTGTTGAATGTGCCGGCAATCGCCTGGCTGCACCGCTTTCGCTGGACGCGCCTGGTCAACGAAGACCTGGTGGGCCACAACCTGCGCGGCACCATCAATATGGTGGTGCCGGGCGCCATTACGGCGTTGTTGCTGGTGCTGGTGTTGTCGTTGCTGGTGCAGATTCCCTCTGTGGCGCAGCTGCAGGGGCCGCAGGTACTGGATGCGCTGCAATCGCCGTATGGCAGCGGGTTGTTTGTCACCCTGATGAACTCATTGCTGTGGTTTTTCGGCATTCACGGTGTGTACGCCATGCAGCCGCTGTTCGACGTACTGGACCAGGCCGTGGTGCTCAATGGCGCCGCGCTGGCGGCGGGTGAGCCGATCAAGTACCTGCTCAACAGTGGCCTGCTCGGCTCTTTCGCGTTTATCGGCGGGTCGGGCGGGGCGTTGTGTTTGCTGTTGGCGATCCTGCTGTTTTCCAAAAGCCAGTCCATGCGTTTGCTGGCGATGGCCAGCCTGCCGCTGTCGTTGTTCAATGTCAGCGAAGTGCTGTTGTTCGGCTTGCCGATCATCCTTAACCCGCGTTTGTTTATCCCGTTTTTGCTGGTGCCGGCGTTCAATACCCTGCTGGCCTTGACGGTGGTGCAGTTGGGCTGGGTGTCGCCGGCAGTGGCCAGCGTGCCATTTACCGCGCCCGTGCTGCTCAATGCTTACCTCAGTACCCACGGCGACATCGCGGCAGTGGTGCTGCAAGTACTGCTATTGGGCCTGGGCACCCTGGTGTATGCGCCCTATGTGCGCGCGATTCATCGCCAGTCCAGTGATGGCAGCACGGTGTACCTCAAGTCGCTGGACATGACCTTCCGCGGCCTCGAAGAGAAAGGCCGCCTGCTGGAACTGGACCCGGTGTTGGCGTCCCACAAGGCTGCCGCCCGTCAGGCCGTCGAATTGAGCCGTATCCAGCAGATCAGCGATTACGAGTTCTACCTGGAATTTCAGCCCCAAGTCTCGACCCGCACCGGCCTGTGCACCGGCTGTGAGGCGCTGATGCGTGCGCGGGATAACCAGGGCACGGTGCATTCGCCCTGGGAATTCCTGCAATGGCTGGCCCAGGCGCGGTTGATGCCGGACGTGGATGTGTGGGTGGCCTCCCAGGCCGTGCGCCAGTATCAAAAGTGGCAAAAGATCGGCTTTGACTTGCCCATGACCATCAATATTTCCAGCGCCACGCTGACCCAGGCCGGCTATGGCGAGCGCCTGGTGGAGATCCTCGCCCAGGCCCATGGCCAGGTCTCGGTGGAAATCACCGAAGACGCATTGGTCGGTGATATCCAGGCCACCCGCCAGACCATCCAGAGGCTCCAGGCGATCGGCGCCAAGGTGTATATCGATGACTTCGGTACCGGGTTCTCGGCCTTGAGCTATCTGCACCAGTTCCCGGTGGACTTTATCAAGATCGACCGCAGTTTCGTGGTAGCTCAGCGCGACCCCAAAGGCGCCCAGGTATTGACCGGCATGCTGCGCTTTTGTGAGGCGCTGAACCTGGGCGTGGTGGTCGAAGGCGTGGAGACCGCCGAGCAGTTGGCCTTTTTGAACACTGGCACCGAGCTGTTTATCCAGGGCTGGTATTTCAGTAAGGCGCTGCCCGGCGACCTGCTGCCGGGCTTTGTCCGCAGGCGGGCGGCGGCTCAGCTGTAAGCGTGGGCGGACGCGTATTCACGCTGGGTCTGTTCGATCTCTTCGACCAGGGCGTCGATACCCGCCAGGCGTGCGCGGTTGTCATGGTCCCAGGGGTGAAAGCCCGGTTTGAAGTAGTGCAACCACGGCCGCAGCATGCGTGGGAACACGCCCTTGGGCCCGTATAGAAACTTGAGCATGCGCCAGAATCCTTTCAGGTGCCCACCGGCTTTGCGGTCGGCCAACAGCAGGCGCACGTGGAAATCAAACACCACCAGCCAGAACAGCAGCGTGGTGGTCAACATGGTGCCGGTGCGCAACAGATAGCGCATCGGCCCAGGCTTGATCACGGTGTTCCACACATCGAACGCCACGGCCTTGTGCTCGGTTTCTTCGAGGGCGTGCCAGTACCACATCTGCTGGTAGCCCTTGAGTGACTTGCCAAAACGCGACGGGTCGCTGAGCAGGATTTCCGCGAGCATCGCGGTGTAGTGTTCCAGGGCGATAGTCACCGCCAGGTTGAACGACGGTGGCAGGTGTTTCTTTTGCAGGTCGAGGAAGAACTTCAGGCGCTTGTCCAGGGTGTGCGCCGGTAGGCCGGCCGCTTGCAGGTGATCGTTGTAGGCCACGTGTTCGCGGCTGTGCATGGCCTCCTGGCCGATAAACCCCTGGATTTCTTTCTTCAGCGCCGGGTCGTCGATGCGCTGACGGTAGTGGCGCACGCTGTCCATGAAAAACAGCTCGCCCTGGGGAAACAGCAGCGACAAGGCGTTGAAAAAGTGCGTGATGAACGGGCCTTGTTCGTGCCAGTCCTTGATGCGCTCGGCAGGTAAGGCAAAACGGATATCGCGACGGATCGGCAACATGGTGCGTCCTCCTGTTCAGAGACGGGTTTCGTCGTTGGTTTCGAACACCGGCGTGCGCGGTTTGGGCGCCATACGCTTGCTGGCGAACACCACAAGGGCTTGATAGGCCGCCGGCAGGCACCGGGCGAGCAGGTCGAGAAAATACGCGTCGCGACCGATCAGCACGCGGCGCTTGTTCTTGCGCACGGCGTGCAGAATCACCCTGGCGGCCTGGTCGGCGTCGGTGATGAAGAGTTTTTCGAAGTCGGCGCGGGCCTGTTCCTCGCTGTGGATCAGAAAGCCGGTCATGTTCGCGTCGATGCGGCTGCTGCGGCAGATATCAGTGCGAATGCCGCCGGGGTGCACGCAGGTGGCGGACACACCGCAGCCTTGCAGGTCGAGCTCCTGGCGCAGGGATTCGGTAAAGCCGCGCACGGCAAACTTGGTCGCGTTGTAGCCGCTCATGCCCGGCTGGGCAAACAGGCCGAACACGCTGGAAGTATTGACCACATGCCCTTCGCCGCTGGCTTTGAGGTGTGGCAGAAACGCCTTGGTGCCATGCACCACGCCCCAGAAGTTGATGCCGACGATCCACTCAAGGTCGGCATAGTCCACGCCCTCGACTGTACTCGACAGCGCCACGCCGGCATTGTTGAAAATCAGGTTGACCTGGCCATGCTCCGCCGCGCAGCGTGCGGCCCAGTCTTGCATGGCCTGGCGGTCGGCCACATCGACGACGTGGGTGGTGATCATGACCGGCGACAAGGTTGATGACTTGATCAGCGCCAGGGTGTGCTCCAGGCCTTGGCTGTTCTTGTCCGAAAGCGCCAGGTGGCAGCCTTCGCGCGCCAATGCGAGTGCCAGGGCGCGGCCCATGCCGGAGGCTGCGCCGGTGATTGCCGCCACGCGGCCCTTGAATGACTTCATGACAGGCTGCCTTCTGCAGTGGGTTGCGGGGCCGCAACAACCGCGCGCGACGCAGAGGCCGGCAACGGGTTGGCGAGGTAGTCCTTGAGCGCGAAGTGGCGGGTGAGCTGTTTGAAACGCCAGGTCGAGCCGGGCCACAAGGTGGTGTTCTTGCCGGTGCGCGGGTCCAGGTACCAGCTCTGGCAACCGCCGGTGTTCCAGATGGTGCGCTTGAGCTTGTCCTGCAACTGTTGGTTGTAGGCCTGCTCGACGGCGGGTTTGACCTCGACCGTGGCAATGCGCTGGTGCTGCATGTGTTTGAGGGCATCGAGGATGTAGGTGACCTGGGCTTCGATCATCAGAATCATCGAGTTATGCCCCAGGCCCGTGTTGGGCCCGACAATCAGGAACAGGTTGGGATAACCCGGTACCGTCGTGCCTTTATAGGCGTGGGCGCCATCGCGCCAGGCGTCCATCAGGTCGACACCGTCGCGGCCGATGATGCAGTCGCGGGGCAGCGGGTCGGTGGCCTGGAAACCGGTGCCGAAAATCAGGCAGTCGGCCGGGTGCTTGATGCCGTCGCTGGTAATCACGCCGTCGGCTTCGATGCGCAGCACCGTGTCGGTGACCACCTCGACATTGCTGCGTGACAGCGCCGGGTAATAGTCGTTGGAGATCAACACGCGCTTGCAGCCGATGGTGTAGTCCGGCGTCAGGGTTTTGCGCAGGGAAGGGCGCGCCACCTGTTTGCGCAAGTGACGCAGGGCGATCTTCTGCACCATCTTCATCAGCCGCGGGTGCAGGGCAAAGCCCACCACGCGGCCTTCCAGCGCCCAGTAAAAGGCGCCGCGCACCAGGCGTTGGGTAAACGGCAGGTGTTTGAAGGCCCAGCGTTCGAGCCTTGAAATCTCGCGATCCGGCTTGGGCATGATCCACGGTGGCGTGCGCTGGAACAGGTCCAGGTGTGCCACCTGCGGGGCAATCTGCGGCACGAACTGGATCGCACTGGCGCCGGTGCCGATCACCGCCACGCGCTTGCCTTTCAACGAATAGTCGTGATCCCAGTGCTGGGAGTGGAAGCGCTTGCCCTTGAAGCTGTCCAGCCCTGGAATATCCGGCAGCGCCGGACGCGACAGCCCGCCCATGCCCGACACCAGCACCCGCGCACTCATCTTGCGGCCGTCGCTGAAGCTCAGGTGCCAGCGTTGCTGCTGCTCATCAAACACCGCACGTTGCAGGCCCATGCCGAAGCGCAAATAAGGCGCCAGCCCGAACCGCTGCGCGCACTGCTCAAGGTAAGCGCGGATCTCTGCCTGTGGCGCGAATTGCCGCGTCCAGTTGGGGTTGGGTGCAAACGAAAACGAGTACACATGGGACTGCACGTCACAGGCGCAGCCCGGGTAATGGTTGTCACGCCAGGTGCCGCCGAGGGTGTCGGCCTGCTCGGCGACAAAGAAGTCGGTAAACCCGGCTGCCTTGAGTTTGATTGCCATGCACAGGCCGGCAAAGCCTGAGCCGATGATGGCGATGTCGATGGAATCACTGTGGGCATTCATAGGCTGTCCCTCATGGGCATCAGATGTGCTCCTGTTTTTGTTTTGTCTTTTAGATAGAACACCATTGCAAAGAAAAAGTGAATTAATTATTTTAAAAAAGATTTTAAATAATCTACCTGAAAATATCGCCTACGCTAGGACCTTGTTCCCAATGTGCGCCTTGTCCGACGGACGAGCACACTGGGCAGCAAGTCCGGGTCCAGGGTGTGGACGGTGGCTGAGGCCTTGACCAATACCGGTCAGGGAGCAGCAGCAGGGAAGCAGAGGACCGAGCTATGGCGGTTGAATGGGTTGTCGCTGCGGGTGTGGTGGTGGGTGCCAGTGTGCTGTTATGGGCCTTGAGTGCCTGGATGACGCGGCGCATAGAAGCCACCGTTCCGATCAACGGGCGTTTCGTCGAGGTCGATGGCGAGCGCTTTCATTATGTAGACGAAGGTAAAGGCCCACCGCTGGTGATGATTCACGGGCTGATGGGCAGCAGTCGCAACCTCACTTATGCATTGTCCGGGCAATTACGTGAACGCTTTCGGGTGATTACGATGGACCGTCCGGGCTCCGGCTACTCCAGCCGGGGTGCACACACGGCGGCAGACCTGCCGGCCCAGGCCCGGCAAATAGCCGCGTTTATCAAGACCCTCGACCTGGATAAACCGCTGGTGCTGGGGCATTCCCTTGGCGGTGCGATTGCCCTGGCGTTGGCGCTTGATCATCCGCATGCGGTGTCCGGCCTGGTCCTGGTTGCGCCGTTGACCCACCCGCAGCGCCTGCTGCCGCTGGTGTTTTTGTCATTGGCGGTGCGTCCGGCGTGGTTGCGTCGCTGGCTGTCGCACACCCTGACCATGCCCGTGGGGCTGCTGACCAAAGGTTCGGTGGTCAAGGGCGTGTTTGCTCCGGACGCCGCGCCACCGGACTTCGCCACCCGTGGCGGCGGCCTGTTGGGGATGCGCCCGGACAACTTTTACGCCGCCTCCACCGAGATCAACACGGTCAACGATCACTTGCCGGACATGGTCAAGCGCTACCCGCAACTGACCCTGCCGATCGGCTTGATCTATGGCGCGCGCGACAAGGTGCTGGACTTTCAGAAGCACGGCCAGGCCCTGGCGAGCAAGGTGCCGGGCTTGAAGCTGCAAGTGGTGGAGGGCAGGGGCCATATGCTGCCGATCACCGCCACAGAGCGCGTGGTGGCGGTGGTGGAGCAGATTGCCAAGCGCGTCAAGCCTGCCGAAAGCGTTGCGCTGCAGCCTCCGCCGTTGGCGTTGGTGAGCAAATAGTTGCGTTACCCGACTCGCGGTTCAAGGGCGTCAAGGCTTGCTTTAGACACCTGACCAAACGGCAAAAAAACAGACTGCCCGGTCACGCTAAAAAGCCTTCGAGAAACTAGTTGACGACCTAACGATTCCGCGCTATTAATTTTAAAAAATTATTTCAATGTGTAATTTGAAACAATTTTTGAAATGCCTAAGAGCGAATAAAATAATGAAAAAAACGCCTTTTATCGCATGTCCAATCTGCCTCGTTCGGAGGCTGCCATGAATCAGACTCTGGCAACCCCAGCTGTCTGGACCGACGGCAAACGTCACCTGTGGTGGCTCGGCATCATGCCGCTGGCAACCCCGCTGCTGTCCGGCGCCCTGGCGATGACCACCGGCGTACAGCAACTGTGGTGGGTCGGTGTGCTGGTGATCTTCGGCCTTATCCCGCTGATCGACGGCCTGCTCGGTGAAGACGTCAGCAACCCACCCGAATCCGCCGTCAACCACCTCGAATCCCAAAGCTACTACCGCTGGATCGTCTACACCGGTGTGCTGTTCGTCATCTCGTCGGTGGTGATCACCGGCTGGCTCGCCGCCGGCGGCATCGACTGGATCATCAGCGGCGGTCTGCTGAACGCCACCGCCCACATGGACCCGTCGAGCTGGCTGGCCAAGGCCGCTGCCTTCATTACCGCGCGCACCGAGTTGCACGGCGCCGTCAGCTGGTTTACTTACCTGGGCATGGCGATGTCCACCGGCGCCGCCACCGGCATTGCCATCAACACCGCCCATGAGTTGGGACACAAGCCCAAGCCGCTGGAAGTGTTCCTGGCCAAGGTCACCCTGGCGCCGACCTTCTACGGGCACTTTTACACCGAGCACAACCGTGGCCACCATGTACGCGTCGCCACCCCGGAAGACCCGGCCAGCTCGCGCCTGGGTGAGAGTTTCTGGGCGTTCCTGCCGCGCTCGGTGTGGTTCAGCGCCGTGTCGGCCTGGAACCTGGAGCGCGAACGCCTGCGCAAACTCGGCCTGCCGGCCCTGCACTGGAAGAACGCGGTGCTCAGCGCCTGGATGTACAGCCTGGTGTTGTGGGGCGCGATGATTGCCTGGCTGGGCGCGGCGGTGATTCCGTTCCTGATCATCCAGGGCATCTACGGGTTTTCGTTGCTGGAAGTGGTCAACTATGTCGAGCACTACGGGCTTAAACGTCAGAAGTTGCCCAACGGTCGTTATGAACGTTGTTCACCTCGGCATTCGTGGAACAGTAATCGGATTGTCACCAATATCTTTCTGTTCCAACTTCAGCGCCACTCCGATCACCATGCCAACCCGACCCGTAGTTACCAGTCGTTGCGCCACTTTGATGAATCGCCGCAACTGCCTTACGGCTACGCCAGCATGATTGTGTGGGCCTATGTGCCGTACTTGTGGCGACGTCGCATGGACCATCGTGTATTGAATCACTATGCCGGGGATATCACCCTGACCAACCTTCAACCCTCACAGCGGTTGAAGTACCTGGAGAAGTACAGCAACAGCGCGACGCCGTTTTAATCTGAACTAACGCGAGTGTGGGTGAACTCGGGGTCTGTGTACCACGCAGGCCTTCTTCGCCCGGGATTCATCGGTTTTATTGCAAGTTAGTGGTTTGACCCTACAACAATAATTTCAAGGGAAGGACGTACACCATGCAAAGCCCTGCCACCTTTACTGCCCATGTCATCCTGGCCGCACTCGGCCTGATGGTTTACCAACAGGCCCAGGCTGCGCGGATCGAGCCAGCCGGCAGCGCCTTTACGGCCCAAGGCCCGATCAGCTTTTCCAAGGGCGCGCTGATCAGCGCCGACTGCACCATCAAAGTGGCCGGCAAGGTCGCGGCCGATGGTACGTCGGTGAACGTCGACAAAGTTGAATTCGACGGCGGCCTTAAATGCAGCCGTGTCGAGGCCATCAACTTACCCTGGGTATTAATTGCCAAAGACACTAAAAGCGGCTCGATGTCGAACATCAGCGTGGATGTGCATGCCTTCGGTTTAGGCGGCAAGTGCGGCCCGTCCACTGCCAACGGCACCTGGGATAACGCCACCGGCAAGTTGGAAGCCGCCAATGTGCCGATTGGCGAAGACTGCAAGATCAAGACGGTGTCAATCAAGATGCCGCCGACCTTCAAAGTGGTCGAATAAACGAATTCTAAAACTGTAGGTGTACATGCATTGAAATTTGGCTGGAAAGGGAAGTTCTGCAGTTTCACCGTGACCTCTCGATCATGGCCATTACCCCTGGCGAACTGACTCGCCATAACATGTGAGGAAAAACAATGAAAAGCTTGAAAACCCTCGTTTGTGCAACTTCTTTTGCTCTGTGCTTTGGCGCGGCTTCGATGGCCAGTGCGGCTTCCATCACTCCCGATGGCCCGTTCTCGACCAACCCTGGCACCATCGTGGTGAAGTCGCCTTCGTCCTTCGGTGCTGCGGTGACCTGCGGCATCACCTTTACCGGCAACGTTAGCGGTGGCGTGGCTTCTATCAATGGTGCGACCTTGACCGGCGGCGGCCTGTGCGGTTTGCCTACCCTGACCAACCTGCCTTGGGTGCTCACTGCTGCAACGGGCACTACCGGTACCGTGACCAATGTCGGCTACAAGATCACTTCGCTCCCATCCACCAACTGCGGCCCAACCCCTATCGCAGTGGCATGGACTCCAGGCTCCAAGACCCTGTCGGCTGCCAACCAATCGCTGAGCGGCAACTGCACCGTGGTGTCCCTGAATGTTGTGGCCCCGACGCTGACGGTCAACCCGTAAGCGGGTAACTCCGCAAAGGGCTGATCACCCGTTCAAAGGTCGGCGCCTCGCAAGAGGTGCCGGCTGTGGGAAACCACCGGCGGAGCCGGTTGGATACGGTACTTATTGTCTGGGGAACATGACAATGCAAAGCCTTAAAAAAGCGGCCCTCTTGGGCTCGATGTTACTCACCTTGAGCGGTGCATCGTCTATGGCGAGCGCGGCAACCTTTGCCCAGGCAGGCGCTGCATTTACCGCCTCGGGCACCATCGCTACCGCAGTAAAGCTCCTCGCATGGACGCCGGTGCCTTGCACCATGACCCTCAGCGGCCAAGTCGCGGCGGATGGCTCAAGCGCAACCATCAACAGCGCCACGTTCACCGGTAATGCGCTGTGTGGTATTTCCGGCCCGCTGAACTTGCCGTGGACACTTGCGCCGACAAATGCCAATACCGCCACGCTTTCGGGCTTTACCGAGAAGTTTCCTTATGAAAGCTGCCTGACGCCAAGTGTGCTGACCACCCAGTGGAGTGCCGCCGACGGCACGTTCAGCATCGTCAGCCCTCACACCGTGAATGCGACCTGCAGGGTCACCACTTTCACCTTCAAACCCTCACCTGCTCTCACGATTAACCCTTGAACCTGGGCAGGGAACGATGTGAAACGTAATGGCTGATCTGACGAACAGAAAGACGGGACGGCCAGGGCCGGCTCAGTGTGATAACAATAAGGAGTGCCTCATGAATAATAAAAAACAACAGGTGCAAGCTTTAATGGGTTTGGCTTTGATGGGCGGGCTGATGGTGGCCGCGCCCGTGCAGGCCGGTGGTTTTTCTACGCCAACCTATGGCGCACCGGGCTGGGGCCGGGCATTCGGCGGCGGCTCCTTGTTCAAGAATGACCCGAGTTCCGCATTCAACAACCCCGCTGCAATGGCTTTTGTTGACCACAATGTGGCGCAGATGACCGTCGATTACGCGCGCATCAAGATCAAGTACAAAGGCCAGGCGAATGACTACCAGGGTAACCCGGTATCCAATACACCGTTCAACCCGGACGGTACGTTCGATCCCGATGCTGCGGTGCTTAACAACAATGACGGGGGCCAAGGTGGGTTCACTGCCTGGCTGCCAACAGGGTTCATGGTAATGCCGCTAGGTGACCGGTTTGCGTTCGGTTTGGCGCAGGTAGTACCGCAAGGAATGCGCACCACCTGGAACGAAAACTCCAAGCTGCGTGACTTTGCAGTCGACACCAAGATTGAAACTGTAGGGTTGACCGGCTCCCTGTCCTTCAAGGTGCGAGATGATCTTTCCGTCGGTGCCGGGATGATCGTTCAGCACAGTAAAGGCTTCGTCAGCCAGAACATTGATTTGCTTGCGGCCGCGGCCAACTCTCAGTCTGAACTGGGTGGTATTCCATTCCCGGCAGGCTTGGGTACGTCGCTGATCAGGGTCAAGGTCGATAACACCTCTGTAGGCTGGTTCACGGGGGTGGTCTGGAAGCCCACTGAGCAAGACAGCCTCGGCCTCAACTATCACGCAAAAATCAAGAACAAGATGACCGGCAAGTACAATATTCGCGCCGATGCATTTTCAAATCAGTTGTTAACTGCCCCGAGCCCGTTTGGCGGAAACGGCACCATTACCGAAGTGGCGTATCCGGGCCTCAAGCTGATCCCGGACGGCGCCAATGCCAGTACTCAACTGGACATCCCGGCCACTGCAGGCCTGGATTGGGTACACCAGTTCAATGATCGCTTCACAATGGGCATGAGTGCGGTGTGGACGCAATGGTCATCTTTCAAGAACCTGACCCTCAAGTCCGACGGCAACACCATCGTGGCAATTCCCTACAACTACCGGGACTCCTGGATGTATTCCGTGGGTGGCGATTTTAAAGCCACCGATGAGCTGACACTGCGTGCAGGCCTTGCTTTCGACCAGACACCGACCCGTAACTCCACACGCGACCCACGCATACCTGACGGTGACCGTACGTTTCTGTCTCTGGGGGCGGGTTACGACGTTAGGGCTATTCCGGGGTTGAGTCTGGACGTGGCGTATTCCCATCAGTTCGTGCAGGAGGTCAATCTCAAGACCAAGAACGTGGACCGGCTGGGTGGTGCAAGGCTGGACGGCAAGGCCGAATCTTCGGGTGACGTAGTGGCTGTCTCGGCAACCTATGCATTCTAAGCTTGTGTCTTGCGGGTAAGTCACGCAGAGCCTTGGATAAGGGCGGCAAGCGCATCTTGGCGCTCTTGTTCAGCGCTCGTGTCGCGGGACTTTTACGCGAGCGGGTGAAGTTCCTCTGATGTTGATCCAGTAGGCTGACGTGTTCAGCCTTGATTGTTTGGTCAAGAGATTAAATAAAAATTTCAAAACAAAATTTGAATATTCCGTATCGAGTTTGTAGTGTGGCTTTTACGCCGCAGATCATTTCGATCTGCCTGCGTTTGGCCGTGCCCTGATCAAGTAGAGGTATCCCCATGGTTATTTGGTTATTGATGGGTGTCGCCGCCGCGATTGCCCTGGCCTATCGACAAGCCACTGCAGCCCTGTGGCTGGGCGTCGGCCTGGTCTGGCTGGCGCTTGGTTATCTGTTCAATGTGGTCGCAGGCGTTGGCGTCAGCGTCGCAGCCATCCTGGTGGTACTGCCCGCCGTGCTGATGACGATCAAACCGCTGCGCCGCACACTGCTCACCAGCAAGGCCCTGGGCCTGTTTCGCACGATCATGCCGGCGATGTCCGACACCGAGCGCGCCGCCATCGAGTCCGGCACCGTGTGGTGGGACGCCGAGCTGTTCAGCGGCAAGCCCAACTGGCAGCGTCTGCTGCAAGCCGCACCGGCCAGCCTCAGCGCTGAAGAACAGGCGTTCCTCGACAACGAAGTGGAAACCCTCTGCGACATCGCCAACGACTGGGAAACCACCCAGGTCTGGCAGGACATGTCCCCCGAAGGCTGGCAGTACACTAAAGACGCCGGGTTCCTGGGCATGATCATTCCCAAGCAGTACGGCGGCAAAGGCTTCTCTCACTATGCGCATTCGCAGGTGGTGATGAAGCTGTCGACGCGTTGCTCGGCGGCGGCGATTTCGGTGATGGTGCCCAACTCCCTCGGCCCGGCTGAGCTGCTGCTGCATTACGGCACCGATGCGCAGCGCAATTACTATTTGCCACGCCTGGCACGCGGCGAAGACATCCCGTGCTTTGCCCTGACCAGCCCATATGCCGGCTCCGATGCCGGGGCGATTCCGGACCTGGGCATCGTCTGCAAAGGTGTGCACGAAGGCGAGGAAGTGCTGGGTTTCAAAGTGACTTGGGACAAGCGCTATATCACCCTCGGCCCGATTGCCACGGTGCTGGGCCTGGCCTTTCGCGCCGAAGACCCGGACGGATTGCTGGGCAAGGCTGGCTCTTTGGGGATTACCTGCGCGTTGATCCCCACCTCCCATCCGGGCGTGAACAGCGGTCGTCGGCATTGGCCGCTGAACGCGGTGTTCCAGAACGGGCCGACCACCGGCAAGGATGTGTTTATTCCGCTGGAATGGGTGATCGGCGGCCGTGAACAGGTCGGCAATGGCTGGCGCATGCTGATGGAGTGCCTGGCGGCCGGGCGCGCGATTTCGCTGCCGTCGGCCAACGTCGGCCTGGGCAAGGTGGCGGTACGTGGCACCACGGCTTATGCGGCGATGCGCAAACAGTTCGGCCTGCCCATCGGCAAGTTCGAAGGCGTGCAGGCGCCCCTGGCGCGCATGGCCGGGCATCTGTATGCCTGCGATGCGGTGCGCAAGGTCTCGGTGGCGTCGTTGGATGCGGGTGAAAAGCCTTCGGTGATCTCGGCGATTGCCAAGTACCACGTCACCGAGCGCGCGCGGATGATCGTTAATGACGGCATGGACATCGTGGCCGGCAAAGGCATCTGCATGGGCCCCAACAACTTCCTGGCCCGCGCCTACCAGCAAAGCCCGATTGCGATCACGGTAGAGGGCGCGAACATCATGACTCGCTGCCTGATTATCTTTGGCCAGGGGCTGATCCGTTGCCACCCGTATGTGTTCCGCGAGATGGAAGCGGCGCACAACCCGGATCGGCGCAAGGCCCTGGAAGCGTTTGACAGTGCGATGTTTGGCCATCTGAGTTTTGTGTTGGCCAATACCGTGCGCGCCGCGGTGCATTCGCTGACCGGCGGGCGCTTGATTGCCGCACCGGCCAAGACCGACCCGGCGCTGGCGTCCTACTACCGCCAGGCCAATCGGCTGTCGGTGGTGCTGGCATTGATCTCGGATGTGTCCATGGGCGTGCTCGGCGGTGCGCTCAAGCGCAAGGAAAGTATCACCGGGCGCCTGGGCGATATTCTGTCGCAGCTGTACATCTTGTCCTGCGTTCTCAAGCGTTTTGAGGACGACGGGCGGCCTCAGGCCGACTTGCCGCTGGTGCACTGGTCGGCCCAGGACGCGTTGCTGCGCGCCCATGAAGCCCTGGCCGAAGTGCTCGACAACTACCCGTCGAAACCGGCGGCAGCCGTGGTGCGCACCTTGAGTTTTCCATTCGGTATTCCCCTGCACAAGCCTTCGGACCGCCTGCTGGCCCAGGTGGCCGATGTGGTGCAAACGCCTGGCGAAACCCGCGACCGCTTGCTGGCCAACTCCTACATCCCGCGCCCGGAAATCGACAAGCTGGCCTACGGCGAGCTGGGCTTCCGTTTGTTGCCGCAAGTGGAGTTGATCGAAGCGCGGCTCAAGCCTGCGATCAAGCAGGGCCTGATCGAACCGATGCCGATTTCCGCCACTGCCTTCACCGCCTGGCGCGTCAAGGCGCGGGTGCTGGACTTGATCAGTGATGAGGAAGACAGCTTGCTCGGGCGTTACGTGGAGTACGCCGACCATGGCATTCAGGTTGACGATTTCCCGCAGGATTTTGGTTTGCTGGAGGCTTTGCAGCAGCGCAAGCAAGCCTTGGAGCCGACGACCAAACGCCGCAGCAGCCAAAGCGAAAACGCCTCAGTTAGTTAACACGGTCAGTGTGGGAGCTGGCTTGCCTGCGATAGCGGTTTACCTGGCACACCGCTATCGCAGGCAAGCCAGCTCCCACACTGGATCGGGTTTACAGGGAAAGAATGTTTTATGAGTGACAACTACCTATCCTTCGTCAATTCCCCCTGGGGCCGGCGCCTGGCCCAGGCCATCGGCCTGCCGCAACCCTTGCCATTGCAACGCCACCGCAGCGGCCAGCAGGGCCTGGCCAACCCGGTGATCGTCGCCGGAGCAGGGCGCCTGGGTGCGCAGGTGCAACAGCTCTTCAAAGACACCGATACCGTCGTCGCCACCCCGGCAACCCTCAAGGCACCGTCCACGGTCAAGGTGCAGGGCGCGGTGTTCGACGCCACGGCCGTGCTCGACCTGCAACAACTCGACGAGCTCTACCTGTTCTTCCACGCCAATGCCAAGCGCCTCGGCCAGCATGGCCGCGTGGTAGTGCTCGGCACGGCGCCGGAACATTGCCAGGACTTGCCCCAGGCCATCGCCCAGCGTGCCCTTGAAGGGCTGGTGCGCTCGCTGGCCAAGGAATTGCGCCGGGCGATCACGGTGCAATTGATCTACGTGGCGCCGGGCGCCGAAGACGCGCTGGACAGCAGCCTGCGGTTCTTTTTGTCACGCCGCTCGGCCTATGTGTCGGGCCAGGTGGTGCGCCTGGAAAAACCCGTGGACGCTCAGGTGGCGGTGAACTGGGACAAACCCTTCGCCGGTCGCCGTGCCCTGGTCACTGGTGCCTCACGTGGCATCGGCCTGGCGATTGCCCAGGTGCTGGCCCGCGACGGTGCCCATGTGGTGTGCGTGGACGTGCCCCAGGCCCAGGCGGCGCTGCTTCAAGCCGCCGACAGTGTGAACGGCTCGGCCTTGCCGCTGGACATCACCGCAGCCGATGCGGCCGCGCTGTTGCAGGCGCATGTCAGCCAATACGGCGCATTCGACGTGGTGGTGCACAACGCCGGGATCACCCGCGACAAAACCATCGCCAAAATGACCGAAGCCGCCTGGCGCAGTGTGCTGGCGGTCAACCTCGAAGCGCCGTTGCAGCTCAGCAGCGCATTGTTGGAGGGGCAGGGCTTGAACCCCGGCGGGCGGATTGTGTGCGTGTCGTCGATTTCCGGTATCGCCGGCAACCTTGGGCAAAGCAACTACGCCACCTCCAAGGCGGGCGTGATTGGCCTGGTGCAGGGCCTGGCACCCCAGGCGGCCGCGCTGCAAGTCACGGTGAATGCGGTGGCGCCGGGGTTTATCGAGACCCAGATGACCGCGAAAATTCCGCTGATGATCCGTGAGGCCGGGCGGCGCATGAACTCGTTGTCCCAGGGCGGGCAGCCGATCGATGTGGCCGAGACCATCGCCTGGTTGGCGCACCCGGCGTCCGGCGGGGTCAATGGCCAGGTGGTGCGCGTGTGCGGCCAAAGCCTGCTGGGAGCCTGAACCATGGACTATGTGACGCAGATCATCGACCCGCCACCGTCGCGCACCCAGTTGTTGCTGGACGGCGTGCGTGCACTGCGCAAACCCAAGCTCGACGGGCCGCCGCCGCTGCCCACCGCGCGCCTGGTGCGCTCGGCGGTGGAGCTGAGCGCACCAGGCATTGCAGCCTATGGCCGCGCCTGCGGGTTTCGCCGTGAGCAGGGCGTGCCGCTGTCTTATCCGCACGTGCTGGCGTTCCCCTTGCACCTGATGCTGCTGACCCGGCCGAGCTTTCCGTACCCGGCCAGTGGCATGGTGCACCTGGCCAATCGCATTCGTCAGCACCAGCGTTTGCACGAAGGCCAGGCCCTGCGCCTGGAAGTGTATTGCGAACGCTGGGTGGCGCACCCCAAGGGCCAGGCGCTGAGCATCGCCACCCGCGCCTTTGCGGCGGATACGCTGGCGTGGGAAAGCGACAGCCTGTACCTGCGCCGCGACATCAAAGACCCGGTTGGTGAGCCTTGGGAAGACGTGTTGCCCCTGCAGGAAGACGGCCTGTTGCGCACCCAGCGCTGGGTGCTGCCCGCCGACCTGGGGCGCCGGTTTGCCAAGGTCTCGGGGGATTTCAACCCGATTCATACCTCGGTGATCGGCGCCAGGATCTTCGGCTTTCGCCGCGCCATCGCCCATGGCATGTGGACCCTCGGCCGCGCACTGGCGGCGCAGCAACCGCCGGGCGGGCTGGATCAGGCCCAGGCGCATTGTGACTTCAAGCTGCCGATCTTTTTGCCCGGCCAGGTTGCGCTGTGGAACCGCCCGGTGACCGGCCCGCGCCGTGAGTTCGAAGTGCGCAATGGTGCCGGTGATAAACCGCATATGCGCGGGCTATTTATCTGGAACGAGAGCCATCAATGAGTGACTACAGTTTCAACCCGGCCCCGACCCGCCGTGTGGCGATTATCGGCGGCAACCGTATCCCGTTTGCCCGCTCCAACACCGTGTATGCCCACGACAGCAATCAGGACCTGCTGGTGGCGGCCCTGCAAGGCCTGGTCGAGCGCTATAACCTGCACGGCCAGCGCCTGGGCGAGTTTGCTGCGGGCGCGGTGATCAAGCATTCGCGCGACTTCAACCTGGCGCGTGAGGCGTTGCTGTCCACCACATTGTCGCCTGACACGCCTGCCTACGACGTGCAACAGGCCTGCGGTACCGGGCTGGAAGCGGCCTTGCTGGTCGCCAACAAAATTGCGCTTGGCCAGATCGAAGTGGGTATCGCCGGTGGCGCCGACACCACCTCGGATGCGCCCATCGGCATTAACGAATCGCTGCGCCACACCTTGCTGGCGGCCAATCGCGCCAAGGGCATGGGCGCCAAGGTGAAGACCTTGCTGAAGGTGCGCCCGTCGATGTTTTTCAAACCGCTGCTGCCGCGCAATGGCGAGCCGCGCACCGGGTTGTCCATGGGCGAGCACTGCGAAGCAATGGCCAAGCGCTGGCAGATCAAACGGCTGGCCCAGGATGAACTGACCCTCACCAGCCACCAGAGTCTGGATGCGGCCTACAAACGCGGTTTTTTCGATGACCTGATCAGCCCTTATCGCGGGCTGGCGCGCGACAACAACCTGCGTGCCGACACCAGCCTTGCGAAGCTCGCCGGCCTTTCGCCCGCCTATGATCGCCAGAGCGGCACGCTGACGGCGGGTAACTCCACGCCGCTGACCGATGGCGCCTCGGTGGTCTTGCTGGCCAGCGAAGCCTGGGCGGCCGAACAGGGTTTGCCGGTGTTGGCCTACCTGCGTACCGGCGAGACGGCCGCAGTGAACTTTGTCGACGGAACCGAAGGCTTGTTGATGGCGCCTGCGTATGCCGTGCCGCGCATGCTCAAGCGTGAGGGGCTGGAGTTTGCCGACTTCGATTTCTTTGAAATTCACGAAGCCTTTGCCGCCCAAGTGCTGTGCACGCTCAAGGCGTGGGAAGACCCCGAGTATTGCCGCGAGCGTCTAGGCTTGGATGCGCCACTGGGCGCCATCGACCGCAGCAAGATGAACGTCAATGGCGGCTCCCTGGGCTGTGGCCATCCGTTTGCCGCCACCGGTGGCCGGCAACTGGCGGCGCTGGCCAAAACCATCCATGAGAACGGGGGTGGGCGCGGCCTGATTTCGATTTGTGCAGCCGGCGGGCTGGGCATTACCGCCATCGTCGAAAAATAGCCTGATCAACAACAACAATAAGGAGACTGCCATGAACGCTGTAAGCCAGGAACACACCGAACGGGTCTGGTTGAACGCCTACTTGCCGGGCGTGCCGGCGGACATCGAGGCCGGTATCGAGGCCTACCCGTCGCTGCGCGAGGTGTTCCTGGAGCACCTGGAAAAATTCCGCGAGCGGGTCGCCTACGTCAGCATCGGCACCGAAATGACCTACGCCGACTGGCAGGTACAAGGCCAGGCGTTTGCCGCGTGGTTACAGGGCCAGGGTGTGAAAAAGGGCGACCGGGTGGCACTGATGATGCCCAACTGCTTGCAGTACCCGATCTGCCTGCTGGGCACGATCCTGGCCGGCGCGGTGGTGGTCAACGTCAACCCGTTGTACACCTCCCATGAACTCAAGCATTTGCTCAAGGACAGCGAAGCGGAAACCCTGGTGATCTTTGAAAACTTCGCCCACACCTTTGAAAAAGTCGCGCAGGGCAGCCGTGTCAAACGCGTGGTGGTGGCGGCGATTGGCGATCTGCTCGGTACCTTCAAGGGCGCGGCGATGAACTTCATCCTGCGTCGAGTGCAAAAGCAGGTACCAAAATTTCATCTGCCTGGCGCAGTGCGGTTCAACAACGTGTTGAAACAGGGGCGGGCGCTGAACCACTTTCCGGTGGAGATGCACCTCGATGAACTGGCGTTTCTGCAATACACCGGTGGCACCACAGGCGATGCCAAGGGCGTGATGCTCAGCCACCGCAATATCATCGCCAACCTGCTGCAAGCCAAGGCGTGGGTCGGTGACCAATTGGACCAGGACAAGCAGGAAACCAACGTGACCTTGCTGCCGCTCTATCACATCTTTTCGCTGACGGTGAACTGCCTGATGTTCATGTGCCTGGGCGGGCGCAACATCCTGATTGCCAACCCCCGGGATGTGAAACGGGTGCAGATGATTTTGCGCAAGGAGCGCTTCAATGGCATCGCCGGGGTCAACACCTTGTTTAACGGCTTGCTTGAAAACAAGGAGTTCTGTGCGCGGGATTTCTCTGACTTGCGCATGGTGATTGCTGGCGGCATGGCCACGCACACGGCGGTGGCCAAGCGCTGGAAGGAGGTGACTGGGTTGCCGATCATTGAAGGTTATGGGCTCACCGAGTGCTCGCCGGTGGTGAGCATCAGCCCGATCAACATTGCGCGCATGCGCGAGATGGAATTCACCGGCAGCATTGGCGTGCCGCTGCCGTCGACCTGGGTGCGGTTTATGCGCGAGGATGGCGAGCTGGCGGAGATTGGCGAGCAGGGTGAACTGCAAGTGCGTGGCCCGCAGGTGATGCAGGGGTACTGGAAGCGGCCCAAGGAAACGGCTGAAGTGCTGGATGCCGAGGGCTGGCTTGCCACCGGGGACATCGGGGTGATGGATGAGCGTGGGTATATTCGTCTGGTGGACCGCAAGAAGGACATGATCCTGGTGTCGGGGTTTAACGTGTATCCCAATGAGATTGAAGACGTGGTGGCCTTGCATCCGGGTGTGGGGGAGGTGGCGGCTATTGGTGTGGAGGACCCGGTGACGGGGGAGAAGGTCAAGATCATTGTGGTACGCAAGGACCCGAGCTTGACCCAGGAGCAGATCCTGGCCCATTGCCGGGAGTATCTTACGGGGTACAAGGTGCCCAAGTATGTGGAGTTTCGCAGTATCGAATTGCCCAAGACTACGGTGGGTAAAGTACTGCGGCGGGCGTTGCGTTGATGTGAGGGGTTAGGTGCTTTAAGTGTGGGAGCGGGCTTGCTCGCGATGGCGGTTTGTCGGTGTACATATCCGTTATTTGGGTAACGGCGGCCTATGGTTCCGCCCTGACGGCGGGTCACTTTTGGCAAACGCCCCAAAAGTAACCAAAAGGTCTGTGCCCCACCACTCGGTGCCTCGCCTAGGCTCGGCATGCCCGCACTCCGGCTTGAATCCGTGGGCCGCCGCGATGGGCCATCCTTGGCCCAGCGCGGCTAATGACGGGGCGCCTCAGATCAAAAGCAGATCAAGATCAAAAGCAGAGCACGGCGGCCTGAAAGCCGACCTGAGTGGTTGAAGCAAGAGCCAGATCAAGTGCGAAGCAAAAGCTTATCTACCGGTTGCAACGCGGTCTAAATGTGGGAGCGGGCTTGCTCGCGAAAGCGGTGGGTCAGTCAATTCATCTGTCACTGACCCACCGCATTCGCGTTCAAGCCCGCTCCCACAGTTGACCGCATGCGGTTTTGAATATGAGGTCTGCTGCGGATTTGCATGCACTGAAGAGCTGTTTTTCTGTGGGAGCTGGCTTGCCTGCGATGCAGACACCTCGGTGTATCAGGTACACCGAGTTGATGCCATCGCAGGCAAGCCAGCTCCCACATTAGACCGAGTATGGCTCTGCTGTTGCTGTTGCTGTTGCTGTTGCTGTTGCTGTTGCTGTTGCTGTTGCTCTGGCCCCTACATCCTTTTCGATGACGAAGTCAGCGGTCTTTTGATCTGCGCTTGTGATCGTGATCTTGATCTGAAATCGCCCCGTCAAACACGATGGCCGGAATCTGACAGGGATTTGGGGGGTAAACCGGCAGGGATGCCGGTTTAGCCGCCCCGCGCCATGGATGGCGCGTGGCGGCGGCCCCCCAAATCAGTGTCGGATTGCGGGCATAGCGAGGCACCGAGTGTTGGGGCGAGGACCTTTTGGTTACTTTTGACTGGGCCGGCATTCCGGTCCTTGCAAAAGTGACCCGCCGTCAGGGCGGAACCCTAAGTGGCCGTTACCGCAACAACGGATATGTACACAACAGCATCTAAGTCACCGAACACACCGACTGACCCACCGCAAGCTCAAGCATACACACTCGGATTAACCAGATTGTTCGGCCGCTCCCCACCCAGCGCCATCAGCAAATTTTCCACCGCGCAAGCGGCCATCGCCTCCCGCGTCTCGTGGGTCGCCGAACCGATATGCGGTGTGGCCACCACATTGTTCAAGCGCAACAACGGCGAGTCATGATTCAACGGCTCGCGCTCAAACACATCCAACCCCGCCGCCCGAATCGTGCGTTGTTGCAGCGCCTCAACCAGCGCCGCTTCATCCACCACCTTGCCGCGTGAAATGTTGATAAAAATCGTCTCCGGCCCCATCAACGCAAACTCTGGCGCGCCGATCAGCTTTTCGGTTTCAGCCGTGAGCGGCAACGTCAGGCACACAAAATCAGCCTGCTGCAACAACTCCGGCAAGCTACGAAACTGCGCCCCAAAGCGCTCCTCTACCTGCGGCTTGGGCGAGTGACTGTGGTAGATCACCGGCATGCCAAAACCAAAATGCCCACGCTGAGCCAGCGCTTCGCCGATGCGGCCCATGCCGATAATGCCCAGGGTCTTGCCGTGCACATCGGTGCCGAAATGCGCCGGGCCGATGTTTTTGTTCCACTGGCCGGCGCGCACCATATCGGTCAGCTCGACTACTCGGCGAGCGGTGGCCAGGATCAACGCAAAGCCGGTATCCGCGGTGGTTTCGGTCAGCACGTCCGGGGTATTGCTGAGCAGGATGCCGCGTTGGGTCAGGTAGTCGATATCGTAGTTGTCGACGCCCACCGACACACTGGCCACCGCTTCAAGCTTGGGCGCCAGGTCGAGCAGCTTGGCATCCAGGCGCAGGCTCGCGCCCAGCAGGCCGTGGGCATTGGGCAGGGCGTCACGCAGCCGCGCCAGGCCGGGTTCGTCGAGGGCGTCAATCAGGGTCACGTCGACCTGTTCGTGCAAGCGAGCCATCAATGGCGCGGAAAGTTTTTTGTACAAAACGACAGACTTTTTCATGAGGTTTTTACCTTCAACTCCAGGGTTGGCACCGGCACGCGATCACTGGCGCCGGGCTTGAGGAAAATCGTCAGCACCACGGCAAACATCAGCGCGCCGCTCATCAGCAGGTACGAGGCGCCGGGTGAGCCGGTGCTGCTATTGAGGTAACCGACCAGGTACGAACCGCCGAACGAGCCCAGCGCGCCCATGCTGTTGATCAGCGCCATGGCGCCGCCGGCGACGTTGGCCGGGAGGATTTCCGGGACGATGGCGAAAAACGGACCGTAAGGCGCATACATGCACGCCCCGGCAATGACCAGCAGGGTGTAGGACCACCAGAAGTGTTCAGCGCCCAGTGCGTAGGACGCGTAGAAGGCGATAGACGCAATCAGCAGCGGCGGCCACACAAAACGTTTACGTTTTTGCAGCTTGTCCGAGCCCCACGACACCGCCAGCATGCCGATCACCGCTGCCAGGTAGGGAAGCGCCGAGAGCCAACCGGCTTCGACCATGTCCATCTGCAAGCCGGCCTTGAGGATCGACGGCAGCCACAACACGAAGCCATACACGCCGATGCTCCAGCAAAAAAACTGCAGCGCCAGGATGATCACCTTGGGCGAACGAAAGGCTTCGGCGTAGTTCTTCACCGCCTTGATCCCAACCTGTTCGGCGGCCAGGGCGCTTTGCAGGTCTTGTTTATGTTGTTCGCTCAGCCACTTGGCGTCGGCGGGTTTTTCATCCGCCAGCTTCCACCAGATAAACGCCCAGATCACCGCCGGCAGGCCTTCGATGATAAACATCCAGCGCCAGCTGAAGTGCTGCACCAGGTAGCCCGACACCACCGACATCCACATCATGGTCACCGGGTTGCCGAGGATCAGAAAGGTGTTGGCCCGTGAGCGTTCGGCCCGGGTAAACCAGTGGCACAGGTACACCAGCATCGCCGGCATCACCGCCGCTTCGACCACGCCGAGCATGAAGCGAATGGCGATCAGCATATAGGCGTTGGACACCACGCCGGTCAGTGTGGCCAGGCTGCCCCACAGAATCAGGCTGACGAAAATCAGCTTTTTAACGCTGCGTTTTTGCGCGTAGATCGCTCCCGGCACCTGGAAGAAAAAGTAGCCGAGAAAAAACAGCGCGCCCAGTAACGACGACATGCCGGGGGTGATCATCAGGTCTTCGGCCATGCCGGAGGCCGCGGCGAAACCGTAGTTGGCGCGATCCAGGTACGCCAGGCTGTAGGTGATGAACACGATAGGCATGATGTACCACCAGCGACGGGTGGCGAGTTTCACAGTTTCCATGGGGTTGCTCCTGAGCTTGTTGTAGTTGTGGCAACAGGGAGTGGGTCATGCAACAGATCGGCTGGGTAATTCAGAGCGGGTGGGCAAACCCTCCATATCACCCCGGCTTTGCACGGCGCGACTGCCGATCCAGTTGCCGCGCTGTACCGCCTCGGGGAAGCTCAGGTTTTCAAGCAGGGCGCTGATCATGCCGACGGCAAAACCGTCACCGGCGCCCACGGTATCCACCACGGTTTCCACCGGCACGGCGGCAATAAACCCCTGGTCCATGTGGGTGCGGTAGTAAGCGCCGTCCGCGCCCAGCTTGATCGCCACGGCTTCGGCGCCCTGGTCGAGGTAGAACGCGGCAATGTCGGCCGGGTCGTCGAAACCGGTGAGCAAGCGGCCTTCGCCCAGGCCCGGCAAGACCCAATCGGCGAGGGCAGCGAGGGCGTTGATTTCGCGGATCATCTGCGCTTGGCTGGCCCACAACGACGGGCGCAGGTTCGGGTCGAACGACACGCTGCGCCCGGCCTTGCGCATCTGCGTCATCAGTTCCACGGACAACTCGCGGGTGGCCTCGGACAAGGCGGGCGGAATGCCGGTGGCGTGCAGGTGGCGCGCTTGCAGCACAGCGGGGCTGATCGCGGCAATCGACAAATGGCTGGCCGCCGAACCTTTACGGAAGTACTCCACCTGCGGGTCGGCGCCGGCTTCTTCGCGGGACTTGAATTGAAAGCCGGTCGGGTGCAGCGGGTCGACCGCCACGTGCCGGCAATCCAGACCTTCGTTCTTCAGCGTGTCGACCACAAAGCGCCCCAGGGAATCGTCGCCGACACGGCTCAACCATGTCACGTTGAAACCCAGGCGCGACAGGCCGATCGCGACATTGCTGTCGGCCCCGGCAATGCGCTTGTGAAACTGCGCCACCTGGGCCAGGTCGCCGGTCTGTTCGGCGACAAACATCGCCATGGTTTCACCAAACGAGAGGATATCGATCTCAGACATGGGCGTTCTCCGCACGGGGCTGGCCAAGGAGGGCGAGGGCGGCGACCTGCTGCGCGGTGACGGCAACCAGGTCGTCGCCTTGCAACGGGAATTCCACGGCCCGGGTAATACCTTGAGTCATATGTTTGAGCAGTTGTTCCCACAGATGCAGGTCGGTGGCGCCGGGCGGCAGGGCCACCAGTTTGCTGTCCTGGCGCCGCGCCACGGCCTTGCAGTGCAGGTAATCCACATGCCGGCCCAGCAGGCGTGCGGCAGTCAGCGCAGATTGGTCCTGCCACTGCCAGTTGCCGATGTCGAAGGTCATTTTCACCGGCAAGCCCAGGCGCTCCACCTCAGTGAAGAAGCGTTGCATTGGCTCGATGCGCCCACCGTGCAGGGTCTGGTCGTTCTCTACCAGCAGCTTGACCGGGTGGCGGTTGAGCAGGGCCTGCAGGCTTTGCAGGTCGTTGGTGTCGGTGAAATAACCGAGGGAAACCTTCAGCCAGCGCGAGCCGAAGGCTTGGGCGCGGTCCAGGGTTGCACTGAGTTCAGCGTTGGGCTGGGCGCGCCCGGCGACCCAAAGCTCCAGAGGCGACGAGAACACCGATTCCAGGCCGTGCTCGGCAGCGGCCTGGGCGAGGATGGCGGGTTGTTCGGTGGTCAGCAGTTCTTCGCGCCACTCGATGCGCTGGGCGCCGGCGGCACTGAGCAGTTCGACAAAACTCAATTGGCCAAGCGTACGTACCAGGTCGGCACCGTAGCTGGAGAGGCTGATGGAAACGGGGTATTTATGCATTGTTATGTACCTCTGAAACCGGTTTCATTTTTATCCGAAAATAATGTGGGAGCTGGCTTGCCTGCGATAGCGGTGGGTCAGTCGACTACGGCTTCGCCGGACAGACCGCCATCGCAGGCAAGCCAGCTCCCACAAGGGGTTGGGTGGAGCCACGGACGATCAGTTCGGGCGAAAAATCCAGGGTGCGCGGTGGCGCGTCATCGCCGCGCAAGCGTTTGAGCAGGCAGTCGAAGGCGCTGGCGCCAATCGCGTCGGTGGGCTGGGCGAGGGCGGTGATGCCGTTGCCCACCAGCGGGTACCAGTCGAGGTCATCCAGGGCAATCAGGCCGATGTCATCAAAGAGGTTGCAGCCCAGCGCTTTGAGCGCGTGGGTGCAGGCCAGCGCAGCCACGCCATTGGCGCAGAACAACGCCTTGGGGCCTGGCTTGGTCAGGAAGCTTTTCAGGTGGTTTGCCAGCCTGTCATCGAGTTCCAGCACCGCGCTGGTCAACGCCGGCCGGGCCGCGATTTCCGCCGTGAAACTCGCCTGGCGCTCCAGGCGTGAACTGGTGCCATCGGCCTTTTCGCTCACCAGCAACAGGTCGCGATAACCCTGCTGTGCGAGGTGCTGCACGGCAACACGCACCGCCGCAGGGTTATCCAGGCCGACCATATCGCTGTGCAGCGGCTCGACCTTGCGGTCCACCAGCACCAGGGGCATTTCCCGCTGCAACTCCAGCAGTTGGTCGAGGTGATGGCCGAGGGTATTCACGATCAGCCCTTCGATGTTGTACGAACGCAACGCCGCCAGGTGCTGGCGCTCTTGCTCGTCATCGCGGTCGGTGTTGCACACCACCAGGCTGTAGCCATGCTGCCGGCAGGCGGTTTCGACGCCGTGCATCACGGCAATGGAGTAGGGGTTGCGGATATCGGCTACCAGCATGCCGATCAGGCGCGTGCGGCCGCGTTTCAAACCGCGCGCCATCTGGTTGGGGCGGTAACCGAGTTCGCTGATCGCCTGCTCGATGCGCAAGGCAATCGCGTCGGAGAGCAGGGCGCGGTCCTCGCCGATAAAGCGCGACACGCTGGCTTTGGACACGCCGGCGCGTTCGGCGACGTCGAGCATGGTCACGCGGCTGCGCTGGGCGGCGGAAAATGGGGTCACGGTGGCAGGCCTTTCTTATTGGATGTTGTGATGCTGTGAAACCGGTTTCAGGAAACCTCAACAATGAAAGCCCGTCAAGTGTATTTCGCTTTAAGCACGTCCGCTCGGCGTGGCCAAACCCGACGAACGGAAGTGTTACCTGTGAAATCTGACAGTATCGGCTCGGTGCAATTGGGTATTGAATCCTGCTTAACGTAATGCGCAATAGTTAATCGCCGATGTAGCGGAGAACACCATGGAAAAAACGTTAGTGGATAATGACGGTAATAATGCCGGGGGGTTAACCGGTACCGTGCCTGTCGGTATATCCGCTACGCCGACATTGGCGCCGATTAAGCTCGTTGGCGTTCTGCCCGATGGGCTGGTTCCCCTGGCGTTATCATTCAAAGATATTCCGGTGATTATTGAAACGCCGTGGATGTTTCGGGCTCAGGAGAACGAAACCGATTGGTTATATATTGATTGGGACGTGGAGGGTAGTCAGCCTTACTCAATCGGACCTATAGCATTACCCGGCCCTCTGACTGAAGCTGACTTCCCTTATGATAAGGTGAGCATTCCGGCGGAGTATTTTCAGAACAGCAACGTGGTAAAGGTATCCTATCGCGTTCACCCGCTTGAGTCGGATAACCCGTCATTTGAATACTCACCGGCCTTCACGATTACTATTGATCGAAACGCTCCGGGAGGCGGTCAAGAATTGGCGGCCGCGACATTTGTTAATGACCCCATTACCGAGTTTGATCTTAGTAATAACCAGACGCTGGATATAATCATACCCGGCAATTACCTTGACCGGAAGACATTGGATACGGCGATCGGTCTTTTAAATGAGACTGAGTCACTGGTGTTACGTCCGGCCAATCATCGGCAAACTTTTGCGGCCATCAGCGGACCAATGATTGTACAGATGCCCGTGGCGGAAATTCGTAAGTTTGCCGCGTTTTCAGTTCTTTATTTCAGTTATCGGTTACAAGACCGATTCGGTAATCTATCGAACCATTCATTGGTCGCCAGCACTCGGCTTCGTCTGAATGCGCTGCCTGCCAATCTGTCACCGCCTGAAGTACCGGCGTATGAATCCGACCTGCTGATTAATCGAGAGGACGCCCGCCGTATTGTTTCGGTGCGAGTGCGTCAGTATGACAACCTGTTGCCGGGTGATCAGTGTGTTGTCGAGTGGGATGGCATCAAGCTCCCTGCGACAACTGTCAGCCGGTTACCCCATTCGGTCGTCGTGGACTGGAGCGTACTGATCGCCAAGGGCGCGAACCTGCACCGAATTATTGATCTGCCGGTGCGTTACTTCATTCTTCGTGCAGGAGATACCGTCGGCTCGGGCGTACGCTCGCCGCTGAAACTCGTCACCGTGGACGGGACTATCGCGGGCCAGGAAAACCCTCAGGCGCCTGCGCTGCTGAACCGTCAGTTAGCCTTGGTTAATATCTATGGCGAGGTCTCCAAGACCCCCAATCATTTGGATAGCCGCGATGCCAACAAGCCGGTGAGAGCTTCCTTTGTCTTGTTCGACAACCCCTTACCGGGCGAGCGTGCCTTACTTTACTGGCCGGGGCAAACGGCGCCGGTTGCGACTTATCTGGTCAAAGCAGGTGATGTCGGCGGGCGTGTGGTCGACTTCGACAACCTGATTCCCTGGTCGGTGGTCCAGGCCGGCGGCAGTAATGCGACGACCCTTGTGCACTATCACACGGACAATGGCGTAAACCAGCAGTTGTCCCCTGATCAAACTGTTTTTGTCAGTCTTGCCCCGCCCATCAACTATCCACGGCCGAGTTTTCCTCAGTCGTTACAACACCCTAAACGGTTCCTTAATTGCGATACCAAACCGCCGATTTGGCAGGGTGTTGAAGTGTTGATTGATCCGAGTCCACAGGTACTGCAGCCGGACCATGACATCGTGTTGTCATGGCAGGGCTTCAGGAATTATCCCGACCTTAACCCGATTCCGGCCACTGCAGAAACGTTTAAATTCAAGTGGGGTACCGGCCCTGATGGCAAGCCAAATACAGTCTATCGCTTCCGGATGACGGAGGCAGAGTATGAAGCGTTGATCAGGCCGTTGAGTGATTTCGCCGGCGGTTCGGCGCTTTACAGCGTATTCCAAAATAATATTCTGATCGGCACGTCAGAGATTGCCTATGTGCAAATTGATCGAAAATTTAGCACCGGTAAATACTGTGGACCGAACGGCATAGGGCCCGGTGAAAAATAACCAGGTTGTTTTAGTCGCCCGCGCGTCAATGGAGTAATAGGTGATTAACGTGTTGTCGAGGTGTTTTACCAGTTTGTACATATCAAGCAATTAAGGAGACTATGAAATGGTTGATAAAATATCAGCGAGAGATGCTGCGGCTATTCTCGCCATTATGCCCACTCTGCCTGCACCGATATTGGTAGAACAACTGGACGCCACGGGCCTTGTTTCATCGGCGACGGCAGATGTTGGAATTACCCTTCGCTGTTACACGGGTCAGTTTTCGGCGCCTGAGTATTGGATTGAAATCCAGTTCAGAAACCTCGATCTATTGAATTCCGATTGGGGCATACTGAAATCCAAAGCTCAATTGAATGTGGCTGAAGATATTGTTACTCCTATTACTGTCACAGCCGCCAGGGGCGGTTTTTTGCACAGTAATCTTGAACTGCGATACGTCATTTATGAGGACTTGGGGGGCGTTGCAGGAGACCTCTCTGAATATTCGGATCCGGCGCCCTTTATTGTTGACAGGTATGGTCCGTATCGGGCTGTCAATGATCAAAATAGCCGGCCTCCACTGAAAGTAGTACTGCCGGCTACGCTGCCATCGCCCATTACCCTTACCTACATTGCCAATAATCCAACCATCCCTGGCAATGTACTGCCCAATAATTTTACCGAGGCGGTCGGCCAGTTTGCGGACGGTGATATGGTTCAGTTGTTCCTCGGGCCCGACATGTTTAACAAGGACGACAAATATAAGGTGGGTGCCCCGTTCCCGATGGTGGGCGCTGCCAACACTCCGTTTGTATTTCCGACATCAGCGTTTACCACCGACGCTATCCAGTACTTGTACTACATCCTGACAGACAAATCCGGTAACGATAGTTTGCCCTCCATTGCTGAACCGCTGAGGGTGTCGGTGTTGGATCCACCGGGCCAAGGACAAATTTTCATACCGCTGGCGCCGAGCCCAGAATTGGGAAGTACCGATGATTTACTGGATAACGATGACTTCCAAAAAGTAATTGAGGCGCGGGTAAGGGCTTACACAAACCCGCAACCGACATTGGATCAAATTGAGATTAAGTGGGGCTCGCAGCCTTATAGCCTTCTGACGCCTGCTACCGCGTTCGATGTGGTGTTCAGGGGGGCCGCCCTCAACGCATTGATTCGGGCTGAATATGGTGTTCGGTTCGGGCCGCAACTGGTCACTGTGCTCTACCGAATCCTGCGTGGCAGCGAAATATTTCCCTCGAACGAGAAAGTGATCAATGTTGATTTGAGTGTCCCAGGGCCGGAAAATCCCGGAGATCCAGGAACGCCCAATATAAATCTGCCTCCAGCGCGCTTTTTTGGTCGAGGCACCCCACCGAGCGGGCAGGACATACTAAGAGACGTCGATGCCAATCTGCTCGTCGATGTAGAGATCAGTATATGGACCGTGGGTGCGCCCCCTCAAGCGGGCTATAACATCAATCTTGTGCGGCCTGACGGCACAATCATCCAGCCTCCACAACCTATCGGTACGTTGATCCAGGGCGACATTCTCAAGTTTACAATTCCATGGAGCGATATAGAACCTGGCGGTAATGTCACCCAGCTCTTTCATTACATCGTGACAGGGCCGGGCACGACCAACCCGAACATATCACCCTCCACACCGGTTCAAGTTATAGACGCGGTCACTCAAGCCCTGCCTCCGCCGGTTTTCCAGCGACTCACCTCCGGTGAGGTGAGATGCACTTCATTGGTAGACATTCCAGGGACGACGCCTCCTGACCATTACGCTGAGGTCTTCGTAGCGGGTGACACACGGATGGTGGTTGGGCGAAAACTGACGCTGAACGCCAGGGTATTCAGACCCCGGACCGGCACACCGTTAGTCACGCAGCCCTTTAGTACCGACGTTGATATAACGGACGCTATCCGCCTGAGCGGTTTCACATTCAGGCTACCGTATCGCGCGCTCCTTATTTATCTGCGCATAGGCACGCTGGAAGTCACCGCCACCACGACTTTTTCCGACGGGGTGGTAGGGCGTGGTTTTGCGTCGGTCGGTGGGCGTTCAGTCGGGGTCAATGCGTATTGTGATAAGGAACTGGTAACCCTCACCACGCCTTGAGAAAAAAAGAGCTATCCGCAGTGCCTCCCCTTTTGTAGGAAGGGGGAGGCGTAGTCAATTTTTTGTTTAATTGATTACAGAACTATGGGTATTTTTTGTGTTTAAGCAGGGAAAAGTCCTACAGAGTTTGGGCGGTTGGCTCCGTACTCTGTGTGCCTCACAGGTGAGGTCACATTCTTCGGAAGCGAGCCAAACCGTTTTCCAACACGCTATCAGAGAGTGATTGCCCATGTCGGCACTGAATACGTTCGAACTCAAACCATTGAGTGCGATGATGAAAGTTCCAACCCTTACCTTCTGCCTGTTTGTTGCGGTTCAGGGGCAAGCGCAGGCTGTTCAGTTAATTGGTCAACAACAGACTATTGGCGCCACTTCACCCGTGACCGACTGGCAACTGTCCAGTCAGTCTACCTTGAATATGAACCGTGCATCGGCGACAGCCATTGACCTTTCAAACTCCAATTTGAATGTCAATACAGGCAGTTCGGTCAACGATATTCGCGCTAATTCAGGCTCCACGGTAAATATCGAATCGGCCCGTGTTTCTTCCAGTAACGCGACGGGCGGTGCGGTACGCCTGGAAAACAGTAAGGCGACTATCAATAACAGCACGATCACCAATACGCGGGGCGTAGGCTTGCAAGCTCTGGTGGGCGCCGGTGGTGGTTCTTCCGCAGAGATTAGTTCAAGTAATATCAGTGGCCTGTTGGGCGGCGCGCAAGCCACCAGCGGCAGCGAATTGCACTTCAAAGATAATACGGTGGTGCAAGGTACCGGGGCGAACTCCATCGGTCTGAGCCTGCAGGGCGGAACGGCGACGGCCAGCCAAAGTATAATCAAAGGGCGCGCCAATGGCGTGGTGTTTACGCGAGGGCGCGGCGACACCACTGAAGGCAAGCTGGTATTGGACCAATCCACCGTAGAAGGCGTCAGCGGCGCAGCCATTTCGGTGCGGGGCGCGGCCGGTAGAACGCCAGCAGTCACCATCGATGTGTTGAATAATTCCCAGTTGAGGGGCGGCGACGGCAATCTGTTGAGCGTCACAGGCGGTGGTTCGGCGACGATGAATGTGGATAGCAGCCGCTTGACCGGTAACGTAGTTGCGGACGCCGGCAGCACTGTCAATCTGAGCCTGCAGAACAACGCAGAGTTGAAGGGCCAACTGCAAGGTGTCGACACGGTAAAGGTGGGCAACAACTCCAATTTGTTCCTCACCGGCGACAGCCAGGCACGCTCACTGAATATGGACCGTGGTACGGTGACCCTCGGTGCCCCGGGCGAGTTCTATCGGTTGAAACTGGACTCGCTGTCCGGCGAGGGCCGGTTTGTCGGGAGCGTCAATTTTGATGAGGGCAAGGCGAGTTTTATCGACGTCGCCAATGAGGCCACGGGCAACCACACGCTGGCGCTCTCCGCCAGTGGCAGCGAGCCGGTTAAAACCCAGGTGGTGCATACCGGCGGCGGTGATGCCGTGTTTGCCCTGGAAGGTGGCCCGGTCGAACTGGGTGCCTATGGCTACAACGTGAAACGGATAGGCGATGACTGGTTTCTGGACACGGAAAACCGTGTAGTCAGCCGCAGTGCTCGCGTCGTGACGGCTCTGTTCAACACGCCGGTGACCATCATGACCGCCGAAGAGGGCGCGTTGCGCGCCCGTATGGGTGAGTTGCGCTATGCCCCGCACGGCACCGGCCTGTGGGTCCGTGGTTTCGGCAGTCAATATGACATTTCCCAGAGTTCGGGTACCGGCTACTCGCAGAACCTGAAGGGGTTTTCCATCGGGCTTGACACCGCGCTGGGCGAAAGCTCATGGAAGATGGGTGGGTTCGGCGGCTACAGCAGATCTGACTTGAACCCGGTTCGCGGCGCTGCCGGTACGGTCGATAGCTACTTCCTGGGTACCTACCTCACCTATCTCGACGAGGACGGTGTTTATTTTGATGTAGTCGCCAAAGCCAACCGGTTCCAGAACCAGGCCAAGGCAACACTCAGCGATAACACGTCTACCAAGGGTGGCTACAACAACGTAGGCGGTGGTGTATCGGCTGAGCTCGGCCGTCATATCAAGTTTGGTGAGAGTTTTGTTGAACCTTACGGCCGACTGTCGACGATGGTGGTGCAGGGTGGCACGTACAGCCTGAAAAACGGTTTGCAAGTGGACGGTGAGCGTACCTATTCAAGGACCGCCGAGGCCGGTGCGAAGCTTGGTCACGAGTTCCAGTCCGTTGATGGCACGCTGATCAAGCCTTACCTGAGTGCGGCAATGGTCCACGAGTTTGCCAACAACAATAAGGTCACGGTCAACAACCAGACCTTCAACAATGATTTGTCGGGCTCGCGCACCAAGTACGGTGCCGGTGTGGCGGTTTCGTTTACCCAGGACCTGCAGGCGCATATCGACGTGGAGACCAGCACCAGTGCCAAAATCAAGCAGAAAGCGGCTGTTAACGTTGGCCTGCGTTACGCCTTCTAAATAGAAAGAGAAACGCTGATAAAAAAGCCCTGATTGCAAGATCAGGGCTTTTTTTGTCTTCCACGGAGCAGGTTGGTTCAAACGGTTACTTCAAATTTAACGTCCAGCTTAAGCTTTGGATCTTGAGTGACGGCATACACAGAGCCGCTGACGGCGTAGGGGTGATCACTGGTTTTTTGCAGAGTCAGGCTTCCTTCCACATATTGATGAGCTCGGGGGTTTTCCACTGTTTTGAATTGAACCCACACTGATTCAGTTTTGGAACCAAACAACCGCAGTATTTTTTCGTCAGTGGTGATTGTTTTAGGGAACTTGATATAAATCTCCTCGGAGTCCTCCCCGTCGTCTCGATGAATCGCGGTAAATGCGATGGAATCATCTAACTGCTCTACTTTAACCTCCGTGGTGTTAAATGGGTGTTCACCAATTGTACCGCTGAACTGCGCGTTTTTGGCACTCGGCGGTGGGGGGGTTATTGCTGACATAATCGCCTCTCCATTAATGATGATCATACGAAAATCAGAAGCGCCATCGCTTCTGTCGACGCTTATAAGGCCGCAAAAATAAGCGTTAGGTAACTGTCAGAAGTCACAGTTTACAAAAGTTTATTTTTGACTTCCTGTTGGGGCCCTGATGACAAGGGCTTCTGCGCAGAGCGGCACACTCTGTTTTGAATGCCTGACGCTATTAAAAGCTTTTTTCGGGTGATGTCTACTGTCAAAGTTGACAGTCTAAAAAAGATTTTTTTATAGCCTTTTTAAAGCACCGGTGTTTAAGGCTCAGCTAAACAGGCCAGCTGCAATATTGATCGAGAAGCCCAGAATCGCCGTATTGAACAGAAAACCGATCAAAGACTGTCCCAGCACCACCTTGCGCATACCCCGTGTGGCCACGCCGACATCCGCCGTTTGCACTGCCACGCCAATGGTGAACGAGAAATACAGGAAGTCCCAGTAATTGGGGTTACGCAACCCTTCGGCAAAACGCAGTGCGGGCTCATCACCGTCCCAGGTGTAGAACAGCCGGGCGTAATGCACGCTGAAAATCACCCCGGTCAGCAACCACGAACCAATCACCGTCATGCCGGTAAAACCGTAGTGCAGCAGGCGCGCCGTGCTGTCCAGGTCCTTGCTGCCCACCAGGTTCACCGTGATGGTCGCAAGGCTGGCAATCGCGGCGATGCACACCATGAACAGCACCAGCCCGGCGTTTTCATCCTCGATCTCGGCGATGCGTTTTACGTCATCGGCATGTGAACGGCTGGTGAGCCACAGCATCAGCGCCAGGTAGGTCCAGACCCCGGCGTTCCAGCCAATCAGGATTTTGCTGATCAGCGTATCGGCCGGCACCAGAATGCCCATGGCAAGGCCAAGCACGGCGGCGGATGAGAGGCGAGGGTGGGTGCGGGCGAGGAAGGCCATAGGTGCTCACAACAAGGGGGAGGTTGTGAGCACCATAGCGCATTCAGGGGGGCTTGATCATGAACAGCACGATGCCCCCCCTGTGGGAGCGGCGGTTCGACGCTTCGACTTGCCCGCGATTGCAGTGTGTCAGTCATAACATCTGATCCTGATATACCGCTTTCGCGAGCAAGCCCGCTCCCACATTTTGACCGAGTTCGGTCGGGTTAATCCGTCTTGCTGCGCCTGCGCACCAGCTTCATCACCACCACAAAAAACACCGGCACAAACACCACCGCCAGCGTCGCGGTGATCATCCCGCCGATCACGCCTGTACCAATCGCCTGCTGGCTGGCCGAGCTGGCGCCGGTGGCAATCGCCAATGGCACCACGCCGAGAATAAACGCCAGCGAGGTCATGATGATCGGCCGCAACCTCAGCCGCGCGGCCTTCAGGGTGGCGTCGATCAAGTCTTCACCCTGGTCAACCAGGTCCTTGGCAAACTCGATAATCAGAATCGCGTTCTTCGCCGACAAACCGATGATGGTGATCAGGCCGACCTTGAAGAACACATCATTGGGCATGCCACGCAAGCCCACCGCCAATACGGCGCCAAGCACACCCAGCGGCACCACCAGCAACACCGAAGTCGGTATCGACCAGCTTTCATACAGCGCCGCCAGGCACAGGAACACGATCAGCAACGACAGGCCCAACAGCAGCGGCGCCTGGGAGCCGGACAAGCGTTCCTGCAACGACAACCCGGTCCATTCCTGGCCCAGGCCGGCCGGCAGTTGGCTGACCAGGCGCTGGATTTCTTCCATGGCCTCACCGGTGCTGTGCCCCGGCGCCGCTTCGCCGCTGATGGAAATCGCCGGGTAGCCGTTGTAACGCGTCAACTGCGCCGGGCCTTGGGTCCAGCTGGCCTCAACAAAGGATGACAAGGGCACCATCTTGCCGGCGTTATTGCGCACGTTGATCTTCATCAAGTCGGCCACCTGGCTGCGCTGGTCGCCTTCAGCCTGCACCACCACCCGCTGCATGCGGCCCTGGTTGGGGAAGTCGTTGACATAGGCCGAGCCGATGGCCGAGGACAGCACATTGCCCACATCGGCAAACGACACGCCCAAGGCGTTGGCTTGCTTGCGGTCCACTTGCAACTGCACTTGCGGTGCTTCGGCCAAGGCACTTTCGCGCACGTTGGCCAGGATCGGGCTTTTTTCGGCGGCGGCCAACAACTCGGTGCGCGCCTGCATCAGCGCGGCATGGCCGACACCGCCACGGTCCTGCAAGCGGAACTCGAAGCCGCTGGAAGTCCCCAGGCCGTCCACCGGTGGCGGCAGGATCGCGTAGGCAATCGCGTCCTTAAGCTCGCTGAACGCTTCGTTGGCACGCTCGGCAATTGCCGAGGCCGAATCGTCGCTGCTGCGCTGCGACCAATCCTTGAGCGTGGTAAAAGCCAGCGCCGCGTTCTGCCCGGAGCCGGAGAAACTGAAGCCCATGATCATGGTGGTATCGCCCACCCCAGGCTCGCCGGCGTTGTGCGCCTCGATCTGCTCGGCCACCTGCACCGTGCGGTTCTTGCTCGCGCCCGGTGGCAGCTGGATATCGGTGATGGTGTAACCCTGGTCCTCTACCGGCAGGAACGAGGAGGGCAGGCGACTGAACATCCACCCCAGGCCCACCAGCAGCACCAGATAAATCAGCAGGTAGCGGCCGCTGCGCTTGAGGGCATAGGCCACCCAGCCTTCATAGCGGTCGGTGAGGCGCTCAAAACGCGTGTTGAACCAGCCGAAGAAACCGCCCTTGGCGTGGTGCTCGCCCTTGGCAATCGGCTTGAACAAGGTGGCGCACAGCGCCGGCGTCAAGGTCAGGGCCAGGAACGCCGAGAACAGGATCGAGGTGGCCATCGACAGCGAGAACTGCTGGTAGATCACACCCACCGACCCCGGCATGAACGCCATCGGCAGGAACACCGCCACCAGCACCAACGTGATACCGACGATGGCGCCGGTGATCTGGCCCATGGCTTTTTTCGTTGCGTCCTTGGGCGACAGGCCCTCGGTGGCCATGATGCGCTCGACGTTTTCCACCACCACAATCGCATCGTCCACCAGGATGCCGATCGCCAGCACCATGCCGAACATGGTCAGCACGTTGATCGAGAAACCCAGCAACAGCATGGTGGCGAAAGTGCCCATCAGTGCAATCGGCACCACCAGCGTGGGGATCAAGGTGTAGCGCACGTTCTGCAGGAACAGGAACATCACCGCAAACACCAGCGCCATCGCCTCCAGCAAGGTGTAGACCACCTTGGTGATCGAGACTTTGACGAACGGCGACGTGTCGTAAGGGATCTTGTACTCGACGTTGGCCGGGAAGTAGCGCGACAGCTCGTCCATCTTCGCCCGCACCAGGGTGGCAGTGTTCAGGGCGTTGGCGCCGGGCGACAGTTGCACACTGACGGCGGTCGACGGCTTGCCGTTCAGGCGCGTGGAGAACTGGTATTCCTGGCTGCCGACTTCCACCCGCGCCACATCGCCGATGCGCACGGTGGAGCCGTCGGGGTTGGCCTTGAGCACGATGTCGGCAAATTCTGCGGGGGTCGACAACTGGCCCTTGACCAGGATTGCGGCGGTGATTTCCTGGGTCTTGGTGCCCGGCAAATCGCCAATGCTGCCGGCCGAAACCTGGGCGTTTTGCGCGCTGATCGCGGCATTCACGTCAGCCGGCGTCAGGTTGAAACCGATCAGCTTCTGCGGGTCGATCCAGATGCGCATGGCACGTTCGGCGCCGTACAGCTGGGCCTTGCCCACGCCGTCCAGGCGCTTGAGCTCGTTCATCACGTTGCGCGCCAGGTAATCGCTGAGCGCCACGTCGTCGAGCTTGCCGTCGTTGGAGGTCAGGGTCACCAGCAGCAGGAAGCCGGCGGAGACTTTTTCCACCTGCAAACCTTGCTGGGTCACGGCTTGTGGCAAGCGCGGTTCTACCGCTTTAAGGCGGTTTTGCACGTCCACCTGGGCCATTTCCGGGTTGGTGCCCGGCTGGAAGGTCGCGGTGATGGTGGCCGAGCCCAGGCTGCTTTGGGATTCGAAGTACAGCAAGTGATCGGCGCCGTTAAGCTCCTGCTCGATCAGGCTGACCACGCTTTCATCCAGAGTCTGGGCCGAGGCGCCGGGGTACACCGCGTAGATCTCCACCTTGGGCGGCGCGACGTTGGGGTACTGGGCCACCGGCAACTGCGGGATGGCGAGCGCGCCGGCCAGCAGGATAAACAGGGCCACCACCCAGGCAAAAACCGGGCGGTCGATAAAGAACTGCGGCATGGCGGGTTATTCCTTGACTGGCTGGCCGGAGGCGGGGCTGTCGTCCACTTCGACTTTTTCACCGGGGCGCGCGTGTTGCAGGCCTTCGACGACGATGCGGTCACCGGGCTTGAGGCCGCTGCTGACGATCCAGCGGTCCTCAATCACCGCGCCCAGTTCCACCGGCTGCTGGCTGACGGTTTGCTCGGCGTCCAACAGCAGCACCATCGGGATGCCGGCGCTGTCACGCGTAATGGCGCGTTGCGGCACGCTGAGACCTTGCTTGTCCACGGCCTGTTCGAGGCGCACACGCACAAAGCTGCCCGGCAACAGGTCGAGGTCCGGGTTGGGGAATTCGCTGCGCAGGATGATCTGCCCGGTGCCCGGGTCGACGCTGATTTCGGCAAACAGCAGCTTGCCCGGCAACGGGTACAGGCTGCCGTCGTCCTGGATCAACGTGGCCTTGGCCTGCTCCTGGCCGACCTGCTTCAAGCTGCCGGCGCGAAAGGCGCGGCGCAGGTCATTGAGCTCGCGGGTCGACTGGGTGAGGTCGGCGTGGATCGGGTCCAGTTGCTGGATAATTGCCAGCGGCGTGGCCTCGTTCTGGCCGACCAGCGCACCTTCGGTCACCAGCGCACGCCCGATACGCCCGGAAATCGGCGCGGTGACGGTGGCGTAGCCCAGGTTCAACCGGGCACGTTCGACCGCGGCCTTGTTGGCGGCGACTTCGGCGTTGGTCTGGCGCAGGTTGGCGCGGGCATTGTCGTAGTCCTGGCCGCTGATGGCGTTGCCTTCGACCAACTGGCTGTAACGCTGCTCTTGCAGGCGGGCCTGGAACGCGTTGGCCTCGGCCTTGCTCAGGTTGGCCTGGGCGCTGTCCAGGTCGGCCTTGAACGGCGCGGGGTCGATGCGAAACAGCACATCGCCCTGTTTGACGTCGTGGCCTTCCTTGAACACCCGCTGCATCACCACGCCGGCGACCCGTGCGCGCACTTCGGCAATGCGCGGTGCGGCGATGCGCCCGCTCAATTCGCTGGTGATGGAAAGAGGCTTGCTCTGCAGGGTTTCGATGCGCACTTTGGCCAGTGGCGTCTCCGGCGCTTCCTCGGCCGACTGGCCACAGCCGCTCAGGGCCAGCGTCAGGGCCAGCAGGCAAAACGGCGCAAACAGATTCTTCGACATGCTCATATCCCAATATTGACTGGCGCATCCTAAAGACACCTGCGCCTTGGTGCTGTGAAGCTGTGTAGGCCGTGTGTGAAGAAGTGTAAGGTGCGGCGCGCTGCGCGACGGGGGCGTATATCCTTGCACAATCCTGCAACACACCAACAAACAGTATTATTTGGAAACACCATGCCCAACATCCTCCTGGTGGAAGACGACGCCGCACTCTCCGAGCTGATTGCCAGCTATCTGGAACGCAATGGCTACCACGTCAACGTGCTCAGCCGTGGCGACCATGTGCGCGAACGGGCCCGCCTTAACCCGCCGGACCTGGTGATCCTCGACCTGATGCTGCCGGGGCTCGATGGCTTGCAGGTGTGCCGCCTGCTGCGTGCCGACTCGGCGGGCCTGCCGATTCTGATGCTCACCGCCCGCGATGACAGCCACGATCAGGTGCTGGGCCTGGAAATGGGCGCCGACGACTATGTGACCAAGCCCTGCGAGCCACGTGTGCTGCTCGCCCGTGTACGTACCTTGCTGCGCCGCAGCAGTTTGTCCGAACCGCAGGTGGCCAATGACCAGATCGTCATGGGCAACCTGTGCATTGACCTGTCGGAACGCACCGTGACCTGGCGCGAGCAGGCGGTGGAGTTGTCCAGCGGTGAGTACAACCTGCTGGTGGTACTGGCTCGGCATGCCGGTGAAGTGCTCAGCCGCGACCAGATCCTGCAACGCCTGCGCGGTATCGAGTTCAACGGCACCGACCGCTCGGTGGACGTGGCCATTTCCAAGCTGCGGCGCAAGTTCGACGACCACGCAGGCGAAGCGCGCAAGATCAAGACCGTGTGGGGCAAGGGCTACCTGTTCAGCCGTTCCGAGTGGGAATGCTGATCCATGTTTCGTGTACTGCTGCGCCTCTACCTGGTCACCATCATTACCTTCAGTGCCGCGATCTTCCTGATACCCAAGTTGGTGATTCAGCTGTTTGAACACCGCTACATGGACTACAACGTCGAACAGACCCGTGGCCTGCAAAAGCTTATCGTCAAGCAGTATCTGCGCGCGCCGGTGGAGCGTTGGTCCCATGTGACCGAGCAACTGAACCGGGATTTCGCACCGCTGCAAGTCAAGTTGCTGCTGCGCCAGGACGCCAGCTATACGCCCGAGGAGGAGCAACTGCTTGAGCACGGCAAGCCGGTGATCCGCCTGGGCGAGTGGGGCTGGATGGAAGACATCAGCTCGCCGATCAACCAGCAGTTTGCGGTAAAACTGAGCATCCCGCCGGACCCGTTGGACATGAACCTGCTGTACTGGTCGATGAACGTACTGATCGGCGCGGCCTTGCTCGCCTGCCTGCTGTTCTGGCTGCGCCCGCACTGGCGTGACCTGGAGCGCCTGAAAAGCACCGCCGCGCAATTGGGCCGGGGCAACCTCAGTGAGCGCACGCAGATCCCCGCCAGCTCCAATATCGGCAGCCTGGCGTCGGTGTTCGACACCATGGCCGACGACATCGAACGCCTGCTCAACCAGCAGCGCGACTTGCTCAACGCCGTGTCCCATGAACTGCGCACGCCGCTGACGCGCCTGGACTTCGGCCTGGCCCTGGCACTGTCCGAAGACTTGCCCCAGGCCAGCCGCGAGCGCCTGCAAAGCCTGGTGGCGCATATTCGCGAGCTGGACGAGCTGGTGCTGGAATTGCTTTCCTACAGCCGCCTGCAAAACCCGGCGCAGTTGCCGGAGCGGGTCGACGTGGTGCTCGATGAGTTTATCGACAGCGTGCTGGGCAGCGTCGATGACGAACTGGAAAACCCCGAGATCGTCATCGACGTCGCGCTCGACTGCACCGTGGAGCGTTTCAGCCTCGACCCACGCCTCACTGCCCGGGCGTTGCAGAACCTGTTGCGCAATGCCACGCGCTATTGCGACAGGCGCATCCAGGTCGGGGTCAAGGTCTGCGCCGACGGCTGTGAAATCTGCGTGGACGACGACGGCATCGGTATTCCGGTGGAGCAGCGTGAGCGCATCTTCGAACCTTTTTACCGCCTGGACCGCAGCCGCGATCGCGCCACCGGCGGCTTCGGCCTCGGCCTGGCGATCAGCCGGCGCGCCATGGAAGCCCAGGGCGGCACCTTGACGGCCCTGGCCTCGCCCCTGGGCGGGGCGCGGTTCAGGGTGTGGTTGCCCAGCGCAGGCTGATCAGAGCACTTTGACCGCGCGGCCAATGGCCTGGATCGGCCCGGTCGGCTTGCCGGTCGGTGAGCCGCGAGGGTCTTCCAGGGTCAGCTCGAACAGTTGGTTGGGCGTGAGTGGCGGCAGCTTGTCCAGCGGCACCGAGAGCGTTTGCCCTGGCTTGACCAGCCCCAATGACACCGGAGCCTGCCAGCCATCGCCCTTGGTCCAGAATTGCAGGGCTTTGTCGCTCGGCACCTCCATCACCCCCAACGGAATCAGTTGGATCTGCTGGTCATGGCTGGCCTGGATCACCCAGCCGGGTGCCTGGTTCTGTGGCGCAACCAACACCACCACAAATGTCGGGTCGGCTACGGGCGGGCGGGTCAGCAGCAGCGCGGCCAACACCAGTGTGGTCACCAAGCCTGCGCCGGCCAACCCACGCCAGAGCGCCAGCAGGTTCCACCACGGCACGCCGGCTGGCTGATCTGCCGTGCTGCGTTCGATGCGCCGCCACAGCTGGGCGGACGGCGGCACGGGTTCGGCCAAGGCGGTCAGCGGCAGCAGGCGCTGCTCCCAGGCATCCACCGCTGCACGCAGTTCGCTGTCATGTTTCAAGCGTTGCTCGACCTCGGCGCGTTGCTCGGCGGGCAGGGTGCCCAGCACGTATTCGCTGGCGAGTTCATCCAGTGGGTTGCTCATGCCATGCACTCGCGCAGCGCGACGAGGCTCCGTTTGATCCAGGCTTTGACGGTGCCCAGGGGCGTGTCCAGTTTCCGGGCGATTTCGCTGTGGGAAAAGCCGTCGACATAGGCGTGAAGAATGCACGTGCGACGGGTTGGGTCGAGTTGTTCCAGGCAGCGGTACACCTGACCTTCTCGGGCGCTGAATTCGAAGCTGTCATGGGCGGCGGCGAGCTGCTCGTGTTCGTCGCCCAATGCCACCTCCCGGGCGTGATTGCGCACGGCATTGAGTGCCAGGTGCCGGGTGATGCTGAACACCCAGCCCCGCGCCGAGCCACGGCTTGGGTCGAAACTGCCGGCGCCGCGCCAGACCTTGATAAACGCGTCGTGCACCACATCTTCGGCCAGGGCTTTGTCGCGCACAATGCGCAAGGCCACGCCGAGCAAACGGCTGCTGTCCTCGGCATAGAGTTGGCGCAAGGCGCGCTGGTCGCCACGGGCACATGCCGCCAGGCAGGCTTGATAATCAAACAAACACGACATCCTTAAAATGGCTGAGTCCTGTGGCGAGCGCACTCGCCACAGGCAGCGTAGTCGAGTTTGCTCAGTTGGCCGCCCAGAAGATGTAGTCGGCCTGGTACTTCACCACGGCCTGCTGGCCTTTGTTCGCCGCCGTGCATTCGCTGCTTGGCGCCACGCCGCCTTTGAGCGCGACCCGCTGGATGTAACTGACGCCACTCATGGCCCCTTTACCTTCGGCCGGGTTGGCCTTGACCAGTTGATAGGGCAGGTTGCCTGCACTCGAAGGCGCCACGGCCAGCTGGGTGCCGGTGATTTTCGAGCCGTCCTGGGCTTGCCAGGTGGCAGGCGGGCCGAAGTAGCTGCCCACTGGCTTGCCGCTGCGGTCATTCAACACGGCTTTGGGGCCGACAAAGAACCATTCGGTCTGGCCGACGGCGTTGGCTTTGTCGCGGCATTCGTAGGTGATTTCGCCGACCCCGGTGGTTTCCATCGCAATCTTGTGCCCGTCCGGCACCTTGATGCTGTCCGGCAAACCGGTCTGGGCGAAAACCGCAGGCGCGACGGTGAGTGCGGCCGCGAGGCAGAACAGGGTTTTAGCGTTCATGGGTAGTGCTCCATTTGAGTAAAACAGCGGGGTGACTGCAAGGACTACACGCCACACGCACGATTGGATGCACGGGTTAGAAAATAAACCTCAGAGGGCGCACACTGTGCGCCCGCCCCCGAGGAGAACGTCGCAATGACTGGTGTTCACACGTCTGCTCAACAAGGTTTTTCGACCCAGGCCGCCACCTACGCCCAAGGTCGTCCGGATTATCCTCGCCAACTCACCGGCTGGTTGACCAACACGCTGCTGATCAATGCACAGTCGACCGTGATCGACCTGGGCGCCGGCACCGGCAAGTTCACCCGTTTGCTCAGCACCCTGGCGCCCAGCCTGATTGCAGTCGAGCCGGTCAAGGCCATGGGCGCGCAACTGAGCAAACTGTTGCCGGATGTGCGCCTGCTCAGCGGCACCGCTGAAGCTATGCCGTTGCCGGATGCCAGCGCCGATGCGCTGGTGTGTGCGCAAGCTTTCCACTGGTTTTCCACCGAGGCCGCACTGGCCGAGATCCACCGCGTGCTCAAGCCCGATGGGCGCCTGGGGCTGGTGTGGAATGTGCGCGATGAGTCGGTGGATTGGGTTGCGGCCATCACCGAAATCATTACGCCCTATGAAGGCGACACGCCGCGTTTTCATACAGGGCGTTGGCGCGAAGCCTTCACCGGTGAGTATTTTTCCGCGCCGCAAATGAGCTGTTTTGCCTATCAGCATGTGGGCAGCCCTCGGGAAGTGATCATGGATCGCTTCCTGTCGGTAAGCTTCATCGCGGCGCTGCCCGCCGCGCAAAAGGCCACGGTGACCGAGCAATTGCGCCAGCTGATCGACACTCATCCGGCGCTGCGTGGGCGTGACACTGTGGCGTTTCCGTATCAGACCCAGGCGTATGTCTGCCATCGTCTGACAGAAAAAGCATAAAGTCAGATCATATTGATATAAGTCGTTATAAGAAAAATCGCTATCCTGCGGCCAGAATTTTATAAGGCCGCGGGTAGTTGTAATGGATGTAGGCAATATTGGTTTTGTAGTCGCTGGCCTGATCGTTGGATTTATCGTCGGCATGACCGGGGTCGGCGGGGGCTCTTTGATGACGCCGATCCTGTTGTGGTTCGGCATCAACCCGGCCACCGCCGTGGGCACTGACTTGTTGTACGCCGCTATCACCAAATCCGGTGGCGTGCTGGTGCACAGCAAAAACCGGAACATCGACTGGACCATCACCGGCTGGCTGACCTTGGGCAGCGTGCCGGCAGTGCTCTTGACGCTGTGGTTTTTGGCCAGCCTGCACACCGACCCCAGTGCGATGAATGCGGTGATCAAGCAGGCGCTGGGTTTTGTGCTGCTGCTGACGGCGCTGGCGATCCTGTTCAAGAAAAGCCTGCTGGCTTTCGCCCAGCGGCATGCGGGTGATGATTATCACATGAGCCTGCGTAATCTTAACGCGCTCACGGTGCTCACCGGTGCGATCCTGGGCACCATGGTGGCGTTGACCTCTATCGGCGCGGGTGCCCTCGGGACTGTGGCGTTGTTTATCTTGTATCCGTTCCTGGCCACGCGGCGTCTGGTCGGCACCGAGATCGCCCACGCCGTGCCGCTGACCCTGGTGGCGGGCCTGGGGCATGCCAGCATGGGCAATATGGACTGGCACCTGTTGGGCTTTTTGCTGATGGGGTCGTTGCCGGGGATTTACCTGGGCAGCCACATGACCGGCAAAGTCCCGGACGGCGTGTTGCGACCATGTCTGGCGGTTATGTTGATGACCATTGGGTATAAGCTCGCGTTCTAAGCGGCACACAGGATCGTTCCCACGCTCTGCGTGGGAATGCCACCCCGGACGCTCTGCGTCCCGCTCTTGAAGCCGTGACGCGGAGCGTCACAGGATGCATGCCCACGCAGAGCGTGGGAACGATCTATTACGCTTTGCCAGGCCCATTCCCGATCTGCCACACAAACGGCGGCTCGGTTCCATTGATCACCCAATCCCCGACAATCCGCGCCTTGTAGATCACCGGATTATGCGACGACACGGTCCGCGCGTTGCGCCAATGGCGATCCAGCGCTTTACCCTGGCGTACATCCGACGCCCCCAGCGCATTGAACAGCTCACTGGTAGCCCGCTGAATCAGCTCCGACACCACCACCTGCGCCGTCGCCGATTCAATTTCGGCAGCCACGTTCGCCTCACGCTCAGCCACCGCATCCCCGGCAAATCGTGCCAGGTAAGCCCGCTGCGCCGGCACCGCAGCTTTCAACGCACTGGCCTCGGCGGCATACACCAGGGCGGCCACTTCACCCACCACTTGCTGAACCTGCGCATCCTGGCTGACATGCGCCGCATTGCCATGGCTGTAGATGCGTTTACGATTGCGCACCTGCTGCGCCACGTCGTTGAGCGCCGCACGGCCGATGCCGGCCAGGCTCGCCAGGAGCACCAATTGGTAAAACGCAGTCTGGTATTTGAAGCGGGTAGCAAAGTCGATCACGTTGTCGGCCTCAACCTCCGCATCGGTAAACCGCGTGGTGCCGCTGCCCGTGGTGCGCTGGCCGAACCCGTCCCAGTCATCACGTTGCACCACGCCAGGCTGGCGCGTGCGGGTGGCGGCGATCACGTCGGCGCCGGTGTCGCTGCGCTGGGCGTACACGTCGATCCAGTCGGAGAAAATGCTTCCGGTGCTGTAGAACTTTTCGCCGTTGAGCTTCCAGTTGTCGCCATCCGGGCTGACCTGAGTGACCACATCGCCGATCGCCACGTTACCGATTTCGGTCCAGGCGCAACCGACGATGTCGCCGTCGACAAACCGCTTGAACCACAGGTCGCGACCCGCGCCGGGTGGTGCGTTCAGGCGGTCCTCGGCAAAGGCGAAGTGCCCGCGCAGCGCCTGGGGCACATTGGAGTCGGCCGCCGCCAGTTCGATCAGCAGCTCAAACAATTGCGGCAGGGACGCGCCGCCGCCGCCGTATTCCACCGGCACCCGCACTGCGCCGAACCCTGCGTGTTTGAGCCACTCAATCGGCTCATAGGGCAGGGCGCGCGCCTGTTCACGCGCCACGGCACCTTCGGCGATGCGCTGGAAGATCGGCCGAAAGCGCGCGGCAAGTGTGGGGTAATCGACGCCGGTGGACAGCGGGTTGATGACATGTTGCTCGGTCATGGGGTACGGCTCCTGGGCAGTGATCAATGCTTAGCGGATTGCACAGTCCGTGCCGGGCGGCGCAGCCCGTATTTGCTGGGGCTGGCGCCAAACTACTGTTGCTCCAGCAACAGTAAATCGACAAATCAAGGCCCTGCGCGACATTCGCCAGCCTGGCAACCACTACTGTGATATGCGCCACAACGCCCATGGGGTGGTGCTTTGATGCTGTCTGGCACGCTTGCTGCTCAAGCCTGGTTACATCCTTTCCTGCGAGGTACTGCCAGATGAGTCAGCAAGCCGTGAAATTTGCCTATTGGGTACCCAACGTCAGCGGTGGGCTGGTGGTCAGCAAGATCGAACAGCGCACGCACTGGGGCATCGACTACAACCGCAAGCTTGCGCAGTTGGCCGAGGCGGCCGGCTTCGAATATGGCCTGACGCAAATTCGCTTTACCGCAGGTTACGGCGCCGACAACCAGCATGAGTCCGTCGCGTTCAGCCATGCGTTGCTGGCGGCGACCACCACGCTCAAGGTGATCGCGGCGATCCTGCCTGGCCCTTGGCAGCCGGCGTTGGCAGCCAAACAACTGGCGACCATCCACCAGCTCACCAACGGGCGCATTGCGGTGAATATCGTCAGTGGCTGGTTCAAGGGCGAATTCCAGGCCATCGGCGAACCCTGGCTGGAACACGACGAGCGTTATCGCCGCTCCGAGGAGTTTATCCGCGCCCTCAAAGGCATCTGGAGCCAGGACGATTTCACTTTCAAGGGCGACTTCTACCGCTTCAACAATTACAGCCTCAAACCCAAGCCACTCGGCCAGCCGGAAGTGTTCCAGGGCGGCAGTTCACGGGCGGCGCGGGACATGGCGGCACGCGTGTCGGACTGGTACTTCACCAACGGCAACACGCCCGAAGGCATCAAGGCCCAGGTTGACGACATTCGCATAAAGGCCGCGGCTAATCACCATTCGGTGAAAGTCGGTGTAAACGCCTTTGTGATCGCCCGCGACACCGAAGAGGAAGCCCGCGCCGTGCTCGCCGAAATCATCGACAAGGCCGACCCCGAGGCGGTGAATGCGTTTGGCGATGCGGCCAAACAGGCGGGCAAGGCCTCACCGGAAGGCGAGGGCAACTGGGCCAAGTCCAGCTTTGAAGACCTGGTGCAATACAACGACGGCTTCAAGACCAACCTGATTGGCACGCCGCAGCAGATCGCCGAGCGCATTGTTGCGCTCAAGGCTGTGGGCGTGGACCTGATACTGGCCGGCTTCCTGCATTTTCAGGAAGAAGTCGAATACTTCGGAAAGCGCGTTCTGCCGCTGGTGCGCGAGCTGGAAGCCAAGGCCGGGGTCAAGCAGGTGGCTTGAACAGCACCACCGCGGCGCGCAATTGTTTGCTGCCAAAACGACACATGCGCTCGAACTCCCCATGGCTGACCGGCAGATGCTGGCAGTCCAGGGGTTGGCGATGCTGGCTGTGATCCACGTCGGGGTCGTGCAGGTAGACGAACTCTGCGTCGCAGTCGGTGACCATCACCCAGTGCGGCGATTTGGAACGGGTGAGGCGGTAGCTGCTGATCAGCACCAGCGGCTGCCCGCCGGCCTGCAATACCTGGGGTAAATCCAGGGCGCCGCCGAGTATCTGTTCGACGTCGCTGCCGGCCAATTCCTCTTCAAACGCTTCGTGCACCAAGCGCATCACGTCCTTTTTGTGCGGGTCGCGCACGCCATCGAGAAACAACGGCCCGCGCACATTCACCTGCATACGCACCCGAAACCCCCGGCGCCAGGCCGCCAACGCCAAGCCTTGCGGGCTGCAGCCGCCGTGGCCTGCGGTCATGAACACGGTGGTGGCTTCACGCCAGATCTGCAGTTCTTCGCGCCGCCCGGCCACGCGCCCAGGCCGCAACGCGCCCATGGCCATCAGCAGGCACGCGGCGCCACAGGTGAAGTCGGTGGTCTGCTGGTAATACGGCACGCTCTGGGGGCGTGCGACCTGGTGCTGGAGGATGCGTTTTTCCAGGCGAATAGCGGCGGTGTGATCTTCGTAATAGTCATTGATCAGCGCAAAGCGGCGATAGCCATTGCGCTCGTACAGCGCCAGGGCACCGGGGTTGTCGGTGCGCACTTCCAGGCGCAGGTAGGCGCAATCATGTTCCAGGGCGCAGGCCTCGATGCGCGTCAGCAATTGCTTGCCCACACCCATGCCGCGCGCGTGTTCGGCGATGGCAATGGAGTACAGGCGCGCCAGCGAGGTGCCGCGATGGAACAACACCAGTGCATAACCGAGCAATTGCGCGTCGTTTTCCGCCACCAGTAACTGGCCATGGGCACGGCTGATCATCCACTGGAAACTGCGCGGCGAGAGCCGGTCGGTGGTGAAACAGTGCTGTTCCAGCGCGACCAATTCGGGCACATCAGCGGGTATTGCAACGCGAAAGGAAAGAGCCATATGACCGCCGTAAAAGTTGCGTAACGAAACGGGACTTCTCTAAAAGATCGTGCTTAATAGAAAAGGTCGAGTTCTCTAAAGCGGATCAAATATTATGTCAGCGGTACAAGGTCATTGGCGTGAAGTATCCGAGCAAAACGTCGCGGCGACAATAACTTCCAGCGGTTATTTATCGGCCGCGAGCAAAGGGGCCAGTCAAGTGGTGATCATTGTCGAGCGCAAGGAAGATTGGGCCTCCTACTTTCCCAGCGAAGACATCGTGACGGCCCAGGAATACCTTGAGCAAACCCGTGAAAGCGAGACGGGCAAGCGTGTGCAGGTCATCAACCTGTGCCGCAGCTACAAGTACCTGGGGCACGGTTACTACTGCTCGTTGCTGGCCGAAGCGCGTGGGCACAAGGTGATTCCGTCGGTGCGCACCATCAGTGAGCTGACTAAAAAGTCGCTGTATGGCTTGTCACTGGACGACCTGGATAAAACCCTCGATAAAGCCCTGAGTCATCACCTTTACAGCAATACCGAAGGTTTTACCCTGACACTTTATTTTGGTCGAACCAATATAGAGCCACTGCAAGAGTTGGCCCGCCAGTTATTTGAAACCTTTCCGTGCCCGATCTTGTTAGTTGAGTTTCGCAAACACAATGGCTGGCACATCGACGGGGTCAAGTCCGGGGTGTTGCACAAGTTGCGCGATGACCAGGAAGACCAGTTCGCCCACGCCCTCGACAACTTCAGCCGCAAGATCTGGCGCCAGCCGCGCTCACGCCGCTTGGCGCGGTATGACCTGGCGATTCTTCACGACCCGCAGGAACAACTGCCGCCTTCCAATGCCCGCGCTCTGGACAACTTTGTGCGGGTCGGCAAGGGCCTGGGCATCGATGTGGAGCTGATCGAACGCAAGGATTATTCACGCCTGGCCGAGTACGACGCCTTGCTGATCCGCGAGACCACCAGTGTCGACAACCACACCTACCGCTTCGCCAAAAAAGCCGAAAGCGAAGGCCTGGTGGTCATGGACGACCCGGCATCGATCCTGCGCTGTACCAACAAGGTCTACCTCACTGACCTGCTCAACAGCCATCAACTGGGCATGCCCGCCACCGAGATTCTCTACAAGGAGCGACCGGAGGACTTCGAACGGGTGGGCGAGCGCCTGGGCTTCCCGTTGGTGTTGAAGATCCCCGACGGCTGCTTCTCGCGCGGCGTGATCAAGGTGGAAAGCCAGGAAGCCCTGCTCAAGGCCACCGCCGAGTTGTTCGAACATTCGGTGCTGTTGCTGGCCCAGGAGTTTTTCTACACCGAGTACGACTGGCGCATTGGCGTGCTAAACCGCAAGCCGATCTTTGCCTGTCAGTACTTCATGTCCAAGGGCCATTGGCAGATTTATAACCACAAGGCCATCGGCCAGGACATCAACGGCGAATGCCGCACCCTGGCGGTCCACGAAGCGCCCAAGGCGGTGGTGGAGCTGGCGGTGAAAACCGCCAACCTGATCGGCGACGGCCTTTATGGCGTCGACCTCAAACAGTCCGGCGACAAAGTGGTGGTGATCGAGGTCAACGACAACCCGAACATGGACGCCGGTATCGAAGATGCCTATCTGCAAGACGACCTGTATGCGCTGGTGCTGGAGGAGTTTGTACGGCGCCTGGAGTTGAAACGCCAGGGCCAGGGCTGGTGACGCGCGATGATCCAGCGTTTTGAACTGGCCGACGGAAAACTGTGCAAGGCGGGCAAGGACGACGCTGCAATCATGCTGTTCAACAACCCGGACGCGGCCGAACGCGAGTGGCTGCGCGAGCAGCACAAGCTCGACGAGCACGCCCTGGCCTCGGCGCTGGACCCGGATGAAGTCTCACGCATCGAGTTTCACCCCGATAACCTGTTCCTTATCTGGAAACGCCCGGAGAATTACTCGGGCGGCGGCAGCCTGATGTTCGAAGTGGCCTCCTGCGGGTTGTTGTTTTCGCCTGGCTGCCTGCTGGTGATCGCCACGGATGACACCCCGTTGTCCGGGCTCGGCGCACGCCGGCCGTTGCATACGCCACTGGATGTGTTGCTTGATCTGCTGCTTAACAACATTCACCACTACCTGGGCCACCTCAAGGTCATCAAGCTGGTGGCGCGCGAGTTGCAGCAACAGTTCAACGCGTCGATGAGCAACCAGCACCTGATGCAGATGTTCAACCTCAGTGAGAGTTTGATCTATTACATCAACGCGCTGCACAGCAATGGCGCGGTGTTGTCGCGGTTGCGCAACCACGCGGAAAAGGAGCATTTCAGCGCCGAAGTGCTGGGCTTGATCGATGACCTGATCATTGAGAACCACCAGTGCTACAAGCAGGCGGAGATCTACTCCAACGTGTTTTCCGGGCTGATCGATGCTCGCGGCAACCTGATGAATAACAGCATGAACAACCTGTTGCGCAAGCTGACGTTGATCAACGTGGTGTTTCTGCCGCTCAACCTGATTGCCAGCGTGGGCGGGATGTCGGAGTTCAGCATGATGACGGCGGGCACGCCGTGGTGGGTGTCGTACCCGTTGTTGATGGTGGCAATGGGGGTGGGGGCGGGGTTGATGGTGTTCGGGCTCAAGCGCATCGCAGGCGGCGCCAGTCGCGCGTGAACCCACTGTAGCTTGTGGGAGCTGACAGGTAAGGTGGCCAAATTCCTCCGTGGCGAGCGGGCTTGCCCCGCGTTGGGCTGCGAAGCAGCCCCAGTAAAGGCACAGGGATTTTTCCTGAAAGAACTCAGCGCCTGTTTTGGGGCTGCTGCGCAGCCCAACGCGGGGCAAGCCCGCTCGCCACAACAGCGCTCCTGTGCAAGCGGTGTGTCAGTGACACACAGTCGATGCTATCGCAGGCAAGCCAGCGCCCACAGGTTATGCGTCGGTGTGCGGTTGCAGTGTCAGCACTTCAAAGCCGTCCGCCGTCACCGCCACGGTGTGTTCCCACTGCGCCGACAGGCTGTTGTCCCTGGTCACCACCGTCCAGCCGTCCTTGAGGTCGCGCACCTTGGCGCTGCCCTGGTTGAGCATCGGCTCAATGGTAAACACCATGCCTTCGCGCAGTTCCAGCCCGGTGCCGGGGCGGCCGAAGTGCAGCACTTGGGGTTCCTCGTGCATCTGCCGGCCGATGCCGTGGCCGCAATACTCACGCACGACGCTGTAGCCGTTGGCTTGCGCATGGCTCTGGATCGCATGGCCGATATCGCCCAGGCGGGCGCCGGGGCGAACCTGGCGAATGCCGGCCCACATGGCTTCGAAGGTCTGTTCTACCAGGCGCCGGGCCTTGGGCGCCACGTTGCCGATCATGTACATCTTGCTGGAGTCAGCGATAAAACCGCCTTTTTCCAGGGTGATGTCAATGTTGATGATGTCGCCGTCTTTCAACACCTCCTTGGCGCTGGGCATGCCATGGCACACCACTTCGTTGATCGAGGTGTTGATGCAAAAGGGGTAGTCGTACTGCCCAAGGCTCGCCGGGCGGGCTTTGAGGTCGTTGCGGATGAAGGCCTCGACGGCGCTGTCCAGCTCCAGGGTCGAGCGCCCGGCAGCGACAAAACCGTCGAGCATGCTGAATACCTGGGCCAGCAGGCGCCCGGATTCGCGCATCACCGCCAGTTGTGCGGGAGTCTTGATCATTAGCCGCGCCCTCGGATCAGGTCGGGTTTGTCCAGCAACAGCTTGTTGATCAGCTCGTTGTAGGGCAGGTGCGGGTTGAGTTCGGCCAGCAGGCCGATCTTGATCCAGAACTCGGCCTGGGCATTGATGGAGCGGTCCATGGCGGCGCTGGCCAGGCGTAGCTGTTCGTGCAATTGGTCGGTGATCTTGACGATGCCCATGGGGTTCACTGTGTTGGATGGATATACAAAGCGTATACGTTTCGTATATCGCTCGTAAACCCCAACCGGCTAAATGGCGACGGGCCATTGACTTGCCCAACCACCGGCGGTTAATTTCGTTGCATGACATTTCCAGCCTTGCGCCGCCAGCCGAGCATTATTATTACCGCCATTCCTCATTTGGCGGGATAGCACACGGCTGCACCCAAACCCGCCCTGGAGGCGGGTTTTGTTTTTCCGACTCCTGGGCAGCACACCCACACCAGGAGACGCCCATGAGTACCCACCGCGCCGCGCAAACCGCCAATACCGGGCTGCTTGAGCACTACGTGAAAAAGATCCTCGCCGCCCCGGTTTACGACGTGGCAGTGCGCACGCCCTTGCAGCCGGCGCCTGCGCTGTCGGCGCTGCTGGGCAACCAGGTGCTGCTCAAGCGGGAAGATTTGCAGCCGACGTTTTCCTTCAAGATCCGTGGCGCCTACAACAAACTGGTGCAACTCGGCGATAAGCAGAAAGCCTGTGGCGTGGTGACCGCCTCGGCGGGTAACCATGCGCAGGGCGTGGCGCTGGCGGCGCGGGAGCTGGGGATCAAGGCCAGCATCGTCATGCCGTGCAGCACGCCGGAATTGAAGGTGCTGGGCGTGCGTTCCCGGGGCGCCGAGGCGGTGCTGCATGGCGAGAGCTTTCCGTTTGCCCTGGCCCACGCGCTGCAATTGGCCGAGGCAACGGGTTGCACCTTTGTTTCGCCGTTCGATGACCCCGATGTGATCGCCGGCCAGGGCACGGTGGCCATGGAAATACTGCGTCAGCAGCAAGGCCCGCTGCACGCGATCTTCGTACCGGTGGGCGGCGGCGGCCTGATCGCCGGAATTGCCGCCTATGTCAAATACCTGCGGCCCGAGGTGCGCATCGTCGGGGTCGAACCCGAGGGCTCGAGTTGCCTGCTGGCGGCCCTGCGCGCCGGTGAAAGAGTGGTGCTGCCCAGTGTCGACGGGTTTGCCGATGGCACTGCCGTGGCGCAGATCGGCGCCTATGGCTTTGAGATCTGCCGCGATTGGGTCGATGAAGTGATCACCGTCAGCAATGACGAATTGTGCAGCGCCATAAAGCTGATCTACGACGATACACGCTCCATCACCGAGCCTTCCGGCGCACTGGCGGTGGCGGGCATTCGCTAGTACGTCAGCCAAAACGGCGTGCGCGGGCAGACCCTGGTGGCGGTGAATTCAGGGGCCAATATCAACTTTGATAGTTTGCGACATGTTGCAGAGAGAGTCGCGGCCCAAGGTGTCATTTAGTGCATAAACGTTTAATCGGCGCGGTTCGACGACGATGCTGGTTACACAAACCGGCTTATATAACGGGTCGCTGCGCTTATGAGGAAAAGTTACAACAAGACCGGATTTTGCCGAGTAGGCTTATTGACTGTAAGCGTCTGCCAAGGTCGGCAAGACGTGGCGGGCCTGCGCCTGCCGGACACACAAAAAAATCTGTTGGCAGTCTCAAGAAAGGAGAGGTTGGCCATGCTTTCGGAACTGGAACTACGCAGCATTATTGAAGGAAGTTTCCTGCCCAAGCGGTGTGAATGCACCAAAGCCGAAGACGCCTCGTTGACGATCAAGGTCTATGACGACCGCGACCGTGACCGGGTAGATTTGGAAGTCAAAGGTATCAACGCGGAAAAACTCGACAGCAGTCGAGCCATTTGCAACCTGATCAGCGGGTTGCGCGAAGACCTCAAGCACACCCAGGCGCCTGCTCAGCAAAGAGTGGCGGGGCGCGTCTACTAGACAGCAAGGTGTTTGGGAGTGATTCACCGACGACCTGTGGGCCTGGTAATCGCCAGGCCCAATACGGTGTGCATCAGTTCTGGAAATCACAGGCTTCGGACATTTTCCGATAGCCCACGTCTTCGATTTTGCCGGCTTTGTCCACGAATTTGATATCGGCATTGATCACCTTGCACGCGTCGGTGTCTTCCTCGTGCATGGCGATCACTTTGTCGATGTTCAAGGGCGTGCCGTATTGATAAGGCACGGGCTTGGCGGCGGTGTCGGCCTGAGCCATGCCCGATACGGCTGCAAGGGCCAGGGTGGCGGTGAATAACAAGGTACGCAGTTTCATGAAGGTGCTCCGCAAGTGAGTTCAATTTCACTCTCGGCTTGCGGGATTAACCATCGATTAATTTTGCCTTGGCTGACAAAACCTTCATGAAACCCAGGCTTCAGCCCACCTGCTGGCGATACGGCAGGTCCGGCCCGGTTTTGCTGCAGGTCAGCGCGGCGGCGCGGATGGCGAAGCCGAGCATGCTGTCGATCTGCGCGCGCGTCAGCTGTTGCAGGCCGTCAATCGAGTCCAGCTGCTGCTCGGTCAGCCAGGCAATCAACGCGGCCTGGAAGGTGTCGCCGGCGCCCACCGTATCGGCCATCACCACCTTGACCGCAGGTTGCGACCAGTTGCCGTGCTGGCGGCTGAATACGGTCGCGCCATCACCGCCACGGGTGAGGAATACCAACTGGCAACGGTGTTGCAACCAGCCTTGCAGCACGCTCTCGGGCGACTGGTCGGGGTAGAGCAGGTGCAGGTCTTCGTCGCTGACCTTGATCAGGTCGGCATGTTTGACCAGTTCGGCCACGCGCTCACGCCACAGCTGGATATCCGGCTGCGGGTTGAGCCGCACATTGGGGTCCAGGCTGATCAGGCGTTTGCCGCTTTCGCGCTTGACCAGGCTCAGCAGGGTGTCGCCAATCGGCTGTACCACCAGCGAAAACGAGCCGATATGCAGGCCACGAATCTCATCGCCCAAGGTCGGCAGATGCTCAAGGGTCAATTGCCGATCAGCGCAGCCTTCGCCGCGAAAGCTGTACTGCGGTGAGCCGTTGGCGCCCACGGCAACCATTGCCAGGGTGGTGGGCGCGGCAAACTCAAGCAGAAACTGCTGGCTGACGCCTTCGTCTTTGAGCACTTGCAGCAAGCGCTGGCCAAGGAAGTCGTTGGACACGCCACCCAACAGCGCGGACTCAATGCCCAGGCGGCGCAAACCCACGGCCACGTTGAACGGCGAACCACCGGCAATGGCCTTGTAATTGACCCTGGAAGCCTGTCCGCTGGCCTCTTCCTCGCTGAAAAAATCAAACAGCGCTTCGCCACACACCAGATACATAGTCGTTCGCTCTTAAAGGGTTGCCACGAGCTGCTGGTAGCGCTCGTAAGCCTGTTGATAGGCACTGACATTGGTCGCCACCGGCAGCGTGCGGCTGCTCGGGTCGACACTGACACATTTGTCGCACAGGCTGGCCAGGGTGTCGCCGGACTGGCTCCAGGCCGCCTGGATCGCCGCGCCCAGGGCGGCGGCTTCGCTTTGTTCGGTACACACCACTTCGGTGTTCATGATATCGGCAACCATCTGCCGCCACACCGGGCTTTTCGAGCCGCCGCCGATCAGGCGGATGCTGTGGCTTTGCAGGCCGGTCTGGCGCAGCAGGTCGAGGCCGTAGCGCAGGCCGAAGGTGGTGCCCTCGACCACCGCGCGACACAGGTTGGCGCGGGTCAGGTTGGTCATGCTCAGCCCGTGCACGCTGCCGGTGGCGTGGGGCAGGGCGGGCACGCGTTCGCCGTTGAGGAACGGCAGCATGCTCACGCCGTCGGCACCAATCGGCGCTTGCTCAACCAGGCTGTTGAAGGCCGCAAGGTCAAGCTCGAACAGCTCGCGAATCACCCCGGTGGCGTTGGTCAGGTTCATGGTGCAGATCAATGGCAACCAACCGCCGCTGGATGAGCAGAAGGTCGCGACCGACGCTTGCGGGCTCACATTCGGCTGATCGGCAAAGGCGTAAACGGTGCCCGACGAACCCAGGCTCATGGTAATCACGCCGGGGGCGATATTGCCGGTGCCGATGGCACCCATCATGTTGTCGCCGCCGCCGCTGGACACCTTGGCATTCGGGTTGATGCCTAAGCGTTCGGCGATTGCCGGCAGGATCGTGCCGACCGTTTGATCTGCAGTAATCAACGCGGGCAGGGCTTTTTCCAGGCGCCCGCTCGGGTCGATGTGTTTCAGTAGCTCTACGTCCCAATCGCGGCTGCGCACGTTGAAGTAGCCGGTGCCCGACGCATCGCCGTATTCCGCCACGGCGCGGCCGGTGAGCCAGTAGTTGAGGTAATCGTGGGGCAGCAGGATATGGGCGGTGCGCGCGAACACGTCCGGGTGTTGTTCGCGGGTCCACAGCAGTTTCGACACGGTATAGCCCGGCGCAATGGCCACGCCAAGACGTTCCAGCGAGCCGCTTTCGCCGCCCAGGTAGGCCAGCAAGCGGTCGTTCTCCGGCGCCGTTTCGGTGTCGCACCAGAGTTTGGCCGGGCGCAGCACTTCACCGTGCTCGTCCAGCAGCACCAGGCCGTGCTGCTGGCCGGAGACGCCGATGCCGAGGATGTCCTGGCCATCGACACCGGCCTGTTGCAGGGCGCGGTGGGTGGCTTCGGTAAAGGCGTCCAGCCATTCCTGAGTGTGCTGTTCGCGGCGGCCATTGGCGCCGCTGATCAACGTATGCGCGGCGGCGCCCAGGCCCAGGACCTTGCCGCTGGACGCGTCAAGGACGATGGCTTTGGTGCCCTGGGTGCCGCAATCGATGCCGAGGTACAGGTTTTGCTGGGTCATGGTGGATTGCTCAGCAGTATTATTCTTGGATTGATAACCCGGTCAAATGTGGGAACTGGTCTGTGTGGGAGCCAGTTCCCACATGTTTAATCGAGTTTCTTCAGCAGTTGCTGCAGGGTTGCGGTGACACCGTGGTCGCGCAAGCTGACAAAGCAACGCTCAAACGCTGCCACAAACTCAGCCGAGTTGGGAATAGCCTTGCCAAAAATCTCTTCCACACCCAGCAGGCGCTGGCTGATCAGCGCATCGTCACTCACCAGTCCCTGGCAGAACTCGGCACGCGGGTCAGGGATCTTGTAACTCACGCCGTTTTCATCAACGCCTTTGAGGTACAGCGCCCAGGCGGCGACTACCAACGCCGCGCGCTCGGTTTCACGCCCATCGGCAATCAAGCGATTGATGGTCGGTACGGTGAACTTGGGAAACTTCGACGAACCATCGGAACACACACGCTCCAACTGGTCAGCAATCGCCTGGTTGGAAAAACGATCCACCAGCGTCTGCTTGTAGTGGGTCAAATCAATGCCCGGCACCGGCGCCAGGTTTGGCGTCACATCCAGGTCCATGTAGGCGCGCATGTAGGCGACGAACACCGGGTCATTCATGGTGTCGTGCACAAACCGATAACCCTTGAGAAAACCCAGGTAGGTGAGGGCCAGGTGGCTGCCGTTGAGCAGGCCGATCTTCATCTCTTCATAAGGCGTGACGTCATCGGTGAACTGCACCCCGACGGTTTCCCATGCCGGGCGGCCGTTAACGAATTTGTCTTCCAGCACCCATTGCACAAATGGCTCGCACACCACTGGCCAGGCGTCGTCGATGCCGTGTTCGTCGTGCAGTTGCAGGCGGTGGGCAGTGCTGGTCATCGGCGTGATGCGGTCGACCATGGCATTCGGGAAGCTCACGTTGGCCTTGATCCAGTCATGCAGCTCGGCGTTGTGCAGGGCGGCAAACGCCAGCAAGGCTTTGCGCGTGACGGCGCCGTTGTGTGGCAGGTTATCGCAGGACATCACGGTAAACGCCGGGGTGCCGGCGGCGCGGCGTTGGGTCAGTGCGGCGCAGATAAACCCGAACACGGTTTTCGGTGCATTGGGATGCGCCAGGTCGTGCTGGATCTGTGGCAGGTGCGCCATGAACTCGCCGTTACTGTCATCGATGCAGTAGCCGCCTTCGGTGATAGTCAGCGAGACAATCCGAATCTCAGGGCTGGCCAGCTTGTCGATCAGCGCCTGGGCGCCGTCTTCGGCCAGCAGCATGTCGCTGATGGCGCCGATTACGCGCACTTCGGTGTCGTCGGTGTCGCCCAGTTCATACAGAGTGAACAGGTAATCCTGGCCGGCCAGGTCGTCGCGTGCCTTGCGGTCCTCGCTGCGCAGGCCGACGCCGCAGATGCTCCAGTCCAGGCCAGTGCCGGTATTCATCAGCGCATCGGTGTAATACGCCTGGTGCGCGCGGTGGAAACCGCCGACGCCGATATGCGCGATGCCCTGGGTGGTGCTCGCAATCGGGTAGGCCGGGATTTTCACCTGCGGCGCCAATTGGGTGAGGTTCTGTTTATTCAGTTTCATCACAAGTCTCGCGAAATCAGGCGGCAGCGCGCAGTGGACGAGCCACGGCCACGCCATCGGTGTCGAACAGATGGCAGTGCGCCGGGTCCAGGTGCAGCTGCAGTGTTTCGCCGTATTGGCTGGCCATGTCGCCACGAATCCGCATGGTCAGCGGCTCGCCGCTGGCGGTGATGACGTGGCAGAAAGTGTCGCTGCCCAGGCGCTCGCCGACGTCGGCGGTGACGGTCAGGGTGGTTTGGCCGGGCGAGGCAATTTCCAGGTGCTCGGGGCGAATGCCCAGGGTCACGGCGCTGCCCACACTCAGGCTGGCGCCGCTCATTGGCAGGCTGATCAGCAGGCCGGCGTCCAGTTGCACGTCGCAGCTTTGACCCTCGACACGGGTCACCTTGCCCTTGAGGAAACCCATTTTTGGCGTCCCCAGAAAGCCCGCCACAAACAGGTTGGCCGGCTGGTGGTACAGCTCCAGCGGCGAGCCGACCTGCTCAACGCGGCCACTGTTGAGGACCACCACCTTGTCGGCCAGGGTCATGGCCTCGACCTGGTCGTGGGTCACGTAAATCATGGTGGCTTGCAGTTCTTTATGCAGGCGCGAGAGTTCCAGACGCATCTGCACGCGCAGGGCGGCGTCGAGGTTGGACAGCGGTTCGTCGAACAGGAAAATCTTCGGGTTACGCACGATTGCACGGCCGATTGCCACGCGCTGACGCTGGCCGCCAGACAGCTGCTTGGGCTTGCGCTCCAGCAACGGGCCGAGTTCGAGAATGCGCGCCGCCTCGCTGACTTTGCTCTCCACCAGCTTCTTGTCGACGCCGGCCAGGTCCAGGGCAAACGACATGTTCTTGCGCACGCTCATGTGCGGGTACAGCGCGTAGGTCTGGAACACCATGGCCAAATCGCGTTTGGCCGGGGTGACTTCGGTGATATCGCGGCCATCCAGCTCGATGGTGCCTTCGGTGACTTCCTCAAGGCCTGCGATCAAACGCAGCAGGGTGGATTTACCGCAGCCCGATGGGCCGACGAACACCACGAACTCCTTGTCGTTCACTTCCAGGTCAATGCCCTTGATGATCGAGAAACCTTCGAAGCCTTTTTGCAAATTCTTGATTTTCAGGTTGGCCATGATGGGCCTCCGCTTGGAATTATTATTTAACTGCGCCGAAGGACAGGCCACGCACCAGCTGTTTCTGGCTGATCCAGCCAAAGATCAGGATCGGCGCACAGGCGAGGGTCGAAACGGCGGACAATTTGGCCCAGAACAAGCCTTCGGGGCTGGAGTAAGAGGCGATCAGCGCGGTCAGCGGCGCGGCATTCGAGGAGGTCAGGTTCAGCGACCAGAACGCCTCGTTCCAGCACAGGATCAGCGACAGCAGCACGGTGGAGGCCAGGCCGCCCTTGGCGATCGGCAGCAGCACACGGACCATTTCCTGCCACAGGGTGGCGCCGTCCAGGCGTGCGGCTTCGAGGATGTCCTTGGGGATGTCCTTGAAGTAGGTGTACACCATCCACACCACAATCGGCAGGTTGATCAGGGTGTAGATGATGATCAGCGCAATGCGCGTATCCAGCAGGCCAAGGCTCTTGGCCAACAGGTAGATCGGCATCAGCACGCCCACGGGCGGCAGCATTTTGGTCGACAGCATCCACAGCAAGGTGCCCTTGGTGCGTTTGGTTTCATAGAACGCCATGGAGTAGGCGGCCGGCACCGAGATCAGCAGGCACAGGGCGGTGGCGCTGAACGAGATCACCACCGAGTTCCAGGCGTAGGCGAAGTAGTTGCTGCGCTCGTTGATGTGCAGGTAGTTCTCCAGCGTCGGCGTGAAGATGAACTGCGGCGGTGTGGCGAACGCGTCGATTTCGGTCTTGAAGCTGGTCAGCACCATCCAGAAGATCGGGAAGAAAATCAGGATCGCGATGGCCCAGGCCAACGTGCCGAGCAACAGGCTTTGCAGGCGGCGGGATTGTTGAAGCGTCATGGCGCGGCCCTCAAGGCTTGTCAGTCAGGTTTTTGCCGATCATCCGCACCAGGATGATCGCCGCGATATTGGCGATGACCACGGCAATCAAGCCGCCGGCCGAGGCCATGCCCACGTCGAACTGCACCAGCGCCTGGTTGTAGATCAGGTAGGCGAGGTTGGTCGAGGCGTAGCCGGGGCCACCGTTGGTGGTGGTGAAGATTTCGGCGAATACCGAGAGCAAAAAGATCGTTTCGATCATCACCACCACGGCAATCGGGCGCGCCAGGTGCGGCAGGGTCAGGTGCCAGAAGATCGCGATGGCGCCGGCACCGTCCAGGCGTGCGGCTTCTTTTTGTTCCTGGTCGAGGGACTGCATGGCGGTCATCAGCAGCAGGATGGCGAAGGGCAGCCACTGCCACGACACAATGATGATGATCGACAGCAACGGGTAGTGCGCCAGCCAGTCCACCGGCTCGGCGCCGAACAGCTTCCACACGGCGGCGAGAATCCCCGATACCGGGTGGAAAATCAGGTTCTTCCAGATCAGCGCACCGACGGTGGGCATGATGAAGAACGGCGAAATCAGCATCACCCGCACAATGCCGCGGCCAAAGAACTCACTGGCCTCCAGCAACGCGCTGATCAACACGCCGAACACCACGCTGATCAGCAGCACGCTGCCGACCAGTAACAGGGTGTTGGTGGCGCCGGGCAGGAAGCCCGAGTCGGTGATGAAGTAGGTGAAGTTCTCCAGCCCCACGAATTGGTTTTCGCCAGGGTAGAGCAGGTTGTAGCGGATCAGCGAAAAGTACAGGGTCATGCCCAGCGGCACGATCATCCACAGCAGCAGCATGGCCACCGAGGGGCTGACGAGGAACCAGCCGGGGTTGGCCAGGCGGTTTTTGGGTGTTGTATTCATTAGGATCAAGACCAGTCGGGTGCATGCAAAACCAGAATCGGAGCGCGCTCAATGTGGGAGCTGGCTTGCCTGCGATGGCATCACATCGGTCTGGCTGACAGACCGAGTCGCCCGCATCGCAGGCAAGCCAGCTCCCACACAAAGCATTTATCGCGGTGATGCTGAGTTATTTGGGATAACCGGCCCGCTTCATCTCACGCTCGGTGGTGGTCTGCGCTGCGGTCAAGGCTTGGTCCACCGTTTGCTGACCGGTCAACGCACCCGAGAAGAACTTGCCGACCTGGGTACCAATCGCCTGGAATTCAGGAATGGTCACCAACTGGATACCGATATACGGCACCGGCTTGAGGGTCGGTTTGGTCGGGTCGGCGACTTTCAGCGATTCGAGGGTCACCTTGGCAAACGGCGCGGCTTTGAGGTACTCGTCGCTGTAGGTCGATTTGCGCGTGCCAGGCGGCACATTGGCAATGCCATCGGTCTTGGCAACCAGCTCGCCGTATTCCTTGGACGTTGCCCAGGTGGTGAACAGCTTGGCGGCGTCCTTGGCTTTGGAACTGGTCGGGATCGCCAGGCTCCAGGAGTACAGCCACGAGGTGCCCTTGTCGGTCTTCTCGTGCGGCGCGAAGGTGAAACCGACGTTGTCAGCGACCTTGCTCTGAGACTTGTCGGTGACGAACGAACCGGCCACGCTGGCGTCGACCCAGATGGCGCACTTGCCGCTGTTGAACAGCGCCAGGTTTTCGTTGAAACCGTTGCTGGAAGCACCCGGCGGGCCGGATTTTTTCATGTTGTCGACGTAGAAGTTCAACGCGTCCTTCCATTCCGGGCCGTTGAATTCAGGCTGCCACTTCTCATCGAACCAGCGCGCGCCGTAGCCGTTGGCCAGGGTGGTGATCAGCGCCATGTTTTCGCCCCAACCGGCTTTGCCACGCAGGCACAGGCCGTACTGCTCTTTGCTCTTGTCGGTGAGTTTGGCGGCGAATTCGCCGATCTGGCTCCAGGTCGGGTGCTCGGGCATGCTCAGCCCGGCGTTCTTGAACAGGTCGGTGCGGTAGTAGGTGATCGAGCTTTCGGCGTAGAACGGCAGGGCGTACAACGAGCCTTTGACCGACAAGCCGTCACGCACCGAGGGGAACACGTCGTCGAGGTCGTAGGACGCCGGCAGGTCTTTCATCGGCTCCAGCCAACCCTTGGCGCCCCACAGTGCAGCTTCGTACATGCCGATGGTCAACACGTCGAACTGGCCGCCCTGGGTGGCGATGTCGGTGGTCAGGCGTTGGCGCAGCACGTTTTCTTCAAGCACCACCCAGTTCAGCTTGATGTCCGGGTGCTCGGTCTCGAAGGTTTTCGAGAGCTTTTGCATGCGGATCATGTCGCTGTTGTTGACGGTGGCAATGGTCAGGGTTTGCGCGCCAAAGCTGACGGCGCTGAGGGTCATGCAGGTAGTCATGCAGGTGGAGACAAGCAGTGCTTTTGCTGTGAACTTCATCGCGCACTCCATTTCCGCGCCCAGGGGCTACAGAAGGACAGTTATTGTTGTTGTGTCTTCCTACAAGGTCTCAGGAAGAGTGTGCGTTGATTACAGCCTTGAAATGGGCGTGTGACAAATCCTTGGGCGCACTGGGACTGATACTTTTTTGCACTGTAAAAAGCCCGCAGTGGTGATACCCGCAGCAGCCGGCGCTGTGGCTACTGCGAATATTCGTGTTGCCTGATCAAACGGCGAAGGGGAATACGTCCTGACTGCTTAGCGACAAAGGTGTTAAGGGGCCGCTTTGCGGTTATACCCGTGAGAGTAGGGCGTCTTGGGTTTTGAGACGAGCGCGTCCAGCCAGTTTTGGTCGCGTGGGCTTATGAACTGGTTTTGGCCCGTTCTAATCTTGACTTTGTCACGCGCCCATTGGGTCATCACCTCGTCGATCTTGCGTGTGTATTCGCGGGCGGGACAGGCGATATCGGCCCAAGGATCGACAATCCAGGCATCCTTCCAGGCCGCATCCGAGAAATCGACTGTTCCCGCAGGAAGCTCGGTGGGGCCACCGATTACCGTGAACACATGTTCCTGGGACGCATGCCACTCGTAAGCACGACCACCGCTTTTGGTAATGATGTCTTTTGACACCAATGCCATTTCTCCACAGTTGCCGGCGCCCGCCTTCAAAATAAGGTTCGAATAACCCTGTGCAGGGTTCTGTGCGGTTTTGCGCAACCAGGTGAGTGTCATGTTTGCCGCTTCCGAACGTTTGAGATCCGCCTTGGAGAACACTTTATTACCGGGCCCCAAGCCTGTGGCCTTCATGCTGCGGTTCACACTGCTTTTGGCCTGCTGTGCATAGAACTTGTTTTGCTGCTCGGCCGGCCAGGTTGCGAAATCAGCCGGTTTGGTCAAGGGGGTAACCTGGGTCGGATTCAGCGCGATATTCGGCTTGTTGATCGCTTCGGTGCGCTGCAATTGGTAGAGCACTTCCCGTTGTTGTTCCGGGGTCAGGTCTTTACACCAGCCCTTTAATTCATCCACCTCTGCTTTTGAGTAGTTCGATCGCTCCAACTGCGAGAAGGCGTCGTTCAATGTCGGCAGGGCGATGAAGTGAGCGTCAAACGGTGCGGCGGATGCACCTTTGAGGGCGCTGTATTTATTTCGGTAGCCTTGCACTAATGGCAACTCGCTAGGCGAGCATTTGATGAAGGTGAGCTGACCCTGCGACGCGTTGTTCAGTTTCGCGTAGTAAAACTCGGCGGTATCCGCTTCGATGACCAGGTATTTATCCGCGCTCCCGGCCACCGGGCTGTTAACAATGACCCCGCGCACTTCACGTTTGTCGTCGCACTCAGTGCTGATACTTTTGAGTTCGACCACGCGAGTGTCTTGCGCCAATGCATCACTGGCTTGTGCGCCGTAATAACCGAACTGCGGGTCATGTTTGAAACTGCCACTGATTTGGGTTTTGTAGGTGATGGGTTTGTTTTCAAGTGTGGGTACCAGCCTGGGTCCCATTTCGCTGTCCACCATTTTGAGACGTCGTCTTTCGAAAATGACGAATTGGTCTTTCTTGAACAATTTCGGCGGCGAAGGAAACAGGCGAACGTGTTCGAGTGCTTGCAGGTCCTGCCTCAATGGGTCGGTCACATTTGCGATGACCTTGGAAAAACAGTTGTCATTAGCCTCGCGTTTAACCCTGCCACTGCCGATTGAAGGGGCTGGACAGAGAGCTTCAAACCCCTCCAGCGGCTTGAAATGATCAGCCGACTGCAGGTCGGTCAGCACGCCGGGCTTGCGCGAGTCGTAACGGTAAACCTTGCCTTCATTGACCAGATCGAAGCCGTTGGCGCGAGGGATCGTAAAAGCGTCGGCGGCCAGGGGCTTGTCCGCCACCAGGGCTTGAGTGCCGTCCGAGAAGGTCTCTTGGCGCAAGGGCGACGATGTGTCCGAAACAAAACCTTGCAGAGGCGGCCCGTAAGCCTCTTCGGTTCGGGCGTCGTAGGCGTACCATTCACCGTCTTGCTGTACGGCGGTTAGCCTGACTTGCTCTTGAGTGCCGGAACGCACGAGCTTGCCATTGGCCATGTCAGCCGTTTGTTCAACAAGCTGGGTGCTCTGCATGCGACTCAAGGCGTTTTGCGATTGCCGGGTGCTGGTCGCGGTCAGGTCCCTGGCTGCGATGTTTTCGACCGCTTGGGTGCCGAACTTCTCGATGAACTTGGTAGAGACCTTGGCCGCCGCCCAGGCAGCTCCGGTTTTCGCCAACCGCCATAACTTGCCTGCACCTTCGGTGGCCACGTAGATAATGATATCCACGGCCAGATCACCCACGGCCTTCACATATTCACCGTGATAGATGTCTTCAAGGCTGGAGCCGCCCGGCAGAGCGCGTAGCAGGCCTTTGAAGAAATCGCTGGGCTCTACGCCATTTTCAACTGCATTGTGCAAACCACGCTGGGTCGCGACGAAGGTACTTTTGCGCAGGTAGGCCGTGTCCACCAGCACTTTGGCCAAGTTATCCGTTCTTTCGTGGACGAAGGAGGATGACACGTCTTTCTCGTTATGCTCACCGAACTGCTGTTCACGCAGCAACGGCCTCTTGTCGTCGTCGTCAGTCTCTACGAGTATGAATTGCTCATGTGTCCTTAATACGACGTCGGACATGACGCCCGTTCTCGGTTCGGTACCGTTTTTAAAGGCTTGCGTGTCGATAGCGAGGCTGACGTTTTGGCCCAGGGGTGTAGAGGGGGCGATATCGGGGATTCTGACGATTTGCCCGACTGCCGGATAAACCGCAAAGTCCCTTCTTACGCCCTTATGGACGGACGTCATGACTATGCCGCTACCGGCACCTTCCACCTGCAAAAACTCCACGGCGCCAAAGTTGAGGCTATTGCGCTCCTCCAACGGTAACTTGCTGAGCATGTCCTTAAACAACGTAATCGTATTGGCCCTGCGCAGGGTGAAGTCTTGTTCAATGGCCTTGTCGAACGCCTTGTTGATGTCAGGCAATTGGTCGGCCTGCGCACGCAGGTCTTCGAAGTTCAGCCCCGCTATTTCCGAGCTCCAGCTTTCACCCAGACGGCCGGCCTCATACACCTCGCAGATGCTCGCTTTGATACCGGAAAAAAGTCCGCCCGCGACTTTTTCCCATAGGTGCCGGCTTTCGTAGTCGATGTCGGTGCCGAATTGTTCGCGTAAGGCTTCAAGGGCCATTTCTCTTCGGCTCGGGGCCTTGGTGTTACGCAGAAAGTCCCTGGCGTCGGCTATTTCCTTGATCTGCTTGTTGAGGGTTTCCTGGCAGCTTGTCATCTGTTCCAGGGTGTATTCATCTTTGTCATTCTTAGCCAGGTGCTTATTGACGATGGCCCAATCGATCACGGGGTTCATCTGTGCAATGGCTTGCAATCGGGTTTCAGCCCAAGACACCGGAGTGATCCTGTGAAGCGCCATGACGTGTTCAAAGGTCATGCCCGCGCTGGCACCGACGGCCGTCAGCTCGATTCGGTTTACGGCGGTGACAAAGCTGACCCACTCTGGAGTGCCGAGGCGGACAGTGGCCGGTACATCCTTAACCAGCAGGTGCGGTGCCGCACCGGCCATTAACAACTGCGCAATGGCCGGCGCGAGATTTGCCGGAATGTGCTGGTGGTCCGTCAAGTGTTGGATGAAACGCTTACGAAGCGCGCTGCAATCGAGCCCCTGGTGAGTGGGATGCATGAAATCAAACCCTGCAACCGCGTTGCGCCGCTCGCCTGCCGCTGGATCAAGCTCCAGCACCAAGGCCGTCGACAACCATTGCAGAAGGCTGTTTGTGGTGGGCGCGCCCTTCATTTCGGTTTGCAGGTGGCTCGCGAACTCAAGTGCCTTATCGGTAGCGAGCAGTTGCTCCAGTGCTTGCGCCGGGTCTTGGCTGAGCGGGGCAACCTCAGTACTCAGGTAGGCAAGAAGGCTGTTCTGTGGGGCGATGAATTTCTTTACATGGTCCATCACCGTGCTGCGCTGTTCGGTGCTCAGCGGTAGATTCGATGATAGGAAACCCCAGTGGTTGCCAAGCGGTGGCGAGTTGGGCGCCTGCGTGCGCAAGGCTTTGATGAGGTTGTCGGATTCGGCCTTCGACTTGGGGATGTAGCCGTTATTCTCCGCAAGAAACTCCCTGGTCTTTTTGACGCCTTTGGGGTGATGCGAGGAGTCCGGGTCCACCACAAAGCGCATGGCGTCGGCCTGAGTGTCATCGCTTATGTCGGCGCTTTCCAGCTGCTTGATTAATGCATACCGATCATTGCTGTCGCCCAGCGCAGTCCGTTGTTTTTGCAGGCGCGCCACGGTGCTCTGCGCAGGCTCCGAGCGCTCCGGCAATTGTTGGGTGCGGCCTATCAGTTCCAGCTGCCGGGCAAATTCAGCGCTGCCGGGGTCGGTGCTGATGCCATAGAAATTGCACAGCCATTGGAACGGGACGCTGCTCTGCGTGCCATGTTTGAGTTCGACCGGCTTGCCTGCGGCTGCGAAGGGCGCTGCGGCGGCATCCAGGTGAGTCATCACGTCGAAATGCTCAGGGTACTGTTTGGCAAAGTCGGCTTGTTTGTTACGCAGGTCGGCAGCGTCTTTAGGGGCATACCAGGCACTGCCAGTCAGCGATGCATTGTACTGCTGGCACCAATCGGTAATGCCCCGCGCGGTCAGCGCCTTGTTCAAGTACGCCTGAGCCTGGCCGAACAGGCTGTTGGCGGGGACCTGGTCGATCATTTTTGCGGCGGCTTTGGACGGGTCGGCTTTGAGTTCAAGCATCACGCGATGCACGGCGATGGCCAGTTCGCTGTCAGCTTTGGCCTGCAGGTCGGGCGCCGCTGCTGGGTTTTCCGCCGGCACGGGGGTGTCGGCGGCGACGGCAGCGGCGAGCGTTTGCAGCGCTGAAGGTGCAATGGGCGTACCTTCCAATTGCTGTATGACCGCCTGCTGGCGTTGCCGTACGGCACTGGCTACCGGATTGTCAGCGTCTGCATCGAGCAACGCCTGGAACCCATTGTTCTGGTTTATTTCGACGATCCTGTTAAGCATGGCTACAAGCTGGCGTTGCTCCAGGTTCGGCTTTTGCGTGTTTTGTTGATGCGGCGTGGCTTCGTAATAAAAGTCCATCACCTGATACAGCGGCGCCGACGTGCCGGAAGGGTAGGTCACGTCCGAACGAGACCCCGCCGCCATCTGTTCGACGGCATCGCGTATGTCGGTCCAGGCATCGGCCCAGCCCGATACGTCGTTCAATGTAAACGTGGTGTTCACCCCTCTGACGTTGCCCGTCAACTCACCACTTGTGGGGTTGATGCGCACGCTGGTGGGGTCGAGATCGTTGTCTTGCGCAAAGGTTGTAAACGCTTTGCCGTTCAGTGCGGCAAGAAGGTTTTTGCGCACCAGGTTGAAGGTCGAATACTCAGGGATGTTCTCCAGCGTGACCGACGCCTGGTATTGGCCGGCTTGCGGAACCAGTTCCATCAACCCCCGGCTGACCTGTTGCGCGAGCGCCTGATCGGCTTCGCGTACCGTTTGTTGCGCTGTCGACGGGGCGAACGGTTCAAGTGTCGCCCTCAGCGCTTGCGCAGGCAACTCCACGATTTTCTGGCGGGCTTCATGCTGTCGCTGCTTGATCGAGGCATCGAGCGGGTCGCTGCTGCTCAATGCGGGGAAGCCTTTGGTGCTGAGCAACTGCGCGGCGATGGACAGTGTCTCGTTGCTGTTGGTGCGGCCCAGGTGCACAGCGTAAAACGCGGCGACGTTATTGGCCGATGCGTGCTCTCGACCATAAAACGCGATGTCTGAATGACGCGCCCCCGCGAGTTTTTTCGCGGCCGCCAATACAGCGGCCGAGGCGGCTGACCATTCAGGGTTATCACGGGAGAAGTAACTGACAAGGCTGCCATCGGTTTTTTCGGTCAGATCGCCGTTGGCGCCAATGATCAGGTTTGAAGTCACAATCAAATGGGCTTCGGCAAACGACTTGAACGGCTCCGACTCCAGTGCGTCAGCCAGTTCAGACCAGGCCTGGCCGAAGGTGGAATACGCAGGCACGCTGACCTTGTCCTGCCCTTCGCTTGAGCGGCGGGTCTCGCTGGCCAGTCGCTGGCGGATTAGGCTGTTGGCAACACCGATGGCCAGTTGTTGGTCGCCGTGTTCAATCAAGGCGTCGGCGAACTGGCGGACTGACGCTTTGCGTGAATCGGCTGGGGTGCCTGGGTTTTGCAAGTCTCGGCGCACGCGCGAGGCGATGGTGCGAATGTTCGATGGGCTGGGTGGCGTGCTGCCGAGCGGGGCCTTGGCCGGTTGGGGGTTGTGGGGGAGCGGCTGGATGGGCTCGACAGGTCGTAGCAAGGTGCTCTGAGTAGGGGACGGCTGCGTATTGATCATAGAGTTACCCTTTGCCTGTGTGTCAGAAAAGCACCACCCAACGCCTGAAATAGGCGGTGATGCCTTCGCTGAGTGACAGCGGGCCCTACGCGGTTCCGTTTGTGTGCAGCGGTTTGAACCGTGTTTTTTTGTTCCGGATGTGTCGCAGCCAACAGGTTCAGGCCAGGTTCTGTTCCGTGAGCCGTTGCACTGCCAGGCGTCGGTAGTGAGAAGGGGTCATACCCTTGAGCTGCTGAAAGCGCCGGTTGAAGTTGGAGATATTGTTGAAACCCGACTCAAAGCACACATCGGTGACGGCCTTGTCACCGTCCGCGAGCAATTCGCAGGACTTGCTGATGCGCAGCCGGTTGACGAATTCGATGAAGGTGCGCCCGGTGGCCTGCTTGAACACGCGGGAAAAGTACGTCGGCTTCATCCCCAGGTGTTCCGCCACTTCCTCCAAAGGCAACTCACGCGCGTAGTGGGCAAAGATATAGTCCACCGCGCGGTTGGTGCGGTCGATGCTGTGCTCGTCGGCCAGTTGCGGCGTGGTCACGCCGGAGAGCAACTGGTAGTCCTCGCAGGCGCTCAATACGTCCAGCAAGATGAAGAAATGCCCAAGGCGCGCCATGCCCCGGCTGTCTTCGATACGCTGCATCAGTTCCATGGCCTGGGCGATGGTTTTTTTGCAGCGAAACTCGACGCCGTACTGTGCCCGTTCAAGTAACGGCGTCAGGCTCTTGAGTTCGGCGAACAAGTGGTTGCCCTGCTCAAACAACTCATCGGTGAAATTCACCAGCATGTCGCGCTTGGGGACCACCTCGTCCTCTTCCACCTGGCTGATCCAGTTGTGGGGCAGGTTGGGGCCGGTGAGGAACAGGCTTTCCGGATAGAAATTGCCGATGTAGTCGCCGATAAACACCTTGCCGGCGCTGGCCACGATCAGGTGCAGCTCGTATTCCTTGTGGAAGTGCCAGCGCACCAGCGGGCAGGGGAAACCGTGCTGGCGATAGATGATGGACAGACCGTTGTGATCGTCCATCAACTCGTAGGAGGGGTCGGTAATGCGCATTGCTCGGGTCATGCTGCCGTCGCTTTATTGTGGTTGCTGCACAGGATAATGCCCCCTTGCGCGCAACCTCGCCAGCGCCAACCTTTATAGGCTGCGGTTTTTTGCCTCGATCCACTGCGACATGTACTGGGTACTTTTATGCGCATGGTGGCGCAACATGCTGCCGGTGAAGTTATCCCGGCGATGGGCAGCGAGTTGGCTGCGGCAGCGTTGCAGGCAGTCTACAAGGGCCGGGCCGTGGAAGGTCTGGTCGTAGCGTCGGGCGAGCAACTGGCGGCCGGCCTCCTGGGCCTGTGTCCAGCGTTCGTGGTCTTGATACAGCGCCACGGCCGCCGCCGCCAGTGCCGGCGCACTCTGTTCGATCATGCCCGGCCACGGCTGTTCGTCGCCCATGGCCTCGGCGCCAATCGGCGTGGTGATATTCGGCGTGCCGCAGAGCATGGCGTCCATCAGTTTGCCCTTGATCCCGGCGCCGAAGCGTATGGGCGCCAGGCAGATACGTGCGGCCGTCATCACTTGCAGGGCATCTTCGGCCCAGTTCATCACATGAAAACCCTGCGCAGGGTTGTGCAGTGCGGTGGCCTTGGGCGGCGTGTAGGCGCCGTAGATATGCAGCTGTGCACCCGGCAGTTGCTGGCGTATCAACGGCCACAGGCTGTTCTTCATCCACAGCACCGCGTCCCAATTGGGCGCGTGGCGGAAATTGCCGATGCTGAGAAAGTGCGCGCGGTCTTCAAACGGCGCAAAGGCTTCGGTCGGCGGCTCCAGCATTAATGGGCACCAGTGGAGCAGGGCGGCCGGCACCTTGAATTGCTCGGTGAGCAGGCGGATTTCCACATCGGAAATCATCAGGCTGATATCACAGCGGTAAATGGCGGCGATCTCGCGCTTGGCGAGGTCGGTGTCGGCCATCCACTGGAACGCTTCCTGCAGGGCCGGCTGGAACAGTGCGCTGAAATCGTCGCTGTCAGGGTGAGCCTTGAGGTGGGCCTTGAAACGCTGATGGCGCGCATCGCGCAGGCTTTGCAAATCGGAGGTTTCCAGCACGCGCAAGGCATCGGGGCAGCATTGCTCCACGCGCCAGCCGAACTGCTCTTCCATCATGAAACGGTCGAACAGCACGATGTCCGGGGCTAACGCGCGGATAAAATCGTCGAAACTGCTGTTGTTGAGCTCGATGGCGCACTCGGTGATGCCCAAGGCAGGCAAGTCGGCCTTGTGTTCGCCAATGGTCGCCGGGCTGCTGAAGGTAATGTCCCAACCCTGGTCCAGAAAGCTTTGCAGAATCTGCATCATATGCCCGCCAGCGGCGGAGGAGCGGGGTTCCGGCCAGACATAACCAATGACCAGGACTTTGGTGGCGGGCTGATTCATCGGCAACGGGTTCCTTGAAGGACGGGCGAAAAGCGCGCAATTAAAGCACACCATGACGACATGAGAATTTGTGTCTGGCGGTAGGTAGCCACCTCAGTTTGTGGTTAACTTCGGCCTCTCGAATTCGTTTAACCAAAACCCAGCATAAGGATTCCGTTCATGGCCCAAGTCACCCTTCGTGGTAACCCTGTCCAGGTTGAAGGCGAATTGCCGAAAACCGGTGCCACCGCTCCTGAGTTCAGCCTTGTCGCTGTAGACCTGTCAGAAGCATCCCTGGAAACGTTCGCCGGCAAGCGCAAAGTGCTGAACATCTTCCCAAGCGTCGACACCCCGACCTGCGCCACTTCGGTACGCAAGTTCAACGCCCAGGCCAACGATTTGAGCAACACCGTTGTACTGTGCATCTCCTCTGACCTGCCGTTTGCCCAGAAGCGCTTCTGCGGCACCGAAGGCCTGGACAACGTGCTGAGCCTGTCGGACTTTCGCAACGCCGACTTCGCCGTAGACTACGGCGTGTCCCTGGCCGACGGCCCGCTGCAAGGCCTGACCGCCCGTGCCGTGGTGGTACTGGACGAAAACAACAACGTGCTGCACAGCGAACTGGTGCCTGAAATCGGCCAAGAGCCAAACTACGAAGCAGCCCTGGCTGTTTTGAAGTAACAGTTTCGGCGCATTACTGTCATTTTGCAGTAGCACGCTTGCGGCAAGATTGCGGCCTGGCCTAGTCCAGGCCGTTTTTATTTGCGCTTCAGACGTTTAGCGAAATAGCCCGCGGACTAAGGTCAACCGTTAAAAGTTGTAATCCAAGGTAAATAGCCGGTAAAGGCGCTTTTCTTAATGCGCCCCAGTGCTTATCTTTCAGCCTCCCAAAGAAGAAGCTCTCGCGCCCAATGGTTGATCACTCCATGCAATCCTCCCCCCGCAATTCCCGCCGCTGGCTGTTCGGCCTGCTCGTGCTGTTGGTCATCGCCGGCCTGTGCTGGAAATTCTGGCCCGCCGGCCATAAAGACGACACCGCGCAGAAACCGGCCGGGCATACCGGCAAGACGGGGATGGCGCGGCCCGGTTTCGGTGGTTCCACCGGCCCGATCCCCGTGCGCGTGGCGCCGGCGGTGCTGGGCGAGTTCCCGGTGTACTACAAGGCCCTGGGCACGGTGACCGCACTCAATACCATTAATGTGCGCAGCCGGGTGGGCGGTGAGCTGGTCAAGATCGCCTTTGAAGAAGGTCAGATGGTCAAGGCGGGCGACCTGCTCGCGGAGATCGACCCGCGCAGCTACCAGAACGCCTTGCTCCAGGCCCAGGGCACGCTCCTGCAGAACCAGGCCCAACTGAAAAACGCCCAGGTGGACGTGCAGCGTTACCGCGACCTGTATGCCCAGGACAGCATTGCCAAACAGACCCTGGACACCGCCGAAGCCCTGGTCATGCAATACCAGGGCACGGTCAAGACCAACCAGGGCGCGGTCGACGACGCCAAGCTCAACCTCGAATTCACCAAGATCCGCGCGCCGATCAGTGGCCGGGTCGGCCTGCGTCAGGTCGACGTCGGCAACCTGGTGGCGGCCAATGACACCACCTTCCTGGCGGTGATCACCCAGACCCAGCCGATCAGCGTGGTCTTCACCCTGCCGGAAAACACCCTCGACACCGTGCTCACCCGTTACCACGCCGGCAACAAGCTGCCCGTGGAAGCCTGGGACCGCGGCGATGTGAAGCAGCAGGCGCTCGGCGTGCTGCAGAGCCTGGACAACCAGATCGACGTGACCACCGGCACGCTCAAATTCAAGGGCCGTTTCGATAACAAGGACCAGGCGCTGTTCCCCAACCAGTTCGTCAATGTGCACCTGCTGGCCGACACCTTGCACAACGTGGTGCTGGCACCGTCCGCCGCGATCCAGTTCGGCAACAGCGGCACCTTCGTCTACAAGCTCGACGGCGACAAGAAGGTCAAGATGCAACCCTTGGTGGTCGGCGATACCGACGGCGACAACACCGTCATCAAGGAAGGCCTGGTGGCCGGTGACCGCGTGGTGCTGGAAGGCACCGACCGCCTCAAGGACGGCAGCGACATTGAAGTGGTCAACGCCAGCAGCGAAGTGCCGACCACGCCGACCAAACACCTGCAAGGCAAGCCTGCGGCAAAAGGGGAGACCGGCGCTAACGCCGGCAAGGCGCAAAAGGTCGGTTCATGAACCTGTCGCGACTGTTTATCCTTCGCCCGGTTGCCACCACGCTGAGCATGCTGGCCATTGTCCTGGCCGGCATCATTTCTTACCGTTTGTTGCCTGTCTCGGCCTTGCCCCAGGTGGATTACCCGACGATCCGGGTGATGACCCTTTACCCAGGCGCCAGCCCGGACGTGATGACCAGCGCGGTCACTGCGCCGCTGGAGCGTCAGTTCGGGCAAATGCCCGGCCTCACACAGATGGCGTCCACCAGTTCGGGTGGCGCCTCGGTGCTGACCCTGCGTTTTAACCTCGACATCAATATGGATGTCGCCGAGCAACAGGTGCAGGCCGCGATCAACGCCGCGACCAACCTGCTGCCCAAGGATTTGCCGGCGCCGCCGGTGTACAACAAGGTCAACCCGGCGGACACCCCGGTGCTGACCCTGGCGATTACCTCCAAGACCATGCTGCTGCCCAAGCTCAACGACTTGGTTGACACGCGCATGGCGCAAAAAATTGCGCAAATCAGCGGCGTCGGTATGGTGAGCATCGCCGGTGGCCAGCGCCAGGCCGTGCGCATCAAGGTCAACCCTGAGGCCCTGGCGGCCAATGGCTTGAACCTGTCCGACGTGCGCACCCTGATCGCCGCCTCCAACGTCAACCAGCCCAAGGGCAACTTTGACGGCCCTACGCGCGTCTCCATGCTCGATGCCAACGACCAGTTGGTTTCGCCTGCGCAATACGCCGAGTTGATCCTGGCCTACAACAACGGCGCGCCGCTGCGCCTTAAAGACGTGGCGCAGATCGTCGACGGCGCCGAAAACGAGCGCCTCGCTGCCTGGGCCAATGAAAACCAGGCGGTGCTGCTCAATATCCAGCGCCAGCCCGGCGCCAACGTGATCGAAGTGGTGGACCGTATCAAGGCGCTGCTGCCGAGCATCACCGACAACCTGCCGGCTGGCCTGGATGTGACGGTGCTTACCGACCGTACCCAGACCATCCGCGCCTCGGTGAAGGACGTACAGCACGAATTGCTGATCGCCATTGCCCTGGTGGTGATGGTCACGTTCCTGTTCCTGCGCCGGGTCAGCGCCACGATCATTCCGTCGATCGCCGTGCCGCTGTCGCTGGTGGGCACCTTTGGCGTGATGTACCTGGCGGGCTTCTCCATCAACAACCTGACGCTGATGGCACTGACCATCGCCACCGGGTTTGTGGTGGACGATGCCATCGTGATGCTGGAAAACATCTCGCGCTACATCGAGGAAGGCGAGACGCCCATGGCGGCTGCGCTCAAGGGCGCCAAGCAAATCGGGTTCACCCTGATTTCCCTGACCCTGTCGCTGATCGCGGTACTGATTCCGCTGCTGTTCATGGCCGATGTGGTCGGGCGGCTGTTCCGCGAATTTGCCATCACCCTGGCGGTGGCGATCCTGATTTCCCTGGTGGTGTCACTGACCCTGACGCCGATGATGTGCGCGCGCCTGCTCAAGCGCGAACCCAAGGAAGAAGAACAAGGCCGTTTCTACAAGGCCAGCGGCGCCTGGATCGATTGGTTGATCGAAGCCTACGGGCGCAAATTGCAGTGGGTGCTCAAGCACCAGCCGTTGACCCTGCTGGTGGCCATCGCCACCCTGGGCCTTACCGTGGTGCTGTACCTGGTGGTGCCCAAGGGCTTTTTCCCGGTGCAGGACACCGGGGTGATCCAGGGCATATCGGAAGCACCGCAGTCGATTTCGTTTGCCGCCATGAGCCAGCGCCAGCAGGAGTTGGCCAAGGTGATCCTGGCCGACCCATCGGTTGAAAGCCTGTCGTCCTACATTGGTGTGGATGGCGATAACGCTACCCTCAACAGCGGCCGTTTGCTGATCAACCTCAAGGCCCACGGCCAGCGCGACGTGAGCGCGGCCCAGGTCATCACGCGCCTGCAACCGCAGATCGACAAGCTGGTGGGCATTCGCCTGTTCATGCAGCCGGTGCAGGACTTGACCATTGAAGACCGCGTGAGCCGCACCCAGTACCAGTTCAGCATGTCCTCGCCGGACGCCGACCTGTTGGCGCTGTGGAGCGACAAACTGGTGCACGCCTTGCGCCAGTTGCCGGAACTCACCGATGTGGCCAGCGACCTGCAGGACAAGGGCCTGCAAGTGTTCCTGGTGATCGACCGCGACGCCGCCTCGCGCCTGGGCGTGAGTGTGTCGACCATCACCGATGCGCTGTACGACGCCTTCGGCCAGCGGCAGATTTCCACCATCTACACCCAGGCCAGCCAGTACCGCGTGGTATTACAGGCGCAATCGGGTGAAACCCTGGGGCCGGCGGCGCTCAACCAGATCCACGTGAAAACCACCGACGGCGGCCAGGTGCGGCTGTCGAGCCTGGCGCATGTGGAGCAGCGTCAGGCACAACTGGCAATTGCGCATATCGGCCAGTTCCCGGCGGTGATGATGTCGTTCAACCTGGCGCCTGGCGTCGCGCTGGGCAAAGGCGTGGAGCTGATCAACCAGACCCAGAAGGACATCGGCATGCCGGTGGGCGTGCAGACCCAGTTCCAGGGCGCAGCCCAGGCCTTCGAAGCCTCGCTGTCGAGCACCTTGCTGCTGATCCTGGCGGCGGTGGTAACCATGTACATCGTGCTCGGCGTGCTGTACGAGAGTTACATTCACCCGATCACGATTCTTTCCACGCTGCCATCCGCCGCAGTCGGCGCTTTGCTGGCGTTGCTGCTCAGTGGCAATGACCTGGGCATGATCGCGATCATCGGCATCATCCTGCTGATTGGTATCGTCAAAAAGAACGCGATCATGATGATCGACTTCGCCCTCGACGCCGAACGCAACCAGGGCCTGGACCCGCAGACCGCGATTTATCAGGCGGCATTGCTGCGCTTTCGGCCGATTTTGATGACCACCCTGGCGGCCTTGTTTGGTGCGGTGCCATTGATGCTGGCCACAGGTTCCGGCGCGGAGTTGCGCCAACCGCTGGGCCTGGTGATGGTCGGCGGCTTGCTGGTGAGCCAGGTGTTGACGCTGTTCACCACGCCGGTGATCTACCTGTATTTCGACCGCCTTGGCCGTCGCTGGCGCAAAGAGCCGCAAAACCTGGAGCCGGTTGAGTCATGAACCTGTCCGGACCTTTCATTCGCCGGCCGGTAGCCACCATGCTGCTGAGCCTGGCGATCATGTTGCTCGGTGGCGTCAGCTTCAACTTGCTGCCGGTGTCGCCGTTGCCGCAGATCGACTTCCCGGTGATCGTGGTGTCGGCCAGTTTGCCCGGCGCCAGCCCCGAGGTCATGGCGTCTACCGTGGCGACGCCGCTGGAACGCTCATTCGGCGCGATTGCCGGCATCACCACCATGAGCAGTTCGTCGAGCCAGGGCTCTACGCGGGTGATTCTGGCATTCGACTCCGACCGTGATATCAACGGCGCGGCGCGTGAAGTGCAGGCGGCCATCAATGCCTCGCGCAACCTGCTGCCCAGTGGCATGCGCAGCATGCCGACCTACAAGAAGATCAACCCGTCCCAGGCACCGATCATGGTGCTCTCGCTGACCTCCGACGTATTGCAAAAGGGCGAGTTGTACGACCTGGCCTCGACCATCCTCTCGCAAAGCCTGTCCCAGGTGCCGGGCGTGGGCGAGGTGCAGATCGGCGGCAGTTCCTTGCCGGCGGTGCGCATCGAGTTGGAACCCAAGGCCCTGGACCAGTACGGCGTGGCCCTGGACGATGTGCGCAACACCATCGCCAATGCCAACCAGCGGCGGCCCAAGGGTTCCCTGGAAGACAGCGAGCGTAACTGGCAGATCCAGGCCAATGACCAGCTGGAAAAGGCCAAGGACTACGAGCCACTGCTGATCCGCTACCAGAACGGCGCAGCCTTGCGCCTGGGTGATGTGGCGAAGATCAGCGACGGCGTGGAAGACCGCTACAACAGCGGCTTCTTCAACAATGATTCGGCGGTGCTGCTGGTGATCAACCGCCAGTCCGGCGCCAACATCATCGAGACCGTCCGGCAGATCAAGGCCCAGTTGCCCGCGTTGCAGGCGGTGCTGCCATCCAGCGTCAAGCTCAACCTGGCCATGGACCGCTCGCCGGTGATCACCGCGACCCTGCATGAAGCCGAGATGACCCTGCTGATTGCCGTGGCCCTGGTGGTGCTGGTGGTGTACCTGTTCCTGGGTAACTTCCGCGCCTCGTTGATCCCGACCCTGGCAGTGCCGGTGTCGCTGGTCGGCACCTTTGCGGTGATGTACCTGTTTGGGTTTTCGCTGAACAATTTTTCGCTGATGGCGTTGATCCTGGCCACCGGCCTGGTGGTGGACGACGCCATCGTGGTGCTGGAAAACATTTCCCGGCATATCGACGAGGGCGTGCCGCCGATGAAGGCGGCGTACCTGGGCGCCGAGGAAGTCGGCTTTACCTTGCTGTCGATGAACGTGTCGCTGGTGGCGGTGTTCCTGTCCATCCTGTTTATGGGCGGCATTGTCACCAATCTGTTCCGTGAGTTTTCCATCACCTTGTCGGCGGCGATCATTGTGTCGCTGATCGTCTCGCTGACCTTGACCCCGATGCTCTGCGCGCGCTGGCTCAAACCGCACATCAAAGGGCACATGACCGGTTTGCAGCGCTGGAGCCAGAAGGTCAACGACCGCATGGTCGCGGCCTACGCCACCAGCCTGGACTGGGTGCTGCGCCATCGCCGCCTGACCCTGCTGAGCCTGTTGATCACCGTGGGCGTGAACATCGCGCTGTACGTGGTGGTACCGAAAACCTTCATGCCGCAGCAGGACACCGGCCAGTTGATCGGGTTTGTGCGCGGCGATGACGGGCTGTCGTTCAATGTGATGCAGCCGAAGATGGAAACCTTCCGCAAGGCGGTGCTCAAGGACCCGGCAGTGCTCAGCGTGGCGGGCTTTATCGGCGGCAACAACGGCACCAACAACGCGGTGATGCTGGTGCGCCTCAAGCCTATTGCCGAGCGCAAGCTCTCGGCCCAGGCGGTGATCGAGCGTCTGCGCAAGGAAGTGCCGCTGGTGCCGGGCGGACGTCTGTTCCTGATGGCCGACCAGGACCTGCAATTTGGCGGCAGCCGGGACCAGACCAGCGCCCAATACTCCTACATCCTGCAAAGCGGCGACCTGGCTGCGTTGCGCCTGTGGTACCCGAAAGTGGTCGCTGCCTTGCGCGAACTGCCGGAGCTGACCGCCATCGACGCCCGCGAAGGGCGCGGTGCGGCGCAGGTGACGCTGGTGGTCGACCGCGACCAGGCCAAACGCCTGGGCATCGACATGAGCATGGTCACCTCGGTGTTGAACAACGCCTACAGCCAACGGCAGATTTCCACTATCTACGACAGCCTCAACCAGTACCAGGTGGTGATGGAGGTCAACCCGAAATACGCCCAGGACCCGATCACCCTGAACCAGATGCAGGTGATCACTTCCACGGGCGCGCGGGTGCCGTTGTCAACCATTGCCCATTACGAAAACAGCCTGGCCGACGACCGCGTCAGCCATGAAGGCCAGTTTGCTTCGGAAGACATTGCCTTTGACATGTCGCCCGGGGTAACGGTGGAGCAGGGCACGGCCGCCATCGAGCGGGCGATTGCCAAGGTCGGTTTGCCGGAAGACGTGATCGCCAAAATGGCCGGCACCGCCGATGCCTTTGCGGCGACGCAGAAGGGCCAGCCGTTCATGATTCTGGGCGCGCTGGTGGCGGTGTACCTGGTGTTGGGCATTCTGTATGAAAGCTATATTCACCCACTGACCATTCTGTCGACCTTGCCGTCGGCCGGTGTCGGCGCGCTGCTGTCGATTTACCTGCTGGGCGGTGAATTCAGCCTGATATCCCTGCTGGGTCTGTTCCTGTTGATCGGCGTGGTGAAGAAGAATGCGATCTTGATGATCGACCTGGCGCTGCAATTGGAGCGCCACGACGGCATGAGCCCGTTGGAATCGATCCGTAGCGCCTGCCTGCTGCGCCTGCGGCCAATTTTGATGACCACGCTCGCGGCGATTCTGGGCGCCTTGCCGTTGCTGCTCGGTTCCGGCGATGGCGCCGAAATGCGCCAGCCTCTGGGCCTGACCATTATCGGTGGGCTGGTGTTCAGCCAGATCCTGACCCTTTACACCACCCCGGTGGTCTACCTCTATCTTGACCGCGCGCGCCACCGTTTCAACGCCTGGCGCGGCGTGCGTACCGATGCTGCCTTGGATACTGCGCTATGACCGATTCAACCTTGACTAAATTGGCCATGAGCATGCCCCGTGGTTCCCGCATCGCCAGCCTGCTGCTGTGCGGCGCATTGCTCAGCGCCTGCGCCATCGGCCCGGATTACAAACGCCCGGAGGTGGTCGAGCCCGCGCAGTTCAAGCAAGCCCAGGGCTGGCGCCAGGCCAACCCCAGCGATTCCCTGGCCCGTGGTGCCTGGTGGGAGTTGTACGGTGACCGTCAACTCAACGAGCTGGTCACGCGCCTGAATAACTCCAACCAGACCGTGGCTCAGGCTGAAGCGCGCTTCCGCCAGGCCCAGGCCCAGGTGCGCAGTGCACGCGGGGCGTTTTTCCCCACGGTGGACTTCAGTGCCGGTAAAACCCGTGCCAGCCAGGGCACCGGCAGCAGTAACGCCAGCCTCAGCAGTTCCAGCAGTGGTATCCGCGACACGCTCAATACGCAGTTGGGCGTGAGTTGGGAAGCGGATGTGTGGGGCAAGTTGCGCCGTGGTCTTGAAGCGAATGAAGCCACGGCTGAAGCCAGTTCTGCGGATCTGGCGGCGATGCGTTTGAGCCAGCAATCGGAGTTGGTGCAGGACTATCTGCAACTGCGCGTGATGGACGAGCAGACACGTTTGCTGCAGGCCACGCTGGAGACTTATCAGCGCTCCCTGAAGATGACTGAAAACCAGTACCGCGCGGGGGTTTCCGATAAAGCCGCGATTGCCCAGGCACAGACTCAACTGAAGACGACCCAGGCCAGCTTGATCGACTTGATCTGGCAGCGTGCGCAGTTGGAAAACGCCATTGCGGTGTTGATCGGCGAAGCGCCGGCCAACTTCAATCTGGCAGTGAGCAAGGACATTCCAGCCTTGCCGCAGATTCCGGTAAGTGTGCCATCGCAATTGCTTGAGCGGCGCCCGGATATCGCGTCGGCGGAGCGCTCGGTGATTGCGGCCAACGCGAATATCGGCGTGGCCAAGGCGGCGTATTACCCGGACCTGACCTTGAGCCTGGCGGGTGGCTATTCCAGTAGCACCTATGCGGACTGGATCAGTTTGCCCAACCGGTTCTGGTCGGTGGGGCCCAAGCTTGCGATGACCTTGTTTGACGGTGGGCAGCGTTCGGCTGAGGTTGATCGTAGTGTGGCTTCTTACGACGAGACGGTGGCCAAGTACCGCCAGACAGTGCTGGATGGTTTCCGCGAAGTGGAAAACTATATGGTCCAGTTGAAGGTGCTGGAAGATGAGGCGGTGGTCAGCAATGAAGCCCTGGAGGCCGCGCGCGAGTCCCTGCGCTTGACACAGAATCAGTACAAGGCCGGGCTGATCGCCTACCTGGATGTGGTGACGGTGCAGGCCACGGCGTTGAGTAATGAACGCACGGTCTTGACCTTGTTGCAGACGCGCCTGGTTGCGAGTGTGCAGTTGATTGCAGCGATGGGTGGCGGCTGGGATGGGCAGACGTCATTGGCTGAGAAAAAGTGACTGAGAAGAAGTGACTGAGCAAATTTCAACAAACGACTCAATCGTCTCCCGGATTTTAAAGTGGCCGATCCTGTCGCACCGGGCCTGATATTCAAGCAGATGACTCGGCTCAGTTGGTTGAAGCAGGTGGCATTTTAAGGTCAGTAGATTGGCGTCAAAATGCCACTAATGGCCCCTTGATAATTAATCAAACCGGCAATAATTATTCTCGCTACAATCGCCCGCTTTGTCATTTGGCACGGGCGTTTCAGGCCCGTCAGTCTTGAGAAATCCCATGCTGATCGGTAGCTATTCCCCCTCTCTGGTCGTGATCTCCCTGTGCGTTGCGATCCTGGCGTCCTACACCGCGCTAGACCTGGCCGGCCGTATTGCGACCGCCAGGGGGCGCGCAGCGTACCTGTGGATGACCGGCGGGGCATTGGCCATGGGCGTGGGCATCTGGTCCATGCACTTTATCGGCATGTTGGCGTTGCGCCTGCCCTTTGCCCTCGGGTTTGACCTGGGCATCACCGCGCTGTCGTTATTGATCGCGGTGTTATCCAGTGGCTTTGCGCTGTGGCTGGTCAGCCAGCCACGTCTGCCGGCCTGGCAGTTGGGGTTTGGCGCGCTGGTGATGGGCGCAGGGATTGCCTGCATGCACTACACCGGCATGGCCGCGATGCGCATGACCCCGGGCATCGATTACGACCCCGCGCTGTTTGGCGCCTCGTTATTGATCGCCGTGGTGGCGTCCGGCGCGGCCTTGTGGATCGCGTTCAACCTGCGGCGCAACACGCCTTACGTACGCCTGGCGCGGGGTGGCGCTGCGGTGGTGATGGGCATTGCGATCGTGGGTATGCACTACACCGGCATGGCTGCCGCGCGTTTTGATGACAACAGTTTCTGCGGCGCAGCGCTGACGGGCCTGAGTGGCAAGGGCCTGGATAACCTGGTGCTGGTCACCTCGCTGGCGGTGTTGATCATCGCGCTATTGACCTCGTTGCTCGACGCCCGGCTTGAAGCCCGCACCGCGGTGCTCGCTGACTCACTGACCCTGGCCAACCAGGAGCTCACCCACCTGGCCCTGCATGACATGCTCACTGGCCTGCCCAATCGCACCTTGCTCGCCGACCGCATTCAACAAGCCATCCAGGCCGTCATGGAGCAGGGTGGTTGTTTTGCGTTGATGTTTATCGACCTGGACGGTTTCAAGCCGGTCAATGATGCATTTGGCCACCATATGGGTGACCAATTGCTGCGCGAAGTAGGTTTGCGCCTGCGCGAGGACCTGCGCAGCCAGGACACCCTGGCGCGCATCGGTGGCGATGAGTTTGTGCTGCTGGTGCAGTTGACCCAGCCGGACGACGCCATGGGCCTGGCCGAACGCCAGGTCGGCTTGATCAATCGTACGTTCAAGGTAGCCGAGCATGAACTGAAGATCTCCGCGAGCATCGGCATCGCCATGTTCCCCGGTAACGGTGTGAACCCGCAGGAACTGCTGATGAACGCTGACGCCGCGATGTACCACGCCAAGGGCATGGGCAAGAACGGCTACAGCTTCTTTGATGTGTCGATGAACACCAATGCACGCAAACAGCTGCAGTTGTTGCAGGACCTGCGCAACGCCGTTGAGCACGAGCAGTTCCGCCTGTACTACCAGCCCAAGTTCGACGCGCTCAGCGGTATTGCGGTCGGCGCCGAAGCGTTGTTGCGCTGGGAGCACCCGCAACAGGGGCTGTTGTTGCCGGCGATGTTTATCGAGCTGGCGGAAAAAACCGGGCTGATTATTCCCATCGGCGAATGGGTGCTCAACGAGGCTTGCCGCCAGATGGCTGTCTGGTACGCGCAGGGTTATGAAGACTGGCGCATTGCGGTCAACCTCTCGGCGCTGCAGTTTTGCCATGCCGGGCTGGTCAGGAGTGTCGCGGCGGCGTTGGAGCGTCACCGCTTGCCGGCCAACAGCCTGACCCTGGAAATCACCGAAACCACCGCCATGAGCGATGCCGATGCGAGCATGACGGTGTTGCAGCAACTGTCGGAAATGGGCGTGGACCTGTCCATCGACGACTTCGGCACCGGTTATTCGAGCCTGATGTACCTCAAACGCCTGCCCGCCAACGAGCTGAAGATCGACCGTGGGTTTGTGCGGGACCTGGAACACGACAGCGACGACGCCGCCATCGTCTCGGCCATCGTTGCCCTTGGCCAGGCACTTGGGCTGCGCATTGTCGCCGAAGGGGTGGAGACTGATGTGCAGCAGAGTTTCCTTACACGCTTGGGGTGCAACACCTTGCAAGGCTACTTGCTGGGTCACCCATTGCCGGCCGAGGGTTTCATGGCCGACATCCAGCGCGCCGAAGACGCCTTGACGCCTGACAAAAGCCGTGGATGACGGGTATTCTTGGATCCAACCTTAAACCGTTGGTTTATTCAGGAGACCGCACCCATGGACAAAGTCGTCATCATCACCGGAGGCAGCCGTGGTATAGGCGCCGAGACGGCCTTGCTGGCAGCACGCCAGGGCTATCGCATTTGCATCAACTACCAGTCCGATGAGGCGGCGGCCCAGCGTGTGCTGGACCAGGTGCGCGCCTTGGGTGCACAAGCGATTGCGGTGCGGGCCGATGTCAGCATCGAAGATGAAGTGGTCGCATTGTTCAATCGTGTTGACGCCGAGCTGGGGCGCGTGACGGCACTGGTCAACAACGCCGGCACCGTGGGGCACAAGTCGCGGGTCGATGAAATGTCCGAGTTCCGCATTCTTAAAATCATGAAGACCAATGTGCTGGGGCCGATCCTGTGCGCCAAGCAGGCGGTGCTGCGCATGTCGCCCAAGCATGGCGGGCAGGGCGGCAGCATTGTCAACGTGTCGTCGGTCGCCGCGCGCCTGGGTTCGCCGGGCGAATATGTCGACTATGCCGCGTCCAAGGGCGCGCTGGATACCTTCACCATCGGCCTGTCCAAAGAGGTGGCGGGTGAAGGGATCCGTGTCAACGCGGTGCGCCCCGGCTACATCTTTACCGACTTCCATGCCCTGAGCGGTGACCCGGACCGCGTCAGCAAGCTGGAGTCCGGCATTCCCATGGCCCGTGGCGGGCGCCCGGATGAAGTGGCGGAAGCGATTATCTGGTTGCTGTCGGACAAGGCCTCGTACACCACCGGCAGTTTTCTCGATTTGGGCGGCGGCCGTTGAGGCTTTAGCGCCAGTCAAGGCGCCATCGCGGGCAAGCCCGGCTCCCACAGTGGAACGCATGTCACTGCGGGAGCCGGGCTTGCCCGCGATGGCGTCTGATAAGGCAACAACCGAGCCTAAAAGGACCGCACAATGCGTCCGAGTGTTTCCATGGCCTTTTCCGATGCCTCGGTCCACGGGCTGCCGTAGTTCAAGCGAATGCAGTTTCTGAAGCGCTGGGTCGCCGAGAAAATCGGCCCCGGCGCAATGCTGATGCCCTGGGCCAGGGCCATCTGGAACAGCTTCAACGAATCGGTGTGCTCCGGCAGTTCCAGCCACAGGAAATAGCCGCCGGCCGGCTGGCTCACCCGCGTCTGTGCCGGGAAATACCGCGCGATCGCGGCCAGCATGGCGCTCTGCTGTTCTTCCAGTGCATAACGCAATTTGCGCAGGTGCCGGTCATAGCCGCCGTGTTGCAGGTAGTCGGCAATTGCCGCCTGGGCCGGCATCGAGGGGCACAGCGAAGTCATCAGCTTCAGGCGTTCAACCTTCTGCGCATAGCGCCCGGCCGCGACCCAGCCGACGCGATAGCCGGGCGCCAGGCTCTTGGCGAAGGAGCCGCAGTGCATCACCAGCCCTTCGGTGTCGAAGGCCTTGGCCGGTTTTGGCGCGTGCTGTCCGTAATACAGCTCGGCGTACACATCATCCTCGATCAGTGGCACTTGATGGCTGCGCAGCAGTTCCACCAGCGCCTGTTTCCTGGCTTCCGGCAGGGTGGCGCCCATGGGGTTCTGGAAGCTGGTCATGGTCCAGCAGGCCTTGATCGGGTAGCGCTCCAGGCTTTGCGCCAGGGCATTGAGGTCGATGCCATCGCGCGGGTGCACGGGAATCTCCACCGCCTTGAGCTTCAGGCGTTCGAGCACTTGCAGGCAGGCATAGAACGCCGGGGCTTCGATAGCGACCAGGTCGCCCGGCTCGGTCACCGCTTGCAGGCACAGGTTCAGCGCTTCGAGGGCGCCGTTGGTGATCAGCAGCTCTTCCATCGGCAGCATCAGGCCGCCCACCATGTAGCGCAGGGCAATCTGGCGGCGCAGTTGCGGGTTGCCCGGCGACATGTCGGTGACCACAAGACGCGGGTCCATCTCACGGCTGGCACTGGCCAGCGAGCGCGCCAGGCGTGGCAGCGGGAACAGCATGGGGCTGGGGAACGCCGAGCCGAACGGCACGGTGTTGGGGTCCTTGATGGAATCGAGTACTGAAAACACCAGCTCACTCACATCGACTTCGGTGGATTCGTGCACCTGTTCACTCACCACCGGCTCGGAAAACGGGCTGGGCGCGTGAGTGTTGACGAAGTAGCCGGAGCGCGGCCGCGCACGAATCAGGCCACGGCGTTCCAGCAGGTAGTAAGCCTGGAACACCGTGGACGGGCTGACGCCGTAGGTCTGGCTGGCATAGCGCACCGACGGTACCCGCTGGCCGGGGCCGAGCACGCCGGAGCGAATCAGTTCTGCGATGTCATCGGCGAATTTTTCGTAGCGTTTCATGGGGGCCTGATTAACTTTCTAAAAAATTGAACGCCGACTCAATGTGGGAGCTGGCTTGCCTGCGATGACGGTGGCTCATTCAATATCATCCTTGCCAGACTGGGCGCCATCGCAGGCAAGCCAGCTCCCACACTTGATCTTCTGTGTGTGTTGGATATCAACGATTCAACGGCGCCACAAAACGGCTGTCTGCTGCGCTGTAAATCCACGGCTCATCCACATCCACAACCCTGAAGCGCAAGGTCTGCGAGCTGCTCGCCGGTTTATCGGCCAGCAACGCCACCGACACCGGCACGTCACTGATTTCCCCCGGCGCCAGGCTGATCCGGGTCTTGCCTTGCAACTGGAAGCCCTCGGCGTCCACCAGTTCCAGGCGGTAGTCCTGGCGCTGCTGGGTCTTGTTGATGACCTTCAAGCTGTAGATGTTTTCGATCAGGCCCTGGCTGTTTTCACGGAACATGCCACGGTCCTTGGTCACGTCCAGCGACACCATTGGCCGTTCAATCAAGGCCACCACCAACGCTGCGATCATCACCAGCAGCACGGCACTGTAGCCGATCAGGCGTGGCCTGAGCAGGTGGGTTTTGCCACCTTGCAGTTGATGTTCGCTGGTATAGCTGACCAACCCGCGGGGGTAGCCCATCTTGTCCATGATCGAATCGCAGGCGTCGATGCACGCCGCGCAGCCGATGCACTCCATTTGCAGGCCGTCACGAATGTCGATGCCGGTGGGGCACACCTGCACGCACAGTTGGCAGTCGATGCAATCCCCCAGGCCAACCTGCGCCGGTTTCACCTCGCGTTTACGCGGGCCACGGCTTTCGCCACGCGCCGCGTCGTAGGAAATGGTCAGGGTGTCTTTGTCGAACATCACGCTCTGAAAGCGCGCATACGGGCACATGTGCATGCACACCGCTTCACGCAGCCAGCCGGCGTTGATGTAGGTGGCGGCGGTAAAAAACAGCACCCAGAACAGGCTCACACCGCCCATTTGCCAGGTCAGCAACTCAGCGGCCAGCGGGCGGATGGGCGTGAAGTAGCCGACGAAGGTCAGCCCGGTCAGCACGCTGATACCCAGCCACAGCGTGTGTTTGGCCGAACGCCGCGCCAATTTGTTCAGGCTCCACGGCGCCGCTTGCAGTTTGATGCGCTGGTTGCGTTCACCTTCGGTGACCTTTTCACACCACATGAACAACCAGGTGAACGAGCTTTGCGGGCAGGTATAGCCGCACCACACGCGGCCGGCAAATACGGTAATGGCAAACAGGCCGAACGCGCAGATGATCAACAGCGCCGACAGCAGGATGAAATCCTGGGGCCAGAACGTGGCGCCGAAGATGTGGAATTTGCTTTCGGCCAAGTCCCACAGCACGGCTTGGCGGCCGGACCAGTTCAGCCACACGGTGCCAAAAAACGCCAGGAACAGCACCGCGGCGCCGCTCACCCGCAAGGAGCGGAACAGGCCGGTAAAACTGCGGGTATGGATCAGGTTGTCGCTGGATTTGGCCTTCACCTTCTTTGGGTGTATGGGCTCAAAGGTGTCCACGGTTGGGATTCTTTCGCTCATGGTCGTTCGCTCATCAGCCTCCATCAGGCCAATGGACTATGGGCGTCAGGCTGTTTACATAACAGACTCAGGTAGGGCGATAAAAAGCGGATCAGATGGGTTGATTACCCGCCGCTGCGACAATCTGCTGCACCCCGTGCGGCCTGGGGTGCAGCGGTGTTGGAGCAGGGTTGATACAGATCAGTCAAATCACCGAATCACTGTCGGTCGCCTTCAAGTGTTTGCGCCCGTCTGTGGCACCGGCGACGGTCAATGCGTCGGCTTCGGCTTCGGTGATATAGATCCGATCGGCATTCAATTGCACGAAAGACATGGCTTTGGCGCTGTCGGTGTTCACCGTCACATCGGCGGCGAGCAGGCGTTGTTCCTGGCCGTTCTCATCAATCTTGAAGAAACATGTCTGGTTTTCGATACGTACAGGCATGGTGCGCTCCTTTTTCATAGGCAGGTAATTACAGGCAGGTAATCACAGGCAAGTCGTCATAGCCCTTAAGCGTTAGGGCGCCTGACGCTGCCCAGCGTTCCAGGCAACTGACTGGCGGTCGCCGCTGTCCATGGTTTATCACTATAAAAAAGGACATGAGCATGAACGCCTGGTGGCTCGAAGTGTGGCAAACCCTGCAAGCCGAGTTCGCGGACATCGGTGACGCCAAGCAACTCACGCAAATCACCGTCCGCCTGCTTATCGCCGCGATACTGGGCGGCATCCTGGGCTTTGAGCGTGAACACAAGGGCAAGGCGGCCGGGGTGCGCACCCATATGCTGGTGGCATTGGGCGCCGCGCTGTTTGTGCTGGTGCCACAGATGTCCGGCAGCCAGGCGGATGCCATGAGCCGGGTATTGCAAGGGGTTATCGCCGGGATCGGGTTCCTGGGCGCCGGCACCATCCTCAAGGGGAAGGAGGACGAGGAGGGACAGCACGTCAAGGGCCTCACCACGGCTGCCGGCTTATGGATGACCGCCGCCATTGGCGTGGCGGCGGGTATGGGGCGTGAATCCACGGCGGTGCTCAGTACACTGCTGGCGCTGGCGGTGTTCAGCGTGATGCCGATGATCGTCAAGCGATGGGACAAGGACGTGTAAACCCGCCTCTTGAGTTAAGGCTTACGCAGCAAGGCCTGGAGGTTTCCCGGGCTCACCACGAATCTGGCCCACCTTTTGAGCCTGGTCTGCATTTCCGGGTCAGGGAACCAGGTATCGAGTGAACCCTTTTTCAACAGGTCTTCGATTGCTTTGACCCGCTCCATGCTTTCCTGGGTGTGAGGTTCGCGCAGGATCTTGACGATGCTGTCATTGCTCAACAACTCATAAAGTTGATTGAGCTTCGCCTTGGCGTCGTCCGACAAGGGGGACGTCGGCTGACTGTGGACTTCATCGGTGCTTGCGGGCTTATCGGGCGTTTTGACCTGAGGTGCGGCTCTTGGGCCAAGGCTTTCGGAGACCGAGCCTTGGGGCTGCTTGTCGGTCGACGTTCCGGAGTTTGGCGTGTTGCCCGCGTCGCGCAGCAAGGCCTGGAGGTTTTTCGGGCTCACCAGGTGTCTGACCTGCTTTTTGAGCTTGGTCTGCATTTCCGGGTCCGGGAGCCAGGCGTTGAGTGACGTGTCGTTCACCAGGTCTTCGATTGCTCGGAGCCGCTGCCTGCTTTCCTGGCAGTGAGGGTTGCGCAGGGTCTTGACGATGTTGTCAGGGCTCAACAGCTCGTCAAGTTGTTTGAGCTTCGCCTTGGCGTCGTCCGACAGGAGAGGTGTCGGCTCAGTTTGGACGTTATCGGCGCTTGCGGGCTTATCGGGCGCTTTAACGTGAGGCGCAGTGCGTGGGCTGGGTTTTCCCAGGGGTGGCTGCTTGTCTTGATCGGCGGTTTTCAGCGGTTTTTTGCCGGGTTCACCCACGGCGTTATCGGGCTTGCTATCGGTCTTGGGCGGCTGGAAGGGTTTGCCCAGCTCAATGAGCTTTTTAGTGAGTGGATCGCTCTGCTGGGTACGTTGGCTGGCGTCCAGATCCAGCCTGCGCTGATTTTCCTGCATGATTTCGATGCTGCGCCACGGCGAATCTGCATCGGCTTTGCCTTGGTCGTAGGGTGCCTGTCCAAAGTTTGCCCCGAGTGTCGCTTCGCGCTGCACGTGGCGTATGTACTTTTCGCTTAGCAACTCGCCGATTTTGGTTCGTACCTCTTCTACATACTTCGGGTTCTTGTGCAGGCTTTTGATCGACTCCTCATTCAGCGCCTTACCCAGTTCCTCCAGTTTGTATTGGTTTTCCGTCGAATCGGGGTCCCTCATCATTTGAACGAGCTTGCCATGTTCAAGCATATCGGCGATTCGTTTAACTTTAGCCTTGGCCTTATCCAGCGCTTCGGCTTCGTCTTTGGCGTCGGGTGCGGTCTGGGCATGCTCGGTGCTGGGGGGGGTGTCGGTCGCTTGATTATTCGGCGGCGCCGCGTTGCCGGGAGAAGGCTTTTTGGGTGGCGCTTTTGGCGACCGTACGTTCACGCCTGCCTTGGAAGGTTTTTGGGTTGGCGTTTTTGGCGACGGTACGTTCACGCCTGCCTGAGAAGGCTTTTGGGGTGGCGTTTTTGGCGACGGTACGTTCACGCCGACCTGAGAAGGCTTTTGGGGTGGCGTTTTTGGCGGTGGTACCTTCGCGTCTGCCTGGGGCGAGGTCAGTGGTGGTGGCATCCACGTTTGGGGCGGTATCGAGGATATCGACATGATCAGTACTCGCAAGGGGAGAGAAAAGGACCCTTTCAAGTCATTCGTCTGGCTTGGGTCCACGCGAGCTGATTCTCGGACAGTGGGCGCTGCTATAGCGTTAAGAGCTCTCTCTACTGTAAGTAGGATGTTTCTGTAGTACTTGCCCGCAAAGCGCCGGTTTGCGAGCAAGTAGCGGTGGGCAGGGGTGGCTCGTGCAGCCCTACTTCATACGATAACCGGCGGCATGGTCGTGGGCGGCTCTTCCACCGCAGGTGGCTCCTGTTCGGGTGGCTCTTTTTCCGGAATCGGTTGCGGTTCGCTGGGCGGCAGAGTGGGGTTGTCGATATTCGGGTCCGGGGTTTCAGCCGGGATCGGGATATTCATCGGTGTGGCCTCCTTTGTGCTTTGCTCTATCGGTGGACAACCGAGGGGCAGGTTTGATTCCCGCCCAATGGCGGCACATCCACCTGAACTTTTCATCGCAGCCCAGGCTCGGACCTATTACGGCCCTGCTCAGGGAGAGCGGTGCCGTCTCAGAATTCGGATCAAGCAAAGAGCGTCCACAGGGCGTAAGGGGAAGATGCTCGATGACTGCTGAAACACTGACTCCAGAAGACTCCATATTGCCGTTATCCCAGGCGTTGCTGCTGCCCAGGATCGCGATTGAAAGCACCACACCCGTGATTGACGGCGGTGAATTTGCAGTGAAGGCCGTGGTCGGCCAGCGCGTCAACGTTACCAGCAAGGTATTTGCCGACGGCCATGACAAGCTCGCGGTGCTGATCCGCTGGCGCCCGCTGCAGGACGAAAGCTGGCACAGCGTGGTGATGACCGATGTGGGCAACAATGGCTGGGAAGGCGCGTTCACCGTGGCTCAGCAGGGGCCGCACGAATACTGCATTGAAGCCTGGATCGATACCTTCGCAAGCTTCTGCTACGAGCTGCGCAAAAAACATGAGGCCGGGGTGCCGGTCAGCCTGGAGCTGCAGGAGGGCCGCAGCCTGGTGTTGCAGGCCGCCGAGCGCAGCGACAATGAGTTGCGCGACCGCCTGATGCTGCTGCACCACGAACTGTCGGGCCTGCTGGAAACCGAGCAGGTCGCGCAGTTCCTGCACGAAGACAGTGCACATTTGATGACCCAGGCCGACCACCGCGCCTACTTGAGCGTCAGCACGGTGTACCCGATCGACGTGGAGCGCGAGGCCGCACAATTTGCCAGTTGGTACGAGCTGTTTCCGCGCTCGATCACCGACGATCCGGCCCGCCATGGCACCTTCAATGACGTGCATGCGCGGCTGTCGATGATCCATGACATGGGCTTTGACGTGCTGTACTTTCCGCCGATCCACCCGATCGGCCGCAGCCATCGCAAGGGCAAGAATAACTCGCTGACCGCAGGCGCCGATGACCCCGGCAGCCCTTATGCGATTGGCAGCGAGGAGGGCGGCCATGAAGCCATCCACCCGCAGTTGGGTAGCCGCGACGACTTTCGCCGGCTGGTCAAGGCCGCCGCCGAACATGGCCTGGAAATCGCCCTCGACTTTGCCATTCAGTGTTCCCAGGACCACCCGTGGCTCAAGCAGCATACGGGCTGGTTCAACTGGCGCCCGGACGGCACGATCAAATACGCCGAAAACCCGCCGAAGAAATACCAGGACATCGTTAACGTCGACTTCTACGCCGCCGACTCGATCCCGAGCCTGTGGACCGAGTTGCGCGACATAGTCGTAGGTTGGGTCGAAGAGGGCGTGAAAACCTTTCGCGTGGACAACCCGCACACCAAGCCGCTGCCGTTTTGGCAATGGCTGATCAGCGACGTGCGCTCCAGGCACCCGGAGGTGATCTTCCTGGCCGAAGCCTTCACCACGCCAGCCATGATGGCGCGCCTGGGCAAGGTCGGTTATTCCCAGAGCTACACCTACTTCACCTGGCGTAACACCAAGGCCGAGCTGAGCGAGTACCTCACGCAGCTGAACGAATCGCCATGGCGCGAGTGCTACCGGCCGAATTTTTTTGTGAATACACCGGACATCAACCCAGGTTTTCTGCACGAATCCGGGCGCCCGGGTTTTCTGATTCGCGCCGCGCTGGCCACCATGGGCTCGGGCCTGTGGGGCATGTATTCGGGGTTTGAACTGTGCGAAGCGGCGCCGGTGCCGGGCAAAGAGGAATACCTGGACTCGGAGAAATACGAGATCCGCCCTCGGGACTTCACGGCGCCCGGCAACATCATTGCCGAGATCGCCCAGCTCAACCGCATTCGTCGGCAGAACCCGGCGTTGCACACCCATCTGGGCTTGAAGCTCTACAACGCCTGGAACGACAACATCCTGTACTTCGGCAAGCGCAGTGACGATGGCAGCAACTTTATCCTGGTGGCGGTCAACCTTGACCCGTTCAATGCCCAGGAGGCCCATTTCGAATTGCCACTGTGGGAGCTGGGCCTGCCGGACGACGCCGAGACACAAGGTGAAGATCTGATGAATGGCCATCGCTGGACCTGGTATGGCAAGAACCAGTGGATGCGCATCGAGCCGCAGATGCCATTCGGGATCTGGCGTATCACCGTCTCCTGAGCCTGACAGGGATTAACTGTCAGGGATCAACTGTGGGAGCTGGCTTGCTGTGGCGAGCAAGCTTGCTTGCGCTGGGGTGCGAAGCGCCCCCAAGAGCGGGCTCCAGCTGCGCTGTCGTACGGGAGCAAGCTCCCTCGCCACAGCAAGCCAGCTCCCACCTTGATCGCATGTCTTCCGCACAATTTTCAGTGTTCCAGGAGTTTCCAATGGCGAAGAAACCCACCCCAGCCACTTTTATCAAAGACCCGCTCTGGTACAAGGACGCGGTGATCTACCAGGTTCACGTCAAATCCTATTTCGACTCCAATAACGACGGTATCGGCGACTTTCCCGGGCTGATCGCCAAACTCGATTACATCGCCGATCTGGGCGTCAACACCATCTGGTTGCTGCCGTTCTACCCGTCGCCGCGTCGCGACGATGGCTATGACATCGCCGAATACCGGGGTGTGCACAGCGACTACGGGACCATGGCCGACGCCAAGCGCTTTATCAGCGAGGCGCACAAGCGTGGCCTGCGGGTGATCACTGAATTGGTGATCAACCACACGTCCGACCAGCATCCCTGGTTCCAGCGGGCGCGCAAGGCCAAGCCGGGTTCGGCGGCGCGGGACTTCTACGTGTGGTCCGATGACGACCAGAAGTACGACGGCACCCGCATCATTTTCCTCGACACCGAAAAGTCCAACTGGACCTGGGACCCAGTCGCCGGCCAGTACTTCTGGCACCGGTTCTACTCGCACCAGCCGGACCTCAACTTCGACAACCCGCAAGTCATGAAAGCCGTGCTGTCGGTGATGCGCTACTGGCTGGACATGGGCATCGATGGCCTGCGTCTGGACGCCATTCCCTACCTGATCGAACGCGATGGCACCAATAACGAGAACCTGCCGGAAACCCACGGCGTGCTCAAACAGATCCGCGCCGAGATCGATGCGCACTATCCCGACCGCATGCTGCTGGCCGAAGCCAACCAGTGGCCGGAAGATACTCAGCTGTACTTCGGTGACAAAAAAGGCGACGACGGCGATGAATGCCACATGGCCTTCCACTTCCCGCTGATGCCGCGCATGTACATGGCGCTGGCTCAGGAAGATCGTTTCCCGATTACCGATATTTTGCGCCAGACCCCGGAGATCCCCGCCAACTGCCAGTGGGCGATCTTCCTGCGCAACCATGATGAACTGACCCTGGAGATGGTCACCGACAAAGAGCGGGACTACCTGTGGAACTACTACGCCGCCGACCGCCGCGCGCGCATCAACCTGGGCATTCGTCGACGCCTGGCGCCGCTGATGGAGCGTGACCGTCGCCGCGTTGAACTGCTCAACAGCCTGTTGCTGTCGATGCCCGGCACGCCGACGTTGTACTACGGCGATGAAATCGGCATGGGTGACAACATCTACCTGGGCGACCGCGACGGCGTACGCACGCCGATGCAGTGGTCCATCGACCGTAACGGCGGCTTCTCGCGCGCCGACCCGGCCAGCCTGGTGCTGCCGCCGATCATGGACCCGCAATATGGCTACCTGTCGGTCAACGTCGAAACCCAGGCCCAGGACCCGCATTCACTGCTGAACTGGACCCGGCGCATGTTGGCGGTGCGTAAGCAGTCCAAGGCTTTTGGGCGTGGCAGCCTGAAAATGCTCTCGCCGAGCAACCGCCGCATCCTGGCGTATACCCGTGAGTTCACCGGCGACGATGGCCGCACGGAAACCATCCTCTGCGTGGCCAACGTGTCGCGCAGCGCCCAGGCGGCCGAGCTGGACTTGTCCGCTTTCGCCGGCATGGTGCCGGTGGAGATGCTCGGCGGTAACGCGTTCCCGCCCATCGGCCAGCTGAATTTCCTGCTGACGTTGGCGCCATACGGTTTCTATTGGTTTGTGCTGGCGGCCGAAAACCAGATGCCCAGCTGGCATGTTGAGCCGGCGCAGAGCATGCCGGATTTCACCACGCTGGTGCTTAAACAACGCATGGAAGAATTACTCGACGAGCCGTGCCGCACTACCCTGGAACACACCTCGTTGCCGGCATGGTTGCCCAAGCGGCGCTGGTTTGCCGGTAAAGACACAGCTATCGATCAGGTGCGGATTGCCTACGGCGTGCGCTTTGGCGACCCACAGCACCCGGTGCTGCTCAGCGAGGTCGAGGTGACCAGCGGCGGCCAGGTCAGTCGTTATCAATTGCCGTTCGGCTTTTTAGCCGAAGACCAGTTCACCAGTGCCTTGCCCCAGCAACTGGCGCTGGCCCGCGTCCGCCGGGGGCGCCAGGTCGGTTTGGTGACCGATGCCTTCAGCCTGGAACACTTTATCCGGGCGGTGATCCAGGGCTTGCAGGCCGGCACGGTGTTGAACACCCACGAAGGTGATTTGCGTTTTGAAGCCACGCCGCACCTGGCCGCCTTGCAACTGACCGATGAGACGCAGGTGCGCTACCTGTCGGCCGAGCAATCCAACAGTTCGGTGGTGGTGGGCGAGAGCCTGGTGCTCAAGCTGATCCGCAAAGTCAGCGCCGGGGTGCACCCGGAGCTGGAAATGAGCGCTTACCTCACGGCCGCCGAATACCCGAATATTTCGCCGTTGATGGGCTCGATGATTCGTCGCGATGGTGAGGGCCAGGACAACCTGCTGATGATTGCCCAAGGCTACCTGAGCAACCAGGGCGATGCCTGGAGCTGGACCCAGAACAACCTGGAACGTGCGATTCGCGACGAGCTGGCCCAAGCGATTTCCGAGCAGGAGCAGCATTACAACGCCCTGGGCGAGCTGCAGGATTTTGCCGGTTTGCTTGGCCAGCGCCTCGGTGAAATGCACGCGGTACTGGCAGCGAAAACCACCAACAAAGATTTCAAGCCCGAGACCACCACGGCCAAGGACACCCAGGCCTGGGCCAAGGACGTCGGCGCGCAGATCGACCGCGCGCTGCAGTTGTTAAAACTTCATCAAAGCCAGTTGAACCCCGCCGATCAGGCGCTGGTCAGTGAAATGCTGGGGCAGAAAAAAGCGCTTGCCAGCAATGTCCAGGCCCTGGCGAAAGCCACGGCGGGCGGTTTGCGCATTCGCGTCCACGGTGACTTGCACCTGGGGCAGGTCCTGGTGGTCAAGGGCGATGCGTACTTGATCGACTTTGAAGGCGAGCCGGCGCGCCCGCTGCATGAACGGCGCGGCAAGCACAGCCCGTATAAGGATGTAAGTGGTGTGCTGCGCTCGTTTGATTACGCCGCCGCCATGGCCCTGAATGTGCAAGGCGTGGATCACTCGCCGCAAGCGGATACCGCCCGCAAGCGTGTGACTGACCGTTACCTGAGTGAGGCGCGCAGCGCATTTATCCAGGCTTATCATCAGGCTACGTCTACACTGGCGCATGACTGGCAGGATGCCAACGGCCAGGACGCAGCGCTGACGTTGTTCAGCCTGGAGAAGGCCGCGTACGAAGTGGCTTACGAAGCAGAAAATCGCCCGACCTGGTTGCCGGTGCCCCTGCAAGGGCTGCACGGTTTACTCAGCGGGCTGGTATCTCAAGCGAATAATGCACGCGGTGGGGAGACGTCATGAGTTTTACACAGAGAGAACCGCTGCAAGCGAAGTTGACCGCCATGCCGGCGCCCAAAGATGTAGAGGCGCTGGTGCGCGCGGAACACCCGGACCCTTTTTCCATCCTGGGGCCGCACGATGACGAGCAGGGCGGGCAATTTATCCGCGCGTTCCTGCCCGAAGCCTTGAGCGTCCACGTATTGGCCCGCGATAGCGGTGAAACCATCGGCAGCCTGGACGCGACCCAGGTGCCGGGTTTGTTTGTCGGGCATTTTTCCACGCGTCAGGCTTACCTGTTGAAGATCCAGTGGGCCGGCGGCGAACAGATCACCGAAGACCCTTACAGCTTCAGCCAATTGCTGCTGGGCGAAATGGACTTGTACCTGTTTGCCGAAGGCAATCACCGTGACCTCGGCAATTGCCTGGGCGCGCAGGTCACCAGCGTCGACGGCGTGCAGGGTGTGCGTTTTGCGGTGTGGGCGCCGAATGCGCGGCGCGTGTCGGTGGTGGGCGACTTCAATATCTGGGACGGCCGCCGTCATCCGATGCGCCTGCGGCATCCGTCTGGCGTGTGGGAAATCTTTATCCCACGCCTGCAAGCGGGTGCAGCCTACAAGTACGAGATTCTCGGCGCCCATGGGATTCTGCCGCTCAAGGCCGATCCGATGGCACTTGCGACTCAATTGCCGCCCGACACTGCCTCGAAAGTCGCCGCGCCGTTGCAGGTCGACTGGCAAGACCATGAATGGATGCAGGCGCGTGCCGACAAACAGAAAGCCTCGGCACCCTTGTCGATCTATGAGCTGCACGTGGGTTCCTGGCAGTGCGAACTGGATGAGGCCGGCGAAGTGTCGCGCCAATATGGCTGGCGCGAACTGGCCGAGCGCTTGATTCCCTATGTGCAGCAACTGGGCTTTACCCATATCGAGCTGATGCCGATCATGGAACACCCGTTCGGCGGCTCCTGGGGTTACCAGGCGCTGTCGCAGTTTGCGCCGAGCGCACGCTTTGGCTCGCCGGAAGACTTCGGGTTTTTCGTCAATGCCCTGCACCAGGCCGACATCGGTGTGATTCTGGATTGGGTGCCGGCGCATTTCCCCACCGATACCCACGGCCTGGCGCAGTTCGACGGCACGGCCTTGTACGAGTACGCCAACCCGCTGGAAGGTTTCCACCAGGACTGGGACACGCTGATCTACAACCTGGGCCGCACCGAAGTGCACGGCTTTATGCTGGCTTCGGCGTTGCATTGGCTCAAACACTTCCACATCGACGGTTTGCGCGTGGATGCGGTGGCCTCGATGCTGTATCGCGACTATTCGCGTAAAGCCGGGGAGTGGGTGCCCAACCGCCATGGCGGTCGCGAGAACCTGGAGGCCATCGACTTCCTGCGCCATCTCAATGATGTGGTCGCGCTGGAAGCGCCGGGCGCACTGGTGATCGCCGAAGAATCCACGGCCTGGCCGGGCGTCAGCCAGAGCACGCAGCAAGGCGGCCTGGGCTTCAACTACAAGTGGAACATGGGCTGGATGCACGATTCGCTGCACTACATCCAGCAAGACCCGGTGTACCGCGCTCATCATCACAATGAGCTGAGTTTCGGCCTGGTGTATGCGTGGTCCGAGCGGTTTATCCTGCCGATCTCCCACGACGAAGTGGTGCACGGCAAGCATTCACTCATCGACAAGATGCCGGGCGATCGCTGGCAGAAATTCGCCAACCTGCGCGCTTACCTGAGCTTCATGTGGATGCACCCCGGCAAGAAGCTGTTGTTTATGGGCTGCGAATTCGGCCAATGGCGCGAGTGGAACCACGACCAGCAGTTGGACTGGTACTTGCTGCAATACCCCGAACACCGCGGCGTGCAGAAACTGGTGGGTGACCTGAACCGCCTGTACCGCGAAGAACCCGCGCTGCACGAGCAGGACGATGCGCCCCAAGGCTTCCAGTGGTTGATTGGCGACGACGCAATCAACAGCGTCTATGCCTGGCTACGCTGGAGCAAGGACGGCAAGCCGGTGCTGGTGGTGGCCAACTTCACCCCGGTGCCGCGTGAGGGCTATACGGTCGGTGTGCCGTTTGCCGGGCGCTGGAGCGAGGTGATCAACAGCGATGCCGATACGTATGCCGGCTCCAATTATGGCAACGGCGGCGAAGTGTTCACCCAGGAGGAGCCGCGCCATGGGCAACCGGTGTCGCTGTCGCTGAACCTGCCGCCGTTGGGCGTGTTGATTCTGCGGCCGGAAGCGCTTTAAAGGCTCTAGCGTGGTGGATTCTGTTGTCCGCGCTACTGGCAGGGTGCCACAATGGCGCCTTTGTCGTGGCAGTCGAAGCGGGCGTATTTCATGAACGGCCTTGGGCGTGGGCGAGACCCGGATGAACTTATCGAACAGCAGGTGCGAACCGACCGGTTGCACCAGCTGTTTCGCCAATCGTTCTCGGCCATTTTAGGCAGCTACCTGGGCGCTGTCATGCTTTGCTGGCTGTGCTGGAGCCGGTTTGACCACGAGGTCATGCTGGCCTGGCTGGGGGTGCTGGCGTTGACCTCGCTGGTGCGGGTCAAGCTGTTCACCGACTGGTTTCGCTGCCCCGACAGCGAGCGCACGCCCGCGCGCTGGGAGCGCCGCTATTGGGTCACGCTGATGCTGTCAGCCGGCACCTGGGGCCTCGGCGCCCTGGCGGTGATGCCGACGGATGATCGCGTCTCCCAGGTGCTGGTCATGCTGTTTACCGTGGGCATGTCGGTCAGCGCGGTGTCGTGTTATTCGGCCTATCGCTATATGACCCTGGGTTCCATGGCGCTGGTGCTGTTGCCGTGCACCCTGTGGTTGCTGTTCCAGCCGGCGCCGATGCAGGTAGGCGTGGCGATTGCGGTGCTGGTGTTCTCGACCTTTGTGGCCAGCGCCACGCGCAAGCTCTCGGATGCGCTGGAAAAAGCCTTTCGCCTGACCCGACAGATGGAGCGTGCCCACCATATCTCCACGCGTGCCGCCCAGACCGACGAACTCACCGGGCTGATGAACCGTCGCGCGTTTTTCGAACAGGCCCACCTGCTGTACGCGCAATGCCGCCACAACCAGCAGCCGCTGAGCGCCCTGATGCTGGACATGGACCACTTCAAGGACATCAACGACACTTACGGCCACCAGGCCGGTGACCAGGTGTTGCGCCAGATTGGCGGGGTGATCAGCGCGTCGTTTCGCCAGGCCGACGTTTATGGTCGACTCGGCGGTGAAGAATTCGCGGTGTTGCTGCCCAACACCTCGCTGGAAACCGCACAGGGCATCGCCGAGCAACTGGTCCAGGCGATTTCAGGCCTGAGTTCCGAGCCGGTAAAAGGCTTGACCGCCAGCCTCGGTGTGGCCACGACCCGCAGCCATGATCAGGACTTGCACAGCCTGATGAACAACGCCGACAAAGCGCTGTACCGCGCCAAGGCCATGGGCCGTAATCAGGTGGCCGTCGCGCAGTAGCGGGTCATTCCTTGAGCATCGACCTGGCCAATGCCCGCGCCACCTGGTCGGCGGAGTAGGGCTTGGGGAGGAATTCGAAGCCTTCATAGCCGCTGTCGGCCAGTTCTTCGCTGTAGCCTGACGTGAGCACCACCGGCAAGTCGGGGCGGCGCTCGCGCAGCAGTTTGCTCATTGCCACGCCGGTCATGCCGGGCATCACCACATCCGAGAAAATCGCGTCAAACGCCATGCCGTCCGGGCCGGCCAGCGCGAGTGCCTGCTTGGCATCGGTGGCCCAGGTGGTCCGGTAGCCCAGGTCCTGCAGGATCTGGTTGGCGAAGCGGCCAACCTCAAGGTTGTCTTCGACGATCAGGATGTGACGCGCCGCCGTGTAGGGCACCGGGCCTTGGTCTTCCTGAACCGGGCAGGCCTGCACGGCCACAGGCTCGGCCTCGGGTAGGTAAAGGGTAAACACGCTGCCCTGGCCGAGGTTGCTGGTGACGTCGACGTTGCCACCGGATTGTTTGGCAAACCCGAACACCTGGGACAAGCCAAGCCCGGTGCCTTTGCCCACCGCCTTGGTGGTAAAGAAGGGTTCGAAAATGCGCTCGACGGTGTCAACGGCAATGCCGCTGCCGGTGTCGGCCAGGGCAATGCTCACAAAGGGCTGGTTTGATTCGGCATCGCCACGGATACGCGGCAGCCTGGCGATGTGGGCCACGCGCAGGGTCAGGGTGCCCTGGCCCTCCATGGCATCGCGGGCATTGAGCGCGATGTTGATCAGCGCGGTTTCAAATTGGCTGGAGTCGACGCGCACATGGCACGGCCGCTGTGGCAGTTCCAGCTGCACGCGGATACGCGCACCGGTGAGGCTTTCGAGCATCTCGCCGATGTTCTTGACCCGCAGGCTCACATCGAAGACTTCCGGGTTAAGCGGCTGGCGGCGGGCAAACGCGAGCAATTGGCTGGTGAGTTTGCTGGCCCGCTCGACGGTGTCGGACACCGCGCTCATGTAGCGTTGGCGGCGCTCTTCGGATAACCCCGGCTGGCGCAGAAAATCCACCGAGGAGCGGATGATGGTCAGCAAGTTGTTGAAGTCGTGGGCCACGCCGCCGGTCAACTGGCCGATGGCTTCGAGCTTTTGCGACTGGCGCAGCGCGGCTTCGGCCTGGGCCAGTGCCAGGGTGCGTTCCTCGACGCGTTGCTCCAGGGTAGTGTTGAGTTCGGCAAAGGCTGCCAGGCCTTCACGCACATGGGCGTCGGCGCGCACGCGCTCGATATGCGCCCAGGAGCGTTCGGTGACTTCGCGCAGCAACGCCAGGTCGTAGCTCGACCACAACCGCGGGCGTTTATCGTGTACCGCCATCAAGGCCGTCAGCCGGCCATTCTTGATCAAGGGCATGCAGATGGTGGCGCTGACCCCCAGTGCCTGAAAGGACGCCGATTCCTCTGGCGGCAGCTCGCGCAGGTTGTCATGGATCACCAGTGGCTCTCCGGCGCGCAGGCATTTGACCGCCGTCTCGCCAAAGGCCGCCAGGCTGTAGTGGCCGATGATACTGGGCGAACCGGGTGCTACCCAATTGTCGCGGATGGTGAAGCCGTCTTCATCGGCGTCCATATCGGCGTAGGCGCAGTTGCTCACCTGCAGGTGTTCGGCCACTAACTGGGTGGTGCTGGTCAGAATGGTTTCGGCATCGGCCGCATTGGCCACCGTGTGGCTGATGGCATCCAGCACCGCCAGGCGACGGGCGAGGAATACCGTGGTGGTGGTTTCCGACACGGTGTCGAGAATGCCCACCACTTTGCCGTCGGTGTCGCGAATCGGGCTGTAGCAAAAGGTGAAGTACGCCTGGTCCCGCGTGGGGCCGCGTTCAATGACCAGGGGGAAATTTTCGATGTAGGTGGCCTGGCCCTGGAAGGCGGCATCGGCGATGGGGCTGATATCCGCCCACACCTCATGCCACACCTCGTTGAAGGGGCGGCCCAACGCGTCGGGCTTGGCGCCCAATATCGGAATGAATGCGTCGTTATAGAGCGTGATCAACTGCGGGCCCCAGACAATCGCCTGGGGAAAGCTCGATGCGAAGCACAGCGCTACGGTGGTCTTGAGTACGTCGGGCCACTGCTCCAGCGGGCCCAGTGGCGTGTTGGCCCAGTCATGCTGGCGAACCCGCTCAGCCATGTCGCTGCTGCTTTGCAGCCAATTCATCATTGCGAGAACACCTTGTTTACCACGGTCTGTCGAGGGCCTGAAGCGGTCAGGCTAACAAGCTACAGACCGGAATGAATGCCGCCAGTTCAGCACGATTACACAGGTGATGGCAATTTGATGCTCTATCCAAATGAATAGAGCGGCAGACGGGTCTCAAGCCTTCTATTGCGCGCCGAGAACCCCCGTCCAATAAATGCCGGCATCACTTTTTGGGTCCATGGCGTAGGCCGCGCCCAATTCACGAAATTGCGGGTTCATCAGGTTGGCGCAATGCCCGGGGCTGGCGAGCCAGCCGTCCACCACCTTGCGTGGGGTGTCGAGGCCGGCGGCAATATTTTCACCGATGTTTTTTGCGATGTACCCAGCCAGTTCCGCACGATCGCCAGGTGTGCGGCCGTCATGGTCCAGGTGGTCGAAGAAATTGCCATTGGCCATGTTGCGCGAATGCCCATTGGCGGCGTTGGCCAGGTCATCATTCCACGACAGCGGCGTGGTCGCGGTGAACGCCTGGGTGCCACATTGGCGCGGTTGCTGACGCGCAGCGTTGACCAGCTCGAGAAGTTCTTTGCCCTCGGTCTGCCAGTCACCAAGGCCGCTGGTGAGCAACGGGCGTGCCAGCACAATGCGCCAGTCCTGGCCGCTGTTGCTCACGCCGATATCGACAAACTGTGGGTCCAGCACCACGCGGCAGAAGCTTTCGCGCACAGCCTTCATCGCCGCCTCGGCGTTTTTGGGGCCGGAGAGGCTGATGGCCTGCACGTTAACCATCGGGTAGGCGGCCCGTGCCAGCGCCTGCTGCAAGTCGCCGACATTGGTGGCCGGCAACACCAGCCGCGTATCGCTGGTCAGCGGTGGCAGTTCCTGGGAACCCTGGTTGCCGCAGCGTTGCACCTGGCTGCGGTATTCGTTGATCTGTTGCACCAACTGACTTTCTTCATTCGCCATCGCGCTGGCGCAGAACACCAAACTGGCGGCCAGCGTCGTCAGACCCATCATCAATGACAGCACGCGCATGGACGTTACCCTTGAGCTTGAAAGTGCCCATGATGCGCGAAGTAACCCGGTTTGGGGCAACGCCTTTTTTGTTTTTTTGCCTCAACGGATGTTCTGCGGGCGGATCGTGGCGCGGTTGCGGCCCCAGGCAAAAGTGCCGGCGGTGACGATCAGGGCCAACGCGGCGGCGAAGGTCACGTGCAAGCCAGAGGCAACACTGCGCGGCGCTGCGTGGGCCACAGCGGGGCTGGCCCAGGCAAACACCGCGCCCAGGGCCGAAGCACCGAAAATCAGGCCCAGGTTGCGCGACAGGTTCAGCAGCCCGGAGACTGTTCCTCGGCGTGTCGGCGCGACATCGCTCATCACCGCGGTGTTATTGGCGGCTTGAAACAGGCTGTAGCCTGTCGTCAGCAGGGTCAGGGCGCCGAGGTAAGCGAGCAGTCCCGCCGTCAACGAAAGCGACAGCGCGCCCAGGGCCATCACCCCCAAGCCCGCCAGGGTCATGCGCTGGCTGCCCAGACGATCGGTGAGGCGGCCTGCCGGTACGCCGGTCAGCGCCGCAACACAGGGGCCGACGGCCATGGCCAGGCCCATCCAGGCCGGATCCAGCCCGAGCCCACGGGACAGGTAGAACGGCCCGACCACGAACGTAGCCATGATCACTGCCGCCACCAGTGCGCTCATCGCCAACCCGGCACGCAGCGTCGGGTCTTGCAACGGCTGCCAGAAAGCACCTGCCGGTGCGCGGGCGCTGGCCTGTCGGTCTGTCGGTAAGCAATAAAAGGCGAGGGCGGCGGCCAACAGTCCCAGCGGCACACCGAACGCAAACAACGCGCGCCAGCCCCACAGGCTCAGCAGCACCCCGCCGACACTGGGGCCCATGGCGGTGCCGACTGCCGACATCGTGCCGAGCAAACCCATCACTTGGCCGGTACGCGCTTTGGTCACCGTGTCGCCCACCAGCCCGAGGGTCATCGCCATCATGCTGGCTGCGCCCAACCCTTGCAGGGCGCGCGCGGCAATCAGCCATTTAAGTGTTGGGGCCGCCGCGCACAGTGCACACGCCATGGCAAACAGCAGCAAGCCGGTGAGCAAGACGCGCTTGCGCCCTAAGCGATCGCCCAGGCGGCCGGCGCCGACAATCACCGCCGTAATCGCCAACAAATAGGCGAGCACTACCCATTGCACGGCATGAAACGACACATCAAATGCCTGTGCCAGGCTGGGCAGGCCGACATTGGCAATGCTGGTGCCCAAAGAGGCCAGCAACATGGAGAGCGACAGACTGACGAGCGCGCCACGTGAAGAGTTGTGCATGGACGATTCCTTGAGTGAAGGCAACTGACACAACTCTACGGCTGGGCCTACTATGGCGGAAGACGCATGGGTTGCAGCTAATACCTGCATCAAACGCCTGATTAGGAGCACGTATGCCCGACCTGAATTTGCTTTTTACCCTGGATACGTTGCTCAGCGAAGGCAGTGTCGCCGCTGCCGCCAAGCGCCTGCGCCTGAGCCCTTCGGCCATGAGCCGAGCGCTGGCCCGCCTGCGCGAAACCACCGGCGACCCCTTGCTGGTGCGCGCCGGGCGGGGCCTGGTGCCGACACCGCGGGCGGTCGAACTGCGTGAGCAGGTCAGCCGTTTGGTGCAGGAGGCCCAGGCGGTGCTGCGCCCGGCGCAAGCGTTGGATATGGGCCAAGTGGTACGCACCTTCACGCTGCGCTCCAGCGAGGAGTTTGTCGAAAACCTCGGCCCGGCGTTGCTCGCGCGTATCGCCCGGGAAGCGCCGGGCGTGCGCCTGCGTTTCGTCGACAAAAGCGACAAGGACTCGGCGCTGCTGCGCGAGGGCAGTATTGACCTGTCCATTGGCGTGGTCGACGCCAACGCCAGCCCCGAACTGCTGACCCAGGCGCTGTTCCGTGACCGGCTGATTGGTGTGGTCCGCAGCGGCCATGTGCTGAGCCAGGGTGACGTCAGCGCCGAGCGTTTTGCCCAGGGCCAGCATGTCTACGTGTCGCGCCGTGGTCTCGACCGTGGCCAAGTCGACGACGCGCTGCACGCGCTGGGCCTGACGCGGGACATCAGCACTATCGTCGAAGGCTTTGCCACCGCCATCGCCCTGGCCCGCGATACCGACCTGATCGCCAGCGTGCCCGAACGCTACACCGCCCATCAGCGCGACGGGCTGCACAGCTTTGCGCTGCCGGTAGTCGTGCCGCCGTTCACCGTGGCGATGCTCTGGCACCCGCGCCTGGATGCCGACGTGGCCCACCGCTGGTTGCGCGGCTGTTTGCGCGAGGTGTGCGGGCAGCAGGTACAATCACCGCTGCCTTGATGCTAAACCCAGGAATTTGCATGTTCAGCCTTACCCGCTACACCACCGCGTGCCCCGAGCCGATCAACAGCCAGATCCTGCAGATGGTGGTAGACAACCTCACCGACATCAGCAGCGTGGCATTGCCGCCGAGCAACCTGCTCTACAACATCTATCAATACGCCGTCGGCTTTGAGGTGCACCTGTACCTTGAAGCGCTGAATGGCGCCAAGGGCATCGCGGTTGAACTGGTGGTGGCACTGCAGGGCGAACAGGTGATCGGTTTTTGCCTGTACCTGCCCGTCAAGGATGATCCGCACGCCTGTGGCATCGCCTTTATGGCCGTGCAAGCCGGGCATCGGCGCCAGGGCGTGGCGCGCGCTATGCTTGGCGAGGTGCTGGCGCATTATCCCCATGCAGAACTGGCCTGCTCAGTGGAAAAAGTGCCGGCGTTTAAAGCGATGGGCTTTCAAGTGCGCGGTGCGCGGGGCACCCAGGTGTTGATGAACACGCGCGATTATGGGACCGATGGTTTGATGGGCGTGCTGGACGTGGCTGCGATCTACAGCTCGCTGGAGGTGCGGCAGATTCATACGTACTTGCTGCAAAAACACGGCAAGCGCGCGATGGTTGATGCCGAGAAGCAGCGGGATCGGCACTTGGATCACCTTGCGCGTAAGGTGCAGCTATTTTTAAGCGAGCATCAGGCCTGAATGTAAAAGACCTTCCTTGGGTAGAGGGGGGGTGTGTATATCCGTTGCTGCGGTAACGGCGGCTTAGGGTTCCGCCCTGACGGCGGGTCACTTTTGGCAAACGCCCCAAAAGTAACCAAAAGGTCTGTGCCCCACCACTCGGTGCCTCGCTGTGGCTCGGCATGCCCGCACTCCGGCTTGAATCCGTGGGCCGCCGCGATGGGCCATCCTTGGCCCAGCGCGGCTAACCCGGCGTCCTGCCGGGTTACCCACGGATTCAGTTGACGGGGCGCCTCAGATCAAGATCAAGATCAAGATCTACAGCACGGCGGCCTGAAAGCCGACCTGAGTGGTTGAATCAAAAGCCAGATCAAGTGCAAAGCCAAAGCCTATCTACCTGAYGCCGCGGGGTCTAAATGTGGGAGCGGGCTTGCTCGCGAAAGCGGTGGGTCAGTCAATTCATCTGTCACTGACCCACCGCATTCGCGAGCAAGCCCA
>NZ_LMKI01000014.1:0-136856 GCF_001421425.1 Pseudomonas sp. Leaf15
CTTCCGGGCCGACGCCACGGGCGATCAGCGCATGGGCCAGGCGGTTGGCCTGGCGGTCCAGCTCGCCATAAGTCAGGGTTTGCGCATCGAACTTGACCGCCACCGCATCCGGGGTTTCCCGGACGCGATCGGCGAACAGTTCGTGTACCAGGCGCTCGGCCGGGAAACCGGCGTCGGCCTGGTTCCACAGCTGCAGGATGTGCTGTTGCTCATCCTGGCTGAGCAGGTTCAACTGGCCGATGGGCTGCTGCTGGTCGGCAACCATCGCCTGCAACAGGTTTTGCCAGTGACGGGCCATGCGTTCAATGGTCGACGCTTCGAACAGGTCGGTCGCATAGCTCAGGGACGCACTCAACTGGTCACGGGATTCTTCGATATCCAGGGTAAGGTCGAAATGCGCAGCCGTTTCATCCCAGCTCACCGGGCTCATGTCCAACTGCGCCAGGCGCTGTAAATGCTCGCTGGCCTGGCTGATGTGGTGGTTGAACGCCACCTGGAACAACGGGCTCAAGCTCAGGCTGCGCTCAGGTTGCAGGGCCTCGACCAGTTGCTCGAACGGCAGGTCCTGATGGGCCTGGGCCTCCAGGGCGCGCTGTTTGACCTGCTGCAACAACTGGGCAACGGTGGTTTGCGCGTCGATCTCGGCCTTGAGCACCTGGGTGTTGACGAAGAAGCCGATCAGCCGTTCGGTTTCCACACGGTTGCGGTTGGCGATCGGCACGCCGACACGGATGTCCTGCTGGCCGCTGTAGCGATGCAATAACGCGTGGTAGGAAGCCAGCAACAGCATGAACAGCGTCACACCTTCGCGCTGGGCCAACCACTTGAGGCCATCGAGCAACGGAGTCGGCAGCGCAATATACAAACGCGCGCCGCGATGGGACGGTACCGCAGGGCGCTGGTGATCAAAAGGCAACTCCAGCACCGGTTGCTCGCCGCCGAGCAGTTCACGCCAGTAGTCGAGCTGGCGATCTTTTTCACCGGCTTCCATCCAGTCGCGCTGCCAACGGGCGTAGTCGGCATACTGGATCGCCATCGCCGGCAATTGCAGGGCCAGGCCTTGGCTGTAGGCCGCATAGAGCTGCACCAGTTCGTCGACCAGCACTTGCATCGACCAGCCGTCGGAGATGATGTGATGTTGCACCAGGACCAGCACATGCTCGTCTTGCGCCAGGCGCAAGAGGCTCACACGCATCAACGGCCCCTGGCGCAGATCGAACGGTTGCGCCACCAGCGCCTCCACCGTGGATTTAAGCTGTGCTTCGTCGGTGAGCTGCGACACGAGTTCGATCCGCGCCTGTGGGCTGACCACTTGCACCGTGCGGTCGCTTTCTTGCTGCAAATGCGTGCGCAGGCTGTCGTGGCGCGCCACCAGGGTATCGAAGGCACGTTGCAGGGCGCTGCGGTCCAGCGGACCTTTCAGGCGCAGCGCACTGGGCACGTGATAGGCCGAACTGTGCGGGTCCAGTTGCCAGAGGAACCACTGCCGTTCCTGGGCATAGGACAGCAACAATGGCTGATCGCGATCCGCCGCCACCATTGCTGGCGCCGAAGCGTTGACCGCGGGCAGAGTGTTGACCCCAGCCAGAGTGTTAACAAAGTCACCCAGCACGGGCTGCTCGAACAGCGTGCGCAGTGCAACTTCGAGACCCAGGCCATGACGCAAGCGGGACACCACTTGCGTGGCGAGCAACGAATGCCCACCCATCTCGAAGAAGTGATCGTTGAGCCCGACCCGTTCGGCGCCCAGCACCTGGGCCCAGATAGCCGCGACGCGTTGCTGGGTCTCGGTGACCGGTGCAACCCAATCGATCTGGGCTTGGCTGATATCCGGCTTGGGCAGCGCGGCACGGTCGAGCTTGCCGTTGGGGCTCAATGGCAAGCGCTCCAGCACCAGCAGATGCGCCGGCACCATGTAGTCCGGCAGCTCTTGGCGCAACGCGGCCTTGAGCTGCGTGCGCAATTGAGCCTGCTCGGTGTCGGACAACGACGGGTTGGCGACGATATAACCGACCAACTGGTTGTCCGCCGCGATCACCAGCGCCTCGCGCACACTGGCCTGGGCCAGCAGGCGCGCTTCGATTTCACCCAACTCGATACGGAAACCTCGCACCTTGACCTGATGGTCGATTCGCCCCACGTACTCGATCATCCCATCGGCGCGATAGCGCGCCAGGTCACCGGTGCGGTACAAGCGGCCGACGCCGTCAGCGCAGAAGGGATCGGGAATGAAGCGGTGGGCCGTCAGGTCCGCACGCTTGAAATAACCCCGCGCCAGCAGCGGGCCGCCGATCACCAGCTCGCCCGCGACACCTACCGGCACCGGGTTGAGGTTGGCATCCAGCAGGTAAATGGCACGGCCATCCAGCACGCGGCCAATCGGCATCATCGACGGCAAGGCTTCACGGCCCTCGACATACGCGGCGCAGTCCAGGGCAGTGGCGGTCACCGTGGCTTCGGTAGGCCCGTAGGTGTTGAGCAGCCGCACCTGCTGCAAGCCCGCTGCGCGCCAGGCATTCAGCCCTTCAGGCGGCATGGCTTCGCCGCCAATGTGCAGTTGGCGCAGGCGCCCGTAATCACGTGGGCCGAGGTCTGCAAAGTCGCGCACCAGAGCCAGCCAATAGGCCGTGGTCAGGTCGACCACGGAAATATCGTGTTCAATCAATTGCTGGTAGAAGGTGTCGCTGTCCCACAGTTCACCACCGCGTACCACCAACGCCGCACCGCAGCACAGCGCCGGGTAGAGCTGCTCGACAAAACCGTCGAAGTTGAAGGTACCAAATTGCAGCACGCGGTCATGGGCTTGCAGCGCAAACAGCTCGGTGAAGACCTCCACATGCCGGGCCAGGGACGCGAGGTCGATGCCCACGCCTTTTGGCCTGCCGGTGGAGCCGGACGTGAACATCACGTAGGCCAGGTTGGCCGGGTGTGCCCTCGACACTGGGTTTTCAGCGCTGTAATCGGCCAACCAGTCTGCGCCGGACTCCAGGCACACAAGCGTCAGGCTCGCGCTGATCGGCAGATGCTCCACCAATGGCTGCTGAGTCAGCAGTAATTGCAGACCGCTGTCCTCGATCATGCATTGCAGGCGCTCGGCCGGGTATTTCGGGTCCAGCGGCACATAGGCGCCACCGCACTTGAGCACCGCGAGCAAGCCGACGATCATTTCCAGGGACCGGTCCACCGCAACGCCCACCAGCGTGTCGGGGCTGACGCCCAACGCGATCAGGCGATGGGCCAGGCGGTTGGCGCGCAGGTTGAGGTCGGCGTAGGTCATACGCTGCTGATCCAGGATCAGCGCGATGTTTTGCGGGTGCAACGCGGCTTGTTGTTCGAAGCGCTGCAATACGCTTGCCTTGGCCGGTTGAGCGACATTGCGCGGGTTCCAGTCTTGCAGTACGCGGGTGTATTCAGAATCCAACAGCAAGGGGATGGCGCCCACGGCTTGCTCGGGCGCCTGGATAAATTGCTGCAGCAAGCCCTGCAAGTAGGTGCCGATGTGCTGCACAGTGTCGGTGTCGAACTGCGCACGCAGGTATTCCAGGTGCAGGCTCAGGTGCTCGCCGCCGTGCACGGTCAGTGTCAACGGGTAGTTGGTGCGCTCCTGATGACTGACGCCACTGAAGCGCAAACCGCCCTCGCCCGACTGCTCCAGCGTCTTGGCCACCGGGAAGTTTTCGAACACCACCAGCGTGTCGAATAACGCCTCACCGGCCGAACCGGCCCAGCGCTGGATATCAAACAGCGGCGTGTGTTCATGCTCGCGCATTTCCAGGTTCAGTGCCTGTACGCATCGCACCCAATCGCTGACGCTTTGCGCCGGGCTGGCGGCGGCAATCAGCGGTAAGGTGTTGATGAACAGGCCGACTTGCTGCTCGACATTCGCCAGCTGCGCCGGGCGCCCGGACACCGTCACCCCACAGGCGACGCTGGACTGGCCGGTGTAGCGTTGCAGCAGCAACAGCCACGCCGATTGCACCAGGGTGTTGAGGGTCACTTGGTGCGCACGGGCGAAGACCGAAAGGCGCTGAGTCTGGATGGCATCCCACTCACAAAAGACTTCACCGTATTCACCCGCACTCTGCGCCGGGCTTTTGGGCACACTGCGCGCCAGATGCGTCGGCTCGTCCAACTGCGCCAGGCGCTGGCGCCAAAAGGCCTCGCCCAACGCCGGATCCTGCTGTTGCAGCCAGGCGATGTGCTGGGAAAACGCCGCGCCCACCGGCGCCAATGCCTGGCCCTTGCAGGCCTGCAGCACTTCATTGAGCACCAATGCATTGCTCCAGCCATCCATCAGGATGTGATGGCTGGTGTAGATCAAGTGCCAGCGGTCTTCAGCCGTACGTACCAACGCCACCCGCAGCAACGGCGGACGCGCCAGCTCGAAGCCCTCGCGATGGTGCTCGGCGGCCAGGCTATCCAGGGCGGCGGGAAGCTCCTGACGCCCACGCCAGTCGAATTCGGTGAACGGCAAGCTGACCTGGCGATGCACCACTTGCAGGGCCTGGCCCTGGTCGTCCTGCCAGACAAACCCGGTGCGCAACATGTCATGCCGTGCCAGCACTTGCGCCCAAGCGCGTTGGAAGACTGCCACGTCCAGGCCGTGCACATCGGCGCGCAACTGGCTGACGTAAATGTCGTCCTCGCCCTGTTGGTAGAGGCTGTGAAACAACATGCCCTGTTGCATCGGCGACAGCGGGTACAGGTCCTGCACGTCCCTTGCCGGCAGTGCCAGCTCGTCAAGCTGGGTTTGGGTCAAGTGCGCCAGGGTCACGTCGGCCGGTGTCAGGCCGCCCTGTTTCGGATCGACGCAATGGGCGATCAGTGCCAGCAATTCCTGCTGGAAATCATCCGCCAGGTGCTGGACAGTCGCCACCTCGAACATCTCACGGCTGAACCCCCACTGCAGGGCCAATTCACCGCCGTACACCTGCCCTTCCACCGTCAGCCAGTTGGCCAGCGGCGCCTCCGGGTCTTGAGCCTGCCCACTGCCCTGGGTGGCCGGCACGAACAGCGCCGACTCGTTGAACTGGCGGTCGAACTGCCCCAGGTAGTTGAACGTGATGCGTGGCGCGGCCAGGTTCGAGAGCGCTTCACGGGCATCAGGCGTGCCGAGGTAGCGCAGCAGGCCGTAGCCAATGCCTTTGTGCGGCACGGCGCGCAGTTGCTCCTTCACCGACTTGATCGCCGCCGACAGCTCGCCATCGGCGTGCAGGCGCACCGGGAACAGGCTGGTAAACCAGCCGACGGTGCGGCTCAGGTCGAGCGTGTCGAACAGGTCTTCACGGCCATGGCCTTCCAGTTGGATCAGCGCGACAGGCTGCTCGCTCCAGCGGCTGACCACCCGCGCCAGCGCGGTGAGCAGCAGGTCATTGACCTGGGTGCGATAGGCCGCCGGGGCGTCTTGCAGTAGTTGACGGGTATGTTCGGCGCTCAAACGGATTTCGAGCTTGCTGCCCAGGCGATTCTGCAGGCCGCCCTGGGGGTTGTCGCAGGGCAGATCGGCGCTCGCGGTCTGGGCCTGCCAGTACGGCAATTGGTTGCCTAGCGTCAGCGCATGGGCCTGTAACTGCTGCGCCCAGTCTTGGTAGGCACTGGTCTTGGCCGGCAACGCCGCGTTGCGGTAAGCCTGTTGCAGGTCTTCGAGCAGGATGCGCCACGACACGCCATCGACCACCAAGTGATGCACCACCAGTAGCAGGCGCTGGGCGCCGTCTGCCATCGACACCAGTACCGCGCGCAGCAGCGGACCCTGTTCAAGGTCGAGGCTGCGGTGTGCTTCGTCGCAGAGTGCGGCCAGCTCCGCCTCGTCAGCGACCTGGGCCTGCCACACTGAAACGCTTGAAACCGGCTCGGCGTGGGCCTGCTGCCAACCGTCTGCCTGGCGCACAAAACGCAGACGCAGGGCGTCATGGTGGTTGATCAAGCGGGTCAAGGCCACGTCCAGGCGCGCGGGCTCCAGGGTTTCGCGCAGGGCCAACAGCAGCGACTGGTTCCAATGCTGGCGCGCCACAATCGCCTGCTCGAAAAAGTGGTGCTGCACGGGCGTGAGGATCACCTCGCCGCTGACCGGGCCTTGATCGATGACCGTCGCCTGTTCAAAGCTCGCCACCAGTGCCAGGCTGCGCACGCTCTGGTACTGGAACAGGTCACGCGGGCTGAGGCGAATCCCCGCCTGACGCGCGCGGCTGACCACCTGGATGGAAATAATCGAGTCGCCACCCAGCTCAAAGAAGTTGTCGTCCAGACCGACCTGCGGAGCGCCGAGCACATCGCTCCAGATCGCTGCCAGGGCTTTTTGCAGTTCGCTTTCGGGCGCGACAAAGGCTTGTTGCGGCGCGGCATCCGGCAACGGCAGCGCCTTGCGGTCGAGCTTGCCGTTGGCGGTGACCGGCAATTTGGCCAGGGTGACGAAGTGCGTGGGCACCATGTATTCCGGCAGGCTGCTGAGCAACCAGGCCTTGAGGTCGGTAGGTTCTTCACCTTCGTTAACCAGATAGGCAACCAGCTGTTTGCCGCCCTGCACCAGTACCACGGCTTCGCGCACCTGCGGGTGTTGCATCAGCCGGGTTTCGATTTCGCCCAGCTCGATACGCAAACCGCGCAGCTTGACCTGATGGTCGAGACGGCCGAGGTACTCGATCACGCCATCGGCACGCTGGCGCACGCGGTCGCCAGTACGATAGAGGCGCTCGCCGCGAATAAACGGGCTGGGCACAAAGCGTTCGGCGGTCAAGCCGGGGCGACGGTGATAACTGCGCGCCAGGCCGACACCGCCCAGGTACAACTCGCCAGAGACACCGGCGGGCACCGGGTTGAGCTGGGCGTCGAGCACATAGGTGGCCAGGTTGGCGATCGGGCGGCCGATGGGCACGCTGTCGGCGCCTTCGTCGATGCAGGTCCAGTGGGTAACGTCGATGGCGGCTTCGGTGGGACCGTAGAGGTTGAACAAAGCCGCCGCTGGCAGCTTGGCGAACACCTGCAACTGCGCATCCAACGGCAAGGCTTCGCCGCTGCACACAATGCGCTTGAGGCTCGTGCAAGCCTGCACGCCGGACTCATGGATAAACGCCTGGAGCATCGACGGCACGAAGTGCAAGGTGGTGATGGCGTGGCGGCCGATGGTCTCGATCAGCCGCGCCGGCTCGCGATGTTCGCCAGGCGCAGCGACCACCAAGCGAGCGCCGGTCATCAATGGCCAGAAAAACTCCCACACCGACACGTCGAAGCTGAACGGGGTTTTCTGCAAGACCGCATCGCTGGCGTCCAGGCCGTAAGCCTGCTGCATCCAGCACAAGCGGTTGACCAGCGCGCGATGGCTGTTGCCGGCGCCCTTGGGTTTGCCGGTGGAACCGGAGGTGTAGATCACATAAGCCAGGTTGAGCGCCTGGATGGCCACGGCCGGTGATTCGCTGCTATAGCCGTCCAGCCAACCCGGCGCCTGGTCCAGAACGATCACTTGCACGCCATGAATCGGCAGCAAAGCCTGCAGGCTCTGCTGGCTGAGCAACAGCTTGATGCCGCTGTCTTCGATCATGTAGGCGAGGCGTTCCTGGGGGTATTCCGGGTCTAACGGCACGTAGGCGCCGCCGGCCTTGAGGATCGCCAGCAAACCCACCACCATTTCCACTGAGCGCTCCAAGCAGATACCCACCAGCACGTCGGGGCCAACGCCCTGCTCGCGCAAGGCATGGGCCAACTGGTTGGCGCGGGCGTCGAGCTGGGCATAGCTCAAGGTGGTCGCACCAAACACCAGCGCCGGCGCCTCCGGGGTGCGCTGCACCTGCTCCTCAATGAGCTGGTGGATACCTTGCTCGGTCGGGTACGCCTGGCCCGTCTGGTTCCATGCGTGGACCAGCACCTGCTGCTCATCGGCGGCCAGCATCGGCAATTCACCAATGCGTTGTTCATCGCCGGCCACCATGGCGTGCAACAGGCTGACCCAGTGCTCGGCCATGCGTGTAATAGAGGGTGCGTCAAACAGGTCGTTGGCGTAGGTCAACGCGGCATGCAAGGTGCCGGACTTTTCATAGGTGTCCAGGGTGAGGTCGAACTGGGTGGTACGGCCTTGCCACTCCACCAGCGCCAATTCCAGGCCGGAGGCGGTGCTCACCGAGGCAATGTCCGCCACCACTGGCTGGTGGTTGTACATCACCTGAAACAGCGGCGTATGGCTCAGGCTGCGCTCGACTTTGAGGGCTTCCACCAGGCGTTCGAACGGCAGCTCCTGATGGGCTTGGGCGCCCAACGCATGCTCCTTGATGCCTTGCAGCAACTCGGCGACACGGGTTTGCCCGGTCAACTCGGTACGCAGTACCTGAGTGTTGACGAAGAAACCGATCAGCCCTTCGACCTCACTGCGATTGCGATTGGCGATCGGCACACCGACGCGGATATCGCCCTGCCCCGTGTAGCGATGCAACAACACGTTGAAAGCGCCCAGCAGCAACATGAACAGGGTGACGTTGTGCTTTTGCGCACAACCGCGCAGCTGCGCCGCGAGGCCTGAATCGATGGCGAAATTATGCCGGGTGCCCTGGTAGCTGGGCATGGCCGGACGCGGGCGATCGGTGGGCAGTTCCAGGACCGGATGCTCATCACCCAGACGAGCCTGCCAGTATTCAAGCTGGCGCGCCTGCTCCCCCGCTTCCAGCCAACGCCGCTGCCACAGGGCGTAGTCGCTGTACTGGATCGGCAGCGCCGGCAATTGCGGTGTTTCGTGGCGTTCGTGGGCGTCGTAGCAGCGAATGAACTCGTCGATCAGCACATTCATCGACCAGCCATCGGAGACGATGTGGTGCAGGGTCAGCAGCAGCACATGCTCTTGCGCATCAAGTTTGAGCAATTGCACGCGCAGCAGTGGGCCGTTTTCCAGATCGAATGGCAGCAGTGACTGCCGGGTCGCCGCCTGGTTGACGGCCTGCTCGCGTGCGTCAAAGGCCAGCGCACTGAAATCCAGATGCTCGACGGCAACCGACGGCTCGATGGCAACTTGCAGCAAGCGATCACCGGCCTGGCGCTGGAAGACCGTGCGCAGTGTTTCATGACGTGCCACCAGGCTTGCGAATGCCTGCTCCAGCGCGCGCAGGCTGAGGGCGCCCTTTAACCGCACGGCGCCAGGCAAGTTGTAGGCGCCACTGGCCGGGTCCAGTTGCCACAGAAACCACATGCGTTGCTGTGCGTAGGACAGCGCCTGGCGATCCTCCACCCCTGCCGGAATCGGAAACCGGGAAAAATCCACGCCTTCTTTCTGTAGGGCTTGCAGGAAAACCTGGCGTTTTTCCAGGGGCAACCCGATAAACCGGCGAGCAAGTTTCAAGGAGTCTTCAGCATTCATTTCTTGGAGTCCGGAACAATAGGCAGGAAGCACAAAGGCACGTCGTCCCTATAAAACGAACCGGACAAGGAAAAATTAGCGGGGCGTAAGCGGCGTGAAGCGCTGTGTCATCAAGGGTTACATCAATCTCAGCCAAGGCTCGCAAACTCAGGCTAGCATTGACGAACACCACTTTTTGCAACTACATTTAGTTACACGCAAGGAACGCCGTGTCCAAAAATGAAAAGCTGCTCGCCAAACTGCTCAATGAGCACATGGCATTTACCTGGCCTGAGCTGGTAACGCTGATGCGTCAGCTTGGCTACCGACAAATTGAAGGGGCTGGAAGCCGCGTCAAGTTCGATATCGGCAACCCCAGTGCAATGATCACCTTGCACAGGCCTCACCCTGGCAACGAACTGAAACACTACATTCGGCGCCAGATCATCGAACAATTGAAATCAGGAGAACTGATTCAGTGGACAACCAACTGAAACACCAAGGCTACATCGGCTCTATCGAAGCCAGCCTCGAAGACAATTGCCTGTTCGGCAAGGTGCTGTTCATCAAGGCACTGGTGAGCTATGAAGGCAAAACCGTCGCGGAGCTGGACGCGGCGTTCCGCGAGGCAGTGGATGACTACCTCGTGACCTGCCAGGCACTGGGGCAAACCCCGGAGAAACCTTGCAAGGGTTCATTCAACGTGCGCGTTGGCCACGACTTGCATTTGGCGGCGGCCCTGGCAGCGACGCGCAAGAAAGTCACGCTCAATGACCTGACGCGACAGGCGTTGAATGAGTTTTTGCAGCATCACTGCGCAGAACCTGTACCGACGCTCGGCTGAGCGCCCAAGCGCCGATACCCAAACACCGCCGAGCCCAATACCACCGCTCCCGCCACCAATGCCACCCAGAACCCGCTGGCAGCACCAAAGTGGTCGATCATCCAACCGGAGCTGGCCGCGCCAATGGCCACGCCGATACTCAGGCCGGTGATCAGCCAGGTCATGCCTTCGGTCAGGCGGCTGGGCGGCACCACCTGTTCTACCAGGGCCATGGAGACGATCAACGTTGGGGCAAAGAACAGCCCGGAGATAAAGATCGCCGCCGCCAGACCAGGGATATTGGTCACCAGCAGTAAAGGTAATGTGGTCAACGCCGTGGCCACGCCGCAAAACAGAAATTGCCGAGGCAGCGGCGCCTTGAGCTTGAGCATGCCAAAGGCCAAACCCGCCAGGCATGAGCCGATGGCATACACCGACAGCACGATACTGGCCGCCGCCGGTTGGCCCTGGTGCTGAGCGAAGGCCACGCTGACCACATCCACCACACCCACGATCACGCCCATGGCAAGCAGCAGGATCATCAGGATCAATACCGACGGTGAGGCGATCAACCAGCGGCCGTGGTGGTCTTGCTGCGCATGCACCGGCGGCTCTGTCGCACGCTGCAGCACAAAGGTGGTGACGCCAACCGCCAACAGCAACGCCGCCACCAAGGGCCCCGCTTCCGGGAACAGCACCACGCTCAGGCCTACCGAGATCGGCGGGCCGATAATGAAACACACCTCATCAAGCACCGACTCCAGGGCAAACGCGGTTTGCAGCCTGGGCTGGCCACGGTACAGCTCGGTCCACCTCGCCCGTACCATGGCCGACATGTTCGGCATGCAACCGGCCAGTGCGGCGAACACAAACAGCGTCCAGGCTGGCGCCTGCAAACGAGTGCACAGCAACAACAGCAACAACGCTCCGCCGCCGATCAACGCCGCAATCGGCAGCACCCGGCCTTGGCCATAGCGGTCCACCAGGCGCGACACCTGCGGCGCGCAGAATGCCGTCGCCAGCGCAAACACTGCCGCCACCGAGCCTGCCAGGCCATAACCGCCATGCACTTGCGAGAGCATGGTGATCAGGCCGATCCCGGTCATCGAAATCGGCATGCGCGCAAGCATGCCCGCCAATACAAACGCCCGGCTGCCTGGGGCCTGAAATAACTCGGCGTAGGGATTTGCCATCCTGCTTAACCTCTTCCTCAACCCTTGAAACTTGCGATTTGCAGGTATCAAGGCAAAATACATACGGTGCGTATGTGACAAATCATGCGTAACATACGCAGCGTATGTCAATCACTCACTGAGCTAATGCGAGCCTTACCCATGAGCCGAGCCCGTACCGAAATGATCGACGCCACCCGCGCCCGGCTGATCGCCAGCGCTCGCCAAGCCTTCGCCACTCAAGGCTACGCCAACACCTCGATGGATGACTTTACCGCCCGCGCCGGCCTCACCCGCGGTGCGTTGTACCACCACTTCGGCGACAAGAAAGGCTTATTGGCGGCGGTGGTAGCCGAGCTCGACGCAGAGATGGACGCGCGCCTGCAGGGCATCAGCGACCAGGCGCAGGAACCCTGGAGCGGCTTTTGTGAACGCTGCCGCGCCTATTTGCGCATGGCCCAGGATGGCGAGATCCAACGCATCGTGTTGCAGGATGCGCCGGCCGTACTCGGTGATACGGGCTCTGAGCAACAGTGCGTGGAATCCCTGCGCCAGCTGCTGGAGGCGATGATGCAGGCCGGTGTCATCCAGCAAGCCCCCAGCGTCGCGCTGGCCCAGTTGATCAATGGCAGCCTGGTTAACATGGCCCTGTGGATCGCCCGTGACGAGCAACCAAACCTGCGCCTGCAAGAAGGTTTGCAGGCGCTGGAACTGTTACTGCAAGGCTTGAAGCAACCGGTCACACCAGCCGTTTGATCTGCTTGTGGCGCCACACCAACCGGTAATAGGCGGTCTGCAACACCAGCATCGCCAGGTAGGTCACCGGAAACGCCATCCACACGCCTTCCAGGCCGAAGTGCGCGTTGAACAGGTACGCCATCGGCAGCTCAACGCACAGCACACAGAAGATCGAAATCGCCACCGGCATCAACACCACGCCGCTGGCGCGCATGATCCCGCCGATCACCGCCTGGAACCCGAACACCAGGATGCTCCACAGCATGATATGCAGCAGGTGCTCGGCATTGAGCCGTGCCGCGTCGTCGGTAATAAACAAGCCCAGCAACCAGTGGGACAACAGGTAACCCAACAGGATCAAGCCACCGGTCAGGCACAGGTTGATCACAAGCCCGGTGCGCAGGATCGGCTCGATACGCTCCAGGCGCCCGGCCCCGATCGCCTGGGCACCGAGGATCGAGGCCGTGATCGCAATCGACAGCGCCGGGAACTGCACGTAATTGACGATCTGCGTCACCGCGCCATAGGCCGCCGTGGCTTGTGAGCCATGACCGTTGACCAGCGCCAGAATCACCAGCTCCGACAGCGACAACACCACCATCTGCAAACCGGTTGGCAAGCCGATACGCAGGACCTTGCCGAGGATCGCCCGGTCCAGGCGCAAGGCCGCGAGCAGTTCACGGTCCGGCGCCATCACATGGTTTTTATGGCGCAGGCGCAAAATCAGAAACAGCATGGCCGCCGCGTTGCCCACCAAGCCCGCATACACCGCACTCTGAATGCCCATGGGCGGCAAGCCGATCCAGCCACGAATCAGCGCCGGGGTCAGCAACAGGCCGACCAGCGTCGAGACCATCAGCGCCAGCAACGGCGAAACCGTATCGCTGACGCCTCGCAATAGTTGGGTGTAGAGGATGAACACCAACAGCAGCGGCATGATCAACATCATCATCTGGGCATAACCTACCGCATCATCGAGTACATCGATCGGCGTACCCAACGCCTGCAACGCCGGGCGCGCAAACAGGCTGCCCAGCACTGCCGCGATCAAGCCCACCAGCGCGCCAAGCGTCAGGGTGGCGCCGGTAATCACCTTGACCATCGCGGTTTCCTGCGCACCCCAGGCTTGCCCGATCAACACCGAAGCGCCCGCCCCCAGGCCGATCACCAACGCAATAAAGAAAAACACGATGGGGAACATCCCCGACACCGCCGCCAGCGCCTGGGTGCCGAGCATCTGCCCGACATAGATGCCGTTAAGCGTGCCGGAAAAGCTTTGCAGGAAGTTGGACAGCACCATGGGTGCCAGAAACATCAGGTAGATCTGCCACAACGGCCGCTTTGGGGTGACGTCCATGCTGGTTTGAATCTCTGGATTATTGTTATGCAGTAAAGGCATTGCGTGACAGCCAGGCCAGATACGTCTGCACGTCCACCGGCCAATGCGCGATCTTTAGGGAAAAGTCGCCACCGTCCTCGGCAAACAGCGCCCGTGAAGCGTCTTCAAACCCTGGCAGGTCGCCGCCGAGGGCGCTCATGAAACGATAGCTGGCTTCTTTGGCCTGGCGCATTTGATCACGGGCAGCATGAACATTGCGCGCTTCATCCACCAACCGGCGTAACGCCGCCGACGCGCCGCCACGTTGTTGGGCCAGCCATTCCCAGTGGCGCGGCAGCAGGGTGACTTCCCGCGCGACGACACCGAGCTTGGGACGGCCGACCGAAGGCGTCGCGGTAGGGGCTTCATCAATCTCGACACGCGCTGGTTGTTCCGGCGCGTAGCCTGCAGGCCAGGGATAGTCGACCTGAGTGCCGGTGGCATCGTCGAAGACCAGAAAGCTGCCGGTGGGCAGGTCAAGGGCCGCCAGAGCGCTGGCCACCTCAGAGTAAGCGCCGGCTGCCACACGTTGGTGACGGACAAAGGCAGTGCAGGCTGCTGTATTTTGAATAGGCATCGATTATTACCCGGCTGTTATTTGTTTTACCCGGATCATATTAACTGTATTTTTCTAATCCGCAAGCCGATGCGGTAAACACCGTCGGCGCGGCCACACACTTGTCGCGTTAGCTGCAACCTGAACCTGTGGGAGCTGGCTTGCCTGCGATTGCGATTTGGCAGCTTGCATCTTCGGCGACTGGTTTACCGCTATCGCAGGCAAGCCAGCTCCCACAGTGGACTTGCATCGTGGCTGAGACCGGCTAGCCACCAAAGGTCTGCGACGGCCGCCGCAACGTCGGATCAAACGGATTGATCCGTGGCCCGATCGCTGCCGCTTCGCGCTTGAGCAACTCCACCACCATCGGCAACCGGCTTGGCCCCAAGCGGTCACTGATGGTCGCCACACTCAACGCCGCCACCGCATGCCCATCCCGATTCAGAATCGGCACCGCCAACCCGGCCATGCCTTCGAGCACACCGGTATTGCGTGCCGCATAACCCAGGCGCCGCACATTCTCGACCTCGGAGCGCAGCAGCACTTCGTCATACAGGTGAAAATCCTTGAGGCGTGGCAAGTTGTAGCGGATCACCGTCTCACGCTCTTCTTCCGGCAAGAACGCCAGAATCGCCAGGCTGCCCTGCCCCACGCCGAGCGCCACACGCCCGCCGATATCGCCAGTGAAGGTGCGAATCGGATACGGCCCTTCGCTGCGGTCCAGGCAGATCGCATCAAAGCCGCTGCGCGCCAGCAGAAACAGTGAATCGCCCAATGACGCACTCAGGCGCAACATGCTCGGGCGCACCAGGTCGCGCAGGTTGCCGGTCTTGCCGGCGTTGGCCGCCAGGGCGAAGAACTCCAGGCTCAGGCGGTAGCGCTTGCTGCGCGCATCCTGCTCAACCATGCCTTCGTCCATCAGGCTGCGCAGCAGGCGGTGCGTAGTGGGCTGCGACAGGCCGACTTGCTGCGCGAGCTGGGTCACGCGCTCGCCGCCTTCGGGCACTTCGCCCAAGGTGCGCAATAACGCAAACAGACGAGACACGCTGCCCGCGCCAACTTCCTTAGGGTTTTCATTCCGATCAGTGGAATCCATAACGCGTAATCTCGGGTTAAATTCTAGTGAGTGAATAAATCTGAAAATAATAGTCCGTTCAGTGAAATTCCATCTTCCGCCCATCCTAGTCTTCGTCCTAATCTGCGTCCACAGGGGCGAGATGAACAACAACCGGCAGCTGACTTGAGATCGAGCGCCAACGCACCCGCAACACTCTTTTCGCATCTGCCCAAAACAAAAAAGCGCGTTTCGACGCGACTCAAAAAAGGTGGAACGCAGACATGGCTTTTCTCCAACTCAACGCCTTGAGCAAACGCTACGGCGCCGTCGACGCTGTGGTCGCCACCGACCTTGCAGTGGAAAAAGGCGAGTTCGTCTCCCTGCTCGGCCCATCAGGTTGCGGCAAGACCACCACCCTGCAAATGATCGCCGGCTTTGTGGACGTGAGCGGCGGGCAGATCCTGCTCGACGGCCGCGACATCACCCACGCCAAACCCGCCAGCCGTGGCTTGGGCGTGGTGTTCCAGAGCTACGCGCTGTTCCCGCATATGAGCGTGCGCGACAACGTCGCCTTCGGCCTGAAGATGCGCAAAGTGCCGGCCGCCGAGATCGCCAGCAAAGTCAAAACCGTGTTGGAGCTGGTGCGCCTGGCCCCGCACGCCGAACGCTACCCACGTGAGTTGTCCGGCGGCCAGCGCCAACGTGTGGCCCTGGCGCGTGCGCTGGTGATCGAACCGCCCGTGCTGCTGCTGGATGAGCCGCTGTCCAACCTCGATGCCAACCTGCGCGAAGAAATGCAGTTTGAAATCCGCCGCATCCAGTGCGCCGTGGGCATCACCACCTTGATGGTCACCCACGATCAGGCCGAAGCCCTGTCGATCAGCGACCGGGTGGTGGTGATGCAGGCCGGGCGCGTGACCCAGATCGACGCGCCCTACAAGCTCTACGAACACCCACGTACGCGGTTTATCTCGGACTTTGTCGGCAAGGCCAACCTGCTGGCCGGTGACTACGACGAATTCGGCACTCCCCAAGTGCGTCATACCGGCGGCAAAGGCGAACTGGTCCTGAGCCTGCGCCCGGAAAAAATCCAGCTGGTGGATGCAGGTGCAGGCCGCCTGCAAGGCAAGGTTCTCGACAGTTATTTCTTCGGCAGCCAGTGGCTCTACCGCATCCAAACGTCTCTGGGCGAAATCACCGTGGTGCGCAGCAACGACGGCAGCGCGCCGCTCGGCTGCGGCGCGGCGGTGGGCCTGGACTGGCACGCCGAATTGCTGCGCGTGCTGGCGGCGGATGAGGTGCGCGCATGAGCCGCGGTTATCTGTTGTCGCTGCCGGCGCTGCTGCTGTTCAGCGGCCTGCTGATCCTGCCGCTGTGCATGACCCTGGTGCTGTCGTTCAACGTGTTCGACTACCAGGTGGGCGTGAAGGCCGATGAGTGGACCTTCGCCCATTACCTGTCGCTGTTCAGCGATGCGTACTTCTACGAGATCTTCTGGCGCACCTTCTGGATCAGCGCCCTGGTGACTCTGCTGTGTGTAGTGATCGGCGTACCCGAAGCCTACATCCTCAGCCGCATGGGCACGCCGTGGCGCTCGATCTTTTTGATTGTGATCCTCACGCCGCTGCTGATTTCGGTGGTGGTGCGCGCCTTCGGCTGGAGCTTGTTGCTCGGCGCCGATGGGCTGGTCAACCAGGTGATTCAGTTCCTCGGCGGGCGCCCGGTGAAGCTGCTGTACACGCCGTTCGCGGTGGTGATCGCATTGGTGCACGTGATGCTGCCGTTCATGATCATCCCGGTGTGGACCTCGCTGCAAAAGCTCGACCCGTCAGCGGAACAGGCGGCGTTGTCACTGGGCGCCAGCCAGGCCACGGTGATGCGCAAGATCGTGTTGCCGCAAGTGATGCCTGGCGTGCTGTCCGGCACCTTGATCGTGTTCGGCCTGGCTGCCAGTTCGTTTGCGATCCCCGGCCTGCTGGGTGGGCGGCGCCTGAAAATGGTCGCCACCGTGGTCTACGACCAGTACCTCTCGGAACTCAACTGGCCCATGGGCGCGACCATTGCGGTGGTGCTGCTGTTGGTCAACTTGCTGATCATGCTGAGCTGGAACCGCATGGTCGAAAGCCGCTACAAAAAGTCCCTGGGGGTTTAAGCGCATGTCCAGAAACGGTCCTTTGGCCCTCGGTTTCCATAGTTTGGTGGTGCTGTTCATGATGGCGCCACTGGTGGTGGTGTGCCTGGTGGCCGTCACCCCGGAAAACACGTTGAGCCTGCCCACCTCGGGCTTCTCGCTGCGCTGGTTTCGGGCAGTGTTCGAGCGTGCCGACTTTATCCAGGCGTTTTACAACAGCCTGATCCTGGCGTTTACCGCCGCCACCCTGGCGACCCTGATTGCAGTGCCCGCCGCCTTGGCGATCAGCCGCTATCAGTTCCCGGGGCGCAACTTTTTCAGCGCGTTGTTCCTGTCGCCCATCATCATCCCGCACCTGGTGCTGGGCGTGGCGATGCTGCGTCTGTTTGCACTGATGGGCGTCAACGGCAGCTTCACCTGGCTGATGCTGGCGCACGTGGTGATCATCACGCCATATGTACTGCGCCTGGTGTTGGCGGCGGCCATTGGTATTGATCGCAGTGCCGAGCAAGCCGCCGAATCCCTGGGTGCCGGGCGTTTCACGCTGTTCCGTCAAATCACCTTGCCGATGATTCTGCCGGGTGTGGCCGGCGGCTGGTTGCTGGCGTTCATCAACAGTTTCGATGAAGTGACCCTGTCTATTTTTGTCAGCTCGCCAGCCACGCAAACCCTGCCGGTGCGCATGTATGTGTACGCCACCGAGTCCATCGACCCGATGATGGCGGCGGTGTCGGCGCTGGTCATTGCACTCACCGCAGCCACCATGATCCTGCTCGACCGGGTGTATGGCCTGGACCGCGTACTGGTGGGGAAACATTGATGGCCTTGTTCAAGCGCTTGGCCGAAACCCGCCGCCCTGCCCTGGCCTTTACCCTTGATGGTCAACCGGCCAGCGGCTTGCTGGGCGACACATTGCTCACCGCCATATTGACCTGCGCCGAACACCTGCGCGGCAGCGATTTCAGCGCCGAACGCCGCGCCGGTTTTTGCCTGATGGGCGCGTGCCAGGACTGCTGGGTGCGGCTGGAGGATGGCCACCGTGTGCGGGCTTGCTCGACGCTGTTGCAAGAGGGCCAGGCGATCAGCCGCGATCCGGGGCGTCAGGCATGAAACCGATCGTGATTGTCGGCGCAGGCCCGGCGGGCATCAGTGCAGCGCGTACCTTGCTCGACCATGGCATCACGCCTTGCCTGGTGGATGAAAGCCTGCGCGGCGGCGGGCAGATCTATCGACGCCAACCGGCTAATTTTCAGCGTTCGCCCAAGCAACTGTATGGCTTTGAAGCGGCCAAGGCCACGGCTGTGCACCGCACACTGGATGAGTTGGCGCCGCTGATCGACTACCGGCCCGAAACCCTGGTGTGGAATGCCGAGGACGGTCGTCTGGACATGTTGAATAACGGCCACGCCGAAAGCGTGGAATACGCCCGGATTATCGTCGCCACCGGCGCCACCGACCGCATTCTGCCGGTGCCGGGCTGGACCTTGCCCGGTGTCTACAGCCTGGGCGCTGCGCAAATCGCATTGAAGTATCAGGGCTGTGCCATTGGTGAGCGCGTGGCGTTGTGTGGCAGTGGGCCGTTGCTGTATCTGGTCGCCTACCAATACGCCAAGGCCGGGGCCAAGGTGGTGGCGGTGCTCGACAGCGCGCCGTTCAGTGCCCAGTGCCGTGCTTTGCCGGCGCTGCTGGGGCAACCGGCGACCCTGGCCAAAGGCATTTATTACCGTGCCTGGCTCACCTTCCATGGGGTGCCCGTGCATCAGGGCGCGACGCTCCAGCAGATCGACGGCGAGCAACGGGTGCGTGGCATCCGCTGGGGCAAGCGGGTGCTGGAATGCGATGCCGTGGCGTTCGCCCATGCGCTGCGCAGCGAAACGCAACTGGCGGATTTGCTCGGCTGTGAGTTTGCCTGGAACCCTTTGAACCGCGCCTGGCTGCCACAACGCGACAGTGCCGGGCGCAGCAGCGTCAGCGGCGTGTACCTGGCGGGCGACGGGGCCGGGATCATGGGCGCCGATGCCGCGCAAATGGCCGGTGAACGGGCGGCGTTGGCGGTACTGGAAGATTCAGGCGTCGCCATCGATCCGCTTCGCCCTGCGCTGCTTGAGCAGCAACTGGCGGGTATCCAGCGCTTTCGCCATGGGCTGGAAACCGCGTTCCCTTTCCCTGAGCAATGGGCCGCGCAGGCGCCGGATGCGTTAATCCTGTGCCGCTGCGAAGAAGTCAGCGTCGGCGACGTGCGCGCCGTCGTCGATGAAGGCCACTGGGAAATCAACCGGGTCAAAGCCCATTGCCGGGTCGGCATGGGCCGCTGCCAGGGCCGCATGTGTGGGCTGGCGGCCGCAGAGGTTGTGGCCGAGCGCAGCGGTCGCGCCATACACGACGTTGGCCGCCTGCGCGGTCAGGCGCCGATCAAGCCGCTGCCGTTTGGTGTGCAGGTGCAGCCATGATCGATGTGATCGTGTTGGGCGGCGGCATCGTCGGCGCATCGGCGGCCTTGATGCTCGCGCACAAAGGCCAGCGTGTGGCCTTGGTGGAGCGAGACTTTTGTGGCTCGCACTCCAGCGGCGTGAATTACGGCGGTGTGCGCCGCCAAGGCCGCCCCTTGCACCAACTGCCACTGTCACAACGGGCTCATGAACTGTGGGCCGACCTGCCGGGGTTGATCGGCATCGACGGCGAGTACGTGCGCTCCGGGCATTTGAAACTGGCGCGCAGCCATGGGGATTTTGCCGCGCTGCAAGCCTATGCCGAACAGACCCGTGGGTTTGGCCTGGGCTTGCAATTGCTGGACTACACCGAGCTGCGCGCACGCTTCCCGTGGGTGGGCGACATCGCGGTGGGCGCTTCGCTGTGCCCCGAAGACGGGCATGCCAACCCGCGTTTGGTGTCGCCTGCTTTCGCCCGTGCGGCGCAGCGCCTTGGCGCGGCGGTGCACGAGCAGGCCGAAGTGACTCAGATCGAACATGACGGCCAGTGCTTCCAGGTGCGCTGCGCCAATGGCCTGCACCTGCAAGCGCCGTGGTTGCTGAACTGCGCGGGGGCCTGGGCCGGCAAGCTCGCCGCGCAATTTGGCGAGCCGGTGCCGATCACCTCGGCGCACCCGGCGATGCTGGTCACCGAGCCGCTGCCGGTGGTGATGAACGTGAGCACCGGCGTTGAAGGCGGCGGGATTTATGCGCGCCAGGTCGCCCGTGGCAATTGCATCCTCGGCGGCGGCCGTGGTTTTGCCCTTGGCCCGCTGACGGCGCGCCCCGGGCAAGCGGCGGTATTGGAGATTCTGCGCAATGCCGGCGAGCTGTACCCGTTTCTCAAGGGTGCCCAGGCGATTCGTACCTGGAGCGGCACCGAAGGTTACTTACCCGATCACGAACCGGTGATCGGCCCCAGCAGCACCCAACCTGGCCTGCTCCACGGTTTCGGCTTTGCCGGCGCCGGGTTCCAGCTCGGCCCCGCCGTCGGTGAAGCCCTGGCAGAGATCGTCTGCACAGGTGCCAGCCGCCAACCCATCGAAGCGTTTTCCATTCGTCGTTTCCAAGCCTGAGAGGAAAAACACCCATGAACCCACGTATCGCGCTGTCCTGCTTGCCCTTCGCCTTGCTCACCGCCACCGCCCATGCCGCGCCGACGCTGTACCTGGGCATGAACGGCGGCACCATGGAACGGGTGTACGCCGACAAGGTGCTGCCCGCGTTCGAGAAAGCCAATAACGTCAAGGTGGTGATCGTGCCCGGCACCTCGTCGGACATCCTCGCCAAGGTCCAGGCCAACAAAGACAACCCGCAGATGCACGTGATGTTCCTCGACGACGGCATCATGTACCGCGCCATTTCCATGGGCCTGTGCGACAAACTCACACCCAACCCGACCCTGGACCAGATCCCGGCCAAGGCGAAAATCAAGGAAGAAGCGGTCGCCGTAACCCTGGGCGTCACGGGCCTGGGCTACAACGCCAAGATGTTCAAGGAAAAAGGCTGGGCGGCGCCCACCTCATGGATGGACCTGGCCGATCCAAGATTCAAAGACAAAGTGGTGTTTCAGTCCCTGGCCTCCTCCACCTTCGGCCTGCACGGCTTCTTGATGTTCAACCGCATCCAGGGCGGCTCCGAGACCAACGTGGAGCCGGGCTTCAAGGCCTGGCCAAAAACCATCGGCCCCAACGTGCTGGAATACATCGCCAGCTCCGCGAAAATCTCCGAGATGGTGCAGACCGACGAAGCCGCGATCTTCCCGCTCACCCCGACTCAAGTGACCACGCAGCAATTGCTCGGCATCCCGATGGAATACGCCCAGCCCAAGGAAGGCGCAGTGGTGCTCAACGTGGCCGAGTGTGTCATTGCGCGTAATGACCAGCCGCAACTGGCGCAGAAACTCGCGGCCTTCTTGCTGACGGCAGAGGCCCAGGCGCCGGCGCTGGAAGAAGGTGACCAAATCCCGTCGAACCCGACTACGCCGACCACCGACAAAACCCGCGCACGGGTGGAGGCCATGCAAGGCTACTTGCAGACAGCGATTTCGATTGATTGGGACCAGGTCAACCAGGCGCGGCCGGAGTGGAATGCGCGGTGGAGCCGCTCGATTGAGCGGTAGCGGGCAGGCGTGGCGTGCTCCCGCGCGACTGCGCGGGAGCTACTGGCAGCGAATGTTTGCCAGTTTCAGTCGCATGTCGTGATAGCGGTAAGTGTTTAGCAGAAGTATTCCCAGCAGTGGAAACGCAACCCCCAACAGATAAGCCAGCGCGTGGGGCCGGTATTGAATGGTCGGGGTCACCACTATCAAGCAGAGGACAAAATAGCCCGTCTGCCATCCAGTGGAAGCAACGCGCCCACGTGCCAGCATCCAATGGCCAAGGCCGGATAAAATCATCAAGCCCAGCAACAGCGCAACGCTACATCCGGTTTGCATCGCCGGGCCAAGGCGGCGCAAATAGGTGGTGCTCGCCAGGAAGCCAGCGGCGCCGCCTGAAAGCAGGCTTACAACGACCATAAGCAGAAATTCAGGCAGGCACCGGGCAAGACGGTTTGCAGTTGACTCCCTCACGCGACAGCGCTCCCCGGCCCGTCAAGGCCGCTCGTGCAAAAGCGTGAGGGTAATCAGTAACGCCCGATGATTGATGTAGGACGCGTCTCGTTTTTTGCGCGCAACGTTACCGGTCTAGCCGCGAATCATCGATTCCCACAGGAAAGCAGGTATTGGGTGATAGCTATGCGCCTTAACGCGTCGCCATCGCGGCGAGTTCTTCGCGGCTACGGCTGATCGCTGCACCGGCATTACGCAAGTCCGTTACCGCCGCCGCACCGCCCGCCTCGCTGATGCCTCGGCACGCCGGCAGGTGCAGAACCACTTCCAGGCCAGCCTTGAGCAGTTGCAAGGCGGTGGTCTTGACGCAGAAGTCCAGGGCCAGGCCCCCCACGATCACACGGCGCACGCCCTGGGCCTTGAGGTACTCGATAACCCCGGTGGACAGCTTGTCGTGCAGGTCGTGGTAACAGGCGCCATAGGGATGCAGGTCGGGTTCAACGCCCTTCCAGATGAAGTAGTCGTAGTCATACGGCGTGGGTAACTCGTCGAGCAAGGTGAAGCCTTCAGTGCCCGGCACACAATGACTGAGCCAGGTGAGGTCGGCATGCTCAAGGCCGGTGGGTTTCAGCATGTCGCCAGGCTGCGTGACCACCCACGGGGCGTGCGGGGTATGGGCGTCTTTGCTGCCGACACGATAACCGGCAAGACTGGCCATGTAGTTGAGTTCGGCACCGATCTGATCGCCACCGGCCACCGGCAGTTCATTGGGGCACAACGGCGTGAAACTCTTTTGTTCTGGCACCTTGTAACAGTTACATCTGCATGATATTAAAGATCTTAGGTCTATCTGACGGAGAGTAGAGGGCAGCAGTAATAGCCTTCATGCAATCCATGCAGACAGAGCAAACGTGATCGGTTGATGAATGGGTGGTAGATGGAGCTTGTGTGGGGCACAGAGGATTTCTTGATCGCAGGACATCCGTACCGAGGATTTCCGATTCTGCTGTGGGACTCGATGGAGAGCTGCACTCCCGCCAATCAGTTCTTCCGCTTCTACCTACTTCGCGGAGAAATCGGCTCGGATCTATCCTGGCCGAATACCGGACGAGCACTTTACGACTACTTCAGTTTCCTACAAGCCCATCAACTTGATTGGCGGGACGTAGATCGCGGAGAGGCCAAGAGCCTTCTGGCCGCCTACAGGGATTACTGCCTGAAGACATGCGATCTGGGATCAAACACTACTCGCCAGCGAATGACGTACATCTGCAAGTTCTACGAATTCGCTCTAGACAAAGGCTGGGTGAAGCGTCTGCCGTTCAGTCACGAAGAACGTACAGTGCCGCGCCAAAACAGCTTCCTTGAACATATCGACGCCAGTGGCGGCAAGGTCTTGGTGAACGATGTGATGCCGCGCCATCACAAGCAACTTCCCAAGTTTCTGAGCATGGCCGAGGCCAAGTCGCTCCTGACCGCAGCAGAAAATCCACATCACCGAATCATGATTCAACTGGCACTACGCACAGGATTGCGTCGTAACGAACTGGCTACTTTCCCGGAGGCGTATATTTTCGACCCGGACAAAGCTGGTCGAATCGAACGCAATCTCCGAATTAAGCTTGATCCGTGCGACGGCACCGGGATGGAAACCAAGGGTAGCAAGGAGCGATATATCTGGATTAGTCGCAAGTTCATGTCCGAGCTCTACCGCTACCACTCTAAGGTGCGTGGCGAGCGGGCATCTCTGGGCAAGAACCAAAAGGCGCTTCTCCTCAACCGTCTCGGAGAACCCTATAGCAGTGCTGGCAAGAGCCTGAATCGGATAATCAACCAGACTGGCAAGCAGGCAGGGTTTGAAGTCCATGCGCATATGCTGCGCCATACCTACGCGACCCACACCCTGTTCAACCTTCAGCGCACCCCGCAGAACGGGATCGATCCTCTAACGTATCTGCAACGTCAACTTGGCCACAGCTCCATTCAAACCACGATGATCTACCTGCATTTGGTCAACGAAATGGCCGATGAAGCCGTGCTGGCATATGACGACGAGCTGAGCGAAATGGCGGGTGTAGCCTGATGGGGAAGCGCAAAGTATTTATCAAGACTGATCTCAGCGTCCCGAAAGTCGAACACGGCTTCGACACAGAGGGCAACGTGTACATTCTGCCCGAGGTGATTCCTCCGGCGGACACCTCGGTAGCGTTCGGACGTAATAGCTCCAGCCGTCGAGGATTTGATTTTGCACGATGGTACGGATCTGGAATTGACTCCATTACCTACGCGTGTCAGCGCCAAATTGAGCGCTTCTTATTAGGGCAAGAAGGCGACCTCTCGGTTGCTACGGTCGTCGGCCTTTGCACCGCTGGTCTGAAATATTTCCTTGATTTCTGCATGCTCCAAGCGATGGCTTTCGAACGTGACTTAACATTGAATGATGTGAACCGAATACTCATCGATAGTTATCTCGGCCATCTGTCTGGAAACGGTCTAACGACTAACGGACAGAAAAACGCGTACGGAAAAACAAAGTCTGTACTGGTTGCTCTCGCGCAACGAGGTATCTTTCCACTGGTCGCATCTGGCGGCGAAGCCACCTTTCCACGTAATCCTTTTCCGAACTCCACTCGTAAAGCCAAGGGCGAGACGGCGCTGTCCAAGCGCGAGCGGAAAGAGTTTGCGGCAGCTCTACGACAAGCCATCAAACCAATATGGGCCGATGTACCGACGGTAACCAGCGAACTATTGGTCTATGCGTTACTCATAGTTGCTTTGCACACTGGCCGCAATACCACTCCTTTGCTGGAAATGGGCCGCAATTGCTTGCGCGCGCACCCCAAGGACGACACGGTGTTTTTGGTGCTATGGAAGCGACGTGGTTATAGCTCCAGCAAAGTAGTTTTGCGCGCTGAGTCGAAAGCTGAGCGTCTATTAGAAGCAACACCCAGCGTTAGAACTAACGTTGAGCGTTTGATCCGCCGCGTGATCGCCTTGACTGAGCATTTGGATGCAGAAGCACCGCCTGACATCAAAGGCCGTGTATGGCTGTTTCGAAGTCGAACCATAAGATCAATCGGCCAAGTCACAGAGCTGCAGGCGCGTATGGTGGATTACGGAATAAACCGTCTTGTAGCTGATTATGGCCTGAAAGATAGCGATGGAAAGCCACTGCGAATCAATATTTCCCGCTTGCGCAAGACATTTGGAAATCGAATTTTTGAGCTTACTGATGGAGACCTCGCAACCACCGCCGTTGCTCTTGGGAACACCCCACGGGTAACCGACCAGAACTATTTAGCTCCGACTGAGGAAGCCCGTCGAAACTGGCGGTTTATGGGGGAGGTACTGGTGGGAGAACTACTGACTGCGACCATTGGTGCTACCTATAAGGAAAACCCTCTGGGCCGCTGCGGCGATCCAGAAAATGGTCAATTCGCTCCGAAACGTGAAGGAGCTACATGCATGAATTTCATGAACTGCCTCCGCTGCAAAGACTACGCAGTGACCGCCGAAGACCTGTACAAATTGTTCAGTTTTTACTTTCGAGTGTTGAGTGAACGCTCTCGCATGTACAAGGGGCGCTGGGCACGTGAATATGCGCATATCCCTCGCCTTATCGATAACTATATCGTTGCGGAAGGACTTCGTCGCGGAGTTTTCAAAACGGCAGCGGTAGACGCTGCTCGCGAGCGCGCCCGTACCAATCCACATCCGTTCTGGTCAGTTGACCTGATTGCCAGCTTGGAGATCTTTTCATGAGTGAAAAGGTATCAGAAGACCTGCCGTGGCCGCCCCTGAAGGATCAGCCGAGCGATGTTCGCGGGCTTAGTAACTCAGAGCGCGACAAGCTAATCATCACGGCAACTCAGGTCGATGGACAGTGGATCATCCGCAGCCGGTACGGTGACGACGTCTGGCACCTTGAAGGTTTTCCAAGCAACGTGAGGGCATCCTCAAGACGGCTCAATTTCAGCAGCATGCCACCAGCATTCCGAGCAGTGATGAAGGCTATACTTTATCGCTACATCCGACGAGGTCGACTAGAGGCAGGCCGACCGAGGGGCAATACGATTCGAGATCTGGCTAATAACATGCAGCCATTTCTACGTCACTTAGAGAAGCTTGATATCGCAAACCTTGGTGCGGTAACGCCCTTGATCGCAGCAACCTATGTGACCGCCTGCAAGGCCTATCGGCAGATCAAAAAATCTGAGAAACCCCTTACACTCAATGCGCTAAATAGCCGCTACGACGCAGTAGAGGCGATTTATGAGTTGAGCCAATATACAGACGATCAGATGCCGGGGCATCCGTGGCAGGGCACTTCTGCGAAGGCGATGGCAGGACAACTTGGTATAGCCAGCAGCGGCCGAACACCGCTTATGTCCGATGAGATATTTTGCACGATCTTCGAGCGAGCATACAGACAGGTTGAAGACGGAAGGTTGTTACTAAACCTCCGAGATGATCTTGATGTTATCGCAGTAGAGAGCAGGGGCCGCCTTGCTGGAGGCATATATAAGGCAAAAAATAAGCACTTGAAAGCTAAGGGCTGGGATGGTGGTGTGCGAACTTTAAATACGGCGCTGATGTCCCTGCGGACGTCCTGCTATATAGTCCTGGCGAGTACCTCGGGTTGTCGGAACCACGAGCTGGCCAATCTGCAGTCGAACGCCCACCACCGCACTGAGGACGACGAAGGTACGATCTATCATTGGATGCGTTCTAAATCCGAGAAGACTGATGAAGGGATCCACGACTGGATGATTCCAGAGATCGCAGTACGGGCCCTGCGTATCATGGAGCGTTGGGCTGCTCCATATCAAGCGAAGATCGCGGCTGAGATTATTCAGCGACGTCGCACCAACCCCCACGACCCGCTCATCGCAGAAGCTCAAAAGCATCGCCATTCACTCTTTCTCACTACAACCGCTTTCGAAGGGATTGGTTCGCGTACCCTTTCTGGTAGCTCTTGGGACGACTATCTCAAGAGCTTTTCCCACGACTGCAAGCTAAGTTGGAATCTTACCAGCCATCAATTTCGTCGTAAATTCGCTAACTATGCCGCGCACAGCCGCTTCGGAGACCTACGATACCTCAAAGAGCATTTTGCCCATTGGTCATTGGACATGACCCTTGGCTATGCCATGGACGATGGCTGGGGGCAGCATCTCGATCTTGACCTTTACATGGAAATCCAAGATGAGCTGGAGGACATCAAACTCGGCGTCGTCGATAACTGGATGGGCGATGAATCGTTGGCAGGAGGCTATGGACGCTCCATCAAGGGATGGCAGCGAGACCCTCAAAACCTGCTGATCTTCAAAGATCGTGCCTCAATGCTGAAGTCCGTCTCTGAGAGCACAGCCATCCGCAGCAACGGCCATGCCTGGTGTACGGCAGACAACGACGGCTGTGTCGGCAATACCCTCGAACGCACCCGCTGCACTGGCTGCGACCAATCGGTGATCGGGAGTATCCACGCCCCCATCTACCAGCGACTCTACGATGATCTGAAAGAGCTGCTGCTCTGCAAGGACATTGGCGAAGGAGGTCGCCTACGCGTGAAGCGCGATCTGAACCGCTGCCGGGAGGTATTAGTGCAACTGGATATGCCTCCTGAGGATCTGAGTGCATGAAGAGCAAGGACAAATCATCCAATTACAAGCCTGCTGTGGATCGAGCGAAGGATCTGAAGCTAGCCATCTATGCCATCCAAAAAGGTCGGGCTCGTACCGGTGAAACTAAGGTGACCATCGCCGCTGTGGCCCGTGAGGCCGGAGTATCGACGGCGCTCATCCATAATCATTACCCAGCAATCGCTGAGGAGATACGACTGATCCAAGGGCGATCTAGTCGTGCCATGCGAGATGTAAAACATCAGGATCTGATTGCCGAGCGTCAGAAGTCTAAGGGCTACCGTCATGAGATTGAGGAGCTTCAGGCCAAGCTCGCCAGACTCGCATCCATCAATGAGGTACTGCTGTACGAGAACGAGACCCTAAAGGCTAAGGTGAAAGAGCGAAATGTGGTTGAACTGGTTTCGTCCACCCGCATGGATAAACCTGGCATCTGAAGAAGTCCTCCGTTCATTGACATCAAGAGAAAGCAAATAGTCATTGATGCTACTGTTGCCGTGGCATGCCCCTGCGCGGACGGCTGTCGCTAACCAAGCCTGTCTACGGCGAGTCTTGGCCCTGCGGGCTTCCATCCTCATGCTCTGCGCGCTCCGCTTGCCTTATCAGTCACGTGGACGCATCTAGGTCGTCCATTTGATCCAATAGACAAGCGCTACGAATATGCTAACTTGACCGCCTCGGTTCCCTAGTCGAGATCGGGCGGTCGGTTCGCCAAGGCGGTATAGCCACAGGGTGCTTCACCTCTTTTGCTTCACATGCATTCCGACAATAGTCAGAGGGCAGCCGACACCGCTGGCGAATTGGAGGATGCTATGCGTGCACCAATCTCTCTTGCCGACCTTCGTGTCAAATACGGCTTCAACCGTATCGCCAAAAAGCTCCAGCGCAATTGGCGGAGCACTTTTTCCCTATCCCTCGCATCCTCGCAAGAAATCCTCTCGAAGGGTCTTGGCTATCAGGATCTTCATGATCTGCAAAAATCGGCTAACGAGCACGCCAAGACTGTCGCCGTGCCTACTCAGGATGAAGTCAGGGACGGGATCAGTAACTCTATTACCGATTTCTGTCAGTCGAAGAAAGTAACTGACATGAGCGAGCGCGACGTCAACCACTTGGTAAGGTTGCTGCCCCTACACGAGCTTGCCGTGTTCCAGACTTCACGCTCACAACAGGCTGGTACTCTCGCTTCTCAGTCCGTCTTTGAATTAATCACAAGGCCAGCCAATGAGCTGGCTGGGGCTGCCAATCAGGGACAGTCGAAGCGTCCCGCACACTTACGCGGCGATCTGAGTGCAGAGCTTCTGAAGCCTCCAGCAGACCCCATCAGCCAAGAAGAACTGAAAAGCTTTTGGGAGGTTGTAGAGCGCAAGGGTAGTCTTCATGACCAATGTTTGTGCCTGGGTTTGCTGCAAGGTATTCGTCCGCTTGAACTGCTAAACGTCAAAGCTCATGACGTTTACACTACTGACGAGCACTCTCTCCTACGGATCAAGAATTTTAAAGCGCGCAGTAGTAGTGATCAGCTCTTCATGCCGCCCGCCTTCGGTACCCTCATTGACGAGTACGTGCGCCAAGCAAAGATTCCTCCAATGGGTTACCTCTTCCCTTCTCACAACGACGCCAATGCCCCAATGTCGCTCGAGCAGATGCATCGGATTATTGGAGTCTATTTGCGAGAGGCCATAGCTAATCCATCTCAGAGGCGTGCATCCTCCATTCGCCAATCCATGCTCCACGTTGCTGCGAAACATATTCTCGAGCGGATAGCGCAAAACATGGGACATCAGGTTAGCGGGATGACGATGAAGTATCTGCGCATTCCGAAATCAAGCTCTGAGGAGTGATGATTTGGCAGGGGCCACGTTTAATTTATGCCGTGCCCTAGCGGGCCGGCTGTCGTGAACCAGGCCCGGCGATACTCGCCGTTGTCCTGGCCCTGCCGGGCTTCCATCCTCACGCCTGCGCGCTCCGCTTGCCTGATGTGACAGTCCTCCAACGCATCAGTCCCAGCTGCCGTGCTTGGGCAAACCTGTATACCTTCAAAAAAACTCACTTCAGGCTCAAGGTTTTCCGAAAGAAACCGTTTGTCATAGGTAAGTACCCTTTTTGAGCGATAGCCTTGACCCTCTCTACACATGACTTCGCACAGCGCCTGAGCGGCGCCTTTCCGTTCCCCTGCACGATTCTCGGCAACCGCCAGCGGCGCACATGGGAGCGGCTGATCGGCTACATCGAATCCGCAACCTGCACATCCGAATTCAACAAAGCAGCAGCCTATGCCGAGGGCTATGCACATGCCTTGGCCGATAGCGGCCAGATCAATATCTCCACAGATCGGGATCTGCTGATCATTGCTACGGTCGACGCCTGGCGATGCGCCCGTACTTACACGAATACTTCGACCAACCTGAGCTACCCAGGAAAACCATGACTTCCTTTTTTAAACGCTACGCCGACGGCGGAACATCAGACCGGCACATCCATATGCCACAGCGTCTTCTGCCCACGACCGTCAGTCATTGTCCCCTCGAGGTCTTAGTGGGCAACTGGGAAAAGTATCTGGTAGAGCCCTCCTCCGCTCGTGAGCAGTTTCCGTGGGCTGCGCGATTCGTTATGGGCATGCCCGTTCCATCGTGGGCGCGCGGGTTGGAGTGGAACCTCGGTCAGAAGTCTCGCTTTATCTCTGCTGTATGGTCAGGCGCGGATCTGGGGAGCTACCTCACGAATGACTGGTACGAGCCAGTGATCGGTAGCAGGGCGTTAGCCGAAAACAGTGAAATTTTGATTGATGGCCAGCAACGCCTTCACAGCCTGGAAGAGTATTTCCTCGACCGTCTGGCGATCCCTGATGCACAAGGACAGCCGAGGATTTGGTCTGAGCTCGGCAACGGCGAAAGGAAGCGCTTTCTGTCGGCGATCTTTACCCATATGAGGGTGTCTTCTGGCGATGAGGAAGCATTGCGAAAAACCTATGATCTCTGCGCTCAGGGAGTTGTGCCTAGGTCATTCGATCAGCGCACGTTTCTGTAGTCATCGACGCTGAGGCGGTGGTGGCATGCCCTTGCAGGGACGGCTGTCGTTAACCAAGCCCTGTCTATGACAGGTCTTGGCCCTACGGGCTTCCATCCTCATGTCCTCCGACCTTCCTGGTCTGCGCGCTCCGCTTACAAGATGTCGGAGTCACGGCCTAGATTGGATATTTCCTGCAGCTACCACATACTAGCCTCCATCCATCGAGAAGTGAGGCGAGTCGAAATGGCATGGTCATTTTGGAAGGACAAACGTCCTGAATGGGTTCAAGCGGAGGAGCGAGCTTTTATAAAGGCAGCCAATGGCCTAAAAACGCTACAGGTAACTCCTGGCGGCGGCCTAAGAATCGACCCTGAAGAGATTCGGGAACAGATACTTGAAGCCCGTGAGTTCTATAAGGGCTTGGTGCAGCGCCATCGGTAGTCTGTAGGCTGGTCATGGAGCAGGGAGAACAACTCTTCCGCATGACTCACTGACACCAAGGGCCCCAACTCGGTGGGCTCTCAATGATATCGATAGAGGTAATGAGCTCATAGGGTATATTCTCGAACACTTTTTCGAGATTGGGATAGCCCTTCGAGTTTCGCAACGTATTCGCCAACTGCAGCAGCTCCCTGCCCTGGACGAGGGGCATTTGAATGTCGCAGTACACGATGTCGTCGCCTGTCATACCCACTAGATTTTCTCCACTCAACCCAATCGACTGCCACCGCGCCCACAAGCTTCTTAGTGCGTACCCCGGCAGGGAATAGGTGTCGTAAACCGAGTCTTGTCGAAGCCCACGTCTCGGCCCTTCATGGTTCAATATCGCGCTTCGCTTACCTGTGCCAATCCGACATCGCTACTCACCGATGCACTTTCGCGCCTGCAGGTATATCGGGCGATATTAGATTTCCTGATTGTTACTGCAGGGGACGGCGCCGGTTCAATCACGCAAAAACTTGGGCGGAAGCTTCGCATAGGCTGATCTTACCACCTGCAGGAATGCGTGAGATCTAGTTAGTCAACCCATTTAACTAATTTTAACTAATATTGCAAAATCAGTTCGATTTCCCGTGTGCTCTAGCTTTTTCTCGATTGAGCATAATAGCTACCACTGAAATTTTTCTCTTGGCTTATGAAGTCTTATTCTAGATTTAACTTGCTTGCGAAGCGACTGATAATGCCCTCTGAGCTGTATGACATATGTCATAGCTACAATAGCGCCTTGGGTAGAAGCAATTACAGCATCATGCAAAGAAAATATATCAAATTCTAAACCATCCATAATTTTTTCAGGCGGCTTCAAAAAGCCACATCGAAGCATGTCATTATAAAGATCAAGCAGAATTATTGTTTCACACTCTGGGTGCTTCAGCCAATATCCATAACCACGCAACAAAGATGAGTAACTTGCCCATAAGAACAAAATTTCTTTTGCCGCATCGAATGGCTTACCCTTAACAATCGGCAGCTTTTCCGAGAGCAAAGATTCTAATTGTTTTAGCCTGACACTACGGCTACGATTATGACTAACCGATAATAGCGCCTGACTATTATCATCAATATAGCGAAAGTCGACGAGCGCAGTAGGAAATTTCAGAGCGGCCTCTGAAATTGATCGGCGTCGCGCTATAATCTGCTTCTCAGTAAGTCTTGCGCTCACCAACTCTATCAAAACCAATTGATCGTCGGATCTACGACGCGCTATCGCATCAAAAAAAATATTACTGCCGGGAAGAGCCGTCTCGAACAAAACTTCGAATCCATTACTGGCATATTCATTGGCAATTAGTTCAAGCTGATACCTTTCATAATTTTTCACGTTACCAATAGCTCCCATTTGTATTTAAATAATCCTCTACCTTAATTGTCGTCACATGTTGCTTTGGCACAAGCTTCCCTTTAGCAGAACGAGCAGTTCCATTCGCGATCATCATCGCTTCTGCTATTTCAGCCGCATGGGCTACTGAAACCAAGAGCGCATTCTTGGGTAAAGGCAAAAACCTTTCTGTAATTATTCGGAACACTGCCTTGTCATTTAAAATTACGCTAGGGGATAGCGCATCAATAGTATGTTTCAAACCATTATCTACATCAATGTATTGATTGTTTATTGGAAAGAAAAATACTTTTACCGTGACCGCTCTGGGGCAACCAGCAGCGCCTGGAAACTTACTTGACACAGCAGCACCTGCAGCCGCTGAAACCAATACCTTCCATGCGTTCTTCTTAAGTGCAGTACCGTTGACAGAAGACGGACTGCCTAAAACCTTAAAATTTATTGGGATAGTCATCATTTCGCCTCGTTTTTTTCAAGTCCAATCGCATTTTGAGCTGCATTACAGCTCCGCCTTTCTCACTGGTTAAAGTAGGATAGTCGACGGACTCTCGCATTTTTGGCCGCTACTTAGCTTTCCCAACGTTGATGACGCCAGCCCCTCCTCAGCTTGAAAAACCTCAATAAGTCTCTGGTTGTATCTATCCAAGTAGCTTTGCAGACCATCACGGTCGATTAGTCGCACGCCCGCAGTGCTGGACAACTCCTTCGCTGATTTCGTGTAGTAGGAATTCGTGACGACCATCGCCTCGTCACACCCGTAGAAGGCTTTAGCAGAGATGGCCTGCTGCACAGCAGCATTACCCACAGAGCCAGAGTAGTTCTTGGCCTGGATCACCATGTTTTTGCCAAAACGGCTGACAAATAGATCGGCACCTTGATCAGCCGTCTTCTTGGTCTCTTTCACGTCGTAGCCGATGGTTTGAAAAATCTCAACCAGGAAGGCTTCGAATTGAAACCCGTCCATGGCATCCACCAAGTACATGGTGATGAACTGGTTGGGATTGAAATGCTCCAGCTGAGATCCCAGCCGCTCGACGAGAATATCGAAATAAATCTCTTCGCAGCGGCTTAGGCCACTCCGAAAAACCTGTAGCGGGAGGAGTGGCACACCAGATGTCGAAGCCGCTTGGGGATTAAATTGCACATCGGGGAACGCAAAGTCATTTTCCCACAGGTGGTAATAGAACAGAGCCAAGTCAGACCTGAATGTCGTACCGGCCTCTTCAATCCAGGAACGTAAGGTGTCGGCAAGATCAGCTCGGATGTGGCGGGTCAACTCTCTCGAGAAGCCCAGGTAGGAAGAGTTGAATGCTGTGGTTTGCAGCAGCTTGTCCAAAAGAGATGGAAGCCCTTCAAGCTCGTCAAAGCCTTTGCGAATCAAGACCTCCCTGAACAGCTCTCTCTCGCTGTACACACCATCCAAACGTGGGCCGGGCACGCCTGCGTCATCGCTACTACCTGCGCTTTCGCGAGTCGTGTGAATGAAGTTCGTAAAGTATGGCTGCTTCAGCTCCGCGTATTTTCTCAATACGTTGTTTAGAAGATCATTCAGTTGGGCTTGCTCCTTCTTCTTACCGAAGAAGTCTTGAATCAAGCCTTTGGATCTGTATTGAAAGTCGGGGTAAAACGAAGGATCCAGTGGAGTGAGGTGCCGCAACGTGAGTTCTGATGACGGCGAAACTTGGGAGCCCATGCACCACGGGCATGCTGTCTCGAAGGTAGTCCTGTTGCATCCGTTGCAATGGTAAATCATCGTTTCCGTTCCTTCCCAAGTCATCGCGTGCCTTCACGCACATCCTGCTAGCGACCATAGCTCAGTGCCATCACACAGTCCACGAGCTTGTTTCCACTGCACGCAGACGCACAAATGATGGCGAAATCCCATCACGGCGATTGGAGTGCCGGGCCGGCTAAGCTAGAGTTCCAGTATCTATCAGCCGGACGCTCCGTTGCTGAGCAGTCATCAGGGAAGCGACTATGCAAATTCAGCATCTGGAAATCGCGAACTTCCGCAAGCTCCTATCCGTACGGGTCGACCTGGCAGTCGAGACCACACTCCTCGTCGGAGCCAACAACAGTGGCAAATCATCTGCGATGCTGGCCTTGCGCAAGTTCCTACTTTCGAAAGCATCGATTTTCAGATTGCAAGATCTTACTCTGAGCCATCTCGCCACAATCGATTCCATTGGTGAAGCTTGGGAGGCTGCAGATGATAGCTTCCCCATCCCAGTCGCAAATGAATGGGCTGACTGGTTGCCAACGCTAGATATTTGGCTTGAAGCAGCTCAAGGCGAGCTTCATCACATCCGAGATCTCATACCGAACTTCGCCTGGAAAGGCGGCCATGTCGGTATGCGGTTCCGGCTGGAACCGGATGATATGCCAACGCTGTTCGTCGATTACCGCAAAGAGCGAGCACGAGTGAGGGAGCTTCAGCAGGAAATTCAAAAACAGGCAGCGCTAGGTACACAGCCACCATCTCTTCCGCTCTGGCCGCAGAGCTTGCATGACTACCTAAATCGGCGGATTGGTAAAACCTTCAAGATCCGATGGTACCGACTTGATCCAGGCCAGCTACGAGCACCAAATCCTGCGACTCGTAAAGCTAACCAGCAACCGCTTGCGGCCACTGCTACGCCACTTGAACGCAATCCCCTAACAGACCTGATTCGAGTCCACGAGATCAATGCTCAACGCGGCTTTGGTGACAGCGCTGACGAAGGAGTCCTAGAGGGAGGACATGGATCGGGCAGGAGGCTCTCGGAACAATTGCGAGCGTACTACAGCAGGCATCTTGATCCTGGCGATAGCCCAGATATTTCAGATTTGGAGGCACTCAGAGCAATTGAGGCGGCTCAAACTGCCTTTGACACTCGCTTGAGTACGAGCTTCGCGCCTGCGCTCAAGGAGGTTGCCGGCTTGGGCTATCCAAATAACTCCGACCCGTCCATCCGAGTTTCCACCCGACTCGCCCCTACCGACGGGATGAACCACGAAGCAGCGGTGCTGTTTGAATTAGATTCCGTTGGAGGAGCCCCTGGAGCACCGCCTCTTAGGCTTCCGGAAACGTCCAACGGGCTCGGCTACCAAAACCTCATCTCAATGATATTCCGATTGATGGCATTTCGAGATGAATGGCTGAAGAAGTACAGAAGTCCTGAAGAGCAAAGTGCTACTGGTGTTGAGCCTATACATTTGGTTCTAATCGAAGAGCCGGAGGCCCACCTGCACGTCCAGGTTCAGCAAGCATTCATAAAACACGCCTACCATGTGCTTTGCAGCGACCCATTGTTAGCGAAGTATCCGAACCTCAGGACACAGCTGATGGTCAGTTCCCACTCTAGCCACGTAGCTCATGAGATTGACTACGAAAACTTGAGATACTTCCGCAGGCTTCCGTCCGGCATGGCCGGGATATCAATCCCAGTCTCTACCGTCTCGAACCTAAGCACAGTGTTTGGCGAGTCCAATCAAACGAAGGAATTCGTCACCCGTTACCTTCGGGCCCAACATGCCGACCTGTTCTTTGCGGATGCGGTGATCCTTGTTGAGGGGGCCGCTGAGCGCATGATGCTTCCTCATTTTTTGAGGCAACACTTTCGTTTCCTAGACCAGTGCTACATAACCATTTTGGATATTGGGGGAAGTCACGCGCATCGGCTCCGGCCCCTGATCGATGCGTTGGGCATTGTCACTCTGGTGATAACTGACTTGGACGCGGGTCTCCTACAGGTCGGCAAACCTGTCGAACGGAATAAAGGCCAAACCACTAACAACCCAACCGTGCGCCATTGGATGCGAGCAGCAGGCCTTGGACATGATGTGGACTCATTACTGGATCTGCCCTTTGACAGTAAAGCCCAGCAAATTGACGATCTGTTTTCGATCAGGATCGCTTATCAGACGCCCATTACTGTCCGCTTACCCAAAACGGGGTTAAATGTCGAAGCACTACCAAATACCTTTGAAGACAGCCTCGTCTTGAGCAATACAGAGCATTTTGCTAACAAAGCGGGGCGCGGGCTGATGCGATCCTTTGCCAAGGCGCTACGTGAAGCAGAAACCTCCTTAGAGCTTGGCACAGAGCTATTCACCAAGCTCAAGGATGGTGATAAGGCTGAGTTCGCACTACAGGTTCTAGGCGATTCTGATTTCGCCAAGTTGAAGGTGCCTACTTACATCCATGAAGGCTTGGCGTGGTTGCAGTCCAAGCTCGAAAGAAAAAGCAAAGAGCTGCTGATCATCCCTTCAGCGATTCTCGAGGTGACACCATGAACCGGCAGCCGGAAGCTGCTATGGATGATGTTCCTGATGCCGACCAGATCATTCAAGACTGTCTGAATCTCGACCATCCGAAGAGTTTTTTCCTATACGCCGGCGCTGGCTCTGGAAAAACCCATTCGTTAGTCGAAGCCGTGAAAACTCTAAAGGATAGGGAACGGCAACGACTGACTTTTGAAGGACGCCAAATCGCGATCATCACCTATACCAAAGCGGCGTCCGAGGAAATTACCCGCCGCCTTGAACACGACCCACTGGTGGTTGTGTCAACCATTCACGCGTTTTCTTGGCGGATGATTCAGGGCTTCAATGATGATATTCGTGAGTGGCTTCGGGTCAAGCTCACTCAAGATATTGGCGAGCTTAATGAGAGGCTCGGAAAGGCTCGAGGGCAAAACAAGACATTTCTAGCAAATCAAGCTTCGAGGGATAGCAAAGCTCGTCGCCTCGATTCCCTGGATGAGATATCAACATTCATATACAGCCCTACCGGCGACAATCGCGGTAGGCAATCCCTAAACCATAGTGAAGTCATTCAAATGGCCGCTGCTTTTATCCAGCAGCCTCCATTGCTGAACGTTATGGCGGATCTGCATCCGGTACTTTTGATCGATGAGAGCCAAGATACTTATGGGCCTCTCATGGACGCTTTTCTGCAAGCACAATCCCTCATCCCTGACCGTTTTTGTCTCGGGCTTCTCGGCGATACGATGCAGCGTATCTACAGCGATGGGAAGGTGCGCTTGGAGGAAGCGATCCCTCGAGACTGGGCTGTGCCCGAAAAACGTATGAACCGTCGGTGCCCGACGCGGGTCGTTGATCTGATCAACGTAATTCGTGCGAGCGCAGACAGCCATCAGCAGAAGCCAAAGCCTGACGCTATAGAAGGCACGGTTCGAATGTTTTGCACCCAACAGATACCAGGTCAAGGTTTCGAGTTGGAGGAAGACATCGCACACCGCATGGCAGCCATCACCGGCGACGCTCAGTGGGCAACTGGTAAAGACGGAAGAAAATCCCTGATTCTTGAACACAAGATGGCCGGACGCCGAATGGGGTTCGAGGGTGTGTTCACACCGTTGTATGGAGTTGAGCACCTGCGAACGGGGCTACTGGATGGAACACTGCCAATCTTGAGACTGTTCTTTGATCGGGTAGCCCCTATTCTTCGAGCTGCCAAGGCGAACAGTTTCAGCCTCATGGAGGCTGTGCGGCTTCAGTCTCCGCTTCTCGATACTAAATCTATAAAAGACGCGCCTGACCAGTTGGCCTTGCTTGATAAAGCAAGAGCAGCAACTGAGTCGTTATGCGAACTATTCAATGCCAACGATCCCCTAATCGGTGAGGTGGCTCATGTTCTGTTCGAAACAGCACTACTAGATCTCCCTGATCGACTTGTGACAGCTCTATTGCTGGGCGCCACAAGTGATAATCCTCCCGACACATCGGATCGTGATGCATTAGAAACCCATGCATACCAGACTTTACTGGCGCGCCCCTTCTCGGAAATGGCTGCGTTCGCTGGCTATACCGAGGGACTATCCCCTTTTGACACTCACCAAGGTGTGAAGGGACTAGAGTTCCCTAGAGTCATGGTTATCCTCAACGACGAGGAAGCAGGTGGTTTCCTTTTCAGTTACGACAAGCTCTTGGGGGTCAAGCCTGCTTCTGACAGCGATGTAAAAAATCAACGCGAGGGCAAAGATGACTCCTTGGCTCGCACTCGTCGCCTGCTGTACGTCACTTGCAGCCGGGTCGAAGAAAGTCTCGCGATTGTGGTTTACACCTCTCAGCCGGCGACGGCGAAACAGCGAGTGATTGAAGCAGGATGGCTCCAGCCAGAGGAGATCGAAATTCTATGACCTCCTCTCGCAGGTAGCTGGCCGGTAACAGGGCTGAGGTTATTTCCCTGCTGTGGAGTGCGCCACCTTGCGGCTTGGCAGGCTATCTATTCTCGGCCGGTTGAAACTCCATGCCTAGAGCCTGCCAGCTCGCTTGGTGTAGACCGTTATGTAGTCTTTTTCCGGCTTGATCTTGCCTACAAAGCCACGATCATTGAGCGCCTGAGAAAGACGAACATCAAGCTCAAAATTCGGCAACCGCACAGTTCGTTTATTCCCCAACAACTCAGCGTATCCACCGGAGAGCGAAACCAGTATCGACGAGGTCGTAGCCCAATCGACATGCAGTTTCAGAGCCTGAAGCAGTAGCTCCTGCTTTTCACGTTGCGAAATACTGGCATCGCACGCCCGCGACGCAATGATGCTTCTGCAATTCCGGGGCATGATGAAATTCTCGGCATTAGCCCTGGCGCACACCAATGCAAGTTTACCTACTACAGCGGCGTGGCTAGCCTCTTCTCGCTCAACCACCCCCTCCCACATCTCGGCAATGTCACCAATAGGGACAGTGCGCGCGAAGCTGATTGAACCGACAGTCTTCGGGTCGAGCTTTCGCAGGTCGACATAGTCACGGGCATCAGCCCAACACCTATCCGGAATTTGCAGCTATGTTTCGGTTAGCCTTCCATATCGCAGTGCTGCATCCTGTGCTGAGGCATCTCGTGCATCGCGCCGAGGTAGACATATAGGAAGCGCCAATGCTTAAGAAAGCGATCAAATTTCTACGCGACTCTTTACTGGAGGACTTCGGCCAGCCGGCGACCCTCATAAACTTGCTTCGTGCAGACGTCGGCCTTAACAGGCATTTGGTCGAACATGAGAAGGGTATCAGCGCAAGCGAAGTGGTGCGCTGGAACGACTTTGGCGACTTGGGGTATGAGACCAGTCGGATGTACCGGCGGAGGCTCAATGGATGGACACGTTCCCCTGGCTCCTATCAAAACTACGGCTCCACCAGCTTAATCCGAGAGGATCTTCTCAGCTTGGGTACGGTTAGGGAGATCCAGCGCTGGAACTGTGACATTCAGCAGGTCGATGGCTTTTCCGCGTCAAAGTCAGAGCTGCGCAGGTTCAAAAGCATGGACGCCATGGTTGAGCGTAACTCCCAGCCGATGATCACACCCGTTACCCAAGAAAAGCTTGAAGAAAATCTCCGATGGGACGAGATCCGGATCATCTCTAGAGAAGATCACGATTACTTCTCCACTTGGGAATGGGACGGACGAGTGTTCTTGATCAACAGCGGAGGCTCCCACCACTTCGCAGCGGCTAAGTACATCGCGAAACGCATCGGGGTCAACGTCCCACTCACAGGTCGGTATAAGGTATACGGAATTAATCAGGTCGCCTTGGCGAGCCTAAGACGCGATTTCGACATGTTTGTGTTTTCATGGCACTGCAAACAGCAAATGGATTTTCACCGAGCCATGCAGAGGTTTGAGGCAACCTACTATTGGAAGGATCTCCCACGTCCATACACAGACCAGGCTGCGATTTTCCTGCCCAAAGCGGAGAAGCGCGCTGGAAAGGTATCTGAGGTACTGCGTGAGGCTGGGTTTCAGGATTTAGGCCTTTACCTCCAGAAGCTGGCTAATGCTACGGGTCATCATGTCTCGGTCGCCTAGCAGCCCTATGTGCATCTAAATGCTGCATTTCAGCCTGCCATTGAATCGGATTTTTTTCCCAGTCTTGGGCGTATGGGCCATCGATCAGGCGCGTCGAGCCGACGCTCGCTTGCAGAAAGCGCTTACGCCATGGCTGTGGAATACTGGTCTCGTCAACAAAGTTGATACTGGAACTGTGACGCTCAATCAGGACTGCTTGCGGACAGCGTCGATATGTGGAGGTTCGGGGAGCGCCGCGCCGATATCATCCACCTCCAGATGCCTCAAAAGCTGGACACTTCCGTCCCACGTGACTCTGCCTGATCAACCAGAACCTTTGAAAGGATCGAATGCGCCTACGCAGCCACGCGTTCACTGTACTGACCTGCGCCAGCTAGCCTCCCTCGTTCGCATAGGAAGCGATTGTACCTAACAGCCGCGATGGTGAACCTCCCTACCGCGACCGCCCATGCGACCTCGGTATGCGGACGTCATTAGAGAGCTTAAAGCCATGGACTTCGACAAGACTGCCATCGCCGAAAAGGTCGAGGTCGACGGGATGCGGTTCGCAGTAACTGGTACCTCGAGCCTTTACCGCTGACAGCACGGTGCGCATAAACCGGAGCGAGGCGCCGGATAACCTGAGCCAGACTCATTGAAACTCCCGAGGCACTTATTCTCTGAGCGTTATCCCGGCAGTCTAACGGCTGCTGAGCACGGACTGGAATCAGTTCGACCGGAGGTTCCATACCCTTCCTCAGCCTAGCCCTGGAGCTATTTCGTCCGGGCCCGAGCGATCATGGCATCCAGCTCAGCGAGTAGCTGATCGACATCTATTTCAACAAACTCTCCGGGGTTGAGGATCTGCTCAATCACTTCGGGACTGAAGTCTTCGAAGACCTCCTCCTCGCCCGAGCCAACAGCCCAAACATCTTCCGCCTTACTGTAGAACTGATGCAGTGCGCCGGATAATTGGAACTCCACCAGCGCATCATCAAGCTCTCGACAAGATACGTGTGGTACCTGCTCGGCTATTCGGCTCCTCAACAAGGAGTGGGAAATCCCCGATCCAATCGATGCCAGGATCAGCGCCTCCAGATTAAGTTTGTCGTTCATGCCCCATCCCCTCGCTCACCCGACTCGGTGGCCAAGGTCGTACCCGATCATGAAAAGGCCCATTTCAAGTTTACGAAGAGGATTCCCGAACCCCTCATGGAAGCGGCTCGCGCGCGCCGATGGATGAGCCAAGGCTCCGCTGAGCACCCAGCTCGCCCGCATATTCCAGAGTGCGTGGTGATGACCTCGTCGCAGCCGGGGAAATTTAAAGTCACATTCCAAACTCGGATCACGGTTCTTAGGCGCAACAGTGTTCTGAGCCTCCTTTGCCGGCGCCCAAGGGAAACGAAGCCCGTCAGGGAGAGAGGTAAGTTTTCTGTCACAGCAGTATTTCATGACGAGCCAGCCCATAGCAGCAGCGACTCGGCTGTCGTAGATGATGAAATTCTCGCAGATCAGCGAATAGACCTTAGTCATGCCCGCATTGAAGCGCAGATCGCTAAAGAATTTAGGGCTATCCAGATCTCCATGTCGCAGAACCTCCGCAACCTGCTCGATCATCGCTGCCAAACCCACTCGATTCTCTTCAAGCCAGCGGTTGTTCTTAGCAGAAACGCCACCCCAAGACATGGTGGCCTGGGTTCCCCGCAGCATCGAGTCGTCGCATGCAGCCGCGCTGAGGTCAGCGGCTAGAGCCTCAAGGGCTTTAGCGTTGCTATTACCACAACTGCCCGCGCTGACATTGAGATGGGCCACCCCTGGGTGATTCCATTCGTACTGCTCAAAAGCATCATGAAGATTTGAGAACTGCCAGATCTTGCTGGTCTGCCGGTTGGTGTAATGATGCTCCAAAGGCTTGTTAGACCCCAACTGTTCAGCAAGCCATTCAATGAAAGCATTGACCTCAGCACGATCTTTGTAAGCGGGGTACTTCCGGTGCGAAACCTTAATCTTCATGAGATGCTCCATTGAGTTCGATGGGTTTTCTTGCTGGCAAAGTGATACTGACTCACAATAAGGACAGATTTTGTCTGTGAGTTCGCTATGGTTAAGAAAATTTCCAAGGAAGATAGACGCAAGGCACTCTTAGGTATGCTGCTGCGGGAGCGTCGCTCCCTGCTTACTGAGGAGCTGCACGCTCAGCTGACACATTGGATTGAACAGGTTCCCCACCTTAAAACCACATTGCGAGACCTGCAGATCCTTGCTTCGGAGGGACTGATCGCCGGTGAGAAGCCAGTAGGTCAAAAATCCTACCGGTGGAAACTGCGAAAATCTCGCTTAGATCTCGTACTGACACCCGCTGAATCGATGACGTTGGTAGCCATTCTGCAGCATGCCGAGCGCTTCGGGTTCAAAGTGGTAACCGACCAGCTCGTGGAGCTTCAAGATTACGCGCTAGGGGTAATAAGCCGAAACTCAAAACACGACCTGATCGGCCAGGGCAGAATCACTACGGGCACTCGCTTCATCACCCTACTGCCTGGCGCTTACGATCCGGCGCACCTTGGGCTCATCCAAGCGGCCATGCTCGACGGCCAGACGTTAGAGGTCGTTTATAAGCCCCGCGATGCTGGTGATCTCGAATGCACTTATGTGTTGAGGCCTCTAGCGCTGTCCTTCCAGGACTCTAATATCTACCTGTCTGCCTACGTCGAATCTGAGCAGTGGCCTGACGGCAAGATGCCCAACTGGGATGCCCCGCGCGGGAAGTACAGTAGTAATGGGCCTGGCAAGCAGTGCGTGCTCATGCTTCATCGGATGGTTAACGTAAAGACTTATTGGCAAGATACCCCTGAGCCAGAGGGCTATAGCGTCGACGCGTTCGTAGTGCAGCGAGATCTGAATACCATTCACGACGAAGCTCCCATTGAGCTGAGGCTGCGTCTTGAAGCAATTCTCCTTAACCGCCTCACAGAAAACCAGTTGAATGACACTCAAAAAATCGAACAGACCCCTATCGGGACAATCTTGAAATGCTCAATTCAAGATACCCAAGGGTTGAGACTGTTTTTGCTTAGCAATGCAGACGAGATCGAAGTCCTGGAGCCGCCTCACCTTCGCGACCACATCAAAAATTCATTGCGCCGGGCATTGGAAATGTACGCAAGCGACAAGCTGTGATGGTGACTGTAGGTGTTCAGGGCTGGGATGAGGCCGGCGCGAATCACTTCGTGGCAGATGTAGATAGCTGGTACATCACGTTTTATGATGACTGCGACGCGCTCAGCTACCGCCAACATGCTGTAAGTCCGGATGGGCAGCTTGGGTGATCGGTTGGGGGCTGATCCGGTGGCGCTGCTAATCACACGGCAGACGCATGAGTGGATGCTCAAGGCGCTTCAGCTGTTTCGGGGCGTGCAACCAATGGGGGTCGGCTGTCGTGAACCATACCGCCAAAAGCGGGCGCTTGGTCATGCGGGCTTCCATACTCACCCGCCAGTTTGCTGACAAGCTACCGCACCAAGCTTGGCTGCTATTAATTAAAGCTCAACCTCCAGAGCAATCCTATATGCGCTTGATGCGGTGCTGAAGGTATTTCATCGCTTCAGGACGAAAATCAATCTTGTGCGCCCCTACCAACTGATGGATTGTTCGCTCCTCCAAGCTTAACTCTGGATCGACCACCAACATGCCATCCGAGTCAAAGCCGATGACCCCGGCATCCATCAGTCTGTGAAGGGACGCAGTCAGGAGGATGCCATTGTAGGGATCAGTCAAGGCTGGATCATCCTCTTCACATACCGCCACCGGTTTGAGATGTGCAGCCTCTAGTGCTAATGAGGAACCTGTGATAGCGCAGCGCCCAGCCCATAATGCTGAGGTGCCCAAGCTGAAATCGCCTTGGAAGTTTCGAACACGACTCGCACGCTCTGTGAAACTCTCAAGTCCGCCAAGGCGTGGATTTAGTACATGCGGATCCAGAATCATTTTTTGACGTTGGCTGAGGCCAAGAGATTCAAGTTCCGAAACAGGCACTTCAATCCACCCCTGCCGGGGGTATAACAGGTTTGGACGAGCTGCTCCATCCCGCCAACGAGCCCGCCTTTGAGTTTCTACCACTCGCTGGCCCTTCTTGACGACCTTAAACTCCGCCACCTCATCAGTTAGAAAAGCCCTCTGCAACCCGATAAGTGCGGAGAAGTAATCACTGATTTCAGGCCGAGCTTTGAAGCCCCATTTGTACGCTCCATCAAGGCCTTTCCAAGGCAGGAAACACCAGCCTGGAGTCGATGCGTAGCGCCCGACAGGCACAAATACAGTCACGTCACGTGGTTGGTAAACTTTTGGTTCCTCTAGCTTTTCGCAAAGATAACCCTGTAGCGCGGCTTCCTGCATTGTGTACCCTCCCCTGAACTTTTCTAATGCTGCCACGAAGCCTGTACTCCAAGAATTGGGTGTCGGCATCGCGGCTTTAAGCCGGGATGTTCAAATGGATGAAACTCAATGGACGGCGTTAGAAAGACCATCCATTGATTCCGCCGTGAAACTCATGCCGTCTCGGGGTTTTCGATCTCAGCTTCGGTCATTAGATCAGCATGCTCATCCCAAGCAGCAATTAGCCAGTGAGGCAACTGATCGTGCCTCTTGACCGCTACTCTAGAGTTTCCATAAGCCATGTGCGGTAAGAGTACCGTGCGGACAAGAAGGCTGTCTGGATTGACCTGAACGGGAGCGATCAAATCAGGAGCTGCGGTGATGTCCTCTCGTGACTGGAGATACAAAGGGACAACATACGTCATACTGCCAAAATACCATTGGGAGAGATGCAGCCCTCTGTTTATCGACCACTGGATCGCTCCCGAAATGGCGCACATTTGGGCGACCCTAGGTGTTTGATTCAGCCAAGGGAATCGTGAGGCGTTATCTCCAAGGATGTGATCATGCATCATCACGATCTCTGCTCGGTCTGGGAGTACCGGCGAAGGGGGGATATCTGGCGGAATTGGGAGCTGAGGTGCAGAAATCTTGGATCCTGCGGCCACAAGATAATAGGGTTCACGCCCGGTGTTGCGATTTTTGGAGAAGGCCAGATACAGAGGGGTTCCGTATCGTGTTTGTAGGTGGCCAGCTGTTACGTAAAATTGATCGCCTCCGACAGTAAAGCGTCCTTGCTCGATGCTCCAAGCTACGTGAGCAGCGAGATATTTTTTAAGAACGAAATTATTAGCGCCCCAGTTCTGCGTCAGTGCATCCGTGGCGAGGCTGTCAAGCAACTCGTTGGGGATGAAAGCAAACCTATTGAGGCGCTCTACAATCTTGTTGGTGTATGAGTCGCCCAGATATCCCAACATTTCCGCTTGATCAAACATTCTACCTTCCCTTGGCTTGATGACGCTTGTTTTGTGAATGGTAGTTGAAACACGAAGAACGGCCACCCGCACACCGGCTCTGCGTCAGACCTCGGCCCCATATGTGCGCTGTACGGTAAGGTGTTCAAGATGGAGCCCCTTCACTTGGCACCATGTCCTCCAGTTCATGCACCAGCACTTTCATGCGATTGGCGCGGCGGGTGGCGAACAGATAAGCACAGTGCGGCTGCGCCGCACCGAACACCGCAATCACCCTGGCTAACGCCGTGTCGGTGCCTGCGCGCATGTCCATTGGCTCGGTGGCGAGCCAGAGATTGTCGATGCGAATCATCGTAGAAGGTCTCGAAGAAAGGTCGCGCGGGTGCCGGATTTCGACGCAGATATTCGATGATGTTGGGTGCAAGCTCGCCGCTGCCAGCGGCACGCGTAACGGAATAAATGCAGGTTGCAGCGCAGTGCTGCGCTTGCAGCCGAATCCATTTGTGGACGAGGTTTGCGTTGAGGCTATGGTTGAGTGCGATGCTGGCAATCGAAGCACCGGGCTGGGCACACTCTTGGATAACCTGGGCTTTGAAGGACTTGGAATGGGTACGGCGTGTTGGCTGCATGAAATACCCGCTTAAAAGGCTAGACTGGTGTCCACTTAAATTTAAGTGCACACCATGTCTTTGCCTTGAAGGGCTGGGTAGATGACTTGGCCGGACGCATACGGATTTTTAAGACATGCCAGAACTCAAACAGCATTTTTTGTATTTTTTCTTAGACCCGCATGGGCAAGCGTCATTCCGCCCAACACCTGGAGGAGAATCCGAAACTTTGATAATCCTCTGTGAGACATTGTCCAGTATCTGATGGTTTTTCATGATGTGTTGGGCCATCACCCGCTCTTCGCCCGTCATCGGCACCGTAGCGTCTATAGCGAAAATCGTTTCAGAGCCACCTGATCGGCCTCTTGTGTCCGCGCCAAGAATCAGGATTTCCTTAGCCTTCTGAAACTTGTACCGAGCGACATATGCATATAGCCGCATACACGCTGTTCGCTCCTGTCTATAGTGATCATATGAAACATAATCATCATCCCAAGGAAAAAATACGAATACATAAATTCGACCTAGATTGCTTACGGATGGGACTGTTCGAGCAGAGCGAGCGCCTTCAGGTACGCTGCTAAATTTTTCAAACAAAGCGGACGCCAGAAAGCTGCTGGAATACATATTTTCAGAGGCAAGAACCTGAACAGCATTAGCATGGTCGATGAAAGGGAGGTCGCTAGCTTCTCCGACACACGCATCCGTGATGGCATCGGCAAAACGAGCGATTATCTCGTTCCATAGCTTTGCTTTCTGTTTGTGTCCATGGCGCAGCGCATAGGCCACGGTCTGCCTGTAATGTCGCCACTCGCCTTCCGGAATTTGGAAGCAATGCCCCTGGTGTATAAGAGGAACCTGCAGATCCCCAAAGCCGTTACCGCCGTCCTCCTGAAGGTAAGACGCGAGCGTTTCCTCCTCACCAGCGCTCAACAAAAAGCGTCGATTGCGAATCGTCTTCTCTTTAGTTTCCAGATAATGAATAAAATCTGGCGGCGTACAGAGCTCCTCGAGAAGCAGGTGAATTCCACTCTCGTCGAGCACGTGCACGAAAGTCTTGGCTTGGTCGACATCCCCCACGAAGAAAGGCTTTTCCATCAACACATCTTCAGCGACCTGATACGCATACCCTAACGTTCCACTACTACCAAGCGCTATCGAATCAAAAAAACTCTTGGCATGGTCGCCAATTCCACGAGTGACTGCGACCAGGTGGATCTTCAAGTCGGGATTGGTTAAATCGTATGGAAAAGGATCTTCAAGCTTATTGTTGAGAAAGATTCTGTGAGGGTAGTTCCTAATGAAACTCTCCGCGCCGTGCAGCTGTTTGGCCGATTCCTTGACTGCGCCGCGATACCATCGTTTCCAAGCGATATGAACATCCCTATCGTCTTGGAATTTGACATGGCCCTTGTCTGAGAAAAGGATGAGATGGTTGTTGAAGTAAATCGTAAGGTCAGCCAGCTCCTTGCCGTTCCCTACTGAACGAAACAGGCTGGGGTAGCACCAAAGACTGAAAAACTTATTCTGGACAATGGATGAGAGAAGGCGCTCGCTCTCATTCACGCTAGGCTCTTTGCGGATGGGCTTCAGCACCTGATCATTCCTTGTGCAGTTGTATTTTCTAGAGAAATCGCCAGCAGACGGGCGACTCTGGGTGCTCCGAATGTTGCTGCTCGCCCCACTACTTTTCATCGGTCGATGATGGCACGATGAAGCTCATTGCCGAGCCTTTGCTCGCCTAGGATCCTACCCTAGTCTTCTCCGTTAACCTTAGACTCGATGAGGGGCTGAAGTGGGGTGAGCTCGCTCCGAATCGGCAATGCGAAATTCCGGTATCGACCTCTAGCCAGGCATGTGAAGCACCCTCCTTCACCCCACAAACGTAGAAAAATTCGCCGACACCCAGGGTGTTGAAATAGTCGCCCATGAGCTCAGAAATGATTCCGCAGCATCCGCGTGGGAAACCGTGAATGTGCATGGGGACATCGTCGGTCTGTACGGCCATCTCGACTGCCAACCTGAAGCTCGTTGCCAGCTCAAGCACTGCTGAACGAAGCATTTCCTATCCCCATAAAGAAGGGCCCGCTTGGGGCCCTCCATTTGTACTCAACGGATTTTACTGGGCCAGCCAGCTCTCGACTGTGTCGGAACCATGTTCGGCTTTCCATTCCTTCAGCACCTTGTGATTGCCACCCTTGGTCTCAACCACTTCACCCGAATGAGGATTCTTGTAAACTTTAACTGCGCGAGCCTTCCGGGTCTTAGCCTCAGCAGCAGCTGGAGCGCGGCGGCTATTGGACTGGGGATCCAGGATGGCGACAATGTTGCGCAAGCTGTAACCATACTCACCCAGAAGCTCGCGGAGCTTCTGCTCGAACTGGATCTCACGCTTCAAGCCGTCATCGTTTTTAAGGTTTTCAAGCTCTGCTAATTGGGCAGCAAGCTGTTGTTCGAGCGCGCGAAACTCGGCAAGACGGGACATAGAGCACCTCAAATAGTTGATGGTGCCAGTATAGGCAGCGCTACTACAGGACGACAATGAACTGAGCAGCGGGAAGTCTAATCCTGATGCCGTCGTGCATATCGGTGGGCATCCAAATGCCGCATTTCAACCTGCCACTCAGCCAGGAATTTTTCCCAGTCATGAGCATACGGGCCAATCTCCAGGCGCGTAGATCCACGGCTTGCTTGTAGGAAACGCTCACGCCAAGGCTGCGGAATACTAGCCTCGCGCACAATGTTGATGCTGGAGCTGTGGCTTTCGATCAGGACTACTCTGCGCACAGAGTCAATATCGATCACTGGATGATTCAAGTTCAGAACAGTACGTTCTTGGGCTTCGATATCGTCCAGCACGTCTATGATCGCGACGGCTATAGGATCGCCGGGAACTAGGTGCGAAAGCGTCCAGAACGCTTTGCGCCTGACACCCTCTCGCGTACGCAGATCATCGTTCATCCTCCGTTCCTCGAACCAGTGAGCCGTTTATAAAGATCAGCTAGGAGACGTGCGTCCAGAAGCGCGTGATGCGGGAGCTCTGGCAGTGGTACCTCCCCTATATCACCTACTTCCAGATGCTTGAACAGTTGGACGAGGTTTGTCGCGCGATTGACAACGTTAGCTGGCCAACGGTGATTAACGTATGCGAGCTGACAGAAGAAATCCCAGTCCCATTCGGGTGCATCTGAGCACACCTCTACCGGCCCTTCGAGATCACTCAAGAAGGCGAGCAATGAGCTTTGAGCTTCGACCAGGGTTTGCCCGTGTGCAGCCGGGTTGAGCTGCGGCAAGACGTGCTGGATCACGAAGTCGCTGCAGTCCCCAGTGTGATAGGTATCTGTGAGTTCGACGTAAAACTCATGGCCGCCTTCGGATACCAGCGCCAGGGAGATCAGCTTCGTATTTTGGTTGAGCTGAGTGAATTCACAGTCCAAAAGCAGCTTCATACCCCTCCCCCCTCTGTGAGTTCTTGGTTCACGCCTGCTGGTGTATCTTTGACAATGATCAAAGCTGGCTGGATTCTCCTATGACTTTAACTGATTGTCCTGAAGAGTCTATGCCTGCACTCACAGCAAGGGAGGTTTGTCAGGTGCTGCACGATGCGATCTTTGCGCGACGCGCGATCGCTAGAGCCTGCGCTCAGACCTGGGGCGAGATTTATGCAGGGATGTTTTTGGTCGACGTTGACGGATGGATCATTACGATTTTCAACGACTGTGATGATCTCGATTATTGCGACGAATGCGTGAGTCCAAATGGGCGGGGTTGGTCGTTCGATTCGGGTGATAGATTCGGGACGGATCCCATCGCCCTGCTATCGACTTGGGAGCATGAGAACCTTCATCGATGTTGAAGGCACTCTAGCCTAGGTAGTGGTTCTGGGCGTGCCCCGCTGGGGACGGCTGTCGTGCACCGAGCCACATCGTGTCTCGGCCTGTCGGGCGTCCATCCTCACGTCTGCGCGCTCCGCTTGCCATAGGCGATCGCAGGTAATTGCAGCATTGAGGATGCGCTGTTTTCTAAGCTTCAGGCTAGGAATCAGTCATATTTGGCCGGATGCTTACTATGGAGTGCCTTGGGAGCCACATGCTGGGCACCGGCAGTCGGGGCCAATCTGGCAAAGCCTATGCTGATGGTGTTCGACTAATCTCCGAAATGGATAAGACATTGTCCGCTCCTTGTCAGCGGTACTTATGACCGACCGGCTAGGCTGCTACATGTCTTAATGGGGGCATGGCGACCAGAGCGCTGGCCCATCGAACAACGATGAACGGCTGTGAAGCGACCAAGCTGTTCCAATCAACCACTGCACATTTAGCCTACCCACAAGGGAATGATCATGCCAAGGAAGACATTGATATTCGGAAACGGCCTAGGGATGGCGCTTGATTCCCGGCACTTCTCTCTTACCAACGCTATGGCTGATGTATGGAATGATCCGATTGCCATCAGTGACGTACACAAGGAGTTGATCAGCCAATGCCTCGGTGGAAACGGCGTTATCCCTGCGCGGGAAGATCAGCTCGACCCGTTACACTTGGTGATCTCGGCTTGCAGGACGCTCAGTAGCATCAACATGTCCCAGCGGATGAACGTTCACTGGTTATCGCAAGAAGGACTGCAATTTCCGGTCGCAGTGGGGAACTACATTCACAAGGTAGCCACCAGGCTGCATCTTTACGCCCATGGCCTCCCCCAGGGCTTTCTGGATCCGCTAATCGCCTTCGTTCGCCAGACAAAATCACACGTCGCCACTCTCAATTACGACAAGCTTCTCTACGGAGCATTTTTGGATGCTGGCCTAATGGCGGGCTATTTCCACACCACGCTTGTGGACGGCATGGTTGCCAATGGCTTCAGCTCAGATGCTCTGGCGCGTTTATACAACAATGACTTTGGATACTACCTCCACCTACATGGCTCCCCGCTATTCTTTGACCACCATGGATTGGCCAGGAAACGTGATCGACATCAGCTCAATCCTTTTTCCCCTGAAGGGTCTGATCACATCGTACTGACCCACGTTCGCCACAAGCGATCGGTGATTGGGGCCTCGATGGTGCTTTCCACGTACTGGAACTACCTAGGATTCAGTCTGAACGAATCTCAAGAGATCATCGTGTTTGGGTACTCGGGGGATGATGACCATTTGAATGATGTAATCGCCGCCTATGCCCAGTCCAAACACATCGTGATAGTCGAATGGAGCGGTATTGATCAGACTGAGGCGCAGAGACTTGCGTTTTGGTCTCAGAAATTCAAAACGCGTAATTTTCACTTATGGCGTTTACCGAACGTTCTGACCTTCACGCAGTGGGATCACGTTTATTGAGCTCGAGCGTCGATGAAGGTCTGAGTGAGCATGCGCTCAACGCCGGGCTTTATGACCATGCCTCCAGGGGTGGTGGCTAACCAATTTAAGCTTCATGAACAGGTCGAGAAAACCTGAATTGTTGCTGGCTAACTTAAAACATTAAGGATTCAGGATGTCTCAAGCTCACGGCGTGGATGTCGAGGCGTATCTCAGAGGTGAAATGGTTCTGCACTTTCGCCGCATCACCTTAACGCAACGGCGCACCGACACGCCTATCGTGTTTTCGGGGCCCGGGCAGGTGCATCTTGATAAGGGACGCCTGCAATATGTGATTTACCATACCGGCGTCGCCGATGAAGCGAGCCGCCACATGATGTTAAGCACTGCGGGACAAGCGGGTGAGCTAGTACACGAAAACTCCCTCTTCGATTTTGAGGGAGTGGATGTGGCAGGAAAAACCTGGGTTGCCGAGGGAGTGGATGCCTCAGGTGGGGACTACCGGTTCGAATACTGCGTCGTTGAGGGCTCCATCGAGGTTCTCAGCTCCCACCACGAGCTCTCTATGACTCGCGAACCATCCCTGCATCAGATTTATTTTGACGACCCACACTTCCCCTCGCCTCATCCCCCCCTATCACCAGGGTTTGAGTTCGTATGTGGGGGTTCATCCATCACTATCACGAAGGGCGAGTCAGGATGCGACGTATCTGTTTCCGGTGGCAATCTGAACGAGAGGTTCTCACGAGCCATTGTTAAGACCCTGAGCGTGCTCGGTGGTGTTCGTCTTCAACTGGGTGTCACCGAAAAGATCTGGGACGGCAAGTCCATTATTGACCTTTATTCAAGGGATATTGGGCTAAGCAACCAACAGCTCTTCCCTCCTGTCAAAATTCCCTACAGATGCCCATCGGATTTTATTGCGTCGATATTCAACCTGTTGGTTGGCTTTTTCGAGCACGACGGGGCGATTTATTATGACAACTGGAACAAGTTGAATCGAGCATGGCAAACAGGCCTGGAGTCGACGGCCCTTAACGTGAGTGTCTGCATCGAAGGGGTTCTCAAAGCGTATTTTGAGGATGTGGGCACTGACCGTGATTTTGCCGAACTCGCCAAGCAAACTATGCCTACAGTGATGAAGCTTGATGTGGACAACCGTATAAAAACGTTGCTCTCCTCTTGTCTTGGCGGCTCAGGTAATTTCAAGCCCAAGACAGCGCTTCGCGCCCTTAAGAAGGAGGCCGGAGACATCAGCCCCAACCTTGCGGGCAAATGGAATAAACTCAGAAGTGAAACTGCCCATGCGGTGGTAGGCGGCGAAGCTCGGGAGGACTGGCAAAGGACGGTGGATCTCACGTTCGCCAGTATCAAATTGTTTTATGAAATCCTGTTCTTGATCGTAGGTTACGCAGGAGAGCGAATCGACTACGAGAGCCGTGGATTTCCGTCAGGCCTACGTTCAGAACAGACTCTCGGTGGGAATAGCACTGGATAACGATAGTTCAGCCTAAGGCTAACAACGCGTCGTCGCAACCCGCGATGACATTCCCCGTGTAACGCACGACGCTCGGCAGTTTGGGCAGGAATTGCTGATAATCGACTTAGGTAGCAATTGGACAAGGACATCGGCGTGCCTCGACGCTATTGACGTATCGCAAGTAGTAGTTTGGAAGACTAACAGATGCTCAATAAATCCCCTTGTTTTCTATTTTAACCGGGGATTTTTCGGCAAGCCCGCTATAGCGACCTGAGTTCCCCTGTTCACAGGACTGCTACGTTGATTCGCGGTTTCTGGTCTTTCGCTCAGAGCGAAAGCTCAGCGCGTAGTTTGTGAGATGTTCAAAGAGCTCTTTCTCACTAGCCGTTCGAGCATTGAGCTCATCATTCTTTTCCACATGCCACTCGATGAGCATGTCCCAGATCCTCCATGACCTTGATTCGAGTGAATACGCACAGCCAGTGAGATCCTGATATAGCCGAAACGCCTGTTCAGCGGTCAGCAGGTAATCGACGTTGCCCTTCCCAAACAGGATTCCACCGTCATGCATCGTACGGATGCAGAGCGCGTTAGCCGGATAGCTCGGATCCTCACCCTCGCCCTCGCCCTCGTACGTCCAACAAACGCCGAAGAACCGAAATGACGAGCCCTCCCCGTGGAAAGTGTCATCCGAAAACCTCAAAGCACACCGCTGTCCGTCATAATGCTCCACCCTCATCAGCCCGCCCCCGCCCCAAGGCATCCTGGCGATGCACAATCCTGTTCGCATGACGGCCATTAACAACCCTTGTGCAATCGCATCTGCTTGTCGGGCGCTCAACTGATAACGCGAGTCTCCGAGGGACATCGCGACCTTGCAGCCGTCCTCTGTAGTGGCTGCCGCATGAGCGACAGCCCTGTGAGCATATTCGGGACTATGCGGGATGAAAAACGACTTAGATTTTTTGGCAGGTGTAGCACTCATTGCAGCTCTCCGTTAGGTTTACATATCTAACGGTTTTGAAAGTGGTAAAACTTTAGGTGGACAGAAAAAAAATAAATGCGATGCCAGGGAGGGAGTTGATCCATTTTTTTCCGACGCCGTAATGACTGGTGCGCCACGACGGATGAGCACGTTTTGCTCAAGCACGAAGACCATAATCAGCTTGCAACCAGTGAATCGCTAATGCGGACGCATGTAATCTGCATTTCAGGGCGACTTGTCGTGAGCAAGCCCCCTCTCCAACCTACCCATAGGTTTTGAAGGATAAATAGCACCTATGCACAACTCCAACCTCTGGTTCCAGCGCTTTCGCGACGACTTCATCCCAGCGATCCAAAGAGTCCAAGACGTGTTCCTGCTAAGACTGCAGCCAACGTTTCTCTCAATCGAGGCAGAAAGTGAAAAGCTCGAGAATGATCTGTGGGAGGACGCTATGAACCAGCCGTACTACGGCGACTACCAGGATGAAGGTGACATAGCTGAGGCCGTCAGAGATGCGTCCGTGTCACACTACATGGGGCTCAAGGGCATGGAGCGCGCTCTTCCTATACCACCTATATGAACAGCAGGTGATGCTGTTTCTGCGCCAAGAACTGCTCGGGTGGCGAGAGAAAGACAACAGGAAGCTCTATACGCACGAGGAAGTACGCAAACGCCTCGGGCTCGTCAATGTGGACATCACGAAATTTGTCTGTTGGCCGAAGCTTGAGGAGCTCCGGCACTTGGCGAACTCGATCAAACATGGAGAAGGCAAAAGCAGCGAAGAGTTACTGAAAACAGCTCCTCACCTGTTCGAAATAGGCGGGCGGGCCAGCGGATGGCCTATCTCTGGACGTGTCTACACGCCGCTGCTTGGGGAGGACATCTTTGTCAATCCCGCACACATCGGTGAATACGTTGGCGCGCTTAAGCAGTATTGGATGGAGCTGGGGGATGCGTTGGCTAAAGAAGCCTGATCGCCCCGCCAAGAGTTCTCCGGGAGCTTCTAGGTTGGGGAAATTGATGGCTGCTTTTCCTATTATGTAGTGCTCGTACGAAACGCTTCAAGGTCAAAATCAAGCATACATCGGCACATCAAACGAAATAGCGTGCAAATCATGCAGCCACATCTCCGATTTTGTGGCTGCACTGCAAGCTATCGTGTCATCTATCCCCTCCTGCACCAGAGCGAGCGCCGAGTGGAGGTACTCAACCTCAATGATGGGCTCGATTCTCACGCCGGCCAGCCTTGCCCGCTCATTGAGTTGACGCCGTGCGGGGTCTGTTTCCGCATAGTGTGCGTCATAAAGCACGAGCGGGATCTTGGCAAGGGCAACGCAGTACGGGTTGATCTCGGCTCGTTCCTGAGATGCCGTAACGTAGAGCACCTCATCAGTAAGCGTCTGCCAAAGTCACCTTGTATGACTCAGAACGGTATAAGCAGTCCTTCAGAAAGCCGTAGGACGGCTGATAATCCATGGCCTGACCTCATCCGGCGTCATGAAAAGCCTCGTTTATCGCGTTGAGCAAAGTAGCCCTTATAGGCGCGTCACCCTCTCACCTACCAATCCTCAAATACCCGAAAGTCATTCTCTCGGGCATTTGAGCATCCGGTAAAAAAACTTGTAACTCAGTTCACCTTGAACCGTTCCACCAGCCCCTGCTGTTGCTCGGCCAAGCGGGCTAACTCGCGGCTGGTGACGGCGGTTTGTTCAGCACCGGCGCTGACCTGGATAACCAGAGTGTTGATGTCGTTTACGTTGCGGTGGATCTCCTCGGCAACCTGACTCTGTTGTTCTGCCGCCGAGGCGACCTGTATGTTGCTGTCGCTGATGGTCGCGATGCCCTCGGCTATTTCTTCTAACAACTCCCCTGCGCGCACTACGTTGCTCGCGCCTTCTTGAGCCTTCCCTAGAGTTTCCTGCATGGAAGTGGCGGCACGGTCGGAGCCGGATTGCAGATTGGCGATCATCTTCTGGATACTGACGGTGGAATCCTGAGTCTTTTTGGCCAGATTCCGCACCTCATCGGCGACCACGGCAAATCCACGACCCTGCTCACCGGCACGGGCAGCCTCAATGGCAGCGTTCAAAGCTAGCAGATTGGTTTGCTCTGCTACACCACGAATCACATCCAAAACCGAGGAGATGGAATAGCTTTCACCCTTGAGCTCCTCAATGATTCGGGATGTTTGTTCGGCCTGAACCTCAAGCCCTTTGATCAAGCTGATGGTGTTCTCGATTTCAGCCTTGCCCTGCATAGTGCTGGCATTAACGCGCTGCGACATCTCTGCGGCGTCGGTAGTGCTGCGCGCCACGTCTTTGACCGTGGCGCTCATCTCGCTGATGGCAGTGACCACCTGATCGGTGCCTTGACGCTGCTGGACGACGTTATTGCTAGTTTGCAGGGCCACAGCCGAAGACTGCTCGGCGGCGGTCGCGACCTGCGCCGTGGCACTCCCGATCTCACGGATCACTTCACCGATCTGTATGGCCATGTTATCCAGGTTACGCGAGATCTCGCCAAACTCGTCTCTGCCGGTGTAACGGGTTCTGGCAGTTAGGTCACGCGTGGATAGCGAAATAAGGGTGCGGTTCACGTCGACCACAGCGATTTTGATATTGCGAATAATCACCGAAGCGAGCCACAGCACCGCAATCAACATCAGAATGACGGTGGCTATTGCGACATACAGACTGCGCTGGGCATCGGTACGCGCGACATTGGCTAGGCTCACGACCGTCTGGCCCAGTTCAGCCTCGACCTGAGCCATCATGTCGATACGGCTGGTGGAAAGGTTGAACCAGTCTTCGGGTTTGATATTAAGCGGATCGCCTAGAGGCGTATCAAATCCGAGTTTTTGCAGGCGAGCTACATCGACGGATGCGGGCTGTTGTAGAACCGCATCCAGCTTATTTTTGAACACGGCAGGAGCCCAGCGTTGAAAGGCCTCGAAATAGCCGGAGAACTCGCCCATGTTGCGGCTGAAACGTGACAACAGCGGCGCATCAAAACGGTTTTGGTTGAATGCCAGGCCAAGGAGTACACGCTCTCGACCAGAGCGCTCTTTCATGTCTACGAACTGATTGAGTGAACTCAGCCCACGCAGGATTTCCGGATCCTCAATGCTGGTTTCCAGTGAGTAAGAGAAGCCGATCAAATTTTTGATAAGATCGGTGAATCGGGTGCCGGACTCGCCGTTATTGATTGCGAGCGTGTCCACCTGCTGACGCAGTCCGGCCAAACCATCAATTGCGCGCAGCATCTTGTCAGGCGCGATAAGACCCTCGGTCGATTGCGCATGCATCGCGCTCACCGCACGGTCGGTTTCTTGGCGTAAGACTTTCAACTTGTCCTGCATCGTCTTACCACCGCTGCCCAGAAACACGCCGCTTGCGCCGCGCTCACGCTGGATAGTGGTTACTACGTCACTGAGTTTCTGCGCGGTGCCGGTAGCGGTGACCGCTCGGTTCATCTCGCTCAGTGTCTCTCGTTTGTCAGCTACAAAAATCCCGGCGAAGACCAGAAAGCCCAACAGGGGAAACATCAAAATAAGCAGTAGCTTTGTACTCAAAGGAGCATTTCTAAGCATGGCAGGCCTCAGGGCTTGAAGATGTTGTTTAAAGCTATCCAAGGCGAACGTTCTATGAAGTCGACGTCTGATAGAGCCCAGGATGGTTCAGTAGTAGCCTGCCGTAGCCAGTTTTTTCTCCGTTCGGAATGTTTCGGCTGAAACCAGCAAAGCTTTACCTGTACCCGTGTATCGATAGGGGCCTAGGTACCGAGTAGGTGGGATCTTTAGCTAGTACGAAGCGTTGACATGGCAAAGCGGACTGCGAAAAAAAAGGCCCTCATTGAGGGCCTTTGCGTCTGCTAACTGTAATTCACTTCGAAAGCCAAGACTCTACGACATCCGAACCATGCTCATTTTTCCAGGCTTTAAGCAGCTTGTGATTACCACCTTTGGTCTCAACGATCTCGCCCGAATGCGGGTTTTTGTAAACTTTCAACGAACGTGCCTTCCGAGTACCCTTCTCTGCAGGCGCAGACAACGGAGCCGATTTGCCACGCTTAGCAGCCGTAGGATCAAGCAGATTGATTACGTCACGCAGGCTGTAGCCGTACTCAGCCAGCAGACCGCGTAGTTTGCTCTCAAACTGCATCTCGGCCTGCAAGCCAGAATCGGATTTCATCGACTCAAGCGCAGCCAGTTGAGCAGCCAGATCTTGTTCGAGTTTGCGAAATTGTAAGCGTTCGGCGAACTCACCTGGCAACTGAGTGCGCCCTAAGGTTATGCATAACAAGTCTTATACCTATCCAAGCCGTTCTCATATGCTTGCGACTCGGGAAATATGCCAACTGAAAACGCTGGGATCTGTTCGCAATGCGAAGTACGGGATGCCAGACGGAGGCTACGTTGATTCAAGCTTTTATGGTTGATGTGGATGGTGTCGTCGTTGATGGTCGCCCCTCCGACGGTGAGGGCTGGGCTTCATCTCTTGAGGAAGATCTCGGGCTAGCAAGCTCAGATCTCCATAAGGCGCTCTTCGAGCCTTACTGGGATGCCATAGTTACAGGCAAGTTATGCCTAGAGGAGAGGCTTGAGTCAGTGCTGGCAGACATTGCTCCGAAACTTTCTCGGCATAGATTATTGAGTTATTGGTTTGAAAACGATGCTCGGCTCAACCTTGGGTTCCTGTCGGATCTGGCCCGTCATCGTCGTCGTGGTGTGAAAGTATTTCTCGCGTCCAATCAAGAACACCTACGCGCAAATTTTTTAATGAAATCGCTTGGTCTGGAGCACTACTGCGATGGCATCTTTTACTCGGCGGCGCTGTCTTGCCGAAAGCCAAGCCTTGATTTTTATAAAAAAATTACCGAACTGTCCGGATTTCTACCGGAAGAGTTACTCTTGATAGATGATACTCAAGCTAATGTTCAAGCCGCACGTGAGTCAGGGTGGAACGCTATTTATTGGACGAAGTCTAGCGACCTTGAAGCGCAGATTAGTGATCTACAAGTAATAGGCAAAGACACACAATGCCCCTCCACGGTATAGCGTGTTGAATAGAGACTGCTCTTAGCTACCTTGCTGTCGGGTAGCTAAGCAGGCGCCCATGCTGCTGGGACGGCTGGAGATACTCACCGTCCTGGTACTCGTAACACCGGTTTTTTGGAGGTATTAATCCTATCAATGAATAGGTGAATACCCATGGGCGCAAAAAAAGCCTGTCGAGCGGCTCCGCCAAAGCTGTTTGGAACGAGCTGCTTATTTGGTTAGTCTTGCGGTCAATATGGCGACTTCAAGGAAGCCCTTCGGGTGATCAAACCGATAATGCTGTTACGCCGAGGCTTCGCGTCAATGCGCTGGCGCACCAGGGTCACGTTATGGATTGCGGCAACCATTGCCGGCCTACTGGTGGTGGCTTTCGCAAGGCTGGCAGACATGGCACTGGCGCAGTTTGCTCAACAGACCGCTGAGCGAGCGTGGCTACCTTTTATTTACACCCCACTGATCGGCATGCTCGTAGTCTGGCTGACAACGCGCTTTTTCGTGGGCGCCCAAGGCAGCGGAATTCCTCAGGTAATCGCAGCAACACGACTTGCACGTCAAGGTAAGCCCATTAACAGACTGGTTTCACTGCGCATTGCTTTTGCCAAGATAAGCCTTGGAACTCTAGCACTGACCGGCGGTTTTTCGGCGGGGCGTGAGGGGCCCTCAGTTCAGGTTGCGGCATCCATCATGCACTTCTTTCACCGTTTCTTGCCCAATGCGCGAATCGTACGCAGCGAGGATCTTATTCTGGCGGGAGGTGCAGCGGGTATTGCGGCAGCATTCAATACGCCCCTGGCAGGGATAGCATTCGCGGTAGAAGAGCTGGGACGCAAGCTGGAAACCCGTACCAGCGGCGTTCTTCTTAGTACCATCATCCTATCTGGGATGGTTGCCATTGCCTTGCAGGGAAACTACAACTATTTCGGTCACTTCGGCATTCAGGACATCAACCTCGACATAGTCGTCCCGGCATTAGTCATAGGGATTGGATGTGGGCTATTGGGTGGTTTGTTCAGCCGAATGTTGTTATGGCCGCAGCGGCATCCACACCTCATGATCTGGCAATGGCGGCGCCTGCACCCGGTGTGGTTTGCCGGCATCTGTGGATTGGTCGTCGCTATATTGGGGTGGCTGAGTGGTGGAATGTCGTTCGGTAGTGGCTACGGCATTACCTCTCAGGTCATCGCATCCGATTTAGTCCTGCCATGGCACGCGCCCATTACTCGCTTCCTGGCGACCGTAGTGACCTATTTCTCTGGTATTCCAGGCGGTATTTTCGCCCCTTCGCTCGCTGTAGGGGCTGCAGTCGGCGCCAATACCGCAGAGCTATTTCACTTGGCCGCTCCGCCCACCATTGCTCTCTGCATGGTTGGTTTTCTGGCTGCCGTTACTCAATCGCCAATAACCTCCGCAATCATTGTGATGGAGATGATTAATAGCCACAGCATGGTGATCAGTCTCATGGCGGTAGCCCTGATCGCCAAGGCTGTCAGTTCAAGAATGGGCCCTGAGTTGTATCAGCAGTTGGCGCGAGGCTTTCTCGAGAGTGCAGAACCTGCCACTAAGCCAAAGATTCCTACTCGATAAGCCTACCGCTTGGTCGTTCTAGCCAGTGAGCTCAGTTTATCCTTCTCATGCTGCAGCGCTAACGTGTCCTCTGCACGAGTGATAAGAAGATCCACGTGCCTGCCGCATGCATCCTTAAAGATCGCTGGGTTTATTCCAGCGAGACTGATGCACCTGCATAGCTTTGCCTTTCAGTGCAGCGTTGGCAATGGAAGAAGATCGTAAGCGTCCGGGGAAGTCATCTATCCGATCCCTGCAATGACTGGATGTGTATGGCAACGTCTTTCAGCAGGCTTTTGAGTAGGTATTCACCCATTCCTAGCCCGCAGAAACTATATTCGCTAGCTCTTAAATCACTGTCGATTTCTCGGTGGAGACGTCGGTGTAGTCAGCTTACGATAGCGCGCTCTGCATCTGTCTTTTCTCACCGGGGTACCACTGAATGACGCCACTAAGTGCGGTTTTTCGCAACCTTCACCAAGATAATTTGTTGGTACTCGCCAACGTGAGCGATGCTGGCAGCGCACGTATTGTCGAGAGCGTAGGGAGTAAGGCAGTCGCGACCAGCAGCGCCGCCGTTGCTTGGGCGCATGGATACCAAGATGGCAATCAACTTCCCCTAAAACTGCTGACTACTACAGTTGAGTCAATGGTTCGAGTGCTTACAGTCCCCCTCACGGTCGATGTCGAAGGGGGCTATTCCGACGACCTTGAGTCGGTTGCTAAAGTTATTGAATGCGTAGTTAGGGCTGGAGCCGTTGGAATCAACATTGAGGACGGAACAGGCAGCACTGATCTGATTTTGCGAAAAATCGAAGTGGCAAATAAGGTAGCAAACAAGCATGGAATAGACTTGTTCGTGAACGTACGAACTGACGTTTATCTGAGATGTTTGGTAGAGCCAGCGCGACAATTGCCAGAGACCCTATTCCGTGCATCGCTGTTCGAGCAAGCAGGTGCAGACGGCATTTTTGCGGCTGGAATGGTTGAGGAAAACGACATTGCTACACTGTGCGAGGCAACGCGGCTACCCGTCAACCTGCTTGCCTGGAACGGCCAACCCGGCATGGATGAATTAACGAGTCTAGGCGTCAAACGGCTAAGCGCTGGTTCCAGCATTGCTGAATTCTTATGCGGCGCCAACAAGGCGCTCGCCAAGAGCTTCTTGCGAACGGGAAAGCTTTTCGAGTATCCATCGGACGCATATACCTACAGCGACCTGAATAACCTTATGGCAGCAAAAAAACACCTAAGCGAAAAGTTATCTTCGCCCTATTAATCTGTGATCCGCATGAAAATCGCCGCTGTTTTCCGCACCTCGAAAGCGATTTTCACACCCATTCGAGGACGAGGCTACGCTCTAATGAGATCTTACAATCACGCTCTTCCGCCCAGAAGCGAGATGGTAAATGCGATGCTATGCAGCGATACCGCCTATGAGGGCGTTTTTTTCACTGCTGTCAAAACTACAGGTATTTTTTGCCGCCCTACATGTGGTGCACGTAAGCCAAAGCCCGAGAATGTAGAGTTCTTTTCGCAGGCCAACGAAGCCATGGCTGCAGGTTATCGGCCTTGCTTACGATGCAAGCCATTAGATCTCGCGGCTTCCGCGCCAGATTGGGTCAAGGGGCTACTGGCCTCTGTATCTGCATCACCTGACGCTCGCTGGAGTGATGCTGAACTAACTACGCGTGGTATCGATCCGTTACGCTTACGCAGGTGGTTCAAACAAAATTTTGGCATGACTTTTCATGCATGGATGCGCTCTAGAAGGCTCGGTGTCGCCCTAGGCCGGATTTCTTCGGGCGAAACCCTGGATAACACAGCATTTGACTTAGGATACGAGTCATTGAGTGGCTTTAGGGATGCTTTCAAAAAAACATTTCAAATGCCCCCCGGTAAGGCAACTGAAACGTCCCTCCTGCTTTATCGCCATCTGACTACACCGTTGGGCCCAATGATTGCCATGGCAGAGGAACGAGGTTTGGTACTCCTCGAATTTCTTGACCGTCCAGCGCTAACCGCTGAATTAAACGAACTGCGTGGGCGTCATGGGTATTCAATTGCGCCTGGCGAGCATCTCCACATCAAGCAAATCGAAGTGCAACTAAAACTTTATTTTGAGGGAAAGCTAAAGAAATTTTCAGTACCGCTCCATATGCCAGGCAGTTCTTTTGACAGGCTTGTGTGGGCAGAGCTTTTAAAAATCGACTATGGAACCATTTCAACCTACGGTGCCATCGCTGGGGCCATCGGTAAGCCAGGTGCAAGCCAAGCAGTGGGCAATGCAAATGGACACAATCGCTTATCCATTATCGTTCCCTGTCACCGTGTCATAGCGACGAATGGAGCACTCGCCGGATATGGCGGAGGACAGCCCCGAAAAGAATTTTTACTGCGTTTGGAGAAGACTGCTTTGCAGATAACTCAACAGGACGAATTCCTGTTGGATTAGCTGCTAATCGGAACATATGCAGACACAACTAAAGAGTTCCGGAAACAGCCCCTCCGAACTCCAGAACTAATGGCGTAAGTCCCCACGTGTCAGCAGGTTAATTCCACATCACCTATTTCCCAACGGTGCTGGATTGAGTGATACGCGATGAGACATCCCGGGCTAACCACAAGACGTGTTGGACAGAACCTTACGATCAGCTATTGTCGCACCAGTTTAAGCTTGGCTTCTAACGTATCAGCGAGCGTTCTAAATGCAATCAATACTACGCTTCAGGACTATCACGTTTGGTCTGATGCTTTTTGCAAGCCAACCCCGTGCAGACTCACTGGTAAGCGAAGAACAACTCTTACTGCCCATCCAGGTTGACTCACATATTGAGAAAATCGAAGCATTAATCGTTCGTCCCGTAAAGGAGGGTAAGTACCCCATTGCACTGATTGTTAACGGCTCGGCGGCAACATCTCCGTCCGCCGCACATGCCGATTGGCTTGCTCATATCGCTCACGACTTTGCGCACCGTGGCTGGCTTGCCGCATCTATTGTATGGCCCGGCTATGGTCGTTCGACCGGAAACTTCATGAATGAAGGGGGAACTTGCACCAATCCCAACGTGGCACGATTTCTCGATGCGCATGGCAGAGAGCTTGGCGCCGCATTGGCGGCTGTGCGTGAGCGTCCAGATGTAGATCCATCCTTGGCAGTAGGTGTTGGTATCTCTATCGGCGGAGCGTCAATGCTAGACCTCGCGGCTCAACCAAGTCACCCATTGACGGCGGTAGTTAACATCTCTGGCGGCGTTTACCACTACACAAATGTGGGCTCTGCGGACTCTAATTGCTCGTTATATCAAACTGATCTTGTGCGAAACCTCACGAAATTTGGCAAAGGCAACCCAACGCCAACGCTCTGGATTTACGCCGAGAATGATCCGTTTTTCAGCCCAGATCTTGTAGGTCGGATGATCGCGGGCTACCGCTCGGCGGGAGGTAATGCTGAACTGGCGCTGCTACCCCCATTCGGTAGGGATGGGCACTCGCTCTACAAACAAGAGGCCAATACCCTTTTAAAGCCTCATATCGAAGATTTTCTCAGGAGCAACCGGCTTCCTGCCATGGACGACAGCGCATTAATGCTGCTGCTTTCGAAGCTGGCGCCCGAAGACCGTGCGAGCGCTGAGGCTTATCTTCAGAGCGTTACCGAGAAAGCCATGGCCATGTCCAAGGAAAGTAGCAGCATTTACTGGTACTACGGCGCGCGCTCACTCAAGACAGCACGAAAGCAGGCGCTTAGAAATTGTCGCAAGGCAACTGGCAAGCCCTGCCAGCTCGTTGCGCAAAATATGGAGTTGATTGATGGCTGGCAAGATGTGGTTTCCCCATCGGAGAAATGACGAGCTGCTTGGCGTATCGACCATATCGCACTGAGTAACCAACGCAAGCGGAGCGCGCAGGCTGGCACAGCCGAAGGCGTGAAGGATGGACGCCCGCAGGGCCGAGATACGGCGGGACGCGGGAGCTCGGTTCGCCACAGCCTGCCCGCGCACAGCGGCTCGCCAACTGAAGTAAGTCAGTCAGATCTTGCGGCCCGACTCAGTAGCGCTAGAGAAGCCACCAACCCCACATCGGTAAACTCCCAAATTTTCCCACCAGGATAAGCAATCAAAATGGGGAGTGTATCGTAATGATAAATTGCGACTGCTGCTTTGCCAGCTCAGCGATACCTCCATTGCAGTGCGCCAGAGTAGTAGAGCACTGATCACAAGGTAGTCAGGCGATTAAGCTGCTCAACCGAAGGAAATCCCAGTGTCCGATAGCGACGTGGATAGCCCGCTTCTGTAGCCAGCAGATCGCCAAGCTCGGATTCAAGTTCACTCCAGGAGACGGTTTTGACTGTCGCTTCCCCACCCTCAACAGGTTCAACCAACGCGACGCGATCTGTCTTGGGCAACAGCGTCAGCACACCTTTTGTCCAGGCGCTCATCGATACCGTCTGGTTTGGTTGGTCAGCCATTTGGAAGAGGTTGTAGGAGGCGACGAAGATGTCGATGCCCTTTTCCAGATTGAGCTTGTCGAGCAACTCTTTCTGATTGGCATAATTACTCTGCAGCAGCAAATGCTCCAGTGTAACCAACCGACTGCTGACCCCTTCATCATCACAGTTAAACGGTATGATATCGCGACCTTCGTAGGTGTAAATATCGGTAGAGACAGCACGCCCCCTTTCAAGAGCCTGGAAAGCAAGCTCTACCATCTGACGAATTCCCTGTTCGTCCTTGTCTCCAGTGACCATCAGGACGTCTCGACTGGGCACCATGAACACTGGCCGACCTTTAACTGGCACGCGCTGAAGGACATCTGGCAACAACACCCTGCTGGTGTCGTACCCATCCGCCCACTCCCCAGCGTATAGGCCTGGAATAATCTCCCCGAAGGCTTCGTTTGTCGTATCACGCAGGTTCTCGATGGAGATCTTTACCGCCTCTTCCATCGTCACACCCCAATGTGCTTCGGGGCCATTGGTAAGGGTGGCAGTGGACTCGGGCGAATCGACAGCAAGCAGAATAACGCAGTCTCGGCCCAAAGGCTGTGAAACATAATCGTACTGCTTGTCGCCATTTTTACGGGCGTGTTCCAGTCGAATTTCTTCAAGCATGGCAAGGTTGCGAATCACCGGACGCAGCTGTGCTTTGACATTATCAAACACAGTCTCGGTTTTTCTACCCGCCTCTAACAGCGTCGATACGTATCCGGTCAGAACGGCGGATTTCTGTGCTTTGTCTGCATTTTGATAGTCGCGAAAGGCATTATGGAGATTGAAGTACGATCCATCCCCATGGCGGATGCGGAACTCGTTCTTCTCAAAATTCAGATTCTCGCTGAATCCAGCTTTACGAGTCGAATCCATAAATTTTTTGGCAAATGCTTCATCAGTTAGCGGTCGATTGAAAAATTTGTCGAGCAGGGAAAAAAGCATGTACAGAATCCTTTTTGTCAGCAGGCAATTGTAAACAGCGGGAATTGGGCAGGCTTAAACTTGTTCAGCGCTTGGGACGGCTGCTCTCCATATCGACAGCTATCAGACGAAATTGACGTTACGTAGCGGAAAACGAGCAGCGCCAATCATGTGCCTGATTGTAGTGGATGTGTGGATACTGCCCTCCTACGAGGCGGCAAAAAGCTCCAGACCTCTCACAAGCTTTGTTAACTATTCAGCCGGACTTTGGATGCGACGAAGCTCACTCCACGTAACGGAGCCAAAGATGCGTCCGACCGGAGATCGCCTGCGCAACTTTGGAAACACGTCCCTGTAGGTTTTCATCGCTAGTGTTATAGAGCGCACAGAAGTCTTTGGCTACGACGTTAGCAAGTGATGTATCAGGCGGTTCAGCACGAATGAAGCCGATGTAAGAAGCACCTACGCCCATCAACTCATAGCCATGCGCTTCTGAAAAATGACGCGCAACGGCAAAGTTTTTCGCGGGATCCAGATCCGAAGTGAAATAGCCATTCGGAAAAGCCGCGAGTGCCTGGCAGGACTGCTGAACGGGTACCAGGAGCGCTGAAAGAGGCTGCTCTAGAAGAGAGATAGGGTTGTTCTGGTAACCGATCCACTCCTGGAGGGCCTGCTGATCTAGCGTCAAACCATGAGTACAAGCATCCTCGAAAGACGTGGCTGCAACCAGGGTCATGAAATTGCGAAGACAGATTGCGAACTCCTCTTTTGTAGTCGGATAGCCTATGTATTCACCATTCTCAAAGCACTCTGGAGGCAAGCCCGCTATGTCCTGCTCCGATGCATCGTCCATCCCTAAATTATTGCGCACATGTCCCGAGGTGTAGCGGGCTTGGTGCAGATCATCGAGCGAGAACAGAGGTTTAAAGCCTGGATGCGCCTCAGCAATCTTACGACGAGCTTCGGTCAGATCGTCAAAGCTGGTAATCCCGCTCACGCCGTACTCATCGCATGTACCTACAGACGGATTATCACGCTTGCCGTTACCGCGAAATTCGATATCCATAAACCGTGGCCTGCTCCATTTTGGTACTGAATTGAGTGAGTAATCCTAAGCGTTTCAGGATCATCATTGAAGGTCTGCCGCCAAGCGACAATAAGTCTTCCTGCCATCACATAGCAGCGCGCTACGCTAACTTTGACGTTCGCACTTCGAGGTAATGTTGATGTCCGAAACTGGCCTACCATGCAATTTCTAATCGACTCAGGGAAGAACTGATGACTACAGATCCGTTATGTCTAGTCTTTGTGCCGGCTCTGGCGGCAGTGCTGCAAGCCGCCGAGGATAAAAAGGGCCAGCCGCTTACCGAGATTGAGGTGTGTGAAATCCGAGACAGATCCACCTGCATCGCTTTGCCTTTTAGCGCAGCCTTGGCAGTGGAAGAAGATCGTGGTTATCCAGACATCGTCGCGGAGGACTGCTGGAATGAATGGCAACGTCTACGCTCCCAGTGATTTGCGCCTGTACCAAAACAATGCAGCCCTTATGTGATCAGACAATCATCCGACTGTAAGCAACCGTTGCTCTCTGTCGGCCACGAGACGCTGATAGCACACCGAGTACCTCCCTATCTGCCAAAAGTGAGTCACCCCCTCATGAACGAAGGTTGGCAAAACGACGACTATTTCATCATCTTCACGGAGGATGAGAGCTTAGCTGCCATGAAGGCCTACGGATTTGATCATCATCTTCCGGGGTACACGCTATTAGGTCTAAGAGGGTGGGACGACTTTATCGTCATCAACTCTTCCGGAGTAATGTTTACCATTCCGACGCTGCCACTCGATGCGTCCTATGCCGCGCCGTTTGCCCTTCCCCAGCAGATTTCCCTTGAGCCGGACGAGCGTTTCGCTGGCAAGATCAAGTGGTATACGAAGCCCTTAGTCTTTGGGGGCGACCCGGCGGACAAAACAAATTTTGCATGGATCACTCACGAGCAACATGCTGAACTTGTCATCTGGTGGAACGAACAGTGCAGGAGCGCCAAATCACAGAGCTAGTGTAATTTGCCCATAAAGCGGAAATCGCAACACATGCTCAAATGGCGTACTGAGGCACTCACGACTAGCCGAGACCCTATTTTTTTACCAGAGCTGCTGGGTGCTATCGATGAGTGTCCGTCTCCTCAGCCGGATAAAACTCGCCTTCCTTCCCCATCTTTTCCAGCCGTTCGCGCACCATCAACTCAACGTTGGCCACAGCAGCGTGATCGCCAAGGTTGACCACCTTCACGCAAAGACGTCTGACGTTGTGATCGTGGGTGCCCTCGCTCATCATCTCGTGGGTGAAGACCTGTTCGCCACGCCATAGGCATAGCTGGGTATGAGTCCCGCCGAGCCATATCTCGTTGATTGATCTCAGGTCAGTGGTCGCCAGTTGATCGACGGTGATTGTCTTATCCATTGCACTGTACCTTACCCGTGAGTAGGCACAGGTAGACATACAGGCATAGCGGGTCGTTCCAAGCGTCTGCAGCTCAACCGCGCCAATGGTGGAAAGTACGCCCCGGATCAACGTCGGACAATTGAAGGCGCAAGTACGAACAGACAAGGGGAATCCCATGACTGACCCGCCTGGTTTTACATGCAGATGGCCGCGCTTGGATAAACCTTAACCCACCCTCCCCTGTCCAATACTGCCAGCTCAATAATCAGCACAGCACGGAAGAAAAGCACTGGCTTCAGACGCATTCCGGCACAGTGCACGACGGCGTGCTGCCTATGGAACGACTGACAGCTATCGGCCAAAAGCAGCCGATAGGATTAGACTACATCTAAGTCCTGTCAGAGATTATTTGTATGCTGATTGAGTGCCAAAGGTGCAGCCAAGGTTACGTTCGAGCAATGCGGGTGCGCTCCACAAATATTTTGCTGTGGGTGTGCGAAGAGTGTGAAGCAACGTGGACGAGCCAGGATGAGGTGAGTGCCAGTAATTTTGAAGACTACGGTACGTTAATGGCCGGCATTGGGCGCAGTTGTTTATGGTCAGAATTGGAGCCACAGTGAAAAATTCGTTACCGCTTACATTTCTGTCAAATGTCCGCTTTGGGTCGCTTGCTGCTCCTCACGACAGGCAGCAATCGGCCAGCAGTAGCTCTTCATGACAGCCTGCAATCGGCCAAGAGCAGACTTCAGCTATCTACCAGGCGATATAGCGCTTGAGCGTGGGATGTCGCTAGCCCTGTACGCTGCAAATTTCGGCGACTTTGCGAGCTGGGAAGCGCGGTTGCGGCGATCACAAGACTGCCGTGTTTTTTTGCTTGCTCTATCCGATGAGATATCAGGGCTCCATGGTAGCCCTGGCCTCGTGCATTTTTTCGGGTGGCAGCCGTCCCAAGGTAGGCAACTCCATTGCAGGCCAGGTACATCAACGCTCCTGCCACGACCTTTCCATCAGCTTTAAGGACGTACATTTTCAGACGTTCATTTGACATCAGTCCTGCGAACGAAGCCTGGCTCAACTGAAGATACTCTGGCTTGGTATGAAATCCACTCGCATGCACGGCTGCGAACTCAAGAAGCGTTTGTGAGGTGGCTTCTTCGATTTCGAATGAGTGGTGATTCAAGACCACATTTTCGATGGTGCACGCGAGTTGCAGATGCGTCCACCCCCTCAGACGCTCCAGCCGCTTCTCACCCACCAAAGTGTACTGTTCCAAAGTCGAGGCCTTTCCGATAAGAGGCGTTACTGTCGAATACTCTGCTGATTCCTTGAGCAAGCTCAATAGTGACTTGGGTCTGTCGGTACTATCGCCGTAGATGCGATTGAGCATCGGGCTAGGTGATGCCTTCACCTGAAAGCATGGAAAAGCTTCGTTGAAAAACACACGAGCACCAAAAGGGTTTCCACTTATCCGAGACAAACTCTCGACGCGGGCACACAAATACTCGCTTTCTGCGGCCTCAATCGCATTAGCCATTCCGACATTCATGTGCATAGCCCTTATTGCGTGATGTCCCAGAAGGGTAACGGCAAATTCAACAATACACACCTCCAAACACACAGCTGGTAGATAACCTGCTCCGGTGTGCCTTTGGGATCGACAACTGCCTGTCGCGAAGGGCTGCAATCGGCCAGAAGCAGTCGTTCAGCACAGCACAAACGGCTGACGTCACCCCGGCGAAGAAGAGTAATTGAGATATCTTGTCGAGCTGTCGATTCGCTCAACATTCCAGGGAAGCCAATGCTCATTTCACTCTTGTCAAATGGTCAGCCACAAACGCCAGACCGATTGGAACTGATCGCCCCCTGGTGGAGTTTCACGAAAACGGTCTTGGCTGCGACGGCCCTATCGTTGGTGCGTGACGGACTGATCGGATTGGACGACCCCATTCCCGATCACCCTTTCACGTTACGCCAGCTACTGCGGCACGAGGCCGGCTTGGCTGATTACGGAGAACTTGCGGAGTATCACACCGCCGTTACTAACGGTGAGCCAGCATGGACGGCAGATGAAATGATGCGGCGCCTTGACGGTACTCGACTTCGATACACCTGCGGAACCGGCTGGCGTTACGTAAGCGTCCGGCAGACACACCTTGACCACACCATTCTCCCCCGTGCTCCTCAAAACCACGCTCATTTGCAAGGCTTTAGTAAGCGCTTGGTTAAGTCACCGTGGTTCGGAATTCGCGCTTAGAAAACTCAATAGATAGTGAAGTGGGACGCCTCAGACCTCGGCAGATGGTGCGGATAAGATAAAGATTCGGTCGTCTTGGATTACCAGACCCATTCTCCGCGCCTTAGCTTCGGTTATCAGCGCCCATTATCAGACTGAGGAGCTTTTTAGCAGGTCAACTCCGAGCGCGAGAACGTTCGTTCAGCTACTGCCCTTATGCTGATGAGGTTGCCAGATTTGCACGGGCCCACTCCTCAGCGGTCGTGACTTGAGTCGACTGCTGCGCGTTGAAAGTGCCTGCTTTAGGCCAGGCCACGCCTCTGCCCTGGGCGAACACAGCGCGGTACTTCTTGATGTGATGCGTTGGGTCTCTCTCCAATTCTTGGAGCAAGTACGGAACAGTCCACACGTTACGTTTGAACGGGCGACCCAGTACACGTTCGAGGAGGCTCGCAACCTCTCCGTACGTCACTGTATCTCCCGAGAGGTACACAATCTGATCGCGGAAGCGAGGTTCGAAGAAAACAATTTCCGCTGTCAACGCACCAATGTCTTCTGGAGTCGTGAGCGTCACGCTGGTCTCAAGACTGCCTAGCGCGTTCACGGTATCGTTTTCGAAGTCAACCACCTCGAATACTGGCTCGAATAGAAAGCTGGTGAACATACCCGTCGAGATGATTACCCATTCAGTTTTATCCTGGGCGCGAAGCAATTCGCGTACATCAAGCTGAGCATCGAACAGATCTTGAGGACTGCCCCGACCGATTACCTCGAAGTCGACACCAAACTGCCAAGGAAAGTAGCGCTTCACACCGGACTTGAGAGCTGCTGTAGCCAGCTTCATCGGGGTTTCCCGGCCTGCAACCATGCCTGCGCAGCCTATTACGGTATCGAACCGTGCGAACACTTCAGCCAACTGATCGATTGAATTATTCACGAGATCTGCGGCCACCATCTGGATGCCAAGATCTCGAAGCTCATCGATTTCGACCTTTTTCTCGGGCACCTGAGTGTTGATGGTCGAATCCCTGAGCAGGACGCTGATTGTGGAGCCGGGCGCGCGCTTTGCTACTCGCGCAAGATTGCGCAGAACCGGCAGCCCAAGCTCACCGGCGCCTAGAACGAGAATGGATTGGGGGGAAAGCTGGGTCACTTCGGTCATGATTTCTCCTGAGACCTGTTGCCTGTAAGATGAACAAATGCTTGCACGATTAGGCAACGTTCGTAAGAAGGCACACCTGTGATACCAGAGAATGAAATGACCGATCAGGAGGCTCTCAGCCAGGCAGAAACAATTTGCCGAACGCTTAGAGAAGACGATGATGGCGTCAGACGAGAAGTGCTTGCTCACGCNGAAATGACCGATCAGGAGGCTCTCAGCCAGGCAGAAACAATTTGCCGAACGCTTAGAGAAGACGATGATGGCGTCAGACGAGAAGTGCTTGCTCACGCAGGTAGCCGCTGGTCGTTAGGTATTCTGCATGCCCTGGGGGTTTACGGCACGATGCGCCATGCCGAAATAAAAAGGCAGATGACTGGGGTGACTCAGCGGATGTTAACCAAGACGCTACGCTCCATGGAGCGGGATGGGCTAGTGGTTCGGCGGGAGTTCGGTGAGATTCCGCCACGTGTCGAGTATGAGCTGACGCCGCTGGGTATGGGACTGTTGATCCGCATGTCACCTATCTGGACTTGGGTTGTCGAGAACGTTGAGGATTTCCGCAAGGCGCGGCGTATTTTCGACAGTCAGGATGACAAAAAACCCGCATGGCAAATACCTCCATCGACACCATTAGATTCAGACGCGTCGGACTGAATGTAGCTCATAGCGTGTTAGGAGCCCTGTGCCCATTGATGCGGTAGTAATTGGTCAATTGCACTGGCCCTCTGTGTCGGCAACCGCGTCAGTACATCCTTGAGATACGCGAACGGATCATGCCCATTCATGCGTGCCGATTGAATCAAGCTCATAATTGCCGCCGCTCGTTTACCGCTGCGCAGTGATCCGGCGAAGAGCCAATTCGAACGGCCAAGGGCCCAACGCCGGATCGTATTTTCGACCCGATTGTTGTCGATGGGCACAGCACCATCATTGAGGTAGCGCGTCAGCGCTACCCAGCGTTTCAGGCTGTAATCCAGAGCCTTGGCTGTGGCCGAGCCCTCGGGCACAAGTTCGCGCTGAGCCAGCATCCACTCATGCAACTTCTCCGCGATAGGAATCGCCATTTCTTGACGTAATCGCCAGCGATCTTCATCTCTCATCTCTTTGGCCTTTCGTTCAACCTCGTATAGGCCGCCGATTGAGTGCAGCGCCTGTTCGGCCAGTTGGCTTTTGTTCGCCACATGCAGGTCGAAGAACTTGCGGCGAGCATGGGCCATGCAGCCGATTTCGGTGATGCCCCCTTCGAAGCCGGCCTTGTAGCCTGCGAAGCCATCGCAGACCAGCTTGCCGTTCCAAGTGCCCAGGAAGTTGCGCGCATGTTCGCCAGCACGGCTCGGGCTGAAGTCGTAGACTACCGCCTTCAGTGCCGAGAATGGTGTCGTGCAGTAGGCCCAGACATACGCTCGGTGCGTTTTCTTTTCACCCGGTGCCAGCATCTGCACGGGTGTTTCATCGGCATGGACGACTCGCTGGGCCAGCACTGCCTCGCGCAGTGCTTCCACGAGCGGTTGCAGTTGTACGCCGGTTTGACCCACCCACTGCGCCAGTGTCGAACGGGCGATGGGCAGCCCGGCGCGGCCGAAGATTTTCTCTTGGCGATACAGCGGCAGATGGTCGGCGAACTTGGCCACCATGATGTGGGCCAGCAGGCCTGCGGTCGGGACGCCTTTGTCGATGACGTGCGCCGGTACCGGCGCCTGGATTAGCGTTTCACACTGCTCGCAGGCCCACTTTCCACGGATGTGACGCTCGACGGTGAATACGCCGGGCGTGTAGTCGAGCTTTTCGCTGGCGTCTTCGCCGATGCGCTTGAGGGCGCAGCCGCACTGGCAGTGGCTGTTGTCCGGTTCGTGATGGATCAGTGTGCGAGGAAACTGCGGTGGCAGCGGTGCGCGCTTGGGTTGCTGGCGCACTTTGGCTTCGACAGGTGCCGGTTGCAGCGCCTCAAGTTCGGCTTCGATAGCGGCGATATCCGTATCGATCAAGTCGTCGAGCAGGCTGGCTTGATCCGGGCTCAACTGCTCGCTGCGCTTGGCAAACTTGAAGCGTTTGAGCAGCGCGATCTCGTGGGCCAGTTTCTCGTTGACCGACTTGTGATGAGTGATTTGCTTGTCCATTGTCTCGACGCGCTGGATCAACTGCGCCGCCAGGGCACGCAGTTGTTCAGGGTTTAACTGATCGAGATTTGGATGCAAAGTCATGCCGCCGATTTTGCCAGAGAGGGCTGATGGCGACGATAGACTGATGGGCCAATTGCGCTGGCAAGCACGCCATGGCAGATGTTAAAGCATCGAGATGATTCCGCCTGCACCGACGCGCTGCCAAGGTAAACCGAGCACCAGGGCCTGAAGTTGCTCGGCATCCAACTCAACTTCGGAGCCGTGTCGCACACCCGGCCAGAAGAAGCGTCCTTGATTCAAACGCCGGGCGGCAAGCCAAATCCCCACGCCGTCATGCACCAGCACTTTCATTCGATTGGCGCGGCGGTTGGCGAACAGATAGGCACAGTGCGGCTTCGCCGCACCGAACACCGCCACGACTCGTGCGAGCGCGGTTTCAGTGCCGGCGCGCATGTCCATGGGCTCGGTGGCGAGCCAGATGGAATCGACGCGGATCATCGCAGCAGGTCTCGTAGGAAAGCAGAACACGCCGCTGCATTTTCTGCTGGCCAACTCACCACGACTACACCTTTTGGATGCGGCACTTCGATTCGGATCGTGGCAGGAAGGGCCTGATGCATCGGCACCGGCGGCGAAGTCTTGACCGGGATGAAGGCAGTTTGCAGTGCCAGGTTTTTCTGCGCATGCACCCGAATCCATTTATGGACGAGGTTTGCATTGAGGTTGTGGGTCAAGGCGACATTGGCAATTGAAGTGTCAGGATGGGCGCACTCAGTAATGACCTGGGCCTTGAAGGACTTGGAATAGGAACGGCGTTCTTGTGGCATGGGCGTCCGCTTAAAAAGGCTAAAAATGGTGTCCACTTAAATTTAGGTGGACACCATCGCCTTAACCGATGGCATCAGGAAGATGTGTTGCTCGGACGGTTACGGCGTTACTCGAATTTCGGCTATTTACTCATCGGCAGGCTAATTGAACGGCTGACTGATCTGGCGCTTGATGATGCGGTGATTCAACGTGCTCTTTCCCCTCTGGGCATCTCGAACGTTCGCTTTGCTAAAACACGAGCCGACTTACAAACGTCCCCTCTTGGACGCGCCTCAAATTATGACCCCGCATGGGTTTACCATGGCTTGTTGATCGGCCCGATTTCGCAAGCAGCGCTCTTTCTGGATCGACTTCTCTGCGCAGATCTCCTCTGCGCGGGCTTGCTCAAGGAAATGCAGACAGCACGAACACTAGGCGGCCCGATTCCCGGGCGCCCATGGGTCACCCCGGGCTACGGCCTCGGCTTGATGCACGGTTCGATTGACGGTGGGTATTCTCTATCCGGGCACACAGGCTGCGGGCCAGGCAGCGTCATTGCTGTCTACCGCATCTGCGACGGCGACGCATCGGCTTGCTGCGCTGCTTTTGAGGCGGATGCCAGTGAAGGTGCCGTTGAAGCCCTCGTTGTTGGGCAACTGATGCAAGTTTTACGACAGGGGGGTGACGGCATCAAAATCCTTTAGCCGGAGGCCTTATGGTTCGCCGGATGACCGCTTCGGGTCGAAAGCGCGCAGTCGTATGCAAACGCAGACATGCCCTTTCGAGCAGTCAAATTGAGTTGAACAGACCGAGATATGACATGGTTGCGGTGCTCTCCGGTAAGCGCACCAGCGGCTCTACATCGGTAGTGGTCGAACGTCGGTCGCCCCAGATGGCATTCGAAACCAGCCTCTTCAAGGGCGGCTTTCGCGAGCCGAGCCGCCGGGGGGGGCTCGGCCCTTCGGGCATTCATCCTTCACACCTACGGGCTTCGGCATGCGCGCACCGCTTGCGATGGAACGCGCCAGTCCTCGTTAATCTGTAACCTGCGGGCAAGGGTTAAAAACCTCGGTTACGTCGAGTGTTGTATGCCACGGGATGGCAGTGCCTGACACCATTCCGCCTACGCTTTGCTTTCGACCCGACTTGCGCACATATCCGCCATCCGTCCCAGTGAAGACGTGCTGCCCTGGCTTCGTCAGATAATCAAAGAAACTGACTTTCACAGGCACATTCATTTGCCCACCCGGCGTAATGACGGCGAGCATGATCGCTCGGTCTTTGGTGAATACAACGAACGGTTCGACTCCAGTGCGACCACCAACTGTCTTCACGCACTGCACTTGTTCTGGGAGGATGCGTGCGGTTTCAGTGTAGGTGTGGTTGTTGTAGAGGCTGAGGATCAGGCCTTTGCTGGTCAACACTCCCAGGCCTTGAGTGGCCCTGCAGCTGCCTTCGCTTCCATATGGGAACAAGCACCAGTTAGTTTCCGATACGGCTTGAATATCCGATGGTGCAATTTTCAGATCGCGCTGGATTTGGGCTTTTGATTCCGGCGTGTCGTAAGGGATCATGACGCATCCGCCGACTGTCACTGCTGCGATGAGGCCTATGGCCGCAGATACGTTTTGAACTGATGATTTGAAGGTGTTAATTGTTCGCTCTCCTTGCTGTATTACCACCACTGGAAGGCTGTGGCGATTTTGGTAGCGAACCTTACGGCATGGGCGAAAAGCAGTCATCCTCGTGCTGATAACTGGATCGGTAGATGACTTGATTGGACGCTTACCTATTTCTGACCGATTGCTGCACCCTGGCAAAATCGTACGCAATACCTTGCTTAAAGAGCCAGCAACTCAACGCTCGAGCCTGTCGTCACTCTCCTCCGACATTTTGGTACTCGCTTTCATCGCAGATAGCGTCGGCTTGGCAGCAGCGATGACAAGGCGCCATTGAGGGAGCGCAATTGCCGCAGCGTCGTTCTCTATGAGTTCAGGTGTTGCTTCGCAAAAATCCTCGATGGCTGCGCTTACATTTACCAAAAAAACGCTCTGCATTGGAGTGAACCCCTGATCGACGAAGTATCCTTTTGGCGACGGAGTTGGCACCCAATCTTCCCATGAATTGATTAACTCATTCATACCACACCGAGGTGGCTCATTCTCGCACTCGATCAGCCACTCAAGTAGCTCGACAATTCGATTTCGTATTCGTTGGTAGACAAGCTGTCTGGTCATAATTTCACGTCTGGTTGAATCGTCATCCGCCCCAAATGAGGACAATTTTAGCCTTAGTCCAGTGCCTGCGCCTGGTCAAAAACGGGCCTAACCTATGAGGCCGTCAGCTCAGTTGAACAGGCCGAGATATGTGATGGTTGCAGTGCTCTCCGGCAAGCGCACCAGCGGCTCTACTTGGGTAGAAGTCGAACGACGGTCACCCCAGATGGCATTCGAACCCACCATTATAAAATGCGTGAACTCTCCTACCCTAGAGCTGACCAACACTCTCTCGGACTGACTGCGGATTTGCGCTATGACGTCTTGTGGGGTGCCGGCAAGCTCAACGAAATCTGAATCCATAGAGAACCCCAGCTCCTCCGCTAGACGCCAGGTTGGATTGCGGTCTTCCCACGAAATGTACTCGGCTTCGCTTACGCTTTCAGGGGGCTCTGGCTCCCACTGCTCAAACACAAATTTCTTCGCCTCGGATTCAGTGGCAAAATTGGCACCGAAGAGATGGAAGGGCCAGCAGCCATCTTGCATGACACGATCTCGATTGTTGATGAGTCGTCAGGATCGTAACTGATTACAATCGGAGGAGCAGCTTGTCAGGGAAGCCCGACGGGAAAAGATGCTCACAATCCGACCTCGTCCTCATCGTTGTACCAAGGTTGAAATCTGCCCGTCCGTCCAGGTGCAATATAGGCTGCCCTTCAAGCGTCCGAGAGTAGTGATCTGACGCGTAGGGTGATATCACTGGAGTATCATCATTCTCTGTGACACCGCCGCACTGCATTGAAGGACTTCGCGATGAATCAAGTTATCAGCGCCGCTTACTACCGACCTGGATTCGCCAGGAGCGCTTGCGCATGGTTAATGATTGACGGCATTGGAATTGAGCAATGGCTGTCCACTCATCTCGAATGGTCAGACGTCGCAAGCCTTGGTCTTTCTCTGATCTGGCTTATCGACGAAGACGAAGACGCTCTTGCGAACCGTCGCATCATCCCGGCGGAGGATGGAAGCTCCACAATCGTGCCGTTGCTGGTCTGTAGCGATGACATGAATTTCGACTGTATCGTCTTGGTCGCTGAGCAGGTAATCGAGGCTGACACCGTACACTGGCTGCGCTTCGGTCGAAGTATTTCGGACAAACTGGAAGTTGGAATCTCGACAAAATGGATCGCCGAGAGCAAGCCGGTAAGCTTCGCATTGGAGGCCTTCCAAAACGCATTGGAGCAGTTCACTCAGTTGTCGAAGACGAAGCCAGACAACCATTGCGATGCCCCCTTAAGCCCTCAATAGCCTAGCTTACGTTGCATCATTTTTATCGCTATCAGGCCCACTACCACGTTGAAATGTTGCGAGCACGTAGCCCGAATTCACAGTGGGTATACATGCTTCCAGAGGACACGCTGGAGCAGCCATCCTAGTAGAATTCGTCGAGCTGATTACCGCCCCCTTTGAGATGTTCTATGAGCTCTGAATTAACTGAAGAAGAAATGCGTCGTGCCCTATTCGGTACGCCTCAGCCCGAAGACCAGGTGTCTGCGCCTCAAGTACAGGAGCCTGAGCCAGAAATGGTACCTACAAAGCCAGCAGAAGCTCCCCAAGTGAAGAAGAACGTGGCGAAAGCATTTACGCCAAGGCTGAGGGTCACGTTACGTGTTGGAAACGAGTTTGAAGGGAAAATGATCGAATTGATTCACGAGGCTGATACGTTGAGCTCGTTGCTTGCTGAGCAAGAGGCTGTGAAGGCTGCTAGGAAGAAGTACAAGTACGTGGATGTCGTATCGGTTAAATCGATGTAGACGACGCAACTGGCCGATGAGCTCTCTATCTCTAACGAGCGCCCCCCTTGGCTCTGCTCTCTATCTGCATCAACTCGGTGGCGTTGTCGACGAACAGCCCGTCACTTGTGGGTAAGTCTGGCAAACAAGCATAATTTTATTTTTGGGCTCAAAGCCATGATCAATCATGCAGCGTTGCACTTCTGCAGTGCGCCCGATGCTGGCGACGTCCAGATTCGACCCAAGTGGTTTCGCATAGCCGCACGCATACATCACTGGCAGGGCTTCACTATCATTGGCTACCTCGAATTCGAAATGGCGTGATGCTCCCGCTTTACGCCATGAGACCTGCATACGTTCATCCCGACCAGAATTAGGCTTGATTGGATGAAATGCTTCATCTTCTACAAACGGCAACGCTTCGAGCTGCGACAAACTGAGCGGACGACCCTGCCTTTTTTCGACGCAGGCTGGCATATTCTCCATTATTTCACAGTATTCAAAGCCGTCCTTGCGGGTAAAACCGAGGCGCTGCATACATTGAAAGTGAATTATCTGTTCGTTTATTGGGAAATGGTTTTGTGGCCCTGCCACAGGGTCGCCACATTCTGCCATTGCGGCTCTTACACCATCTACAGAGGTCGAAGTGCGTTCCCATCGGGTGAATTCCGGTGATGGGGGGCAGCCGGTGAGTAAAAGTACCGATGAGATCAGGACTGGGATGGTAATGATCTGAGATTTGCTGAACATATTTTGTCCTTAATTTATGTCATGCCACCCTAATGGTGTCCAACTCTTCGGGGCGAATAATCCCACCATATGACTCCTACAGTACCAGACGCTACCTGGGCGGTCTCGGGTATGCCGGGTGTCAAAACTGGTGATTGATCTAAGCGATGTCCGTTCTTGATGAAAGCTGACGGGAACTACTCATGGACAGGCAGGACAACGCTCCAGTTGCCGTCCATCAACATCTACAGCCAACGGGATGTACGACTCAGGTTGATCATTCATCGACGTCTGACGCCCCTGAGAGCGGCTTAACCAATTCTGGGCCCTGATTACGAACGCTACCCACAGCCTTGCTCACCTTATACCAATGAAAATCGGTGGCAGGCCGGCAGTGTTTCATCGCGATTTCCCGCGCGCGTTCAGGGGAAGTATCTGAGGCGATCCATTCGCGGGCGTGCTCAGGGGCCAAAACCAGCGGTTTCCGATCATGGATATCTACCATCCCTTGATCACTGGCGGCGGTGATGATGACGAAGCCGTCGCGAGGGTCTAGCTCCAGGCCCTGGTGAACCTCAGCTAAACCAGCGAAGAACATCGGAGCCTGCTCCTTCAAGGTTATGAAGTAAGGCTGCTTTTTCTTTGGATCAGCCGGATCTTTGACCCACTCAAACCACCCGTTTGCCGGTGCAAGCACGCGACCGTTTGGCCAGAGATGACTGAAGAATTTCCCGCTCATGACTGTTTCAACCCTGGCGTTTATCGGATCAGGGCGCTTTCCTTTCGCCCAAAATGGCGACCATCCCCATTTCACCTTATCAATGCTCAGCTTTTCATCTACGGGCCGAATAATTTCCACGCGGGTTGAGGGTGCGACGTTGTATCGCTCCACTGGCCAAAGATCGTAGCCGTTGATCACAAGCTGCTCTGGCGCGAGCTCCTTCAGATAATGATCCATCGATTCGTAGATCGAGTAGCGTCCGCACATGCTGTCACCCGTCGAATAGTGATGCTTATGAGATTGACCGCAAGCGAAGCAAATCGTTAACTGTATATACGTACAGTCTACCACTTTAAGGCTTGCATCATGAGCGTCACCATCCTCGGCCCACTCGCTACTGGCGGTAAAAAGCTGCCCCTTTATTCATCCAAGGTGCCGGCGGGCTTCCCCTCCCCTGCGGCTGATCACATCGAAAAGCACATCTCCCTTGATGAGCTGTTCGATATTCGAGCCCCGCACGTGTACCTGGTGAGGATCGACGGAGACAGTATGCAGGGCGCAGGAATCTATTCAGGGGATCTGGTGGTGGTTGATCGAAGCATCGATGCGGTCAGTGGCGATATCGTCATCGCCGCGCTGAACTCGGAGCCTTTCTGCAAGCGCCTACTTCTGCGTGAGAACGCCGTACTCCTCCTGTCGGAGAATCCGAAATATCCGGCAAGACATGTCATGGAGGGCGATGAGCTCGTGATCTGGGGTGTGGTGAAATACAGCGTGCGCGATCATGACAACACGTGAACCTGTATTTGCCCTGATTGACTGCAACTCGTTCTATGCGAGCTGCGAGCGAGTGTTCAGACCCGACCTAGCAAAGACACCTATCGTGGTGCTGTCCAACAACGATGGCTGTGTGATTGCGCGCAGCTACGACGCCAAGCCTTTTGTGAAAATGGGCCAGCCGTACTTCCAGATCAAAGACCATCTACGCCGGCATGGAATCGTGGCCTTCAGCAGTAATTACGCGCTCTATGGCGATATGAGTGAGCGCGTCATGACGATCATTGAGTCGATGGTGCCAGCGCTAGAGGTCTACAGCATTGATGAGGCGTTTGCCGATCTAACTGGCATCCCTGGAGATCTGTCTGCATTCGGACGGCACATGCGATCCACGCTTCTCAAACGCACAGGCATTCCTGTCGGTGTAGGCATCGCACGCACCAAGACGCTGGCCAAGCTCGCCAACCATACCGCCAAAAGGCTGTTGGATATCACCGGTGGTGTGGTGGATCTGTGCGACCCGTTCAAACGGGACTGGACGCTGCGCAACACCGATGTCGGCGAGGTCTGGGGGGTGGGCCGGCGCATGAAGGCACACCTGGAGGTCATGGGAATCAAGACCGCAATGGATTTAGCGAAAGCCGACCCTACGATGCTTCGTCGGAAATTCAGCGTAGTGATCGAAAAGACCGCGCGCGAGCTCGCCGGCATTTCATGTCTGGAACTGGGGGAAGCTGACCCGCCCAAGCAGGAAATCTGCTGCAGCAGAATGTTCGGCACACGACTCACACAGATCGAGCCGATCAAGGAAGCCGTCGCCACCTACACCCAACGCGCGGCGGAAAAGCTCAGAGCGCAAAACTCGCTGTGCAAGAAGATCCGCGTGAGTATCAGGACAGGCATGTTCAATCCCGAAGAAGCGAAGTACGCGAACGGCGCACTCGTTGAACTACCCTACCCGACAAACGACGTTCGACTCATGACCAAGGCTGCAACCGAAGCGGTCAATCGCCTCTTCCGACCAGGCTTCAAATACAGCAAGGCGGAAGTTCTGCTGATGGACTTGCGCCAGCCCGGCGAATTCACTGATGACCTGTTTGCGCATTCCCAGCCCGTGATGGCGGACAAGGTCATGAGCCTTCTGGATGAGATTAATGGCCGCTGGGGAAAAGGAGTGCTGCGGGTGGCTAGCGTGCCTGTCGCGCCTGGTTGGGCGATGCGTCGGGAGCTGATGAGCCAAAGTTATACGACGAAGGTAGATCAGTTGTGGACGGTCAGAGCTAAATGATACGCACGATTCATCTGTGCCCTTTGGCGACGGCATGAGCAAAACCGATATTAAAGCGCTTCACAGCATCTAAATCACACAAAAACCTACACACACGAAATTTTTCAGGTATATAATCTCGAAAACCGAAACCTGAGCACCACTAGATGAGCCCGAACCCAGAAGCTATCGCCGCTTTGCTAATTGCCAACGTTCCGCGTGACCTTGTGATGGGTGTCGAAGACGCCTTTGCCGCAGGTGCGCTACAAGCCTTTGGGTTGACGAAAGACGTCAGTAAAAAGCAGCGGAAAACTGCGCTGGGGTACATGCGGCACATCCAGATGAACGAGCGCTTCAGTGATTTGCTGGAAGCATCCAATGCTGAGCTGATTTCCTCTCAAGGCAACCGCGTGATCGTGGGCGTGGCAGGGATGTTCAAATTTGCGCGCTTGAACATGAGTACGACGAACTGGAATCGCCCCACTCGCAGCACCATCCGACGTGAGCTGGCTGAAGCCAATGAGGCCATGAGCCAACTGGTGCAGCCATCTCTTTTTGAGCCACTGGATGTGACCTCGGGGGCGTTTTTCTTCGTCGCAGGCTTCAGTGGTTCACTGCATCACCACCCTGAGAAGCCACTGCAGGTCTACATCGCAGTACCCAATCCAAAAATGGACGGATGGCTGTTTCGGGAAACTTTGAGCCAGTTCCTAAATCGCTATGATGCGGCTCCGAAACAGGCCGACAACGCAACAGTAAAACTCAAAACGAGCTTCGTCGAGCTCGGAGGACAGGAAGAAGCATGAGCCGGGGCATTACAGATTTCCAGCCAGGTCGATTGATTCAAGCTCTGGCTGCCCGCGCGCTTTCGCAAGTACAGCTCGCTGCCATGGTCGGCGTATCGCCAGCCACGATCAGCAAGTGGAAGTCTGGACAGCAGGCGCCCGAAGCGGAGGCGCTTGATAGCCTCTCCAAGGTCATCAATGTCAGTCCTGAATGGTTCACCCGTCCTCTTCCTAAGAAGGGTTCGTTGCCTCTTTTCCGAAGTAATGCGTCTGCCCACGTTTCTGCGAGGGCGATGCTGGAAGCCCGGCTAGAATGGACGCAGGACATCGTCTTGGCGATGAACGAATTCGTGGACTTTCCCGATGTAAATCTTCCGGTCAGATCCTTCACCGATCCTCAGCAAATCGCTAATTCCGACATCGAGGAGGCTGCCAGTGAATGCAGAGATCTCTGGAGTCTTGGTCGTCGTGCAATTCCTGATTTGGCACTGGCTGTAGAAGGTGCCGGTATTATCGTAGTGCGAGAGGAAACGGGTATCGCGCCGATTGAAGGCCTTTCTGCATGGAGCTACGAACTTCAACGGCCACTGATACTTCTGTCAGCCGACAAAGGTAATGGCTTTCGCAGTCGATTTGACCTGGCACACGAGCTAGGCCACCTCATCCTTCACAAAGGCATAGACCGCTCAACCGATCCCGAGCGCTACAAGTTGATGGAGGCACAGGCTCACAGGTTCGCCGGCGCTTTCCTACTGCCAGCAGAAACGTTTGCAGCCGATGTGAGGACTCCGGTCACACTTGATAGCCTTCTGTTGCTCAAGCAGCGCTGGGGCGTCTCCGTTGCGGCAATGATCATGCGCCTCGAGGCGCTCAAGATCCTCGACGCTGATGCGAAGCTTGTTTTGTTTAAGCGAAGGTCAGCTAGGTGGGGGGCTAAATCCGAGCCAGGTGATGATGCGCGCGCCCCTGAACAACCTCGACTTCTCAAGCGCACTATCGAGTTGTTATCGTCTTCTGGGGTTATGCCGATTGAGTCGGTATCTAGCTATATCGGTTTGGCTGCAAATGATGTCGAAAAGCTTGCGGGCCTGCCGGAGCGTTATCTGTCGGGGAAAGCTTCCGTTTTCCATCTGGCCAAATTGAAGTCCATGGTTAGCGGCGATCCATCCGTCAAATCTGGAGATAGCGCAGTGGTGCTTCCCTTCAATCGGGGTGGCTGAACCACTGTCATGTACCTGGAGCTGGTTGCAAAATTCATCTCGGCAAAATGAAAGGCCAGCAGGTCGACAGTGGATTCGGGGGCGAGGGATGAGTTGCGCTTTCTAAGTATTAGAAAGTAGGGAGACTTTCGAGGTTGTCTTCTTTACGAGCGTTGCGATCAGTTGCCAGGAACTCACCGTCCACTACGTGGACATCAGCGCCGTTACGCCACGCACCGTTTTCCATAAAAATCGTCTTGAACTTCGTATTGCCCAACGTGATGAGCTCTGCAACGAATGCACGGTCGGCGATCATCTTCAAGGCTTTGCCACTTTTGATGACTTTGACTTGCTGGATGTGGCCACCCGGTTTGTCTCGATGGATGGCACAGATATAAAAATCAGTCATGTTCATTTCCTTGTTGTTCAATGTGGATCCCTCGCTGGATCATGATGCTGGTAGTGGCACATTGAAATCAACGTAAGTCTGCAATTGGCACGCTTCCGGGACTACACGCCCATCAACTCACCCGCCCGCCCCCAGCGTAGAGCTAGGTGTAGGAGCGACGGATACCGGGCTAAAGCGGGCTCAGACGGTAGCAGCCTCGGCTACTCCCAAAGCATTCAACGCGCCTTGGAGCGACACCGTCTGAGTGCGCTCGTAAACCTGCAAGTCATCCAAAGCGTCCCCGCCCAATGCTTGATGAAAAGCATCGCGGTTCGCTATCTCTGCATAACGTGCTTGAGCGTTGTCGACTAGATTGGACTAGAAGATGCCAGCCGCGCTCATGGGCAGAAAGTCTTCGTATAAGCATGCGAAATGGACTAATGCGCAGCGAGGCCTCGTTGACCGCGCGAAATGCAGTGGAGTGCACTGGCACGTCGGCAGGCGTTAAATCGTAGTAGCCCACCGGCTGCATGCCCATCACCGCGAACAAGCGGCCCATGGTCGACAATTCCTCGGCGGTACCTATACGGATTGCGCCATGACGCTCAAGGTCTAGGCGATGATGCGCTTAAGCTGAGTGACGCGGAGGTGGAACGTCGCTTTGAGATCAAAGCCAGCAAGGCAGTGCGGGAGCTAGAAGAGGATATAGCTCAAACCGCCTGACCGCTCAGCCACTGCGCTTTTCTGTATTAGCGCAAATCGCCTACAGATATCAGATTAAGACGAACAAAGGCCCTAGCTAGCGTCCTTTGACTGCTTTGCGTTTGATTCCATCTGAAGGGGGGGCAGGACGGGGAGTCACAACATTCCAATAGGCCTGATTCCCCTTGATATAACGGCTTGCCTTCTCCGACGCAGGTACCTTTTCGTCCCAGGAACCATACCAATAGCAGTAGGTGATGGCCCGAGTGATGGCTACGTAGGCTGTTCGCAGCGCCTCCTGCTGCTGTGCCCTGTCGTAACCGCAGGGCTCGCCCGGATTCGCCATACCGGCCTGGGCATAGAAATCGTTTCTCGAAGGCGATGATGTGGTGACCTCGCAATCCCCCAGCAAGAAGACGGCGTCGGCCTGCAAACCCTTCGAGGAGTGATAGGTCAGAAACTTGATGGCCTTGTCTCGCTTGTCTTCACGAGCTCTCTCAATGACGTCGCTGAGTTTTGCTTTGGCATCTTTCTTGGTGTCGCGTTTACGGTAAAGAATAAGGATCGAGTGGCCAGCGTCGTAATGGTGTTCGGCCATCTGGACTAGGTGTTCCCAGTCAAGCTCTCGAACCTCTACCGGTATCTGGTTGCCGATCACACGCTTGTTAACGGCAACACCGTGCTTGTTTTCAAAACCTGGTGTCTGGTTGACGATTGCTTCTGCCGCATCAACCACCATTTGGTGTGATCGATGGTTTTCCTGCATGAACACCTGTGTCTGTTTCGGCGACCTAAACTCCTTGCCGAACTCCATCAGAAAACGTGGAGAGCTGCCACGCCATCCATAGATGCTTTGCCAATCGTCCCCTACCACCATCACCGAAGCATAAGCTGGGGCGCCCAAGGTTTTAGCGGCCAACCCGCGCAGTTCGATTTCCTTGAAGGTCGCCCTGACCCACGAAATTGTGTTCGCCCCCACATCTTGGAATTCGTCGATGAGAAGCGTTGTCATCGGGCGAAGTACGCTGTCCGGTACTGCCTTAAAATTTTGCTGACCACGTTCGCTGAACATCGCAAACATACTGTTAAACGTCATTACCGGCGGGCTCATCTGCAGCAGTCGTTCGTTGAACGCGGCCCAGTAAATGCTCATCGCATGGAAAAATTGGATGTCGGGCTCACCCTTGTTTAGGGTCATATTTTTGATTGCCTCAATGGCGTCCAAACCCAGGTTTTCGATGAAAGAGGCATTGGAAAAAAAAGCTTCCAAAATATAGCTCGAACTTATGTCTCCCCTGACCTTGTATTGGAATTTCGGGCATCCAATTATCCGACCTTTGAGCGCGTCAACCGACTGAGATGCATCGACATAACTGTTCAGGTAGACAACCCGTGGACTGCAAAAGGCCTGAAACAGCGTCCGCTTGTCGCGCACATGCTTGCGCATGAACCAGCCGTACTGGTGATCAAGCTTGATGTCATTTGGCTCGGTATCGTCGACTCCTAGTATCACGTATGTATCGAACTCGGGAATATATCCGTTCACGCGGAAGTTTTTCCCAAGCAGGCGGACGGTCTTCTGTACAGGCTCTATCCCATCAATTGGCCAATGACCGGCAGCTTCCCAAAGACCTTCAAGTTGAGCACACAACGCATCATCGATATTCGCCATTTGCCAAGCCTTGTCCTGGCGCTCTAGAACGTCTGGATGGTCTTTATCCATCTCAGCTAGCAATAGTGAGCGCTGGTAAAGGTCTCCGATCAGTGAGCGAAACTCCGTGTTGGTTTCGTAAAGCTCGTGGTATGTCGCGTTCATCAGATCGAGCTGGGTTTCGCCCAGCTTGACATTCAGCATCGAACCGTCCTTTTCGTCCTCACCTGGCTTGTTGTCTAGAAACTCGAAAGCCTTTACATCACTTAGACCATCGATGCTTTTGGCGAATGACAGAATACGGGAATGGAACGTGCGGACAATCTCAAGAGATTTTTTCTCGCTGACTTCATAACCCCAAAGGTCAAACACCTCGCGGACTTTCTTCGCGAAATCCAGCTTAGATTCTTTTGTGAAAGTGACAACTGTCAGACACGACAAATCAATTTTGAGGTAGTGGTATAGAACGATTAACCGCAACACCATGGTGGTCGACTTACCGCTACCAGCGCCCGCAACTACAGAGGTGGTCGGAGTAGTGGACAAGATCATCTTCCACTGATCTTCAGAAGGAGGTTGATCAGGAAGATATTGCTTCACATCCTGCCGAATCTCAGCAGCCATTTCTGGAGTGATTGCAAATCTCCAGTCTTTGAATAGTGCAAGTTCTTTGATGCCCGGTGAAGCGGGAGTAGTAGGTGTGCCAGGACGCAACTCAACAATTAGCTTTCCGTCGTCGAGTCCTTGGGTATGCCCCTGAGAGAAGCCCTCCTCTAAGCCTCTGCTATTCCCCTCTTCGATACCGAGCAGACGACCCGCATTCCAAGCAGAGGCTTGTTGAAATCCGACGAAGTCCAGAATGGCATTGGTGAGCCAGCTGAAAAATCTACGCATGGCGAACTGCAGGCTACGGCCAGACTTCAAGGTAACGTTGTCAGCTGACGAATCAATCTGTGGTGGTTGAGAATGAGGGTTGTTTGATCGCGAATCCACTAGCTAAGAGCTCCCTGCAGGCTTAGAGCGTGCCAGGAATCCGGGCGCCGCCTCTTCGATATAAGCGCGTAGATTACCACCACAACTGCAACGTCAAGCTTCTAAAGCTGAGGTCACGACAGCCCGAGCGCCTAACCGCAGCATGTCCTGACTTGCCAGACCCTGTGTTAGTCCGGAGGATTGGAGTCTTGGGCAGACGGACATCGAGCAACTGGAGGAGGATCAATGAACTCATACGGTGGATACATTGAGAGGTTGGCCAGGAAAGTCGAAGCGAGGTTGCAGGACATCGAGGCGATTTACAACTTTGACCTTGGGAATGAATTCGAGATCGCCATATGCGCTTTGCTGGAGGATATTCTGCCGGCCAAGTACGGCGTGTGCCGGGGTTTTGTCGTCGCTGAAAATGGCGAAAAGGCCGGGGATGACCTTATCATCTACGACAAGATGTCCAGCCCTACCCTACGCTCCGGTATGAGCCGCCAGTTTCCGGTAAAAGAACAAATCCCGGTTGACGCAGTGTATGCCTACATCGAGTGCAAGCATTCGATCTCGGATTCTGCGGTATTGGCAACGGCGATCAGCCAAATCGAAGCGGTGAAGAAATTACTGCTCACACGTCGAGGTCGCACCAACCCTGAGTATCAAGTGGATGGGCCGATCTATCACGGAAGGGTCAGGGACTGGCCCCGCACTTACCCTCCACTTAAGAACCAGCCTTTCTGTGCAGTCTTTGCACGCAAATACTCCCCGGACATTTCCGTTCACAACGTCAAGGGAGAGCACGTCCCTGATTTGATGATTCTGGGTAATGACCACCTCGCGACTCCTACTGTATACATGGGGCCGGACGGTATTCAATCGTCCCTCTTTTACGACACCAAGTTCGGTGCGCCACTGTGCGTGGAGCCAGCCCCCGCAAACGCATACGGCTTGGGGTTGGTAATCCTTCTTCAGGCACTAAGTTGGATCGACCTTCTACCGATAGATTGGACGGGGCCACTGAGCACCACGTTCCTCGATAACCTCCTCAACCGCAAAACCTGACTTAAGCTCTAGGCCTTAAATGGAAAATGGCCAGTGGCAGCGGCTCGGAAATTCACACCTATGGCATCGCATTTGACTCGAGAATATTACTGCAACAGGCGCGGAGTGAAATGGTACTGCCCCTTTGAGACTCTCAGATAATCACGCAGGGAGGCTCGCCCATTGCCCCTCTGGAACGTTGCAAGTACGTACCGCGAGTTCTCGGTCGTCATAACCCAAAACCTCCCCTCGCGTTCGACTTTCAACACGTCGGAAGTGCGGATCAAATGACCATCGCCAAACCGACCGTACTGGTCTTTCCGCTTGTGGCCAAACACTACACCGATACCTGCGCGCGACCTGATGGAAACGCCACAAAGGTAAGCGGTAACCGGCACATCAAAGCCTTGCTCTTGGGCTTTAATGATACGTTTGAGATCGAAATCTGTATGGCGTTTTCCGTGAAAAGTGACATCAATGGTGTCGAGCATCATTGCGCTCCGGTGCTATTCCGCAAGGCGTTATCAGGAATTCCGCACGGAACCAGACGCGTTGGTATCGTGCAAGATTGTTGGTAATTTTCAGACTGATCGAATCATGGATTCGAGAAAAATTGGCCGGCAGTTCTGTAGTAACTGAATTTGAAAACCTGGGCGGTGTGAGTTGTGGTAAACAGCCCCACTGTCCACCTCGATCACGCTGACTTCAAAGTCGTTATTATCGTCACCAATAGTCACCTTAACGACGCGATACATACCCCAGGCATCGCAGTTATTCATCCAAGGCGGGGTAACCACTTGCACGTCGACTATCACTTCCCCTGCATTTTGCTGCACAAGTAATTGCTGCAGTCTGTGCTCACCTTCAATCATCCTTGTGAACTCGGTGCTGCGACCTTGCTCGGTGATTCGGACGGTCAGGTGATACCAGTGCGATCTAAGCACCCGTGACACACCCTGCCAGTGCATCAAGCCTTCGCCGAACAATCCTGGAACGCCAATAGCGTCTGAGTCTTCAGTTCTGAACATCAGGTGCCTCAGTTTTCTGCGGACGCAAAGCAGCCCGGTTGGTTAATTCAAAATAGAGAGAAGATCTCTTTGATGGTTGCTGATTTGCGATGACCCGGCCCGAGCAGCACATAGACGCTATTCCGTGTTTCGAACAGAAAGCCGTCGTTGAACGCAGTGCCCATACTCGACCTGACCCAGTGGCCGGGTTCAAAACGTCTTTGCTCGTCATCCACGACCTTGTGGGCAAACATAAACATTGGCTGGCATCCGGCAGCGGATACTTTGGTTCGCTCGGCGTCGGTGACGATGGCGTCTAGGATTGTCCATTCTTCTACGGCGCAGAGGGGCATCCATTTGTAGCGTTTTCTGGCTGCAGCCATTGCGTCTTCCAGACTGAGTTCTGAGCCAGCTAAAGGAACTCCACTGCCTTCCAAAAGCCCCTCATCAATAACTTCAACCATGTGCAGCCTCTTGAATTGGTTAGGAGCGATAGATCGTACGCACGAGGCTCTGAGGCTCACTGAACGGCCAGCCCGCTGCACTCCATGGAGTGCTGACCGCTCACCTACATTTTCCATAAATTGCCAAGAATGACTTTGCGGATGCAGCTAAAGGGCTGGTGAATTCTGCTTTCAAATCAAACCATGCGCAATACTACCTCATTTTGATATTTAACGGAAACCCTCCTGTGTGGCTATATCCTGACTTTTGAGTAAGCCATGCAACTTAGAATCGCTCTCGCAGGCGCAATCAGGGCCCTGCGCCTGCAGCGTCAGCTTCGACACGAAGATCTTTCCGACGCCTCCGCGAAATCCAAGCTCAGCGCCCTCGAGCGTGGCGAAACAAGCATCACTCTTGAGAAGTTCGAGAGCCTTGCTGAGGGCCTTCGAATAGACCCTCTAGCGCTCCTAGCTCTATGCATGTCCAAAAAGCTAAATACCCCCTATACCGCTCTTATGGAGACTGCTTTAAAGCAGCTCCGAGCTTTCGAGAAAGAAGGAGGTCTGGAAATTCTTGCTGAGCAGCTCCCTGACGGAGAGGTCGCCCACCGTAACCCAGGCAAGCCTCAGAATAGACAGAGCGAAAGCGTCGTTCGCGAGCTTAAAGCGGCAGGGATGAATCAATCGCAGATTGCACGCGAGACCGGCCTAGCTCTATCGACTGTCCATCGATACTGGAAGAGGATTAATGCTACCGACTCTGGCGCAGATGAGTGATGGGGAAAAAGCAAGTTTATCGCTTGCCGTCTGCAAGCGATTCGAGCGCAGATACAAAAAAGCCGTACTAGACAGAAATTCGCCCAAAATCGTTAGATCTGCCAAGTCATTGTTTTACATCATGTAATCCATCCCTAACAGTTAGTAAGGTTCCAGAACTTCTGAGGGTCGACGTCGAATGAGGCAATGGCGGTTTTCAAAAGGGTCATGGCGGCACTCCTGTGAGGTGCAGGTAAAAGTAGACATGAGGTACGGCTACCTCCACAAACACTTTGTTTACTTTTTTGAGCACAGCGTTGCCAACTGACCTCGCATTCAAGCCTTATGGGGATCCAATGTGGGAGCGGGCTTGCTCGCGAATGCGGTGTGTCAGTTGCTGAATGCATTGACTGACACGCCGCTTTCGCGAGCAAGCCCGCTCCCACATTTTGCTCAGTGCTTGGCTCAATTCATCCAGTTGCCGCCATCGACGTTGTAGGTCTGGGCCACGATGTAATCGGCGTCTTTAGAGGCCAGAAAAATCGCCATGCCGGTCAGATCCTCAGCCGTGCCCATCCGCCCGAACGGCACGTCGGCGCCAACCCGTTGCTTCTTCTCGCCAGGTGCCAGCCCTTCATGCCTGGCAAACAGCGCATCCACGCCATCCCAGTGCTCACCATCCACCACGCCCGGTGCGATCGCATTGACGTTGATGCCCTGCTTGATCAAGTTCAAACCCGCCGACTGCGTGAGGCTGATCACCGCCGCCTTGGTCGCGCAATACACCGCCACCAATGGCTCGCCGCGCCGCCCGGCCTGGCTGGCCATGTTGATGATCTTGCCACCGTGGCCCTGGCTGATCATCTGGCGGGCCGCGGCCTGCAAGGTGAACAAGGTGCCGGCAACGTTGATCGAGAACAGCCGGTCAAAGCTGTCGCGGGTGATGTCGACGATGGGCGCCAAGTCGAACAGTGCAGCGTTGTTGATCAGGATATCGAGCTTGCCGGCATGGGCCACCACGGCCGTAATCGCGGCGTCGATAGAGGCTTGCTCGGTGACATCCATCGCGACTGCGTAAGCCTGTGGCCCCAGTTCGGCGGCGGTGGCCTGGGCGCGTTGCAGGTTGATATCGGCAATGGCGACCGTTGCGCCTTCAGCGATATAGGCCTGGGCAAAGGCGCGGCCGATACCGCGCGCCGATCCGGTGATCAGCGCGCTTTTACCTTCGAGTCGGTTCATAAAGAAGTCCTGTTTACTTAGGGTAACCGGCGCGTTTCATTTCGCGCTCGGTAGTGGACTGAGCCGCAAGCAGCGCCTGGTCGACCGTCATGCCGCCGGTAAGCGCCGCCGAGAACAACTTGCCCACCGAGGTGCCGATGGCCTGAAACTCCGGGATGGTCACGTACTGGATGCCCACATACGGCACCGGCTGGGCTGACGGGTGCGCAGGGTCGGCGTGCTTCATCATCTCCAGCGTCACCTGGGCAAACGGCGCGGCCTTCAGGTAAGCCTCGCTGTAGGTGGACTGGCGGGTGCCCGGTGGTACGTTGGTGATGCCTTCTTTTTCGGCGACCAGCTGGATGTAGTCCTTGGAGGTGGCCCAGGCAATAAAGGCCTTGGCGGCGTCTTTGTGCTTGGATGTGGCCGGGATGGCCAGGGACCAGGCGTACAGCCAGGAGGAGCCTTTGTCGGTGACTTCGGTCGGTGCGGCGGCAAACCCTACGCTGTCGGCCACTTTGCTCTGGGTTCTGTCGGTGGTGAACGAGCCGGCGACGCTGGCATCTACCCAGATTGCGCACTTGCCGCTGTTGAACAGCGCCAGGGTTTCGTTGAAGCCGTTGCTGGAGACGCCCGGCGGGCCGTAGTTCTTCAGGGTGTTGACGTAATAGTTGGCGGCGGCTGTCCACTCGGGGCTGGTCAGTTGCGGCTTCCACTGTGGGTCGAACCAGCGTGCGCCAAACGCATTGGCCATGGTGCTCAGCAAGGCGATGTTCTCGCCCCAACCGGCTTTGCCACGCAGGCACATGCCGTATTGGTCTTTGTCTTTTACCGTGAGTTTGGCCGCGAACTCACCGAGCTGAGTCCAGGTCGGATGGGTGGGCATGCTCACGCCGGCTTGCTTGAACAGGTCGGTGCGGTAGTAGGTGACGGTGCTTTCGCCATAAAACGGCAGCGCATACAGGGTGTTGTTAACCGACAAGCCCTGGCGCACGGAGGGGAAAATATCCTCGGCATCATAGTCGGCAGGCAGTTGGGTCAGCGGCTCCAGCCAGTGTTTGGCGCCCCACAATGGCGTCTCGTAGGTGCCGATGGTCAGCACGTCGAATTGCCCGCCCTGGGTGGCGATATCGGTGGTGAGGCGTTGGCGCAGCACGTTTTCTTCGAGCACCACCCAATTGAGCTTGATGTCCGGGTGCTGCTGCTCGAACACCTTGGACAAGCGCTGCATGCGGATCATGTCACTGTTGTTGACCGTGGCGATGGTCACGGTGTCGGCAGCGTAGCTGGGCATGGCCAGCGCCAGGCCGGTCAGCAGGAACAGCGCGTGTGGGAGCTTGAGCATGGCGGTATCCACCTGTTGTTTTTGTTGTTGAGCAGCGATTACAGCAGCTTGGTCAAGGCCTAACAAACGAATGACGAATGCACGGCTGGTACTTTTTTAACCCGCGTTTGAAAGTCAAAAAAGTATCAACGCCGGGCAAAACCGGGGTAGCGCACTGATTGCCAGTGCGCGTATTTTGAAGCCATCGCACCACTACAAGAGGCATCAGCATGCCCGTCAGCCGCGCCCAATTGTTCGAACACCGCCCCGCCGAACTCGAAGTGATCCTGCCCGAGCCGGACCACTGCTTTCGCTGGTTCGAACATGACTACCCCTATGATCTGGCGCGCTGGAACCACCATCCGGAGTTTGAGATTCACCTGATCCGCCAAGGCAGCGGCAAGTTGGTGGCGGGCGACTATATCGGTGCGTTCAGCGCCGGGCATGTGGCGCTGATCGGCCCGGACCTGCCCCACGACTGGATCGGCGACCTGGCCCCTGGCGAGTACCTGAACGGCCGCGACGTGGTGCTGCAATTCGATGGCGCCGCCCTGCTCGCTCTGCGCAAGACCCTGCCGGAACTCGGCGACTTGCAGCCGTTGTTCGAACAGGCCCGACGCGGCCTGGAATTTACGGGCGAGACCGCCGTGCAGGCAGCCGGGTTGATGGAAGCCATCGGCAACGCCCATGGCCTGCAGCGGTTGATCCTGTTTCTGCAACTGCTCGACACGCTTAACAATGTACCGCAAGCCCAGGTAAAGGCGTTGGCCAGCCCCTGCTATGCGCCCACCCTGGATGCGCGCAGCGCCGAGCGCATCAACAAAGCCTTCGATTACCTGATGCGCGAGCTGACCGGCGACTTGCGCCTGTCGGTTATCGCCCAGCAACTGCAGATGAGCGAGCCGGGCTTCTCACGCTTCTTCAAGCGCAACACCGGCCACGGTTTTATCGACCTGATGCGCAAGTTCCGCGTACAACGCGCCTGCCGCCTGTTGCTGCAAAGCGACATGTCGGTGGCAGACATCTGCTTTGAAGTGGGCTACGCCAACCTGTCCAACTTCAACCGGCACTTTCGCATCGAAATGAACCAGACGCCGAGCGAGTATCGACGCGAAACCGCGATGCATTTATTCAACCGCAGCGATAAATTGACACCCAGCCAATTTTGACCAAAAGGTCGACTAATCCCTGTTTTTTTCATACTGCTCAACCCTTTGAGCAAAGTTGGTACGCCACGTGCAAACGTTTGCGGAACGAACTTGGCCACCAGGTTCATCACTACCCGCAGAAACGGGTTCCAACCGCGTAAGAATAGGGATTTTCAATGCACCTCACCTCAAGGCGTCCCGCTTGTTTTGGTGTTTCCTTGCTACTGGCCGCCGTTACGGGAGTACTCAGCGCGCCCATTTTGGCGCAGCAAAAACCCGCGGATGACTCAGCACAGGGCGAAACCCTCAGCCCTGAAACCAAAAGCCCGGAAGCCAGCCCGACAAAAAAAGGCGTGTACATGTCGGACTGGTTCAACCAGGACCTGACCCTGATCGGCAGCAAAGACATCAGCTTCGGCCCCAAGCCGCAGGACGATGTGTACCTGGAGTACGAGTACTTCGGCCGCAAGGGCCCGTTCGAGCTGTATGGCTATATCGACGTGCCGAAAATCCTCGGCATCGGTAACAGTAATGACAAGGGCGCGTGGGACCATGGTTCGCCGGTATTTATGGAGCATGAGCCGCGTATCTCCATTGACTACCTGGCCGGCCGGAGTTTGGCCATCGGCCCGTTCAAGGAATGGTATGTAGCCTTTGACTGGATCTACGACCACGGCAGCAACAAGTCCAACCGCGCCAACACCCTGTACAGCGGCCTGGGCACTGACATCGACACCCATTCGCGGGTCAACCTGTCGGCCAACTTCTATGGGCGCTACCAGTGGGAAAACTACGGCGCAAGCAATGAGTATTCGTGGGACGGTTACCGTGCGCAAATGAAGTACATCGTGCCTATCAGCAGTTTCGATAACGGCGCATCGCTGACCTATATCGGCTTTACCAACTACGATTTCGGCTCGGATTTGCACAAGGACAACCCGGCGCGCACCGCCAACTCACTGGTGGCGACCAACGTGCTGCTGTACTCGTTTACCCACTTGCGCTTCACCCTGGTCGGCCGTTACTTCCACAACGGCGGCAACTGGGAGGATGGCAGCGAGCTGAATTTTGGCGAGGGTAACTTCCGCGCCCGCTCGGATGGCTGGGGCTACTACGCCGGTGTCGGTTACCAATTCTGATCAAGGAGCTTTAGATGAACATGCTTACCCGTCTCTCGATGGCCATCGGCCTGGCCTTTTTGCCCCAGGTGGTGCTGGCGGATGCTCCGGCGCCGATCAAACCCAAGGTGATGCTGATCACCATGTTCGCCCCTGAGGCGCAAACCTGGATCGACCGCCTGGAACTCAAACAGGAAGTCCGCGTGCCAGGCCTGTCAGCCGAATACCCGGTGATCCGCTGCAACACCCAGGACGTGTGCCTGCTGGTGACCGGCATGGGCCAGACCAACGCCGCCGCGTCCACGTTGGCCCTGGCGTTGTCGCCCAAGTTTGACCTGCGCCAGAGCTACTTCCTGATTGCCGGGATCGCCGGCATCAGCCCTAAACACGGGACCATCGGCACCGCAGCCTGGGCGCACTACCTGGTGGAGTTCGGCACCCAGTGGGAGCTGGATTCGCGCGATGCGCCTAAAGACTGGCCAACCGGCTACATCGGCATCAACACCAAAGGCCCCAACGAAAAACCACCGTTGGACTACAAGACCGAAGTATTCGAGCTGAACCCGAAGTTGCAGGCCAAGGCGTTTGCCCTGTCGCAAAAGGTTGAGCTGAGCGAAAGCAAGGAATCCAGCGCCTGGCGTAAACACTACCCGGCCGCGCCGGCCAACCAGCCGCCGCAAGTCACGCGTTGCGACACACTGGCGGGCAACACCTGGTTCTCCGGCACACGCCTGAGCGAACGCGCCGAAGTCTGGACCAAGTTGCTCACCGACAACAAAGGCGAGTACTGCACCACCCAGCAGGAAGACAACTCCACCTATGAAGCCTTGCTGCGCGCCAGCCGTGAAGGGTTGGTGGATATTCAGCGCTTGGCCGTGGTGCGCGCCGGGTCCGATTTCGACCGGCCATATCCGGGTTACAGCGAAGTGGACAACCTGCTGAAATATGCGGACCAAGGCGGGTTTGTACCGGCGCTGGAGAACCTGTACCGCACGGGCAATCCGCTGGTACAGGCGATCCTGAAGAACTGGTCGGCCTGGGAAAAAGGCGTCCCCGAAGCCTAGTGCAGATAGATCGTTCCCACGCTCCGCGTGGGAATGCCGCCCCGGACGCTCCGCGTCCCGCCTTAGAGGATGCAAGGTGACGCGGAGCGTCACAGGATGCATTCCCACGCAGAGCGTGGGAACGATCTTAGCTCCTACATTCAGGCTACGGGGTGGGCAACATTCAGCGCCTTGTCGACCAGCAGCTGCACACCTTCCAGCATTCGGCAGATACCCAGCGCGACATTGCGTTGCGAACCCTCGATTTCAAATGCCAGGTGGTTGGCGATATCACTGATGGAAGCCAGATCCTGGGAAGCATTGACCAGCAAGGTTTCCGTGCCCAAGTCTGCGCGCACGGTGAAGATGCCTTCGCTGGATTCAGCAATGGGTTTGCCGGGGTTGAGATAGTGGTTGATCGCGCGGTAGGCGACTTCGTGCAGGGTGCTGGTGTCGTAGTCTTGATGGGCTGGAGGGTTGGGGGTGTCTTTGATCATGGTGGAATCCTTCGGGAGTGGAGCCGCCACGTTTCGCGGTCAAGCGAAATAGGGTGGCAGCTATACGCGGGTTGACCGACCGGTCCCAAAGTAGCCCGGCATACCCTAAGGTATCCCGCGTACAGCTGCCGCGACACGATACAGCAGACGTAAAAAAAACGCCTGATTCGATGCGGTACAGATGCACTTGGGAGTCGGACGGTCAAATCCGGCCGCTGAATTGGCAGCGACGGCAGTGAGGTTAGTCAGCCCGCTTCCGAGCGACAACCTGAAACCTTTGTGGGAAACGTCCGATCAAAAACAGCCCTCAAACCTAGTGAAGATCAAAATGTGGGAGCTGGCTTGCCTGCGATAGCGGTGGATCAGTCAATAACTCTCTGACTGACAGACCGCCATCGCAGGCAAGCCAGCTCCCACACTTTTCAACCGCATCAAGGCAGGAAAATGATCTTGTCCGCACTGCCCTTGTTCACTTCCTCGTAGCACTGCACCCCATCCGCCAACGCCACCTCACGCAAGCCTGTCGGCAACGGCAGCGAACCCTCATCAAAAAACCGCCCGAACTGCTCCAGCATCACCGCGCACTGCTCGCAGTTGTAGAGCAGCGAATTGATGCCCACCACCGAACCGCCCTTGCGGTACAACGCCAGGGCCGGCAGTTGCACATGCCCATCAACCGGCGCCGCGATGATCGCGATGCGGCCAAAGGGAGCCAAACCGGCGACAGCCGCCGGCAGCCAGAAACCCGTAGTGTCAAAGATCACATCAGCGCCGCCCTTGAACACCGCATTCACCTGCCCGCCCAATGCGTCCGGCTGGCCCAGGGCAATCGCGTCGAAGCCCTGCGCCTGCAACGCCTCGACCTGATCCGCTTTGCGCACCGCCGCCAACACCTGCGCACCGCGAATTTTCGCCAGCGCCAACGCCGCGCTGCCTACCGCACCATTGGCGCCAATCACCAGCAGCCGCGTGCCTTTGCCAACACCGCTACGCGCCAGCGCATCCCAAGCAGTGGTGTATGGCACACCGAGGCTGGCAGCTTGGGCAAAGCTCAGATGCGTCGGTTTATGCGCCACGCCCTTCGCCGACACCGTGAGGTATTGGGCGTGGGAGCCGTCGGCGAAAAAACCGAGGTCACGGCCGGTGCCCCACACTGCCTGGCCAACCAGTTCCTGCGGGCCTTCCACCACCACACCGGCAAAGTCCCGGCCGGGAATACGCGGCAACGTTGTGTAGGGAAAACGCCCAAGCACGTTTTTAACGTCGCTGGGGTTCAAACCCGCCGCTTTAACTTGCACCAACACTTCACCGGCAGCCGGCACCGGTTTGGCGACTTCAACGAAACTGAGGGCGGCGAGGTCGCCGGTGGCGGAAAATTGCAGTGCTTTCATGGCCAATATCCATCGAAGTGAAAAAAGAAATCAGGACAACCAACCGCTGACCAGCTCACGGCCCATGGGCCAGAGCTTTTCACCGAGCAACATGCCCATCAGCCCCACAAGGGCAATGGCGGGCGGCGCGGGCGAGCGAAAGTCCAGGGCGCCGTAGATCACGCCGACAACCAGGCCGATGGCGAGGGAAATGAGATAGTTCATAGGGGATAGTTCATAGGGATACGCCGGGTGGGTTGATGCGCCCAGTTTAGTGAGCCCAATCCCGAAGCATCGGCCAAGTGCTTCAGGATATCGGCCAAAGCCTCAACCGGCGTATTGCGACGGCGCCACACCGAGTTCGCGGCGGAACATGTCGCTGAAGCTGCTGGGCGAATAACCCAACGAGCGGGCAATGCCGCTCACCGACTGGCCCTGGATCAGCTCCGCCACCGCCGTGGCGAGTTGCACCTGACGGCGCCATTCGGCAAAGCCCATGCCGAGGTGGTTCTGGAACAACCGCGCCAGAGTGCGCACGCTGGCGCCAGCCGCTTCGGCGTGTTGCTCAAAAGGGATTTCCAGCGACGGCGCCGCCATCACCGCCTGGCAGGCATTGATCAACCGACGATCGGCCTCCAGCGGCATGGCAATGCGGATCTGCGAGCGGCGTGCGCGTTGCAGCTCCAAAAGCGCCAGGCCGACCACGGCGTCGTAATAGGCTGTATCACCGTTATCGCCCTGATCAACCAGGGCGACGATGAGCTCACGCAGCAGCCCACCGACTTCAATCACTTGCACCTGGCTGTCCAGCGTCGCCGCCAACGCCGGGCGCAGGTAGATATTGCGCATCTGCAGGTCCGAGACCACACGAATGCCGTGTTCCACACCCGGTGGCAGCCACACGGCGCGTTGCGGCGGCACCACTAAAGCTTCGCGCGGTGTTTCAACCCACATCACCCCGCTCATGGCGTAGAGCAACTGGCCCCAGTCGTGGCTGTGGTGTTCCACATACAACCCACGGGGGTAGGTGCGCGCCAGCGGTTGCACGGGCACAGCATGATCAGTGAGGTCGGGAGGCGCGGCCAGGGCCATGAAGCACACATCAATCAAGGGTGAGCGGCCATGGTAATGACCGCCACCCGATAAGCCGAGCGGATTTTTAGCCGTGGGCAGACTTGGCGCACTCGCAACCGGTCGACGAGGCACACGGTTCGCCATGCGCATGGTGCTCGGCGCAGCCTTGGCAGCAGTAGCCCTTGCCGTCTTTCATCACCGCGTTAGTGCCCAGTACACATTTGCAGTGTGGGCAGGCACAGGTTTTATCAGCCATGTTCAGACTCCTTTTGCATGGTCGTCCAGGTGCAACGGGCGCTGCACCTTAAGCAGTGACTACAGGCAAGGTTTCAAGGTTCACCGCCGTTAATCGGCCTGGCGGCTGTTGCTGCGGTACATGAACACCAGCGCCAGCGCCAACAGCAGCATCGCCACGATACGGCTGCCCGACAGCTCGATGGCCGGGTTGCCCAACCAGCCAAAGTTGTCGATCAGCATGCCCATGCCCAACTGCCCGACGATCACCGCCACCGTGGCCACCGCCGTACCCACCACGGGCACCGCGCCGACCATGACCATCATGTACACCACGCCGAACAGGGCGCCGGTCAACTGCCATTTGGGCACGTCCAGCAAGCTCACGGCCTGTGCGGGTTCGAAGAAGAAAATCAACAGTGCCGTGGTGATTGCGCCCACCGCAAAGGTCAGCAAACTGCTGCGCAACACGCCTACCGTCTGGCCCAGGCGGCCGTTGATCGCGGCTTGCACACTCAGCACCGCACCGGCGGCAATCACCAGTAGCAATAACAGAATCAGATTCATCGCCTTAACCTCGTGCAATCAAAACAAGTGCCGCCACAATCAACGCCAGGGCAATCCAGCGCTCGCCATTGACCCGTTTACGCGCGGTGCCGAACCAGCCGAAATGGTCGATCAGCACGCTCTTGCCGACCTGGCCCGACAGAATCGCGATCATGGTCATGGCGATGCCGATATGGGGCGTGGCCAAAGTCAGCACCACCACGTACATCGGCCCCAAAAAACCGCCGATCAACTGCCAGCGCGGCAGGTCGGTGAGTGCCGGGCCTTTTTGCGGGCCGCTGAACAACAGCAGCAAAAACAGAATCGCCGTACCGACGCCAAAGATGCTTAACGTCGCCCACAAATGCCCGACCTGCACACCCAATGGCCCGAGCAAGCCGGCCTCAACCGACAGGCCCATGCCCGCCAGAATCACCAGCGGCAGCAAGAGCAAGCGCAAAAGGTTTTTTTTCGGCCTGGCCTGCGCCACGCCCTCGATGGAACTTGCCTGCATACATCACCTGCGCATCAAGAAAGGAAACATGGCGCGCATTATCCGGTGGCCGTCTTGTGCGATAAATGGGAGCATGCAAATAACACCTTTGCGCATTGCGCACAGCACGGAGCCACGATGCAGGGTTTGAATGAACTGAGTTTCAAGGCATTGCGCCTGTTTGTCGCCGTGCTGGATCACGGCAGCTTTTCTGAAGTGGCGCGCCGTGAAGGGCTGGCGCCCTCCTCCATCTCGCGGCAAATCCAATTGATGGAACAGGCGCTCGGCCAGCAATTGCTCTACCGCCACACGCGTGCGGTCAGCCCTACCGAAGCCGGGCGCCTGCTCGGGCGCCACGCACGCTTGATGCTGGAACAGTTGGAGGCCGCCGGCCAGGCCTTGCAGGAGCAGGAAAGCGAACCCAGCGGGTTGGTGCGCATCAACGCGCCGATGGTGTTTGGCCAGCGTCACCTGTCACCGTGGCTGGGCGAGTTGTGCCGTCGCTACCCCAAGCTGCAACTGGATATCCAGCAAACCGACACCTACGTCGACCCGTTGCAAGACGGCACCGACCTGCTGTTTCGCATCGGCGTGCTCAACGACTCCAGCATGCAGGCACGCATCTTCGCGCCCCAGCGTTTTCGCCTCGCCGCCAGCCCGGCGTACCTGGCCCGATATGGCACGCCGCGTCATCCCGATGAACTGGCCAACCATCAATGCCTGGCCTACAAAGGCATCACCGGCCAGCAACGCTGGTTCTTCCGTCGCGGCCAGGGCGACTGGACGCCGTACAGCGTCAAAGGCCCCATAACCGGCAACCACGCCGACACCCTCACCCACGCGGCGGAACAAGGCCTAGGGCTGGTGGTGTTTCCGTCCTGGTTGATCGGCGAAGGCTTGCGTGCTGGCACCTTGCAAGCGGTGCTTACGGAGTACGACGTGGCCACCACCCTGGAACCGCAACAGATTGCGGCGTTGTGGCCAGGCAGCCGGCGGCTGTCGCTGAAGGTACGCACGGTGATTGATTATTTTGTGGAGTGCTTTGGAGCGGTGCCGTATTGGGATCGGTGAGGTTGCTCCCTCTCACTGGAAAAGCATTGGAAGGTAAAAATTCCTCGTGGGAAAAGTAGGCTCGTTCTGATTTTTCGGGCCACTATTTCCGGCCACGGTGTGCTACGCCAAACTCAGGCTACTTCCGCACAGGAGAGACGCCATGAATGCGCAGCGACACGTCATAACGGATCCATTAGCCCCAGCGAAAGCTCACGTCTCCAAGCTGGCTCATCAGGCCAGTACCGGCCAAATAATCATTATCATCAAGACCCGATGCGCGCTTGCCCAGCTCATAACGGCTGGGCAATACCGGAGCCAAAGAATTGGCTTAATGAAAGGCAAACTGACTGTCCCGGACGACTTTGATGCGCCATTGCCTGACGAGGTGCTCGATACGTTCCAGAAGGCTTTGATCTAAAACTCCGATCAAAACAACCACTGCCCAATCAACCACGCATTCGCCCCACTGATCAGCGCAAACAGAAACCACGCCAGTAGCCGCGTGGGCAGGCGGTTAACGAAGGGCCCCATCAGTTGCTTGTCGTCAGTCATGCGGATCAGCGGATACAACGCGAATGGCAGCTGCAGGCTGAGCACCACCTGGCTCAGGATCAGCAGTTTGCCGATGGCATCGTCGCCCATCAGCCACACCCCCAGGAACGCCGGGATCAGCGCCAGCCCGCGCGTGATCAGGCGCCGCTGCCAGCACGGGATGCGCAGGTTGAGGTAACCCTCCATGATCACTTGCCCGGCAATGGTGCCGGTAAAGGTCGAACTCTGCCCCGAGGCCAACAAGGCGATGCCGAACAGGATGCTGGCGAAGGCGCCACCCACCAAGGGGTCGAGCAGGTGATAGGCGTCCTGGATTTCGACCACCTCGGTGTGGCCGGTCTTGTAGAACGCGGCGGCGGCCAGCACCAGGATCGCGGCGTTGACTAGCAACGCCAGGGCCAGGGAGCCGATGGTGTCGATACGCGCCAGCTTGACCGCGTCCTGTTTGCTGGCGAGGTCTTTGCCAATCAGGCGGGTCTGCACAATGGAGGTGTGCAGGTAGAGGTTATGCGGCATCACCGTGGCGCCAAGAATACCGATAGCCAGGTACAACGGCGCAGCATCGCTGATGGCCGCCAGTGACGGAGTAAAACCACTGAGTACGTCCGGCCAGTAAGGTTTGATGAGCACCAGTTCGATAAAGAAACACACGCCGATGGTTGCCACCAGCGCCAGCATGATCGCTTCCAGGCGCCGGAAACCGCGGTTTTGCAGGGCCAGGATCAATAGTGTGTCGAAGGCGGTAATGACGATGCCGGTGGTCAGCGACACACCTAGCAGCAAGTGAAAGGCCAGAGCGCAGCCAAGTACCTCAGCAAGGTCGGTAGCGATAATGGAGATTTCCGCCAACACCCACTGCGTGCGCGCGGAGCGTTTGCTGTAGCGCTCCCGGCACAGTTGCGCGAGGTCTTTGCCGGTGGCGATGCCCAGGCGCGAACACAGGCACTGCACCGCCATCCCGGCCAGGCTGGCCAGCAGCACCACGAATAACAGGCTGTAGCCGTAACGTGAACCGGCCTCGATGGCCGTGGCCCAATTGCCAGGGTCCATGTAGCCGATCGAGATCAGCAGGCCGGGGCCGGCGAACATCAGCGCCCGTTTGAAAAACGAGGCCTTGGGGTCGACGATAACGGAGCCGGCCACTTCCGGCGGACAGAACGGGGCGGTGGCGATTTTCGGCAGGCTGAATTTCACGCGGTATCCCAGGCAAACACACAAGTCAGAGCCGCAGCTTATCAGTCCGACGCGACCGTGCGCATCACCGTTTCCCGGGGCAAGTCGAACGCTTCGACGACTTGCACCACCAGGTCCATCTCCTGGTTCAGCGCCTCGCGCTCCATGCGCTGGCGAATCATGCCAATCACCAACACCGCCAAGGTGGTGATCGAATAGGCCGGGCCGGAAAACGCACGCACGCCTGTTACCAGCAACATCGCCGCCGCCAGCGCCTGGCCCACCACCGGAATCGCCGTGGCCGCGCCGCGCCGCAACATAAATCCGGTAAGCCCCGCCAACGCCGTGCCGCTCAGAGCGGTGGTGGCCGAACGGCCGATATCGATGCGATTGAACAGGCCCTGCTCTTTTTGCGCGGCCGCCTTCAGCTCAGCGTCGAAGGCCTGGCGGTCGGCGCGACTGAGCTTGTCCTTGTACTGCTCAATGAGTTTTTCCGCGACCTGCGCCTCGATGTCCGCCAGCACCACGGTTTCAAGCGGCCCATCGAACTTGATGCCCAGCCGCTGTGCGACATCTTCGGCGATCTGGCGATAACTCACGCCATGGCCACGGGCGAGGTTCATAAAGCTGTCACCGCCCATGCGTTGCAGTTCGATGGCCAGTTTCAGCGGTTCACGCACGTCAGCGTCAATCGAGGCACTGCGTTTTTGTGCCATCAACTCAGCCAGAAACTTAAGCTCCTCCGGGCGTGCCTGCACCAGCGCCGGGAACAGTTCCACGTCCTCCTCGGCAAAACGCACTTCGCTGCTACGCAGGTCGGCGCGGATCAGGCCACGCCGTTCCTGCAGCAGGTCGGTGTACTGCACCACCGTTTTCAGCTGCGGCCAGTAGGCGGCGTGGTCGAAGGTGGCCAGGTGCACGTTGGTGACCTTGGCCTTGAGCGCGGGCGTGACGTCGATCGCATACCGGCCGATACAGCGCTCGGTGTCCGGCTTGATCGCAAGCGCCCAGTCCTTGCTGGAGTAGCAGTTGATCACGCGGCCCTTGAGCGGGGCCGTCACTTCATCCCAGGGGCTGGACGTACTGATGGCGCCACCCATCAGCAACACATTGTTGAGCGGCAATTGGCGGGCGACCTCGGGGCTGGCCAACAGGCTCTTGACCAGGATACGCGCGCCGAGGGAATGCCCGATCAGGTTGATGCGCCGCACGGGCAGCGCTTCGCCGTGCAGGTAATGGGCAAGCTCAGGCAATAATGTCTTGGCCACTTCATCGACACGCGCCTCGACACTTTTGTAATGGTCGAGAAAGTAGGCAATCGCACGGCCCACACCCACGGTTGCCGCGCCCAGGCCGCCACCGCCCAGCAGTGCGGTGATCACATCCTTGACCGGTGCAAACAGGTTTTCCAGAAAATGCCCCGCCGGCCAGAACAGCATCAGGTTGGTCGAACCTTCGATGCTTGCCAGTTGTTGCGTGAAGTTGCCCAGTTGCTGGCGGTTGAAGAACGCCGAGTAACCGTGAACATAGAGATTGAGCACATCCCCTTGGGGCTCGCCGCACAACAGGAACGTGGGCTTGCGGGTGCGGTGCATTTCATCCCACTGGTGCTGCATGGGCCGGTGACTCCTGGTGACGGTGGGCGGCGATAGTAACAAAGCATGGCCGCCTGCAAGGTGAATCCTGACCAGCGTGTGAGTTTTTCAGAACAACGACACGGCCCTGGACTTGGCCAGGTAGCGCGCCGGGGAATCGCCCAGGTGCCGCCGAAACACCGCGGTGAAGGCGCTGGGGCTGCTGAAGCCCAATGCGAACGCGACCTCGGTGATCGAGGCGCCATGGCTGAGTTGCGCAGTCGCCTCCAGCAGGCAGACTTGCTGGCGCCAGGCCACGAAGGTCATGCCGGTGCTGTCCTGAAAGTGACGGGTAAAGGTCCGCCGACTCATGCTCGACCAATCCGCCATTTGATCCAGAGACACGGTTTGCGCAGGCGCTTCCAGAAAGCGCTGGCAAGCTTTCGCCAAGCGCGGTTCGCAGGGCAACGGCGCACTCAGGGGCAAGGCCGGCAGCGTGCCGATTTCGTCGATCAACAGCGTCAATACGCAGTGCCGTCGCACCTCGGACGTTGCCGCCCCGCACGTCAACGCCGCTTCCAAAAGATGCCTGAGCAACGGCGATACCTCGAACACCTGGCAGTGCCCCTGCAACCCTGCGCGCTCGGCCGCTTGCGCATCGAGGTAGGTATTGAGCATCACTACATCGCCGCGCATGTGCATCTCATGGGCAATGCCACCAGGCACCCAGATGGCCCGCTGCGGCGGCACCACCCAATTGCCCAGGTCGGTGAACATTCTTAAGGCGCCGGTGGAGGCATAGGCAAACTGGCCGCGCGGGTGCGTATGCCGGGCAAACACGCTGCCGGAAGGGTATTCACGCAGGGTCACAAGCGCTTCGGGGTCGTTGTCGTCAAAGGTCGGAATCATGGCCCGATCTTGTCAAAGTATGACCTGACATAGCAAGCGGGCCATCAGCCCGCACTCTAGCATCCACCCCTTTGAAGCTACCGGTTCGAAGGAACGTCCATGCACAAGAAACACCTGGCACTTGCCCTGTTGGTCACGCTGGCCTGGGGGCTGAATTTTCCCATCACCAAGCTGGGCCTGCGGGCCGTCGACCCGTTTGTACTCACCGGCCTGCGCTTTGCCCTTGCCGCCTTGCCATTGGTGCTCTTCATCAAGCGCCCCGCCGTGCCATTCGCTTATGTGGCAGCCTATGGCGTGATCTTCGGGCTGGGTATGTGGGGGGTGATCAACTATGGCATCCAGCTTGGGGTGAGCCCGGGGATTGCCTCCTTGCTCATCCAGCTCAGCGTGTTTTTCACCCTGGGTTGGGGCTGTGTGTTGTTCAAGGAGAAAATTCGCGGCGCGCAGTGGGCCGGGGCTTTTTTGGCCTTGATTGGATTAGCCGGGATCATCGCCAACCAGCAAGGCGAACACGCCGTGCTCGGCGTGCTGATGATTGTGTTCAGCGCACTGGCGTGGAGCATCGGCAATGTCATCATCAAGACGTCCGGGGTTAAGGAAATCTTTTCTTTCATGGTGTGGGCCAGCCTGTTCCCGCCAATCCCGCTGTTCCTGATGGCCTGGTGGGTGCACGGCGATGCGGCGTTCGTAAGCCTCCCCACCCACCTCGACCGCACCGCCGTAGGGTCGCTGCTGTTTCAGGTTTACCTGGCCACACACTTTGCCTACTGGGGCTGGAACACGTTGCTCAAGGCGTACCCGGTGTCCACGGTCGCGCCGCTGTCGCTGCTGATTCCGGTGTTCGGCGTTGCCAGTTCGATGTTGATACTGGGCGAGCGCGTTAGCACCGCGAACCTGGCCTTTATCGCAGTGATTATCAGCGGCCTGGCAGTCGGGCTTTATCGCAAACCAATTGTGCATACCGGTAGATAGTCATGGCAGGAACTCGGGATTTTGTTCGTGTATTCGCTCTATTAGCATCCATCGGGTCTTGTACTCAACCGAGGAAATACCATGAGCACGCCCGAATTTTTTGTCACCCCAGGCTACGGCGATACCCTGCGCGAACACCTGCACTACTCCCAGGCAGTGAAAATCGGTAACCGCGTAGAAACGTCAGGCCAGGGCGGCTGGGACGATGAGTTGAACATCCCCGCCGACCTCAGCGAAGAAATTGCCCAAGCCTTTCACAACCTGGACCGCACCCTGGCCACCGCAGGCGCGGGTTGGGAGCATGTGATTCACATAAACTCCTACCATGTCGGTGGGTTTGCACCTGAGGTCAACGAAGCGATGGTCCGGCAATACCGGCGCTACATGCCCAACCATGCGCCGATCTGGACCCAAGTCGGCGTCGAGGCCCTCGGACTGCCAACCATGCGTGTGGAGATACGCGTCACCGCGATTATTCCCTGACCCCAAACGTGCGGATCACCCACTCGGTAAACACCTTGAGCCGCGCACTCTGATGGCGGTTAGGTGGGTAGAGGATATGCAATGGCGTGGCCGGGCGTGACCAACCCGGCAGCACCTCAACCAACTGACCGGTGTCGAGGTAGTACTGCACGATCGACTTGAAGTGCTGCCCCACACCCAGGCCCGCGAGCAACATTTCCTTGAGGCCGTTGCCTTCGTTAGTCGAAAAGGCGCAGTCGTTGACCTCGATACGTTGCTGGCCCCGCTCAAAAATCAGCGGCTCCGGCTTGCCCGACCCGGCAAAAAAATAGCCGGCCTTGAGGTGGTTGTTTACAAGGTCTTCGGGCGACTCCGGCAAACCCCGGCGCGCCAAATAACTGGGGGCCGCACAGGTCAGGTATTCAAGGTCCGCCACCTTGCGCCCGATCATCGCCATGTCTTCCAGCTTGCCAGCACGAATCACGCAATCGGCGCCCTCCCCGACGATATTCACCGCACGGTCGCTGATGCCCAAGGCGATGGTGATATCGGGGTATTCACGATGAAAGTCCACCAACGCCGGAATCAACAGGCAATTGGCAAACGAGGCCGGTGCGTCCACGCGCAGGTGCCCGCCGGGCTTGAGGATCTGCCCGCGTGCGGCGCTGTCCACTTCATCCAGCTCAGCCACCAGCCGTCGCGCATGGCGGTAATACTCCAGCCCTTCAAGCGTGGGCGCCAGGGCGCGGGTGGTACGGTGCATCAGTTGGGTGCCCAGGTGTTTTTCCAGGTCAGTGATGAGTTTGCTGACGGTGGAGCGTGGCAGCGCCAACTGGTCGGATGCACGGCTGAATGAACCGGTATCGACAACACGGACGAAGGCGCGCATGGCCAGGAGCTGATTCATCGGGGTGGTCCACTGTGACTTAGTGAGCGAAGTTGTCGATCTTGACCTGACCATCCGGGAAGGTCGCGATGATTTCCAGCTCGCCGCCCATCGCCCGGATATAGTCGCGCAGCGTGCTGATGTACATGTCGGTACGCCGCTCCATCTTGGAAACCGCCGCCTGATTGATATTCAACGCCTTGGCCAGGCTTTCCTGGCTCAACTGTTGGGCCTTGCGCAACTCATGCAAAGGCATTTCCTTGAGGTGCTGGCGGAACAGCTGCTCGGCTTCGGCACGCGACTGCGGGGTCATGCGCGCTTGAAGTTCGGCGAATTTTTTAGCCATGTTTACGGGCCTCTTTACGCAATGTTTGCAAATGGATGTCGTACACATTTTCGGCCAAGGGCACATGCACCTCGTACCACCTGGAGTCGGCGGCTTTATCTCCTCCGATCAGCAGGACAGCGCAGCGCCTGGGATCAAATGCATACAACACTCGATAGGGCCGGCCGGCATGCTTGACTAGCAGTTCCCGCAGGTTGCCATGCCGGGAGCCCTTGATATCACTGGTGTGGGGGAAGCCCAGCCCGGGCCCGAAAAGCCCCAGCAGATCAACGCTGGCGGACACGGAGACTTGCTCCTTTGCGCCCAGCTCATCCCACCATTGTGCGAATTCATCCGTGTATTCAATGTCCCAGTCCATGCAAATATGCCACCTAAGGAATATAAACTCAAGGGCATACTTTAGATTCAGAAAAGGCTGCATTGCCAGCCGGGTTGCAGGTGAAATTGTTTGTACATCCTTCTGACCAGACGCAGTGCAACAACCCCGCCACCTGGGCAAAAATCGAATAGCGTTAAGAAATATTTCCCAAAAAAAACCGCCCTTTCGGGCGGTTAAAAGTACTCGGCTTTGATCAGAAACCGAGGGAGAAACTGATCGTCATCGCATGGTCCTTATCGTTGCGCGACAGTTGGCCGGAATAGCCCAGGCCCAACTTGCCGTTCTGACTGATCTGATAGTCCAGGCCCGCCTCCACCACCGCGCTGTCCTTGGCGATCGGCACACCTTGGGTGCTGAACGATGCACCGCCGTTGACAAAGCTCAGGTCGGCATCCGGCTGAGTGTCGCCAAAGGCATGACGCCAGCCGATGCTGCCCCGTGGGGTGATTTTCGAGCCGTTGCCCAGGGTGATGGTCTGGCCGATGCGCACGCCCAGGGTCGAGAAGGTCACGTCCTGATCGGCATCGCCGCGCAGGGCCGCCGAGCCGCCTTTTTCCTTGAGGGTGTCGCTGTCGTAGTTGACGTAAGCCAGGCCGGCGAACGGTTCTACCACCACTTTGCCGGTTTCAATGGTGTAGCCCACTTCACCGAACACTTGTGCGCTGCGCGCCTTGTAGTCGGCTTTGAGGCGTTGGCCTACACCGCCTACGGCTACGTCGCGCTTGCTTTCGATGTCGTGCCAGCTGTACGCCACGCCCAGGCGAGCGGCGAAGGCTTCCTGCTGGTACGCGGTGTAGGCCATCAAGTGGTAGCTGTCGACGTCGGCGCTGGAGCTGCGGCGCTTGGCGTCCAGGTCGCTGCGGGTGTAGCCGGCGGCCACACCGACGCGCCAGGCGTCATCCACTTGCTTGTCGGTGCCCAGCAGGAAGCCGCCGAGGTTGCGATCCAGTTTGGCGGTGTTACTGTCGCCGCCCATATGGCCCCAGGTGCCCAGCACGCGCATCCAGCCGACCATCTCGCCGTGGCAACCGGCGCTGCTCAGGCGGTTTTCGCTTGGCGCGAGGCTGTTGCGTGGGTCGTCTTCGCGGTAGCAGCCGGGCTGGCGCAGGCGCTCGTTGACTGCGTCACGCACGTAACGCGAATCTTCGAGCATGGCGCTGGCGGTACTGGCGTGAATCTCCCCGGACAAGCTGTCGAAGGCGGCACGCGCCCCGGCGGCATCGGAGTTGAGCAGCGCGTTCTGCACCGTTGCGCCACCCACCGCAGCACCGCTGTCCAGCGCGGCGGCCACGCCACGTTGGTTACCGGTAGCAGCCACGCTGGCGTAGCTGACGTTGTTGCGGCTGACTGCCAGCGCCACTTGAGTCGGGCTGTAGTTCAACGCGGTATTGAGGAATGCCAGGTTCTCCAGGTTGGTGGTGCCGAAGGTGCCGTTCACCGCACCCGCCGTGAGCAGCGTGTAGGTGGCCGGGCCGGCGTACGGCGCCAGGTTGACCACATTCAAGGTGCCGCCCAGGTTCGCCGTACCGCCGACGGCCAGGGAGCCGGTCGACGATGGGGTGATGAGCAGGTTCAACGCACCGGTACTGCCATTAGTGAAGTTACCGGCCACCGTCAGCTTACCGTTATCAGGTGTGACGCTGCCGTTGTTGACCAGCGCGCCGACGCTGCCGTTGCCGGTCAGGCCTGCACCGTTGGCGACGCTCACCTGCCCACCGAACACCGCGCCTGGGTTGGCTGCGTTGCCGACTTGCAGCACGCCTTCGTCCACCGCCACGGTGCCGCTGAACGGCTGATTGCCGGTCAGCAACAACGCGCCTGCGCCTTGTTTGGTGATGTTGCCGGTTCCGCTCAATACGCCATTAAAGGTGCCGTTAGTGCGTTGGACAAACAGCAGCCGCGCATTGTTGAGGAAGCGACCCTGCAAGCTCAGCGCGTTACCGGCCAGCGTACCGCCACTGACGGTGGTGCCGCCTGTGTAGGTGTTGGCGCCGGTCAACAGCAAGGTGCCGGCGTCAAGTTTGTTGATCGCGCCGGCACCCACGATTGGCGCGGCCAGTTCGGTAGTGACGCCCGAATTGACACGCACCACTGCGGTACCGGTTGGCGACAGGGTCCCACCCGCGCCTGCCGTCAACGTGTAGCCAGGGTCAAGGAATTGCAGGCCAGTGAAGCCTTGGTTGCCGACCACCGTGACCGTACCGCCCTGCCCGCCGAACACGGCAAACTGGTTGTTCGACACCTGGCCCTGGGTGCCGGTTGGATCGGTCCAGTTGGTGCCTGGGCCCCAGGTGCCGCTACCGCCGGTGATGGTGCCGTCCGGGTTGGTGGTGCCACCGTTCCAGAACTGAATTTGCCCCGGCGTGGTCTGCACCAGCAGGTTCAGTTGGTTGGCCAGCGACGTTTGCAGGCTCAGGTTGCCCAGGCCGACCGGCAGCGAGCCGAGGGTCAGGCCGTTATCGGTCAGGGCGCCGCCGTAGCGGAACAGTTGATAAACGCCGAGGCCAAAGCCACCGGCATCGGTGACGTTGAGCGTACCGTCGAGGGTCAGATTGCCCGCCACATTCACCGCGGTGGTGGATGCTCCAGGCGCGCCGAGGGTGAAGTCCAGGGCGGTGCCCGAGGATAACGCCAGCGACCCCACCGACAGTGGCGTCGCAGCGCCGGCCTTGAGGGTCGAGCCATCAGCCATTGTCACAGCACCGCCCAGGCTACCGCTGCCGCCAAGGGTCGCGCCGCTGGCCACCTGCACCGCTGCGCTGTTCAAGCTGCCGTTGACCAGCAAGCTGCCGGCGTTGACGTTGGTGTTGCCGGTGAAGGTGTTGTCGCCGGTCAACAGTAACGCGCCGGTGCCGGTTTTATTCAGCACGCCTGCGCCGGTGAGGTTACCGGTGTAGGTGCCATCGGTACCCTGCTCGAAGGTCAGGGCCGCGTTGTTGGCAATCGCGCCTTGCAAGCTGTTGGTGTTGCCGGTGGTGGTGCCGCCGTTAAGGGTGGTGCCGCCGCTGTAGGTGTTGGCGCCGGTCAACAGCAGCGCACCGTTGCCGTTTTTCACCAGGCTGCCGCTGCCGCTGACCACGCCGTTAAGCGCTAGCGCATTACTGCCGACCAGGGTCAACGGCCCACTCAGGCCGATGGCGTTGGCCAGTTGCAGGTCGGTGCTGCCATCCAGCGCCGCAACGCCGCCGACGGTGAGCGCGCCGCTGCCCAATGCGGCGTTATTGCCCAGGGTCAGTTGCCCGGCGTTCAGGCCGGTGCCGCCGCTGTAGGTGTTGGCGCCGTTGAGGGTGAAGGTTGCCGCGCCTTTTTTCAGCAGGCTGCCATTGCCGCTGAGCCTACCGTTAAGCGTCAGCGCATTGCTGCCGCCGATGGCCAGTGCGCCGTTAAGTACCGCGGCGTTGCCGAGTGTAACGGCCGCGTTGCTGTCCAGGGTGGTGCCGTCGGCCGCCGTCAGCGCTGCGCTGCCCAGTGCGCTGTTATTGCCGACCACCAACGTACCGCCATTGAGCGCGGTGCCGCCGGTGTAGGTGTTGGTGCCGTTAAGCACCAAGGTGCCCGTGTCGAGTTTGGCCAGGGTGCCGGCGCCACCGAGGGTGACGTCCAAGGTTGCGGTGGCGTTCGGGTCGACACGGATCGCCGTGTTGCCGGTGCCGCCATTCACCAGGTTGAGCACGCCCGCCGTGCCGGAGGCCAGGTTGTAGCCATCGGTGACGAACTGCATGCCGGTGAGGTTTTGCGTGCCCTCCACGCTCACGTTACCCGCCGGGCCCTGGAACACTGCAAAGCTGTTATTCCAGTTCTGGTTGAGGGTGCCGTCAACGTTGGTCCAGTTGGTGGTGCCGGTGCCCCAGGTGCCGTTGCCGCCGTCGATGGCGCCGTTGCCGATCAGGTTGGCACCGTCCCAGAACTGCACGGTAGTGTTGGGCGCGGTGACCAGCAGATTGACCTTGTTGCTGATGGCCGTCTGCACTTGCACATCGCCCGGAATCACGCTGCCCGGCAAGGTGCCGAGGGCCAGGCCGTTATTGGTGAGCGCCCCGCCATAGTTGATGATGTTGTAGACGCCGCTGCCAAAGCCGCCGATATCGGTGACGTTGAGTTTGCCGCCCAAGGTCAGATCGCCGCCGACATTCAGCAGCCCGCTGCCACCGCCCATCACCGGCACACCGAGGCCGACGTCCAGGTTGGCATTACTGCCCAGCACCAGCGAGCCCACCGACAGTGTACTGCCGGAGGTCAGGCCGATATGCCCGCCATCGGCCACGGTTACCGCGCCCGCCAGCGAGCCAGCGCCGGCCAGCGTCGCGCCGGTATTGACCGCCACCGTGCCGCTCGCCAGCGAGCCGCTGACATTCAAGGTGCCGCCATTGACGTTGGCCGCGCCGCTGATGCCATTGGCGCCGCTCAGGTTGAGCACACCGCTGCCGTTTTTATCCAGGTTACCGGCACCGTTGAGCGTGCCTGCGAAGGTGTTGTCGAGGTTGCTGCCGCCCACCGCCAGCGTGCTGCCGCCCGCCACCTGAATAGCACCGTTGCCGGCCAAGGTATTGAGGCTGGCGTTGCCGCCCAGATTGAGGCTGGCGCCGCCGCCGACATTGACGCCGGAGGTGTTGCCCAGGGCCGCATTACCTGCGGTGGTCACACTGCCGCCAAGTACATTGAGAGGGCCGGAGAAGGTGTTATTGCCGCTGAGCAGCAGGTCTGCCGCGCCATTTTTGATCAGCGCCGCATTACCGGCCAGCACACCGGCCAGGGTCAGGTTGTTGTTACCGGCCACACTGAGGTCGGCATTCAGGTTGACGGCGTTGGCCAATACCAGCGGCACGCTGTTATCCAACGTACTTGCGCCAGTGACAGCCAAGGCGCCCGTACCCAAGCCTGTGGCATTGCCAACCGTCAGCGTGCCGGCCGCGAGGGTGGTGCCGCCGCTATAGGTATTGGCGCCGTTGAGGGTCAGGTTGGCGTTGCCGTTCTTGATCAGCGCTGCGCTGCCATCGACCACACCGCCAAGCGCCAGGTCGTTGCTGCCAACCACGGTCAGCGCAGCATTGAGCGTGGTGTTATTGGCCAGCGCCACTGCGGCGCTGCTATCCAGCGTCGCTGCGCCGTTGACGTCCAGGCCGCCGGTGCCGAGTGCCGAACCATTGCCCAGTACCAAGCCACCCGCGTTCAACTGCGTACCACTGAGGTAGGCATTGTTGCCGTTGAGTGTCAGGTTGCCCGCCCCGCTTTTAGTCAGGCCACCGGCGCCGCTGACCAGCCCATTGAGGGTCAGGTCGGCGCTGCCGAGAATGCCCAGGTTGCCCGCCAGGTTCACGGCATTGGCCAGGCTGACTGCACTGCTGGTATCCAGCGTGGTGCCGGCCGCCGCATTCAACGCGCCGGTGCCCAGCGCCGTGTTGGAAGCCAGGATCAGCCCACCCACGTTCAGTGCAGTCGGCCCTGCATAGGTATTGTTGCCACTCACGGTCAGGCTGGCGATGCCGTTCTTGATCAGGCTGCCGGTGCCGGCCACGGTGCCGGCCAGGGTCAGCGCGTTGCTGCCGCCGACGGTCAGCGTGCCGTTGACGTTTACATCATTGGCCAAGCTGACAGCGGCATTGCTGTCCAATGTGGTGCCATTGGACGTGGTCAATACACCGCTGCCCAACGCGCTGTTATTGCCGAGCACTAAAGTACCGCCATTGAGCGCGGTGCCGCCGGTGTAGGTGTTGGCGCCATTGAGCACCAAGGTCCCCGCATCCAGCTTGGCCAGGGTGCCGCCGCCGTTGAGGGTGACGCCCAGGGTGGCGGTGGCATTCGGGTCAACGCGCACGGCGGTGTTGCCGCCGGTGCCATTGAACAAGGTCAAGGCCCCCACCGTGCCGCCGACCACGTTGTAGCCGTCGGTGACGAATTGCAGGCCGGTGATCGCTTGGGTGCCGTCCACCGTGACGGTACCTGCCGTGCCCTGGAAAACCGCAAAGCTGTTTGGCGCCCAGGCGGTGTTGAACGAACCGTTAACGCCTGTCCAGTTGGTGGCGGCGGTTGTCCAGGTCCCGCTGCCGCCTTCAATGGTGCCGTTACCGGTAGTCTGGCTCCCGTCCCAGAACTGCACGGTGGTGTTGCCGTTGACCAGCAGGTTGATCTGGTTGCCGATCGCTGTTTGCAGGTCCAGGTCGGTGGCCGGGATATTCACCGGCAGGCTGCCCAGTTGCAGGCCGTTATTGGTCAGGCCGCCGGTGTAGTCGATCAACCGGTAGATGCCGGGGCCGAAGCCACCGATATCGCTGACATTCAGCGTGCCGTCCAGGGTCAGGTTACCGCCCACATGAATCAGCGCCGTGCCGCCGGTAGACGGTGCGCCGAGCCCGGCATCGAGGCTGGAGTTGGCGTTCAGTACCAGCGAACCGACCGTCAGGGTATTGCCCGAGTTGACCGCCAGGTGGCCGCCATCGGCAATGTTGACCGCGCCCACCAGGGTGCCGGTGCCGCCGAGGGTGGCGCCATTAGCCACATTCACATTGGTACTGGCCAGCGCGCCGTTGACCAGCAGGCTGCCGGCGTTGACCTGGGTGTCACCGGTCAACACGCTGAGGCCGCCGAGGGTCAAGGCACCGCTGCCGATTTTGTTGAGACCGCCCAACCCGGCGAGTACGCCACCGAACGTGCTGTCGAGGTTATTGCTGCCGACACTCAAGGTGCTGCCGGTGCCGACAACGGCCACGCCGTTGCCGGTGAGTTCACCCAGGCTGGCCGAGCCACCCAGGTTCAATTGTGTACCGCTGCCCAGGTTGACCCCGGCGCCTGCGCCCAGCGCGTCGTTACCGAGCGTGCTAAGGCTGCCCGATTGCACGTCGAACAGGCCGGAGAAGGTGTTGTTGCCAGTCAGGGCCAGGTCGCCAGTGCCGGTTTTGATCAGATTGGCGCTCCCCCCCACCCCACCCGCCAGCGTCAGGTTGTTATTCAGGCTGCCCACCGTCAGGTTGGCGTTGACGTTGACCGCATTGGCCAGCACCAGTGGCGTGCCATTGTTAAGGTTGGCCGCGCCGCCCACCGTCAAGGCACCCGTCCCGAGGGCTGTCGCAGTGCCCAGGGTCAAGGTACCCGCATTGAGCGTCGTGCCGCCGCTGTAGGCATTGAGGCCATTGAGGGTCAGGTTGGCCGCGCCATCCTTGACCAGCGCACCGGTGCCCGTGAGCAGGCCGCCCAGGGTCAGGTCATTGTTGCCAGCCACCGTCAAGCCAGCGTTCAGTACGGCACTATTGCCGATGCTCAGCGCGCCGCTGTTATCCAGCGTCGATGCACCACCGACCGTCAGGTTGCCCAGGCCCAGCGCGAGGTTGTTGCCCAGGGTCAAGGTGCCCGCGTTCAGCGTCATGCCGCCGAGGTAGGTATTGGCGCCAGTGAGGATCAGGTTGGCTGCGCCATTTTTTGTCAGGCTGCCGGCACCATTGATTGCACCGCCCAAGGTCAGGTCAGCCGTGCCGCCGATACCCAGGTTGCCTGCCAGGTTGATCGCGTTATTGGCAGTGACCGCCGCACTGGCATCCAGTGTCGTGCCGCCGGCCGCATTCAACGCGCCAGCGCCCAAGGCATTGTTGGCGGCCAGGATCAGCCCACCCGCGTTCAAGGCCACAGGCCCGAGGAAAGTGTTACTCGCACCCAGGGTCAAAGTGGCCGCGCCGTTTTTGATCAGGCCGCCAACGCCGCTGATCCCGCCATCAAGGGTCAGCGCGTTGCCGCCCGCGACAGTGGTGTCGCCGTTCAAGAGCAGCGTGTTGCCCAGGGTGATGGCAGCATTACTGTCCAGTGTCGTCCCGGCCGCTGTGGTCAACAGGCCGCCGCCCAGTGCAGTGTTGCTACCGACGATAAGCGTGCCGCCATTGAGCAAGGTGCCACCGGTATAGGTGTTGGCGCCGTTGAGCGCCAGGGTGCCGGTGTCGAGTTTGTTCAGGGTGCCGGCGCCATCGATATTGACCCCGACGGTCGCGGTTGCGCCCGGATCTACACGCATCGAGACATTGCCACTGCCGCCATTGATGGCCGTCAATTGCCCGCCTGCACCGCTGACCAGGTTGTAACCGTCGCTGACAAACTGCAGGCCGGTAAAGGCTTGCGGTCCTTGCACGGTGACCGTACCGGCAGCCCCGGTGAACACCGCAAAGCCACTGGCCCAAGGTGAGTTGGTCAAGCCATCGGCGGACGTCCAATTGGTGCCGCCGGCGGTCCAGGCGCCCGTGCCGCCATCCACCACGCCGTTGGCGACAGCTTGGCTGCCGTCCCAGAAGCGGATATTGGGCGCCGCCACCACCAGGTTGACCTGGTTGCCGACCGAGGTTTGTACCAGCAGATCGCCGAGGCCATAACCCACGGGAACACCGGCTACCGTCAGGCCGCCGGTCAGGCCGCCGGTGTAGTTGATCAGGCGATATGTGCCCGCGCCAAAACCACCGGCATCGGTGACGTTCAGGTTGCCGGCGAGCGCCACGTTACCGCCGACATTGAGCAAGGAAGTGAGGGATGGCGCACCGAGGGCAACATCCAGGTTGCCACCCGCGACCATGTTCAGCGCACCGGCCGACAAGGTATTACCGCTGCTCAACGCCAGATGGCCGCCATTGTTGACATTCAACGCGCCCAGCAGCGAGCCGGTACCGGTCAGCGTACCGCCGTTGTTGACGTTGACCTGGGCACTGGCCAGGGAACCACTGAGGTTCAAGGTGCCTGCATTGATCGCCGTGTTGCCAGTGACGCCATTGATGCCGGTAAGGTTGAGGGTGCCGGTGCCAACCTTGATCAGCCCGCCAGCGCCACTCACATCACCATCAAACGTACTGGTGGTGTTGACCCCGCCAACGGTCAAGCTGTTGGCGCCACTGAGTTGCACGCTACCGCTGCCGCTCAAGCCGGCCAGGCTGACGTCGGCGGCCAGGTTGACCCCGGCGCCCGCACTCACGTTCACCCCGGAAGTGCTGCCCAGGGCATTGGCATTGACCAGCGTCAAGCTGCCGGAGACCACGTCCACGGCGCCGGTGAAGGTGTTGTTGCCGGCCAGGGTCAGGTCGGACAAGCCATTTTTGATCAGGTTGCCGGCGCCGCTGACCACGCCGTTCAGGCTCAGGTCGTTGTTACCCGCGACGGTGAGGTCGGCGTTCAGCGCAATCGCATTGCCGATACCAAAGGACGCGCTGTTGTCCAGGGTCGCCGCACCGTCGACGGTCAAGGCACCGCTGCCCAGGCCATTGGCGTTGCCCAGGGTCAAGGTCCCCGCATTGAGGGTGGTGCCGCCACTGAAGGTGTTGATGCCGTTGAGGGTCAGGTTGGCCAGGCCACTTTTGGTCAGCGGCCCTGCCCCGCTGAGTACACCTGCCAGGGTCAGGTTATTGGTACCGCCCACGGTCAACCCGGCGTTGAGCACAACGTTGTTGCCCAGGCTGAATGCCCCGTTGCTGTCCAACGTCGACGCGCCGCCTACGGTCAAGTTACCCAGACCCAGGGCTGAGTTGGAGCCGGCCGTCAGGGTGCCAGCATTGAGCGTGGTGCCGCCCAGGAAGTTGTTGGTGCCGTTGAGCACTAGATTGGCGGCGCCGTTTTTGGTCAGGCTGCCAGCGCCATTGAGCGGACCGGCCAGCGTCAGGTCGGCGGTGCCGCCGATGCCCAGGTTACCGGCCAGGTTGACCGCGTTGGCGAGGGTCACCGCCGTCGTGGCGTCCAGCGAAGTGCCCGCAGCCGTATTCAGTGCGCCCGTCCCCAGGGCGGTGTTGGTGCTGAGCAACAAACCGCCGGCATTCAGCGACGTTACACCGCTGCGGGTGTTGTTACCGGCCAGGGTCAGCAGGCCCGTGCCGGTTTTGGTCAAGCCACCCACGCCGGACATCACACCGCTCAGGGTCAGCGGGTTGGTGTTGACCAGGCTGAGATCGCCGGTCAAGACCACGTTATTGTTCAGGAGCGAGGCGCCACTGGTGTCCAGGTTGGCAGTGCCTGTCACATTCAGGTTGCCGCTGCCCAGCGCATTGTTATTGCCCAGCACCAGGGTGCCGGCGCCCAGGTTGGTGGCGCCGCTGAAGCCGGTATTGACGCCATTGAGCGTCAGGCTGCCGGCGCCGCTCTGGGTAAGCCCGCCGTTGCCGCTAATGGCGCCGTTCAGGCTCAGCGTACCGGCTACATCGGTCGTCAGGTTGTCGTTAAGGGTGAACGTGTTGGCAAGGCTGACTGTGCCAGGCGCCTGCAACGTCGATGCGGCCGTGACGGTGACAGCGCCGCTGCTCAGCGCCAGATCATTGCCCAACTGAACCGAACCGCCGGACAGCGTGGTGGCGCCGGTGTAGGTGTTGGCGGTATTGAGGATCAGTTGACCGGTGCCCGTTTTGTTCAAGCCGCCGGTGCCCGAGAGCACGCCGCCCAGGGTCAGCCCGGTATTGGCGCCCTGAACGGTCAACCCGCCGGTGCCCAGCGTGAGCAAGTTAGCCAGCGTCAGGTTATTGGCCGTTGCTTCGATAATCCCGCCATTGGCGGTGATTGCCCCGGTACCGAACGTGGCACTGTTATCGAACTGCGAAATGCCGCCATTGAGCGTGGTGCTGCCGCTGACCAACGGCCCCTGCAGCGTCCAGGTGCCGCCGTTGATGGTCAGGTTATTGAAGTTGATATAAGTGGCGCTGGACGCCGTGCCGGTGCCGCTGCTACCAATGCCGCCGGGGTTTTTCAGGATCAAGGTATTACTGCCGTTTGCGCCGCCATCCACCTGGCCGGTGGGGGCAAATGTCAGGTTCACGCCCACCAGCCCGCCGAGGCTCAGGCCGATACCGCCGCCCGAGGACACGCTCGACCCGGTCACCGCCGTAAAGGTGTTGGTGCTGCTTGCCCCCATCGACACGCCGCCGGAAATGGTCCCGCTGTTGACGAAGGTGTTACCCAACGTGGACGCCTCGAACGCAACCCGCCCGGTGAGCGCGCCACTGTTGGTCATATTGACCTGGCCGCCACCTTGCACGGCGACCACTGGCGTGTCAGAGGCAAACAACGAAAGCCCCAGCAAGGGGTTGGAGCCGAGGGTGCCGGCGTTGGTGAGGGTGGTGGTGCCACCGACGCCATTGGTGACGTTCAGCGCCGCGCCCGCCAATGAAGTCAGGTTGAGCCCCAGCAATGCGCCGGTACCGCGGATGACCCCGGTGGCCGTGTTGGTGAAATTCACCGTACTGGCCGCGGTATTCCCCATCACCACACCACCGCTGAGCACGGATACAAGCCCGAGCAGCGCCGGGTCGATGGTGCCGGAGTTGTTCAATGTGGCGTTGTTACCGGTCAGGTTCAACGCAATGCCGCCCAACGTCGCATTGAGCTGCGCGCCCGGGTTGACGTTGACCGTCAGGTTATTCACCGCACTCGAAAAGGTGTTCAGAAACAGCGGTAACGTCGGCACCCCCGTGCACGTCACCGTGGCACCCGCCGTGGGGCTTGCGGGCGAGCAGGCAGCCATCGCTGCGGGGCTTGCTAGGCCCATCACCAGCCCCGCTACGCCGAGGCGAATCGCAAGTGAAAGCGCAGAAATACGAGGTGCAACGGCAGTAGCAAGTCTTCTATCCACGCTCAACTCCTTGTGGTTCAAGCCTTTCATCCATGAGTGCGTAGAAGCTCAACTTTATTGACCCACACGCATCGAATTCGAGATACCTGACCGTGGTGACAACTGATCCAATTTGTCGAAACGGTAGTAGACCTACAGAAAAGTCATTGAATTAAATGGTATTAATACTTTCGTAAGCGCCCCGTAAGAATGGGATTACAGCCAGCACCCATTGACTGTCGCGACATAAATACAAGTTTCTAAATGTAAAAAACGCTCTAATGGTGCCCTGTAGATTCGCTTAAAAGATCTGGGAGATCTCAATGCCCCATGAAGGCAACCTGTTACAAGCAGCCGTGGTGTTCCTGCTCGCCGCTGTGTTGACCGTGCCTTTGGCCAAGCGCCTGCAACTGGGCGCCGTGCTGGGCTATTTGTTTGCCGGCGTGATCATCGGCCCGTCGGTGCTGGGCCTGATAGGCAACCCGCAGAGCGTGGCGCAGTTTTCTGAATTGGGCGTGGTGTTGCTGCTGTTTATCATTGGCCTGGAGCTGTCGCCCAAACGTTTATGGGTGATGCGCAAGGCGGTGTTCGGCGTCGGTCTGGCCCAGGTGGTGCTCACTGGCGTGGTGATGGGCGTGGTGGCGTTGTGGCTGTTTGGCCAACCCTGGAACAGCGCAATCGTGCTGGGCCTGGGCCTGGCACTGTCTTCCACGGCGTTTGGCCTGCAAAGCCTGGCTGAACGCAAGGAACTCAACCAGCCCCACGGGCGCCTGGCCTTTGCCATCCTGCTGTTCCAGGACATCGCAGCGATCCCGCTGATCGCCATGGTGCCGCTGCTGGCCGGCAGTGATCACCCGACGACCGAAGCCCAGGGCGTGCAACACGTGCTGCAGATTCTGGGCAGCATTGCCGTGGTGATCATCGGCGGGCGTTACCTGTTGCGCCCGGTGTTTCGCATCGTCGCCAAGACCGGCCTGCGCGAAGTGTCCACCGCCACCGCGCTGCTGGTGGTGATCGGCACCGCCTGGCTGATGGAACTGGTGGGTGTGTCCATGGCGCTCGGTGCGTTCCTCGCCGGGCTGCTGCTGGCCGACTCGGAATACCGCCACGAACTGGAATCCCAGATCGAGCCCTTCAAGGGCCTGCTGCTGGGCCTGTTTTTTATCAGCGTGGGCATGGGCGCCAACCTCAGCCTGCTGCTCAGCACGCCGCTGATGGTGATCGGCCTGACCCTGCTGCTGATCGGCCTGAAACTGCCGCTGCTCTACGCCGTGGGCCGGTGGGTGGGTGACCTGAACCGCGAAAGCGCTTTGCGCCTCGGTGTGGTACTGGCCGCAGGCGGTGAATTCGCCTTTGTGGTGTTCAAGATCGGCCGCGACCAGGGCCTGTTCGAGCCGCACCTGTACGATGTGCTGGTACTGACCATCACCCTGTCCATGGCCGTGACGCCGCTGCTGCTGTTGGTGTGCCCCAAGCTGTTCAAGCCCAAGGCCAAGTCGGTGGAAGTGCCGGAGGAATACCGCACCATCGAAAGCGATGCGCCCCGCGTGGTGATCGCCGGCATGGGTCGTATGGGCCAGATCGTCGCGCGGATTCTGCGCGCGCAGAACATTTCGTTTATTGCCCTCGACACCTCGGTGGAAACCATCGAGCTGACCCGCAGCTTCGGCGGCATGCCGGTGTTTTACGGCGACCCGCAGCGCCCGGAAATCCTGCATGCGGCCAAGGTCGACCAGGCCGAGTTTTTCGTGATCGCCATGGACGACCCGGAGATCAACATCAAGACCGCCGCCCTGGTGCGCAGCCTCTACCCACACATGAAAATCATCGCCCGCGCGCGCAACCGCCAGCACTTTCATCGCCTGGTCGACCTGGACGCTTCGCCGGTGCGCGAGACCTTCTACTCCAGCCTGGAAATGAGCCGGCGCACCCTGGTCGGCCTGGGCTTGAGCCAGGCCCAGGCCGACGCGCGCATCGATCGATTCAAAAACCACGACCATCAGTTACTCGCCGCTCAGCACGCGGTGTATGACGACGCGGCCAAAGTATTGCAATCGGCCCAGGAAGCCCGCACGGAACTGGCGCGGCTGTTTGAGATGGACCGACTTGAGGAGGAGTCCGACAAGGTGTGAGCTTACGGATGAACGACATTGCGAAATTTCTGACAGAATACGCCGCAATTTCGTTCATCCTTGGAGCGCTTCATGGCCACTTTCACCAAGACCGCCGTCCTGCTGGCCCTTGCGCTTACCGCCGGTAGCGTGTTCGCCGCCAGCAAGTCCCCTGCCACCCAGACCATCTCGACCTTGGGCGGCAAATTCACCTTCAACCTGCCCAAGGCGTTCGTCGCTGACACGCTGCCAACCGGCAAGGTCGAGGATGGCACCGCCGACACTCAAGGCACGCTGTACGCCAACGCGACCACGAAAAGTGTGGTGATCGTCGCCGAAACCGTGCGTAACGACGGGGCAAGCATCAAGGACAATGACCCGCAGTTCCTCGATGGCGCCGTGGCGGACTTCGTCAAGGACCAGAGCGCTGCCCTGCCCGACTTCAAGAAGCAAAACGAGAAGAAGCTGACCTTCAAAGGCCTGGGCCTGCGCCAGGTGGACAGCACCGCGACCCAGGGCGGTGGCAAGACGTTGAACTCCACGTTCCTCGGCGGTTCGGGCAACCATCTGCTGGTGATCCAGGCGATTTCGCGGGCGGATGACGTGAAGGGCCATGCTGAACTGGTGAAGCAGATTACCGGCGGCAAGTAGTACAACGATCGTTCCCACGCTCTGCGTGGGAATGCAGCCCTTGACGCTCCGCGTCTGCTGTTAAGAGGCGTGACGCGGAGCGTCACAGGAGGCATTCCCACGCAGAGCGTGGGAACGATCACTTCAGGCTATTTTCCAGCCAAGCCTTGAGGTCCTGTATCTCAGCCTCGCTCACGGTATGCGGCATGCCCACATACCCATGAAACTCAGGCTTCAACTCCAGCCCCAGCAACACCTCATTGGCGCGGGTGGCCGACGCATACGGCAGCGCCTGGTCCAGGGTGCCATGGCCGATAAAAATCGCCAGCTTATTCAATGACTCATCAGGCTTGAGTTCAGCCTTGAGCACCGGCAACACGCTGCCACTCAGCGCCGCAATCCCGCGCACCATGGCAGGCTTTCGCAGGCCCACTTCATAGGCCATGATCGCGCCCTGGCTGAACCCCACCAAAAATACCCGATCACTTTGGGTGTGGTACTTGGCCGTGGCCTTGCTGACAAAGTCCTCAATGAGCTTGGCGCTGCGTTGCAAATCCGCGGTCTCGCCGTCGTAGTCGCCTTCACCGGTTTTTCTGGCAAACCAGCGATAACCGCTGGGGTCCACCGGCATCGGTGCGCGGGCCGACACATAGGTCCAGGTGGACGGCAACGCGTCCTTGATACCAAACAAGTCTTCCTCGTTACTGCCAAACCCGTGCAGGAAGATCACCAGTGGCTGGTTGCGCGCATCACTCTGCGTCTGCTCCAGGTAGGCCAAGGGCAAGTCGGTGTGCAAGGCATCATCGGCGTGGGCGGCACCGGCGACTAACGCCAGCGCCAGGGCTAAATGTTTGAACATGGGCATCAACCTCAGGGTTTGCGCAACAGATACGTGTCCATGATCCAGCCATTTTCCAGGCGCGCGGCCTTGCGCACCCGTTGGATTTCGTCGGCCACTTCGCTGACTTTGCCGCTGATAAGAATTTCATCCGGCGTGCCCAAATAGGCGCCCCAATAAATATCCAAATCCTGATCGGCCACAGTGCGGTAGGAGTCCTCGGCATCGAGCATCACCACCAAGGTATCGGCATCACTCGCCTGCCCCGCCGCCAGCCGGCGCCCGGTGGTGATCTCGATGGAGCGGCCGATGCGGTTGAGCGCCACCTTGTGCTGGGCCGCCAGGGCCTGCACGCTGGTGATGCCGGGGATCACTTCGAACTCAAACGTACAACGGCCGCTGGCCAGAATCGCCTGCAGGATGCGAATGGTGCTGTCGTACAGCGCCGGGTCGCCCCAGGCCAGGAAAGCGCCCACTTCACCGTCGGCCATGTGCTCGTTGATCATGCGCTCGAACGTCTGCTGTTTGTCGCGGTTCAAGTCCTGCACGGCGGTGGTGTAGTCGATATCACCGCGCACGCGCTCGGGGCAATCGGCCTCGACGAAACGGTAACCGGGCTCGGTGATGTAGGTCTCGCAGATCTCGCGGCGCAGGTCGATCAACTTGTCTTTGCTCTGGCCCTTGTCCATCAGGAAAAACACGTCGGTGCGGTTCAGCGCCTTTACGGCCTGCATCGTGATGTAGTCAGGGTTGCCGGCGCCAATGCCGATGATCAGGATGCGTTTCATGGGGGGCTCTCATTGCGGGGCGTGGATTTTGCCACGTTCATAGGGTCAGGCGTGAGTTTCCAGGCGCAGGCGCCACACATTGTTAAAGCGCAGCTCGGTGGCGGACAGCGGCTCGACGTCAATGCGGTAGAACATTGAGGCCGGGAACTGCATGACGTACAGCAGAGCGGCGCGGATCACGAAGGGGTGGGTGACGGCCACGACATGGCCGGGGTGGCTTTCGAGGGATTTTATCCAGTGCCCAACCCGCGTACAGAGCTGCTCTACCGATTCACCGCCATGGGGGGCGGCGGTGCTGTCGGTCATCCAGGCCGCCAACACGTCCGGGGCCAACTGATCAATGGCCTGGCCTTTCCAGGCGCCGAAATCAACGTCACGCAAAGCATTTTCGATCTGCGCCTCGGCACCGAACAGGCCCGCCGTCTGACGGGTTCTGGCCTCGGGCGCGCTGACTAACCGCAGGGTTTTCTTGAAACGCCCGGCCAGGGATAACGCCGCACCTTGCCAATCCATCGCCACAGACTCGTCATCGGGGAAACGCCCGTACTTTTGCAGCGGCGTGACGGCATGGCAAATCAAGGTCAAGCGGGTGGCCTGCATCACAATTCACTCTGTTTCGTGGCGCAGTCAGCGGAGACTGGCGGGGTTGTCTCAATATATTACAACACACACGAAACAGGACGTCGGTCAAACCCCAACGCCCCTGAGCAATCAGGCCAGCGCTGCCGTTGCGGGCGCCACAACCACCGGGCTACCGCTGGCAACAAAGTCCTCTTTGCGCAACACCACCAGGGCAATCAGCGACACCACACCGGTGGCCACGTAGAAGTACCACGGTGAAGTGATGTCGCCCGTCACCTTGATCAGCCAGGTGGAGATCAGCGGCGCGCTGCCACCAAACACCGCGACCGGCACGTTATAGGCCACGGCAATCCCGGTGGAGCGGATGCGCGTCGGCAGCAACTCACTCATCAGCGCGTAGGTGGATGAGGCGTAGAGCCCAAACAGGATCGCCACCGCCATCAACGGCGCAAAGAACGACGCCGGCGTGGCGGTAGGCGCCGACTTGAACAGCCAGAACATCGCCAGCGTGGCCAATGTGCCGATCACCATCAGGAACGGCTTGCGCCCGTACTTGTCGGTAAAGGCGCCGCCAAACGGCATCACGAATGCCGCCGAGAAGCTGGCGACAAACACATAGAGCAAGGTGGTGCCGCTGTCGAACTTGAGGATCTTGGCCATGTAGGTCGAGGCAAAGGTCAGCACCAGATAGAAGATCGAGCTGTGCAAGGTGATGATGAAGAACACCAGGGCGATGGCGCGTTTCCACTGCCAGACCTCGCGCAGCGGCGCGCGGGAGGTTTGCCCGGCGCGCTGCAGGGCCAGAAACTCCGGGCTGTCTTCGAGTTTGAGGCGGATATACATGGAGATAAAACCCAGCGGCGCCGCGATCAGGAACGGCACGCGCCAGGCCCATTCCTGCATCGTGTCGGCGCCCAGAATCCAGGTCATGCCGTTCGCCACGGCGCCACCCAGCAGCAGGCCGAGTACGGCGGTGACCATCAACCAGCACGTGGCAAAACCGCGGCGGCCGGGGCCGGCGTATTCGGAGATAAAGCTGGTGACCGTGCCGATTTCGCCGCCCGCCGAAAAGCCCTGCACGCAGCGCACCAGAATCAGCAGGATCGGCGCGGCGATGCCCAGGGTTGCGTAAGTGGGCAGCAAGCCCAGCAGCACAGTGGAGCCGGACATCATCACCAGCGCCATGATCAGGGTTTTGCGCCGGCCGATCTTGTCCGCCAGCGGGCCGAAGAACAGCCCGCCCAGAGGCCGGATAAAGAAGCTCAGGGCGAACGCCGCGAAACTCGCGAGCAGGCTGGTGGTGGGGTCATCAGAGACGAAAAACGCCTGGCCGATGTACACGGCGAGAAAGCCGTAGACGCCATAGTCATACCACTCGATCAGGTGGCCCGAGGTGGCACCGAGAAATGCACGGCGGCGCTTGCGCTGCGTGTCTTGCGCTGTATTGCCCATCGAAGGGACTCCTTGTCGGTTGTTCTGTCCATGAAAAGCTAGGAAAGCGCGGCGATACTCGCTGCTTTCAACCACTGCCGCAAGTCGGTCTTGAGGGTTTTGCCGTAGCTGTTCTTCGGCAAATCGGCCCTGAACACATACTTTTTGGGTTTCTTGAATGACGCCATGCGCTGCAGAAACCACGCGGTGAGTTCGGCCTCATCCAATGCCTGCCCGCTGCGCGTGACCACAAAAGCCACCACGGACTCGCCCCATTGCGCGTCCGGCTCGCCGACCACACACACCTCGGACACCTCGGGATGCTGCACCAGCACTTCCTCGACTTCACGCGGGTACACATTGCTGCCGCCAGTGATGATTACGTCTTTGGAGCGATCGGTGAGGGTCAGGTAGCCGGCCGGGTCGAGAAAGCCGATGTCGCCGGTGAGCAACCAGCCATCGACCAGGGTTTGCGCGGTGGCCTGCGGGTTGCGCCAATAACCTTGCATCACCGTGGCACCGCGCACGGCGATCTCACCCCGCTCGCCGGTCGGCAGCGGTTGGTGCCGAGCATCCAGAATACGGATTTCAACACAGGCTTGCGCGTGGCCAACGGAGGCTGCCAGGGTTGACCAGCCTGGGCGCTGGCGGTCCGCGATCAGGGCGCGGGGCAATACGCTGATGGTCATCGGGCTTTCACCCTGGCCGTAGATCTGCACCAAGCGTGCGCCGAAGGTGTCGAGCGCCTCGCACAGGTCGGCCAGGTACATCGGCCCGCCGCCGTAGACGATGGTCTTGATGCCGTCGCCGCCATAACCCTGGCGCCGCGCCTGCTCGACCATGCGCTTGACCATGGTCGGCGCGGCGAACAGCGATACATTGCCCAGCTCCGTAGCCAGGCCAAACAACTCGCCGGCATCAAAACCACCGGAAGCCGGCACCACATGCCGTGCACCGCAGCGCACATGGATAAAGTTATACAGCCCCGCCCCGTGGGACATCGGCGCGGCATACACGGCTGCGTCGTCGACACTCACCGGGTCGACATCCGTGGGGTAACACAGTGACATGGCGACCAGGTTGCCGTGGGACAGCATCACACCCTTGGAACGCCCGGTGGTGCCGGAGGTGTAGAACAGCCAGGCCAGGTCCTGATCCTGGCGCGGCACCGGCTGCTCCAGGGTCGGCCAGCCACGGGTCGGCGGCAGCGTGTGAGCGTCCAGTTCCTTGCAGCGCGCAGGCAAGTCCCGGGATGACGCGAAGACCCGGCCACCGTCGGTAAAAATCAAGCGGGCCTCGGCATCGGTGGCAATCCACGCGGCTTCTGCCGGATGCAGTTTGGCGTTGATCGGCACCACCACGCCGCCCAGCCACCACACGGCGTAGAGCACTTCCAGGTAATCGCAGCTGTTTTTCATCAACAGCGCCACCGCATCGCCCGGCACCAGGCCATATTGATCGACCAGTTGCGCGGCGCGTTGACGGACATGGGCGGTGAAGGTCGCGTAGTCGGCGACGTGCCGCGTGCCCTCAAACAACGCCGGGCGTTGCGGGTCGCGGCGCTGGGTGTCGTGCAGCCAGTTGGCAATGTTCATGGCTCAGCTCCGACGCGCGTGCAGCACCGAGGCATAGTTGGCCACGGCCATCCCGCCCATGTTGAACACCAAGCCGAACTCGGGGTTAGGCACTGCCAGGCCGATCGGCTCGCCGGTCAATTGGCGAAACGCCAGGGCATGCATCGACACGCCGGTGGCGCCCACCGGATGCCCCTTGGCCTTGAGCCCGCCGGACAGGTTCACCGGCAACCGCCCGCCCGCGCGCACCACGCCGCTGTCAAGCACACGGTGCCCCTCGCCTTTGGGCGCCAGGCCCATGGCTTCGTAGATCAGCAGCTCGGCGATAGTGAAGCAGTCATGCACCTCAGCGAAGCTCAGGTCGGCCAGGGTGATATTCGCCCCGCGCAACGCCGTATGGATCGCGCGTTGCGGGCCTTCAAAGGCGAGGATGTCGCGCTGGGCAATCGGCAGGCAATCATTGACCTGGGTCAGTGTGCGAATCTGCACATCACGACGAAACGCCCGCGCACGCTTGGGCGAAGCCAGGATGATCGCGGCGGCGCCGTCGCTGATCAACGAGCAATCGGTCAGGCGCAGCGAATCGGCCACAAACGGGTTGCTCTGGGACACGTTGTTGCAGTGTTCGAAATCCATCACCCGGTGCATCTGCGCCAGCGGGTTGGCCATGGCATTGGAGTGGTTTTTGGTGGCGATGGCCGCCATCGAGCCCAGCGGGCAGTGGTAGCGCTCGGCATACTGACGCGCCGCACGGCCGAACAGCTGCGGGAAACTCAAGCCTGCTTCGGCCGGGTCGTTCTGATAGCCGGCACCGGCCAAGGCCTGGGTCACCTCGGCGGTGGTGGTGTGGGTCATCTTTTCGGCGCCCACCACCAGTACCAGCTCGGCGCTGCCGGACAGGATCGCCTGGACCCCGGCCAGGATCGCCGCCGAACCGGACGCGCAGGCGTTTTCACAGCGGGTCGCCGGTTTGAAGCGCAGCCCAGGGTCGGCCTGCAACAGGAGCGAAGCCGGGAACCCATCGGGCACCAACCCCGAATTGAAGTGGCCAAGGAACAACGCGTCGATCTCGCTCGCGTCAATTGCCGCGTCCTTCAGGGCTTCGCGGGTAACCTGTACGATCAGATCCTCCAGGCGGGTGCCTTCAAGGCGACCGAAACGTGAATGACCGGCAGCAACAATGGAGACGCAATCAGCTGACATAATCAATTTCTTCTATTTTTGGTGCGGACATTTACCTACAATGACCCACCGTTGGGCGCGCGCCAATTCGTGCAACTACTTACATGGCTAAGTAGCCCCAGTTGAGAAAAGCGACGAGGCAGGATGCCCAATGAACGCGTTTGCACAGCAGTTCCACGACATAGAACGCCTGGCGTTCCAACTCTCCCCCGCGCCGCAACTGGTCACCCGCAACCGCGTAATGGTCGACTGTAATGAGGCCTTCCTGCAGTTGTTCGGCTATTCGCGCGACGCATTGGTCAACCAGCTGACGCTGCTGATTTACCCTTCCCAGGCGGACTACCACGCCATTGGCAAGCGCAGCCATGAATGGCTGCTGGAAAGCGAAAACGGCTTCTACTCCGACGAGCGTTTCATGCAGCACCACAACGGCGAAGTGTTCTGGGCCAAGTCCCACGGCTACACCCTCACGCCCAAAGACCCGTTCAAGCTGATGATCTGGCACTTCGAGCGCCTGGACCGCACGCACCAGGGCACCGGCGATCTCACGCCACGGGAGCGGGAAATCGCCATGCACATCGTCAATGGCCTCAAGTCCAAGGAAATCGCCTTGCGCCTGGCGATCTCCCATCGCACGGTGGAGGTGCACCGCGCGCGCTTGATGAGAAAGTTGCAGGCCAAGACGGTGGTCGAGTTGGTGTCGAAGATTATTAAGGTGGCGTGATCATAAAGAGGGTTGCGCGCTGAAAAACGCAGCGGTCATGCCCTGGGACTTTCCAGCCTCCAGTGCGCCATCAAGCACGTCCATACAATTCGCATCCAGGCAGGCCGCCTAAGCTTCTGACTTTCCAAAATCGGCTGGAGAGCAGGCATGGGTAGAAAAGCGAATAGGGTAAGCCTGGCATTGACGCTGTTGGCCGGGGCCATGATGAACAGCGCGTTTGCGGCAACCCCGAGCGTGGCAGTGGCGCCGCAGTACGACACCAGCCACGTCTACGTGGCACCGGCTGATGTGGACCGCTTTGCCACGAGCTTTCTGGCGACCTTCGGTGGCAAAAGCACCCCACAGGTGGTGGTGAACGTACTGCCAGTGCCAAGCAGTACCACCTCGCAATTGTTGCAGACGCCGGTCGGTACGGTGTCACTGTTCGGCTTCAGCACCCCCATACCGCATCCGTTTGGCCAGGAGCGCAACGGTTATCTGGTCAAGGACATGGACGTGGCCCTCAAGGCCGCGCGGGAAAATGGTGCGGCCGTGATTGTCAGTGACTTTCCCGACCCTATCGGCCGCGATGCCGTGGTGCAGTGGCCAGGCGGTGTGAACATGCAGCTCTACTGGCACACCCAGGCCCCGAACTACGCAGGGTTCCAGACGGTGCCGGAAAACCGCGTCTACCTGCCTGCCGAGCGGGCCGAGGCGTTTATCAAAGCGTTCCTCGGCTTTTCCCATGGCAAGGTCCTGGCTGACGACAAACACGCGCCGGGTATCGATATCGGCCAGGGCGGCCTTTACCGGCGTGTCGACCTGCAATCGCCGTTCGGCCGCATGGCCGTGCTGGTGACCAATGGCCAACTGCCCTACCCGTTCGGCCATGAGACCACCGGTTACCAAGTCGACGACCTGACGGCCACCCTGGCCAAAGCCACAGGCTCCGGCGCCACTGTGCTGGTACCGGCGTTCGCGAGCAAAGGGCGGCGCAGCGCAATGGTCGAATTTCCCGGTGGATACGTCGCGGAAATTCACCAGCTCAGCGCGGCAAAATGAATCGTCGTACCCCCTGGGGCCTGGCCGTGCTGTGGCCGCTGCTCACCGCCAGCGCCCACGCCGAGGAGCAAGCCACCCGTCCGGTGCTCAAAACCAATCGCTGGCAGGAAAACTGGTCGGTGCTGCAAGACCCGTTGCTGCGCACACAACCGTTGGACAATTTGAAGTACATCCCGCTGTCAAGCGCCAACCCGATGACGTACCTGTCGTTGGGCGCGAGCTTGCGCGAACGTTTCGAGATGAACGATGCCAGTGGGTTCGGCGTGCGCGATGTGAAGCGTGATCGCTACCTGATCCAGCGCTTTGAGGTCCACGCGGACCTGCACCTGGACGAAAACTGGCGGGTGTTCACCCAACTCGAAGATGCTCGGGCGTACGACAAAACCACGGTGGGGGGTGCCGATCAAAACCGTGTCGACTTGCGGCTGGCGTTTGCAGAGTACGTAAACACCTTCAGCAGCGGGACATTCAAAAGCCGTATCGGCCGCCAGGACTTCGCCTTCGACTTGCAGCGGTTTATCTCGTCGCGGGATGGGCCGAATGTGCGCCAGTCGTTCGATGCGCTCTGGGCCGACTGGGAAACCACCCATTGGCGTTTTATCGCAATCGCCAGCCAGCCGGTGCAGTATCAGGACGAGAGACATTTCGACGACCGCTCCAATAGCGACGCACGCTTTCACCTGCTGCGGGTCGAGCGACTGGTGGGCGGCAGCAATGAGTTGTCGGCCTACTACGGCGTGTATGAACGCAGCGCTGCGCATTATCTGGACGCCGACGGCGAGGAAACCCGCCAGCTGTTCGACGCCCGACTGGGCGGCGCGGCCCAGGGCTTCGATTGGGACATCGAGGCGATGCTGCAAAGGGGGTCGGTGGGGAGCAAGTCGATTCGGGCGTGGGCCGCCGGCAGCCGCACGGGCTATACGCTTGAGGGCCTGGCATGGCAACCACGGCTCGGCGTGCAACTGGATATCGCTTCCGGCGACCGCAAAGCGGGTGACGCTACCGTCGGCACGTTCAACCCGCTGTTTCCCAACGGCTACTATTTTTCACTGGCCGGCTATACGGGCTACAGCAACCTGATCCACGTCAAACCGTCGATCACCGTCAAGCCCCTTGCCAAAATGAGCGTACAGACTGCCATTGGTCTGCTCTGGCGACAGACCACCGACGACGCGGTCTATACCCAACCGAACTTGCCCGTGGCCGGCACTGCAGGCCAAGGCGAACGCTGGACCGGCGCCTACGCTCAGTTGCGCACCGACTATGCCTTCACAGCGAACCTTGCCGGCGCGGTCGAAGCCGTGCATTACGCGGTGGGCCGCACCCTGCGCGAGGCCGGTGGTGACGACAGCAATTACCTGGGAGTCGAGCTCAAATTCAGCTGGTAAACCCAAGCAAGCACAAGTGTACAAGCCCTTCGACACGCGCAGGGCAATAGTAACGCGCAGTCATCCCCCTCAACCAAGGAGTTAAGCATGAGCACATTCGTTGCCAAAGACGGCACCCAGATCTACTTCAAGGACTGGGGCAGCGGTAAACCGGTATTGTTCAGCCACGGCTGGCCGCTGGATGCCGATATGTGGGAATACCAGATGGAATACCTGAGCAGCCGCGGCTTTCGCACCATCGCTTTCGACCGCCGTGGTTTTGGCCGGTCCGACCAACCCTGGACCGGCAATGACTACGACACCTTCGCCGACGATATTGCCCAGTTGATTGAACACCTGGACCTCACCGACGTGACCCTGGTGGGCTTCTCCATGGGCGGCGGCGACGTTGCTCGCTACATCGCTCGCCATGGCAACGCACGTGTAGCCGGCTTGGTATTGCTGGGTGCCGTGACGCCGATCTTCGGTCAGAAAGCGGACTACCTGCAAGGTGTGCCCACCGATGTATTCGACGGTATCAAGGCCGGGCTGCTGAAGGACCGCGCGCAATTTATCAGCAATTTCAATACCCCGTTCTTTGGCATCAACCAGGGGCAGAAGGTCTCGCCGGGCGTGCTCACCCAGACCTTGCAGATTGCCTTGCTGGCATCGCTCAAATCGACGGTTGATTGCGTCACGGCATTCTCCGAAACCGACTTTCGCCCGGACATGGCCAAGGTCGATGTGCCGACCCTGGTGATCCACGGTGATGGCGACCAGATCGTGCCGTTCGAGACCACCGGCAAAGTGGCGGCGCAGATGATAAAAGGCGCGCAATTGAAGGTGTACAAGGATGCGCCGCATGGTTTTGCCGCCACTCACACCCAGCAGTTGAACGAAGACCTGTTGGCCTTCCTCAACCGCTGAAGCAGCGGCGTCACCCTCTCCTTTCTTTGGCCGGGCTTGCCCGGCCTTTTTTTGTTCAGGCTCAAGCGTGACCAAGTGCCAGGCGACCGGGCCCTGCGATCAGAATGCTGGAAAACAGGATCAACAGCAGCCATCCAAACTGCCCTTCAAACAGCGACCACTCCGGGTGCACTACCAGCAACGCCACCAGCAGCACAGCGAGGATCGGCAAACAGGCCAGGCGCACCCAGACCCCGGCGATAATCAGCAACGGGCAGACGACTTCAGCGCCAATCGCCAGGCACAACGTGACATTGGCGCCCAGGTGGAACGGGTCTTCGATCAGCGTCAATTGCTGGCTGTAGTGGAGCAGTTTGGGCAGCCCATGCACCCACAGCAAGAACAGCGATGCACTGACTCGCAGAAACAGCAGCCCAAGCGCCTGACTTTTTGATTCATTCATCTGCAACGTCCATAAAAGAAACCGACGTCGATTGTGTCCGCAGAGCCGAGCCCGAGCTTGCAAGCCTGTGCTGACCTTATGGCGCCGAGCCGGTTATGCTGGGCGCCACACAAACTACCCCGGTTGAATCAACCACCCCAGGCTGCGGTCCCACTTCATACGCTCATCGCTACAGGAAACGTAAACATGACTCTGCCCCACGACATGACCCAGATTGAAATCACCACCTTCGGCGGCCCTGAGGTGCTTCAGCCTCGTCAGGTTGCAGTGCCCTCACCCGGCCCCGGCGAGATTCTGATTCAAGTGCACGCCGCCGGGGTCAACCGTCCCGATGCCCTGCAACGCGCCGGCAAATACCCGATGAAACCCGGCATGAGCCCGATACCGGGCCTGGAAGTGGCCGGCGAAGTGGTTGCGCTGGGCGACGGCGTCAGTGAATACAGCCTGGGCGACAAGGTCTGTGCCCTGACCAATGGTGGCGGCTATGCACAGTTCTGCGCCGTACCCGCCAGCCAGGCCCTGCCGGTGCCTGAAGGCATGGATTGGATTCAAGCCGCTGCCGTGCCGGAAACCTTTTTCACTGTCTGGGCCAACTTGTTCGGCCTGGGTGGCGCGCACAAAGGCCAACGCGCCTTGATCCACGGCGGCACCAGCGGCATCGGCACCACCGCGCTGATGCTCTGCCAGGAGTTCGGCATCCAGGCGTTCGCCACCGCCGGCAGTGCCGACAAATGCGCGGCGATTGCCAAACTGGGCGCCGAACCGATCAATTACCGCGAGCAGGACTTTGCCGAGGTCATCGCCAAGAAGACCGGCGACACAGGCGTCGACGTGATCCTCGACATCATGGGAGCCTCCTACCTGAACAACAACCTCAAGGCCCTGGGAATGGACGGGCACTTGGTGATGCTGGGCTTCCTCGGCGGCGGCAAAGCCAATGACGTCGACCTGCTGACTATCCTCGGTAAACGCGCAGTCATCACCGGTTCCTTGTTGCGCGCTCGCACCAAGGACGAGAAAGCCGCAATCGCTGAGCAACTGCACGAATACATCTGGCCGGTGCTGTGCGCCGGGCGCTGCCTGCCGATCATCGACAAAGTGTACGCATACACCGACGCCGCCCAGGCCCATGCACGGATGGAAGGCGGGGATCATATTGGCAAGATCGTGTTGCAAGTGAAGTAATCGAGCCCCGGCGAGGCGGCGGCACAGGCGACATATTAGTTGCCTGACCTACCGCTTTCGCAGCCTCGCTAAAGCTCGACAGCTCCCACAGGGGATTGGCTGTGTTGCTTAGCTCTCTGTCAGCAGGGCCATCGCGTCGAACGCAGATTTCGCTAGCGACAAAGATCCAATGTRGGAGCTGTCGAGCCCCGGCGAGGCTGCGAAGGCGGCGSCACAGGCGACATATTAGTTGCCTGACCCACCGCTTTCGCAGCCTCGCTGAAGCTCGACAGCTCCCACAGTAGATCGGCTTTGTTGCTCAGTTCTCTATTAGCAGGGCCATCGCGTCGAACGCAGATTTCGCTAGCGACAAAGATCCAATGTRGGAGCTGTCGAGCCCCGGCGAGGCTGCGAAGGCGGCGGCACAGGCGACATGTAGGTTGCCTGACCCACCGCTTTCGCAGCCTCGCTGAAGCTCGACAGCTCCCACAGTAGATCGGCTTTGTTGCTCAGCTCTCTGTCAGCAGGGCCATCGCGTCGAACGCAGATTTCGCTAGCGACAAAGATCCAATGTGGGAGGCCCCGCCACCTCTTCGATGTAGCGCTGTCGCGCATCAAACTGGTTCATCGTAAGGTTGAAGAACGCGGGCGGGGCAAAGGCCGTAACCAGCACTGGTG